>JAEWIX010000054.1 GCA_023386885.1 Pseudomonadota bacterium
CAATTCCGGATTGAGGATGGTGATGTCGCCGACGGTCTGGATGTCGCCCGCGGTCACGGTGCCCGGACCCTGCTTCTTCACGACCATGCGCTTCGGGCCTTCGCCCTGCATCTTGATCGAGATGTCCTTGATGTTCAGCACGATGTCGGTGACGTCTTCACGCACGCCGGCGATCGAGGAGAACTCGTGCAGCACGCCGTCGATGTGCACCGACTGCACCGCCGCGCCTTGCAGCGAGGACAGCAGGATGCGGCGGAGCGCATTGCCCAGCGTCTGTCCGAAGCCACGCTCGAGCGGCTCGGCAACAACGGTTGCGAAACGGGTTGCGTCCGCGCCCGGCGTCACCTGGAGCTTGTTGGGGCGGATCAATTCTTGCCAATTTTTCTGGATCGTCACTGTTTCACCCATACAGGCCAGCTTTGCCATCAAAACAACTGGCGTTGGAGGTCGCGGGGATCGGCCCGCGTACGTAGATCGAACAGCCGTCGCGGCCCGTGGCCTGACCGCGACAAAAGCTTAAGTCTTAGACGCGGCGACGCTTGCGCGGGCGGCAGCCGTTGTGCGGGATCGTGGTCACGTCACGGATCGAGGTGACGGTGAAGCCCGCCGCCTGCAATGCGCGCAGCGCCGACTCACGGCCCGAACCCGGTCCGGCAACCTCGACCTCGAGGGTGCGCATGCCGTGCTCCTGCGCCTTCTTCGAAACGTCTTCGGCCGCAACCTGCGCCGCATACGGCGTCGACTTGCGCGAGCCCTTGAAGCCCATCGTGCCGGCCGACGACCAGGCAATGGTGTTGCCCTGCGCGTCGGTGATGGTGATGGTGGTGTTGTTGAACGACGAATTCACATGCGCGATGCCGGACGCGATGTTCTTGCGCTCACGACGGCGAACGCGGGCAGCTTCTTTGGCCATTACAGTTCCTTTTTACGATCTCAACGCCGCCGTGATTCCAGCGGCTCCACCAGATATGCGCGTAGCGAACAGAGGCCTATTCGCTACCGCCTATTCGCAATTCGCTTAGTTACTTCTTCTTGCCGGCGATTGCCTTGGCCGGACCCTTGCGGGTGCGCGCATTGGTATGCGTGCGCTGGCCGCGAACCGGAAGACCGCGACGATGACGCAGGCCGCGATAGCAGCCGAGGTCCATCAGACGCTTGATGTTGATGCCGGTCTCACGGCGAAGGTCACCCTCGACCAGATAGTCGCGGTCAATGACTTCGCGGATCTGCAGCACTTCCGCGTCGGTGAGCTGGTTGACCCGGCGCTCCACCGGAATCTTCACCTTCTCAAGGATATCGGCCGCGTTCTTCTGGCCGATGCCGTGAATGTATTGCAGCGCGATCAGCACGCGCTTGTTGGTCGGGATATTCACACCTGCGATACGGGCCACAGATCTCTCTCCTGTCGCCGGCCATGTTGAACCGGCAGTTTCTCGATTATTTCGGCAGGCGGTCGCAAACGCGAATACGACGCCCGCCCCTCAATCACCTTGGGGCCCGGCATCGTCTGAAAATCCGACTGAATGCTGGGCTTATTAAAGGATTCATCCTCGTTTCGTCAACCGCCTGGCGGTTTTGGCTCGCTTTTTCGTGACCTTTTTCGCGGGCCGGGAACTCGCCTTGGAACCCTTGCGGGATGCTTTGGCAACCCCCTTGCGGGTGGCTGTTTTGGCCTTCTTGCCGGCCGATTTGGCCGATTTCTTCACCTTCTTGGCGCCCGACCGCTTGGGAGCGGCCTTTTTGGCTGCCTTTTTGACGGATTTTTTCACCGCTTTCTTGACTGCCTTCTTGGCGACCTTGGCTTTCTTCGCCTTCTTCTGAGTCTTGTTCGGGGCCTTGGCCTTCTTGGCCGCCGGCTTGCGCCGCGCCTTGGCGGGCTTGGCCGCGGATTCGTTCAGGGCGTCGAGCACCCGCTTGATGTCGGCGGTGACCTCGTCGATCGCCTTCATGCCGTCGATGGTCGCGAGCTTGCGCTTCTCGCCATAGTAATCGACCAGCGGCTCGGTCTGGGCGCGATAGTTGGCCAGCCGCTGCGACAACACTTCCGGCGTGTCATCGGCGCGGACGGCTTCGCCGCGCGCCTTCATCTCGGCGATGCGGGTTTCGACCCGGCGCAGCAGCGCGCCTTCGTTGACGCGCAGTTCAAGGACGGCGTCGAGCGCCAGTCCCTTCGACTTCAGGAGCTTGTCGAGCGCCTGGGCCTGCGGCACCGTGCGCGGGAATCCGTCAAGAATAAAGCCGGCTTTGGCGTCCGGCTCCTCGATGCGATCGGCGATGATGCCGACGACAACCTCGTCGGGCACCAACCCGCCGCTGGCCATGATGTCCTTGGCCTTGAGACCGACCGGCGTTCCGGCCTTCACCGCGGCACGCAGCATGTCGCCGGTGGAAAGCTGGACGATACCGTGGCGTTGAACCAGATGCTGCGCTTGTGTTCCCTTGCCCGCCCCCGGCGGCCCGAGAAGTATCAGTCTCATTTACGTCGGCCCCTTAGTTTCGACTTCCGTATCAAGCCCTCATACTGGTGCGCCAGCAGATAGCCCTGGACCTGCGCCACCGTATCCATCGTCACGCTGACCACGATCAGCAACGATGTGCCGCCAAAGTAGAACGGAACCGAGGCGTACGAAATGAGAATTTCCGGCACGAGACAGACCAGAGCCAGATAGATCGCGCCGACGACGGTAATGCGCGACAGCACGTAGTCGATGTATTCGGCCGTGCGCTCGCCGGGACGAATGCCGGGAATGAAGCCGCCATGCTTCTTCAGGTTGTCCGCGGTCTCGGTCGGGTTGAACACCACGGCCGTATAGAAGAACGTGAAGAACACGATCATCGCCAGATAGAGCACGAGATAGAGCGGCCGGCCGTGGCCGAGATTCGTGTTCAGCCACTGCAACCACTCCGGCCCGGAGCCGGCGTTGAAGTTGGCGACGGTCGTCGGCAACAGCAGCAGCGACGAGGCGAAGATCGGCGGAATCACGCCCGAGGTGTTGAGCTTGAGCGGCAGATGCGAGGACTGGCCCTCGAACATCTTGTTGCCGACCTGACGCTTCGGATACTGGATCAGCAGCCGGCGCTGCGCCCGCTCGACGAACACGATGATCGCGATCACCGCCACCGCCATGATCAGGATGGCGAGAATCACCGCAGTCGACAGCGCGCCCTGCCGGCCGAGTTCGAGAGTGCTGGCCAGCGCCGACGGAAGTTCGGCGACGATGCCGGCCATGATGATCAGCGAAATGCCGTTGCCGATGCCGCGCGCGGTGATCTGCTCGCCCAGCCACATCAGGAACATAGTGCCGCCGGTGAGCGTCAGCGCCGTCGAGATCAGGAAGAACATGCCGGGCTGGCTGACGACGTTGCCCGCGCCCTGCAAGCCGACCGCGATGCCGTAGGCCTGCAACACCGCGAGCACCACGGTGAGATAGCGGGTGTATTGATTGATGATCTTGCGCCCCGCCTCGCCTTCCTTCTTGAGCGCTTCCAGCGACGGCATCACCGAGGTCAGAAGCTGAAGGATGATCGATGCCGAGATGTACGGCATGATGTTGAGCGCGAAGATCGCCATGCGATCGATGCCGCCCCCCGAGAACATGTTGAACATGCCGAGGATGCCGCCCGCCTGCGTGCGGAAGATCTGGCTCCACACGCCGGGATCGATGCCGGGCAGCGGAATGTAGGTGCCCAGCCGATACACCAGCAGCGCACCCAGCGTGAACCAGATGCGCTTCTTGAGTTCGTCCGCCTTGGCCAGCGCGGAAAAATTGAGATTGGAGGCGAGTTGTTCAGCAGCAGAGACCATGATCAGCTTTCTCCCGCGCCCCTTGCGCCGTGATGCTCCGCCGTAGCGGAGCACTCAGCAGATGCCGGACATTCCTCGGGGCTCGGCAATCGTCTCACGTCTATCATAGCGGCATCCCGCATCGCTCGTCCGTGGCGGACGATGACGCGAATGTTACGCCGCTTCGCCCTCGTCGTTCTTCGGCGCCAGGATCTTCACCGATCCGCCCGCCTTCTCGATGGCTTCGATCGCCGACTTCGACGCGCCGTGAACTTCGATGTTCAGCTTCGCCTTGATCTCGCCACGGCCGAGCAACCGCACGCCATCCTTGGCGCGGCGCAGGACGCGCGCCTTGACCAGCGCCTCGGCGTTGATCACGGCCTTGGCATCGAGCGTCTTGGCATCGATCGCGGCTTGCAGGCGGTCGAGATTGACCTCCGCGAAGTCGAGCCGGAAGATATTGTGGAAGCCGCGCTTCGGCAGGCGACGATGCAGCGGCATCTGGCCGCCCTCGAAGCCCTTGATGCGCACGCCCGAACGCGCGGTCTGGCCCTTGCCGCCACGGCCGGAGGTCTTGCCCTTGCCGGAGCCGATGCCACGGCCGACGCGCATGCGCTTTTTGCGCGAACCGGCATTGTCGGCGATATCGGTGAGTTTCATCGTCCTGTCCTCATCGTTTCCGTCATATCATCCCGTCTTTCCATCAGCGCCCGCTGACCCGACAAGACGTGGATACCCGACACAAGGCCGGGCCTGACGGCGAATTCCTACTTGTCGTCAATCACGCGAACGAGGTGGTGCACCCGGTTGATCATGCCGCGAACTTCAGGCGTATCCTGCAATTCAGCAACGCGGCCGATCTTGTTGAGCTTGAGGCCGACCAGCGTCTGCCGCTGCACCTGCTGACGGCGGATCGCGCTGCCGGTCTGCATGACCTTGATCGTCTTTGTGGCCTTGGCCATCGTCATCACTCCAGAACGGTCAATTCAATCTGGGACCGGTCGGAGCCGCGCTTGCGCCGCTCCGATCCGTATCCGCGTTATTCCGCGACCACCTCGGCATCGCCACCGATACGGCGCGACTGCAAGGTCGAGACCTTGATGTTGCGGCGCGCGGCAACCGAGCGCGGCGAATCCTGATGCTTCAGCGCGTCGAAGGTCGCACGGATCATGTTGTACGGGTTCGACGAGCCGATCGACTTCGCCACCACGTCCTGAATGCCGAGCGTCTCGAACACCGCGCGCATCGGGCCGCCGGCGATGATGCCGGTACCGGCCGGTGCGGCACGCAGATAGACGCGCCCGGCGCCATGACGGCCGGCGATGTCGTGATGCAGCGTGCGGCCTTCGCGGAGCGCGACGCGCGTAAGGTTGCGCTTGGCGGACTCGGTCGCCTTGCGGATCGCCTCCGGCACTTCGCGCGCCTTGCCGTGGCCGAACCCGACCCGGCCCTTCTGATCGCCGATCACGACCAGCGCCGCGAAACCGAAGCGCTTGCCGCCCTTGACGACCTTGGCCACACGGTTGATGTGGACGAGCTTGTCGACGAACTCGCTGTCGCGCTCCTCGCGATCCCTGCTCCGTTCGCGTCCGCCGCGTTCGCGTTCACCTGCCATGGTGTTTTCCAATCCTTGCGGGGTGAGAACCCCAATCCATCTGTCCGTTCAACAACTGAAACTTAGAAGCTCAATCCGCTTTCGCGGGCCGCATCGGCCAGCGCCTTGACGCGACCGTGATAGAGATAGCGGCCGCGATCGAACACAACTTCCTTGACGCCGTTCTTGACGGCGCGCTCGGCGAGCAGCTTGCCGACCGCCGCAGCCGCATCGATGTTGGCGCCAGTCTTGCCGCCGTCGCGCATCGCCTTCTCCAACGAGGAGGCCGACGCCAGCGTCTCGCCCTTCTGGTCGTCGATGACCTGGGCATAGATGTGCTTCGACGAGCGGAAAACCGACAGCCGCGGGCGGCCATTGGCAGTACGGCGCAGCGAGAGCCTTACGCGCTGCTGACGCCGGGCATTCGTAACTTTCATCTTCGACATGACCGGCTCCGTTACTTCTTCTTGCCTTCCTTGCGGAAGATGAATTCATCGGCGTAGCGCACGCCCTTGCCCTTATAGGGCTCAGGCGGACGGTAACCGCGAATCTCGGCGGCAACCTGACCGACGCGCTGCGAATCGTTGCCGGCGATCACAATCTCGGTCGGCTTCGGCACGGTGATGGCGATGCCTTCCGGGATCGCATACACCACATCGTGGCTGTAGCCGAGCGCGAGCTGCAGGCTCTTGCCCTGCAGCGCGGCGCGATAACCGACGCCGGTGATTTCCAGCTTCTTCTCGAAACCCTTGGTGACGCCCTCGACCAGGTTCGCAACCTGGGCGCGCGCGGTGCCGTACAGCGAACGCGCCCGCTTGGTCTCGTAGCGCGGCGCGACCGTGACCGAACCGTTCTCGAACTTGACCTCGACGTCGTCGTGCACGACGAACTGAAGCTGGCCCTTCGGCCCCTTCATCTTGACGGTCTGGCCCTCGACGGCTGCCGTCACCCCGGACGGAACCACGACGGGCTTCTTGCCAACTCGTGACATGGCTAATCCTTCCTCAGAACACCGTGAAGAGAACTTCGCCGCCCACGTTCGCGTCACGCGCTTCGTGGTCAGCCATGATTCCCTTCGGCGTCGACAAAACCGAGATGCCCAGGCCGTTGTTGACGCGCGGCAGGTTCTTCACCGACGCATAAACCCGGCGGCCCGGCTTCGATACCCGCTCGATCTCGCGGATGACCGGCTCGCCGTCGAAATACTTCAGCTCGATCTCAAGCTCGTTGCGGCCCGAGGCGTGTTCGACGCTGGCGTAACCGCGGATATAGCCCTCGGTCTTCAACACTTCGAGAACGCTGGCGCGCATCTTCGAGCCCGGGGTCGAAACCTTGGACTTGGAGCGCATCTGCGCGTTGCGGATGCGGGTGATGAGATCGCTGATCGGATCGTGCGTTGACATGCTCGCGCCTCCTTACCAGCTCGACTTGACGAGGCCCGGAACCAGGCCCTTGGAGCCCAGTTCGCGCAACGCGATGCGGCTCAGCTTGTTGAGCCGGTAGACCGAACGCGAACGGCCGGTCAATTCGCAGCGGTTGCGAATGCGGGTCGTCGACGAGTTGCGCGGCATTTCGGCCAGCTTCAGGGTGGCGGCGAACCGCTCCTCCATCGGCTTGGTCTTGTCGGCGATGATGGCCTTCAGACGCGCGCGCTTGGGCGCCGCGTTCTTCGACATCTTCTTCCGACGGTTGTTCTTCTCGACTGAACTCTTCTTCGCCATGCGTGGCTCCTAGGTATCCGCGTTTGAGAGGCTGATCAGCGTCTCACT
Organism: Pseudomonadota bacterium; assembly: GCA_023386885.1. Lineage (GTDB taxonomy): Bacteria > Pseudomonadota > Alphaproteobacteria > Rhizobiales > Xanthobacteraceae > 62-47. The sequence continues at coordinate 7,148 of JAEWIX010000054.1, forward strand.
GCCGGAACGGGAAATTGAAAGCGGTCAACAAGGCGCGCGCCTCGTCGTCGGTCTGCGCCGTGGTGCACACCGTGATGTCCATGCCCATCGGCTCCCCGGCCTTGTCGAAATCGATCTCGGGGAAAATGATGTGCTCTTTAATGCCGAGCGAGTAGTTGCCGCGGCCGTCGAAGCTCTTGGCGTTCAGGCCGCGGAAGTCGCGCACGCGCGGCAGCGCGACGTTGATGAGACGATCGATGAAATCGTACATCTGCGCCTTGCGCAGCGTCACCTTGCAGCCGATCGGCTGGTTCTCGCGCAGCTTGAAGGTCGCGATCGCAACGCGCGAATAGGTCACGACAGCCTTCTGGCCGGCGATCAGCGACAGGTCGCCCGCCGCGGTCTCGGCCTTCTTGCGGTCGTTGACGGCTTCGCCGACGCCCATGTTGAGCACGACCTTGTCCAGCCGCGGCACCTGCATGACGTTGGCGTAACCGAACTGCTCGGTCAGCTTGGCCCGAATGCTCTTGTCGTATTCCGCGCGAAGCCGCGGAACGTAAGCGGTCTCAGCCATCGATCTCTGCTCCCGAACGCTTGGCGACACGCACCTTGGTGCCGTCTGCCTGAATCTTGAATCCCACGCGGGTCGGCTTGCCGTCCTTGCCGACGATCGCGATGTTGGACAGGTGGATCGGGCTCTCCTTGGAGATGATGCCGCCTTCCTGGTTCTGCGTCTGCTTCTGGTGACGCTTCACCATGTTGACGCCACGCACCAACGCGCGGTTCTCCGTCGGACGCACCTCGAACACTTCGCCGGTGCGGCCCTTGTCGCGGCCGTTCAGCACGATGACCTTGTCACCCTTGCGAATCTTGGCGGCCATCACAACACCTCCGGCGCAAGCGAAATGATCTTCATGTGGTTCTTGGCGCGCAGCTCGCGCGGCACCGGCCCGAAGATACGGGTGCCGATCGGCTCCGACTGGTTGTTGATCAGCACGGCCGCATTGCGGTCGAAGCGGATCACCGAACCGTCGGCGCGGCGGATGTCCTTGGCGACGCGAACGACGATCGCCTTCATGACGTCGCCCTTCTTCACCTTGCCGCGCGGAATCGCTTCCTTGATCGACACGACGATGACGTCGCCCACGGAGGCATAACGGCGCTTGGATCCACCCAGCACCTTGATGCACATGACACGGCGTGCGCCTGAATTGTCGGCCACGTCGAGGTTGGTCTGCATCTGAATCATTGATGCACCTCGTCCTCTTTCTGCTGCGCTTGTCGCGCGTCCTGAACCAAATCTGGCCGCCCCATTCGGCGGCCGGAGGGTTCGTCTGAAACGGTTGCCGTTAGGCGGTTTTCTTCTGCTCGCCCCGGACCACAGTCCAGCGCTTGAGCTTGGAGATCGGCTTGCTCTCCTCGATCCACACCATGTCGCCCGGCTTGAACTCGTTGTTCTCGTCGTGCGCGTGGTAGTTCTTGGAGCGGCGGATCGTCTTCTTGTAGATCGGGTGCGTGAAGCGGCGATCAACCCGCACCACCACGGTCTTGGCTTGCTTGTCGCTGACGACCACGCCTTGCAAGGTACGTTTCGGCATCTTCGGTCCCTTACTTCGTCTTCGCGGCGCGCTTTTGCGCGGCGACGGTCTTGATACGAGCGATATCGCGGCGGGCCTCGCGCAGCCGCGAGGTGTTCTCGAGCTGGCCCGTGGCGCGCTGGAAGCGCAGATTGAAGCGCTCCTTCTTCAGATTGACGATGGCATCGCTCATCTGATCTTCGCTCATCACGCGAATATCATCGATTTTCAATTCGGCCATGACGACACCCTCACTCGGCGATGCGCGCAACGAAGCGCGTCTTGATCGGCAGCTTGGCAGCCGCCAGCGTCAGCGCTTCGCGCGCGGTCTGCTGGTTGACGCCGTCGATCTCGAACATGATGCGGCCCGGCTTGACCCGCGCCACCCAGTATTCCGGCGAGCCCTTGCCGGAGCCCATGCGGACTTCGGCCGGCTTCGACGACACCGGCAGATCCGGGAACACCCGGATCCAGACGCGGCCGGCGCGCTTCATGTGGCGCGTCAGCGCACGACGCGCGGCTTCGATCTGACGCGCGGTGATCCGCTCCGGCGCCATCGCCTTCAGGCCGAACTGGCCGAAGGCAAGCGTCGCGCCCGAAGACGCGGTGCCGTGAATACGGCCCTTATGCGCCTTGCGGAACTTGGTTTTCTTAGGTTGCATCATGGCTTACGCCCTCAAACCTTCCAATTCAAATCAAGCAGCGTCACGGCGCGGGCGCGAATTGTCGCCCTCGGCCATGCGCTTGTCCTGGGCCATCGGATCGTGCTCGAGGATTTCGCCCTTGAAGATCCAGACCTTGACGCCGCAGGTGCCGAACGTGGTGAACGCCGTCGCCACGCCGTAGTCGACATCGGCGCGCAGCGTGTGCAGCGGCACGCGGCCTTCGCGATACCACTCCATGCGGGCGATTTCAGCACCGCCGAGACGGCCCGAGCAGTTGATGCGGATGCCCTCGGCGCCGAGACGCATCGCCGACTGCACGGCTCGCTTCATGGCGCGGCGGAACGCAACGCGGCGCTCGAGCTGCTGCGCGATCGATTCCGCCACCAGCGTCGCATCGAGCTCCGGCTTGCGGATTTCGACGATGTTGATAACGACGTCCGACGCGGTGATGTCGGCGACCTTCTTGCGCAGCTTGTCGATGTCGGCGCCCTTCTTGCCGATCACGACGCCCGGACGCGCCGAGTGGATCGTCACGCGGCACTTCTTGTGCGGACGCTCGATCACGATGCGCGCGACCGCAGCCTGCTTCAATTCCTTGTGCAGCAGTTCACGAATCTTGACGTCCTCGTGCAGCAGCTTGCCGTAGTCGTTCTTGCCGGCATACCAACGGGAATCCCAGGTCCGGTTGATGCCCAGGCGAAGCCCGATCGGATTGATCTTTTGACCCATCGTTCTCTCCCGCGCGCTTTAAGCGGCTGCTTCCGCTTCAACCTGACGAACCACGATCGTCAGTTGCGCGAATGGTTTGAAAATCCGGCCCGAACGGCCACGGCCGCGCGGCGCGAAACGCTTCATCACGATGCCCTTGCCGACATGCGCCTCGGAGACGATCAGGTCGTCCACTTCGAGGTCGTGGTTGTTCTCGGCATTGGCGATCGCCGATTCCAGGCACTTCTTGACGTCGACCGCGATCCGCTTGCGCGAGAACTGCAGGTCGGCGAGCGCGGCAGATGCCTTCCGGCCGCGGATCATCTGCGCAACCAGATTGAGCTTCTGCGGGCTGACGCGCAGCATCCGGGCAACCGCCTTGGCCTCGTTATCCGGGAGGCTCCGTTCGCGCTTGGGCTTGCTCATGGCTTCGTCCTACTTCTTGGCTTTCTTGTCGCCCGCATGGCCGTGGAAGGTGCGGGTCGGCGAGAACTCACCGAACTTGTGGCCGACCATTTCCTCGTTGACCGACACCGGCACGAACTTCTGTCCGTTGTAGACGCCGAAGGTCAGGCCGACGAACTGCGGCAGGATGGTCGAGCGACGGCTCCAGATCTTGATGACGTCGTGACGGCCGGACGAGCGGGCGGCATCTGCTTTCTTGAGCAGCGAACCCTCGACGAACGGGCCTTTCCAGACTGAACGAACCATGTCCGGCGATCCTTACTTCTTCCGCTTGTGGCGGCTGATGAGAATGAACTTGTTGGTCGACTTGTTCGACCGCGTCTTCTTGCCCTTGGTCGGCTTGCCCCACGGGGTGACCGGGTGACGACCGCCCGAGGTGCGGCCTTCACCGCCGCCGTGCGGATGGTCAATCGGGTTCATGACGACACCGCGGTTGTGCGGACGACGGCCCATCCAGCGCGTACGGCCAGCCTTGCCGATCGAGGTGTTCATGTGGTCCGGGTTGGACACGGCACCGATCGAACCGCGGCAGCGGCCATGCACCAGACGTTGCTCGCCCGAGTTGAGGCGCAGAATGACGTAGTCATGATCGCGGCCGACGATCTGGGCATAAGTGCCCGCCGAACGCGCGATCTGCCCGCCCTTGCCGATCTTCAGCTCGATGTTGTGCACGATGGTGCCGACCGGCATGTTGCCGAGCGGCATGACGTTGCCCGGCTTCACGTCGACGTAGTTGCCGGCGATCACGGTGTCGCCCACGGCCAGACGCTGCGGCGCCAGGATATAGGCCTGCTCGCCATCGGCATACTTGATCAGCGCGATGAACGCCGTGCGGTTCGGATCGTATTCGAGCCGTTCCACGGTTGCCGCGACATCGACCTTGGTGCGCTTGAAGTCGACCAGGCGATAGGTCTGCTTGTGACCGCCGCCACGGAAACGCACGGTGATGCGACCGGTGTTGTTGCGGCCGCCAGCCGAGGACTTGCCTTCGGTCAGCGCCTTGACCGGCTTGCCCTTGTACAGGGCCGAGCGATCGACCAATACCAGCTGACGCTGGCCGGGTGTCGTCGGATTGAATTTTTTCAGTGCCATCGTCGTATCCGCCTTATAGCCCGGTGGTGACGTCGATGCGGTGGCCCTCTTCGAGGGTCACGACCGCGCGCTTGGAGTCCGACTGCGACCCGAGCTGCCCGCGGAAGACCTTCGTCTTGCCCTTGCGCACCAGCGTATTCACGCTCTTGACCTTGACGTCGAACAGCTTCTCGACCGCTTCCTTGATCTGCGGCTTCGTCGCCTTGCCCGCCACCTTGAACACAACCTTGTTGTGCTCGGAGGCCGTCGTCGCCTTTTCGGTAATGACCGGAGCGACGATCACGTCGTAATGCTTCGCATCGATTGTCATTTGAAGCGCGCCTCCAGCGCATCAACCGCCGCCTTGGTCAGCACCAGCTTCTGACGGCGCAGGATGTCGTAGACGTTGATGCCCTGGATCGGCAGCACGTCGATGTTCGGAATGTTGCGCGCGGCGGTCGCAAAACCGGCATTCAGCTCGGCGCCGTCGATGATCAGCGCGTTGCTCAGCCCGAGACCGGAGAAGTGCCCGACCAGCGTCTTGGTCTTGGCGGCTGCCAGCGCGGCGTTATCGATAACCAGCAAACCGCCGTCCTTGGCCTTGGCCGACAGCGCATGCTTGAGCGCCAGCGCGCGCACCTTCTTCGGCAGGTCGAACGCGTGGCTGCGCACGACCGGACCGAACGCGCGGCCACCACCACGGAACTGCGGCACGCGGGCCGAGCCGTGACGGGCGCCGCCGGTGCCCTTCTGCTTGTACATCTTCTTGCCGGTGCGCCAGACTTCGGCGCGCCCCTTGGTCTTGTGGGTGCCGGCCTGACGCTTCGCGAGCTGCCAGTTGATACAACGCTGGATCAGGTCCTTGCGCGGATCGAGGCCGAAGATGGCGTCGGACAACTGCACGGAGCCGGCGTCCTTGCCCTCGAGCGTGGTGACTTTCAGTTCCATCTCACGCACCCTTTTCTTCGGTCGCGGCCGCCGGCGCTTCTGCCGCCTGCTCGCCAGCGAGCTTGAACTTGCCGGGCTTGGGCGCATCCTTCGGCAACGCCTTCTTGACGGCGTCGCGCACCGCGATCCAGCCGCCCTTGGAGCCGGGGACAGCGCCCTCGACCAGGATGAGGCCGCGCTCGACATCGGTCTGCACCACACGCAGGTTCAGCGTGGTGATGCGATCGACGCCCATGTGGCCGGGCATCTTCTTGTTCTTGAAGGTCTTGCCGGGGTCCTGACGGCCGCCGGTCGAACCGATCGAACGGTGCGACACCGACACGCCGTGCGTGGCGCGAAGACCGCCGAAATTCCAGCGCTTCATACCGCCGGCGAAGCCCTTACCGACCGAAGTGCCGGTGACGTCGACGAACTGGCCGACGACGAAGTGGTCTGCCTGAATCTCGGCGCCGACCGGGATCAGCGAGTCTTCCGACACGCGGAACTCGGCGACCTTGCGCTTCGGCTCGACCTTGGCAACCGCGAACTGGCCGCGCTCCGCCTTCGGCATGTAGACCGACTTGCGCGCGCCCGATCCGAGCTGCAACGCGACGTAACCATTCTTCTCGCTGGTACGATGACCAAGCACCTGGCAATTGCCCAGCTTCAGCACGGTCACAGGGATATGTTCACCGGCTTCCGTGAAAACCCGCGTCATCCCGACCTTTTGTGCGATCACTCCGGAGCGCATCGGCGTGCATCCTGTTCTTTCTGTCCGCGTAGTGCGGACGGGACCTCGATAACTTCGATCCGGGCGCCTTCCGATCCGACGATCGGCGCCCGACGTTCAGGGCGAAAGCCCTAGAGCTTGATCTCGACGTCGACACCGGCGGCAAGATCGAGCTTCATCAAAGCATCGACGGTTTGCGGGGTCGGATCGACGATATCCAGCAGGCGCTTGTGCGTCCGCATTTCGAACTGTTCGCGGCTCTTCTTGTCGACGTGCGGCGAACGGTTGACGGTGAACTTCTCGATGCGCGTCGGCAGCGGAATGGGTCCGCGAACCTGGGCGCCGGTGCGCTTCGCCGTATTCACGATCTCACGGGTCGACGTATCGAGGATTCGATGGTCGAACGCCTTGAGACGGATGCGAATATTCTGGCCGTTCATTGCCGTGTCTCTCTTTCGAAAAGCGAGTAGTGAGCAGCGAATAGCGAATGGTTATTCGCTACTCGCTATTCGCAATTCCAATCTTACTCGATGATGCTGGCGACGACGCCTGCGCCGACGGTACGCCCGCCTTCGCGGATGGCGAAGCGCAGCTTTTCTTCCATCGCGATCGGCACGATCAGGTGCACTTCCATCGCGATGTTGTCGCCCGGCATCACCATCTCGG
>JAEWIX010000007.1 GCA_023386885.1 Pseudomonadota bacterium
GCCCATCCCAAGACCGCCACCGCCGCCACCCATGCCACCGCCTCCACCGCCGCGACCCGAGCCTTGTCGTCCGCCCTCGCCCTTACCGCGACCGCCACTGTTCGAAGGCCGCGCCGGACCTTGCATCGGGATCGCAAGATCGGACGGGATCGGACCGAGATCGAGCGCCTCGCGAATGAAACTCCGAAGCGAGACCACCAGTTCGCCGGTATGGACCGGGCGGCCCGCGATCAACTCGCGCACGGCACGCTCGGCCAGACGGACATGCTCCTCGGTGCCGAGCAAGATGATGTCCGACAAGGCCGCCTCGACCGCATCGCGGATGCGACGCTTGCGGTCCGATCCCGCGTCGCCGTCACCCGCACCATCCCTCTCGGTCGCCTCACTGCCGACGGACGCGCCGCGCTTTCGCAACTCGCCCAGATGCGTCGGGTCGACGGCCAGATTGCCCGTGAACGAGCCACCCAGCGTTTTATATGCCGCGATCAACGTGCGAAGGCGCTCGTTGATCTGCCGGTTCATGCGTTCGCGGCGCTGCTGCACCGTGAACATGATCAGCAAACGAATGCCGATGCTGATGAGCATGAACAGCGCCAGACCGATCAGCGTCGCGAACAGGCTTTGCCACGTAGTGAAATCAAGGCCGCGCAACGGCACCTCCGCGATCTCGCGCCATGATCACATCGAGCGCACTTTTTGGGATATTCGCCAATACGTCGATTGCGAGCATTTCCGACGCCGTTTCCGTGAATTCTTGGAATATTCCTACTGATCAGGCGATTGCACGAAAGATTTATAGAAGAAAAATGACTCTGAAGGGTAGTTTGTCGTAACATGCGTGGAACCGCCGGTTCGTTACCGAACGGCGAGAGGTGTGGCTGCGGCCTGGAGTGACCTATGGATCTGACTCGTTTTGAAATCAATCGTCGTGCTGTTCTTCTGACATCGGCCGCCATCGCCGCGAATGTCGCCAACCCGATGCGGGCCTTCGCGCAGGAAACGCCGAAAAAAGGCGGCGTCTTCAACGTCCATTACGGCGCCGAGCAGCGCCAGCTCAATCCCAGCCTGCAGGCCTCCACCGGCGTTTACATCATCGGCGGCAAGATTCAGGAGAACCTGGTCGATCTCGACGCCAGCGGCCAGCCGGTCGGCGTGCTGGCGGAAAGCTGGGAGGCCACGCCCGACGGCAAGACCATCACCTTCAAGCTGCGCAAGGGCGTGACCTGGCACGACGGCAAGCCGTTCACCTCGGCCGACGTAGCGTTCACCGCCATGGCGATGTGGAAGAAATATCTGAACTACGGCTCGACGCTGCAACTGTTCCTCACCGCGGTGGATACGCCCGATCCGCTCACCGCCGTATTCCGCTACGAGCGACCGATGCCGCTCAACCTGCTGCTGCGCGCCCTGCCCGACCTCGGCTACATCTCGCCGAAGCACATCTATGAGAACGGCGGCGACGTGCGGCAAAATCCGGTCAATCTCGCGCCGATCGGCACCGGCCCGTTCAAGTTCGTCAAATACGAGCGCGGGCAATACATCATCGCCGACCGCAATCCCGACTACTGGCGGCCGAACGCACCCTATCTCGACCGCATCGTCTGGAAGGTGATCACCGACCGCGCCGCCGCCGCCGCGCAACTCGAGGCCGGCGAACTGGACTACAGCCCGTTCTCCGGGCTGACGATTTCCGACATGGCACGGCTCGGCAAGGACAAGCGTTTCATCGTCACCACCAAGGGCAATGAGGGCAACGCCCGAACCAACACCATCGAGTTCAACTTCCGCCGCAAGGAACTGTCGGACATTCGCGTGCGGCGCGCCATCGCCCATGCCATCAACGTGCCGTTCTTCATCGAGAACTTCCTCGGCGACTTCGCCAAGCTCGGCACCGGGCCGATCCCCTCGACCTCGACCGACTTCTATCCCGGACCGAACACGCCGCAATATCCCTACGACAAGGCCAAGGCGATCGCCCTGCTCGACGAGGCGGGATACAAGGCCGGCGCGGGCGGCTCGCGCTTTTCGCTGCGCCTGCTTCCGGCGCCGTGGGGCGAGGACATTTCGCTGTGGTCGACCTTCGTGCAGCAATCGCTCGGCGACGTCGGCATTCAGGTGGAGATCGTCCGCAACGATGGCGGCGGCTTCCTCAAGCAGGTCTATAACGATCACGCCTTCGATCTCGCTACCGGCTGGCACCAATATCGCAACGATCCCGCGATCTCGACCACGGTGTGGTATCGCTCGGGACAGCCGAAGGGCGCGCCCTGGACCAACCAGTGGGGCTGGACCGATCCGAAGGTCGACAAGACTATCGACGACGCGGCCACCGAAATCGATCCGGTCAAGCGCAAGGCGGACTATGCCGAGTTCGTCAAGCAGGTGAACACCGAACTGCCGGTCTGGATGCCGATCGAGCAGATCTTCGTCACGGTCATCACCGCCAAGGCGCGCAACCACTCCAACACCCCGCGCTGGGGATCGACGAGCTGGCACGATCTTTGGCTTTCCGCCTGAGGCCATATCCGTCAAGATCAACCCATGCGCATCTTGAGCCTTGCGGGGCGGCGTCTCGCCGCCTCGATCCCGACATTGATCCTGATCCTGATCGGCGTCTTCCTGCTGCTGCAATTCGCGCCGGGCGACACCGTCGACGCGATGCTGGCGCAGATGGGTGGCGGCGACGCCGCCACCGCGCGGCAACTGCGCGAGTTCTACGGCCTCGATCTCTCGGTGCCGATGCAACTCGGCAACTATCTGTGGCGGCTGGTCCGGCTCGATCTCGGCTTCTCCTCGATCTACGGCAAGCCGGTGGCCACCGTGATTCTGGAACGGCTGCCGCCGACCGTGCTGCTGATGACGGCGTCGCTGTCGTTCGCCTTCTTCTTCGGCCTGCTGTTCGGCGTGATCGCCGCGCGTGGTGTCAACCGCTGGCCCGACACGCTGATCTCAACGCTCGGGCTAGTGTTTTACGCAACGCCGTCGTTCTGGTTCGGGCTGATGGCGATCGTGGTGTTCTCGATCTATCTGCAGTGGCTGCCGGCCGGCGGCTTCGAGGATATCGGCGCGGTGCAGACCGGCATCTGGCGCACCATCGACATCGCAAGCCATCTGGTGTTGCCGACCCTGACGCTCGGGCTGATCTTCCTCGCGATCTACCTGCGCATCATGCGCGCCTCGATGCTGGAAGTGCTCAATCTCGACTACGTGCGCACGGCGCGCGCCAAGGGCCTCGACGAAACCCGCGTCATCACCCGCCACGTCCTGCGCAACGCGCTGCTGCCGATGGTGACGCTGATCGGGCTGCAGGCCGGCACCATGCTGGGCGGCTCCGTCGTTGTCGAAAGCGTGTTCTCGCTGCCGGGCCTCGGCCGTCTCGCTTATGAGTCGGTGGTGCAGCGCGACCTGAACACGCTGTGCGGCATTGTGTTCGTCTCGGCGCTGCTGGTGATCCTCGTCAATTTCGTCGTCGATATTCTCTACGCGCGGCTCGATCCGCGAATTAGTGCCGAGGGCTAAGGGGAATGGATGCGATCCGGCGTTATTTCCGTAGTCCATCGGCCGTCATCGGGCTGGTGCTGCTGCTCGTGGTGATCGCCATGGCGGCCAGCGCGGGCTGGTTCTATCCGCGCGATCCGCTGGCGCTGGCGGGGCGGCCGCTGATCTGGCCGTTCTCCAATCCGCGATTTCTGCTCGGCACCGACAATTCCGGACGCGACATCGCCGCGCAGATTTTCTACGGCGCGCGCATCTCGCTTTTGATCGGCGGCGTGGCGACGGCCATCGCAGTGGCGATCGGCATTCTGATCGGCGCCTTTGCCGGCTTCTATGGCGGACGGACCGACACCATCCTGATGCGCATCACGGAAGCATTCCAGACCTTGCCGAACTTCGTGCTGCTGCTGGTGCTGGTCGCGGTGTTCGGCTCGACCTTGACCACGGTCACCATCGCCGTCGGCGTGGTCTCGTGGCCCGCGCCGGCGCGGCTGACACGCGCCGAATTCCTGTCGCTGCGCAATCGCGACTTCGTGCAGGCGGGGCGCACGCTCGGCATGCGGGACATGCAGCTCATGCTCCGGGAAATTTTGCCCAATGCGCTGCCGCCGGTCATCGTCTATGCCAGCGTGGTGATGGCGGTGGCGATCTTGCTGGAAAGCGCGCTCGCCTTTCTCCGCCTGTCCGATCCCAATGTCGCCTCATGGGGCAACCTGATCGGCCTCGGCCGCGACGTGCTGCGCGTGCAGTGGTACGTCTCGGCCATTCCCGGCATCGCCATCCTGATCACGGTGCTGGCGGTGTCGCTGGTGGGACAGGGCCTGAACGATGCCTTCAATCCGAGGCTGAAGAGCCGATGACCGACGCCGCCGACGCGATCCTCACAATCGACCGCCTCAGCGTGCGGCTGCCCACCGGTGCCGACCGCACGCGCGCGCTCTCCGACGTCTCGCTGTCGATCGCGGCGAACGAAATTCTGTGCGTCGTCGGCGAATCCGGTTCGGGAAAATCGGTGATGGCCAATACCATCATGCGACTGCTGCCGGACGAAGTGGCCGTCGATGGCGGCCGCATCCTGTTCGAGGGGCGTGACCTCGCCAGCGCCTCTCCCGCCGAGATGCGGCAGGTGCGCGGCGCCGGCATCGCGATGATCTTTCAGGAACCGATGACGGCACTCAATCCGCTGCGCACCATCGGCGACCAGATCGGCGAGATGTTCTCGATCCACACCGACCTGTCGCGCGCGGACATCAACGCGCGGGTGCTCGCGCTGCTGGACGACGTGCGCATTCCCGATCCGACGCTTGCCGCGAAAGCCTATCCGCATGAATTGTCCGGCGGGCAGCGCCAGCGCGCGATGATCGCGATGGCGCTGGCGCTCGATCCGAAAATCCTGATCGCGGACGAGCCGACCACCGCCCTCGACGTCACCACGCAGGCGCAGATTCTCAAGCTGATCCGCGACCTGCAGCAGCGCAAGAGAACGGCCGTGCTGTTCATCACCCACGATTTCGGCGTGGTCGCGGAGATCGCGGACCGTGTTGCCGTCATGCAGCACGGCGTCGTGGTCGAACAAGGTACCGCGGACGCCGTGCTGAACCATCCGCAACATCCCTATACGCAACAACTCATCGCCGCCGTTCCGCCGCTCACGGCGCCGCCGCCGCGCACACTGAACCCCGATCCGGTACTGACCATCAGCGATGTTTCGAAGACCTATCGGACCGGCGGCTTTCTCGGCCGCGGCGCGCGGGTGACGGCGGCCGTGAAGAATGTTTCGCTCAGCCTGCCGAAAGGCGCGACGCTGGGCATCGTCGGCGAATCCGGGTCCGGCAAGTCGACGCTGGCGCGCTGCATCGTGCGGCTGATCGATCCCGACGGCGGATCGATCGTGCTCGACGGCAAGGACTGGGCGACGATGCCGCGCGACGACGTGCGCCGCGAGACGCGCCACATCCAGATGGTGTTCCAGGATCCGTTCGCGTCGCTCAATCCGCGCCGCACGGCCGCCGAACTGGTGGCGCAAGGGCCGATCGTCCACGGCACGCCGCGCGCCGAAGCCCTCGCCCGCGCGCGAGAGTTGTTTGCACTCGTGGGGCTCGACCCCGCCGCGGGCGACCGGTTGCCACATGAATTTTCCGGCGGCCAACGACAGCGGATCGGGCTGGCGCGCGCGCTGGCGCTGCACCCCGATGTGTTGATCGCCGACGAAGCGGTGTCGGCGCTCGACGTGTCGGTGCAGGCGCAGGTCCTGAAGCTGCTCGCCGAACTGCGCGAGCGGCTCGGGCTGTCGATCGTCTTCATCACGCATGATCTGCGGGTCGCCGCACAGATCTGCGATCTGGTCGCGGTGATGAAGGACGGCGAGGTCGTCGAACATGGACCGGCGGCAGCGGTGTTCGGCGCCCCGCAGCATCCCTATACGCGCGCGCTGCTCGATTCGATTCCGGGCGGCGATTTCACCCGGAAGCGCGATGCCGCAGTCTTCGCGTAACCGCTTCGGTCACGTCATCTCGCGCGCGTCGCGGCGCCGATAGACCATCAGCATCAACGGCGCGATCCGGCGCAGCAGCGCGTGACCGACGATCGGCACCGGCTCGGTGAACGGCAGCGCCAGTTCGGCCTCCGGCACGCCGCGCACGGCCTTCGACAGTTCGCCGCCAAGCGCAATCGACAGTGCGACGGCACGGCCGTTGCAGCCGGTCCAGCCATAGGCATCGGGACCGAGGCGATGAATCCGCGGCAGGAAATCGCTGGTCATGCCGACATAGCCATTCCAGACATAATCGAACGCGACAGGCCCGATCTGCGGCCACAGCCGCTGCAGGCGCTCCGCCACGATTGTCTTGAGCCGTTCGGGCTTGTTGCCGGGGCCAATCACCGCGCCGCCGGTGACGAGACGATTACGTGCGTCGTAACGCGCGAAATACAGTTCGCCGTGGGTGTCGGACATCGCCTGCCGACCGGGTATAACAGTCTTGCGAACATTGTCGGACAACGGCTGCGTCGCCATCTGCCACGACAGCACCGGCATCACTTCATGCGCGATCTTCGGCGCGAGCGATTTTTCGAACTCGCCGCTATAGGCGTTGGTCGCGAGGATCAGGCCGCGGGCCTTGATCTCGCCCTTCGCCGTCTTCACCACCCAGCGCTCGCCCTTGCGTTCGAAACCGGTCGCCGGCGAGCGCGCGAAGATTCGCACGCCTTGCGCGAGCGCTGCGTGCGCAAGGCCGCGCGCCAGCGCCAGCGGATTGATGTGGCCGCCGGTCTTGTTCCAGAAACCTCCGAACCAGGCATCGGAGCCGAGCATCTCGCGCGTCTGATCGCGCGACAGCAGTTCGACCGGCGCGCCGAATTTCGACCACTGCCGCACCCGCCGCTCTGCGATCTTGATGCGGCCCGGCGAATGCACCGGCTGCACCCAGCCCGCCTGCTCCTGCTCGGCATCGATTCCGTAGCGCGCCGCGACGCTGAACAAAGTCGACGCGCTGTCGCGCAGCAGCGCGACGAATCGCTCGCCCGCCGCGCCGTGTTTGGCGACGATGTCGTCGGGATCGGGACGCGACAGCGTCGGAATCACCTGCCCGTTGTTGCGTCCGGATGCACCCCAGCCGGGCTCCGCAGCTTCGACGACCGCGACGTCGACACCGGCATCGCGCAAATGCAATGCCGTCGAGAGGCCGGTGAAACCCGCCCCGATGACGACCACATCGGCCTCATGCGCGCCCGCAAGCTCCGGCAGATCCGGTCCGGATGGCGTGATCGCGGCCCATAGCGACGGAGGCCAACTCACATCTGTCTTGTGCATCATCATTCCTTCGTCGCCGACACCGCAACGCGACCGCGCATCATCCATGATCGCGCGCGGGCTTGTCGCCGCGCAAGCGACTGGTACCCGGTTTTCGAAGTCCGTGAATCGGTTGTAGCAAGCGCCGACGCGGACTTCGAAAACCAAGGGTACCAGCAACGTCACGCTATATGTACCGCTTTCGATTTGAAATTCCCGGGAGCGGACCTGCTGCAGATGGTGCAGGAATTTCAAATCTGCGGTACTAGCTAGTTTCATACGTCAGTTCATGCCGGAGAAACAGAACCGTGGCGCTCAAAAATATCATTGGCATCGATCATGCGGTCGTCGCGGTCAAGGACCTCGATCAGGCCGCCGCGAACTGGAAACGGCTTGGCTTTACGCTGTCGCCGCGCGGCACCCACAGCGAGAAGATGGGGTCGGGCAATTATACCATCATGCTCGATCCGGATTACATCGAACTGCTCGGCGTCCTGAAGGAGACCGAACACAACATTCCGATGCGCGAGTTTCTCGCGCGCCGCGGCGAAGGCGTGGAACGGATCGCCTTCACCGCGATCGATTCCGCGGCGGGCGCCGAGGAAATTCGCGCGAACGGCTATGCCGCGCTCGGGCCGACCGATTTCGAACGCCCGGTGACGATGCCCGACGGCAGCCTTTCGGCGGCCAAGTTCCGGATTTTCCAATGGCCGACCGAGGAAGCGCCGGGCGGCTTGCGCATCTTCGCCTGCCAGCACAAGACCCGCGACACCGTCTGGATTCCGGAGTTGATGAAGCACGCCAATGGCGCAAAGCGGCTGCGGCAAGCGCTGATCGTTACCGCCGAGCCGGCGAAGGATGCCGCCCATCTCGGCAAGATGATCGACCGCCCCGTGCGCGCGGACGCCGATGGCGCGGTCGCCGTTTCGTCGGGCGGCGAGCGCGCCGATTTCGTTTTCCTGACCAGGGATCAATTGGCCAAACGATATCCCGGCGTGGCGCTGACCGGATTGCCGGAACGCGGCGGCGCGGGTCTGGTGCTGGCGACCGGCGATCTCGCCGCGACCGAGAAAGTTATCGGCGCGGCGGGAACGCGGAGCGGCGATGCGTTATGCGTGGCGCCGGCGTCGAGCAACGGTGCGCTGCTGGTGTTCGTCCCGGATTGATCCGCACACCGGCGCGATCCCGCAGGCTCATTCGTCAACGAAAGTCCTTCGGGCGCGGCCACAACCCGCCCTCCGACCACGCCGCGGATTCGGCGGGCGACAACTGATCGCCGCTGCCGCCGGTACGCGCCGGATCGGTATTCAGCCAGCGGCGCAGTTCGAGTTTTCCGATCTGGTTGCGATGAACCTCGTCCGGCCCGTCGGCCAGCCGCAACAGCCGCGTAGTCGCAAGCGCCGCGGCGAGGAAGTGATCGTTGCTGGTGCCGCCGCCGCCGAACGCCTGGATCGCCCAGTCGACGATCGATTGCGCCATGACCGGCGCGACCACCTTGATCATCGCGATCTCCTGCCGCGCCGCCTTGTTGCCCACCGTGTCCATCATGTAGGCGGCCTTGAGCGTGAGCAGGCGGGCCTGCTCGATCTTCATGCGCGCTTCCGCCACCCGCTCCAATGTCACCGTCTGTTCGGCGAGCGGCTTGCCGAAGGCAACGCGATTCATGGCGCGGCGGCACATGCGCTCCAGCACGCGCTCCGACAGACCGATCAGCCGCATGCAGTGATGGATGCGGCCGGGCCCGAGTCGGCCTTGCGCGATCTCGAAGCCGCGCCCCTCGCCCAGCAGCATGTTGGTGGCCGGCACGCGCACGTTGTCGAAGATCACTTCGGAGGCACGATCCGGCACGCCATAGAAGCCGAGCACCGGCAGCGAGCGGATCACGGAGACGCCGGGCGTGTTCTTCGGCACCAGGATCATCGACTGACGCTTGTGCCGGTCCGGATTGTCGGGGTCGGTCTGCCCCATGAAGATGACGATCTTGCAGCGCGGATCGGTGGCGCCGGTGGTGTACCACTTGCGGCCGTTGATGACGTAATCATCGCCGTCGCGCCGGATTGAACTGGCGACGTTGGTGGCATCCGACGAGGCGACGTCCGGCTCGGTCATCGCGAAGGACGAGCGAATTTCGCCGGCGAGAAGCGGCTTCAGCCAGCGCTCCTTCTGCGCTTCGGTGCCGTAGCGCAGGATGGTCTCCATGTTGCCGGTATCCGGCGCGCTGCAATTGAAAACTTCCGGCGCGAGATGCGAGCGTCCCATGATCTCGCACAGCGGCGCGTATTCGAGATTGGTCAGACCGCCCTCTTCATGCGCCGGCAGAAACAGATTCCACAAGCCGGCCTGCTGCGCGCGCGGCTTCAGTTCCTCGACCACCGGATGCACCGCCCACGGCCCGAGCCGTTCCGCCTCCTGATAATAGCGGCGCTCGTTCGGATAGATGTGCTCCACCATGAAGCGCTGAAGACGCGCCGCCAGTTCCTGGCTCCGTTCGCTTTGCGTGATGTCCATCTCGATGCCTCCACTAGCGGCTGCGCAAGCCGTCCCTGAGTGTATTGCGCGTGATCTTACCGGATTCCGTTTTCGGCAGATCCGCAAGCACGCGAAACTCCGCCGGACATTTGTAGGCCGCGAGCCGCTCGCGACAAAAACGCGACAGCGCGGCAACATCGATTACCGCGCCGGGCTGCGCCGACACGAATGCGACCACCGTCTCCCCGCGATAAGAATCGGCGGCGCCGACGACGGCGGCCTCCCGCACACCGGGGAACGCATAGATCGCGTCCTCCACTTCGCGCGGCCAGACCTTGAAGCCGGATGCCGAGATCATGTCCTTCTTGCGGTCCACCAGATAGAACCAGCCATCGTCGTCAAAGAAGCCGACGTCGCCGCTGTGCAGCCAACCCTCGGTCAACACCTCGGCGGTTTCCGCAGGCTTGCGCCAGTAGCCGATCATCACGCCCGGACCCCGCACCACCACCTCGCCGTGCTCGCCGGGACCCAGCGGCCGCCGCGCATCGTCCACCACGATGACGTCGGCCTCCAGCGTCGGCTTGCCGATCGACAGCGCACCCGACTCAGGGTCGATCGGAATGCGACCCTCATTCGGTGCAAGATGACTGGCCGAAGTCAGTTCGGTCATGCCGTAGGAAGAATGGATGGCGCGACCGAACCGCTTCGCAAAAGCCTCCACCACCGATGGCGCGATCGGCGCGCCGCCGGAATAGATGTGCGCGAAGCTGTCGAAATGCCGTCCTTCCGCGTTCGGCTGGTTCATCAGCGCGATGAACGCGGTGATGGCGCCGACGACGAATGTCGGTCGCCATTCCAGAAACGCATCGAGTGCTACCTGCGGCTGGAAGCGATAGGTCAGAACGACGCTGGCGGCTTTGGCGAAGGCTGCGACGAGTTGCAGTTCGAAGCCGGTGATATGGAACAGCGGCGCGATGCCAAAGATTCGCGACTGCGCGGATATCTCGAAATGCGCGCAGCAAATTTCAACATTCGCCACGAGATTGCGATGCGTGAGCATCGCGCCCTTGGGTACGCCGGTGGTTCCGGACGTGTACAGCAAGAGGCCGATATCATCGGGGCCGAGTTCGGGCCGCGGTGGCGCGACCAATGATCCATCCGCAAAGATGGTTGCCAGCGCGCGTTCGGCCGGCGCGGCAACGGTCGACGGAAGAACCCGTGCGTCGTCGCGCGTCTGAAACTCGCGCGCACTGGTCCAGAAGATCGATGCCGACGCACGTTCGGCGGCGGGATGAACCGTGGTCCATTGATCGTCGTGGCAGATCACCGCCTTCGGTTCGCAATCCCGAAACAGCTTCTCCAGTTCCGGCGTGCGATACATCGGATTGAGACTGACCACGATCGCGCCGAGTTTCCAGATCGCGACCGTGACGATCAGGAATTGCGGCACGTTCTGCAGAATAACGGCGACGCGATCGCCGCGCCCCACTCCATCCTGCGCCAGCCGGCCGGCGAGACGATCGCTCAGGCGCGCGATGTCGCCGTAGGTCAGCACCGCATCGAAGTAATACGCCGCCGTGGCCTCGTGCGGCGCCGCCAGGAACAGATCGAGCGCCGTTGTCTGCGTCGGCGGCATGGCCGTGGCGGCCGATCGCCCAAGCCGATCACGCAGCCGCTGCGCGGCGTCTTCGTAGAGCGCGACAGGCGTGACCGGGTCGGACGTCGATGTCATCGTCTCTTGCCGTCGCTGTCATAGCGATGCCATCCGCGACCGGCCTTGCGGCCGTTGTAACCGGCGTCGACCATCTGCCGCAGCAACGGGCGCGGCAGAAACCGCTCGCCGTAAGCCTGATGCAGAATCTCGTGGACGCTGAGCGACAGCGAGTTCTGCGTATTGTCCAGCAGTTCGAACGGGCCAATCGGATGGCCGAGGCCGAGCTTGCAGGCGGTGTCGATCTCCGCGGGCGAGCAGACGCCCTCCTCCACCAGACGGATCGATTCGATCACCAGCGCATGCAGCAGCCGGTTGACGGCGAAGCCGACGACATCCTTGACGCGGATCGGCGTCTTGCCGATGGCCGTCATCGTCGCCATCACCGCATCGACGAAGGCGGGATCGGTGTCGACGGTCGGGATCACCTCGACCAGTTTCATGCGCGATGCCGGCGAAAAGAAATGCGTGCCGATGAAGCGCGCACGGCGCGGCTCGGCCACGGCGGCACTGAGCGAGGTGATGGAGATGGAGGACGTGTTCGACGCCAACCCTGCCTCCGGCGCGAGAACAGCGTCCAGGCGCTTGAACACGTCGCGCTTCAACGCCTCGTCCTCGAACACCGCCTCCACCACCAGATCGCGATCCGCATAGGCGTCGAGGCTGTCGGCAACGGCCAGTTGGCGGCGTGCCGTATTCGCGGCTTCCTCCGACCAGAACTGCCGCGGCAATCCCCGATCGAGCACGCCATGAAGGCGATCGATCGCCCTCCGCGCAGCTTCCGGCGACTGATCGCTGATCAACGTCGGATAGCCGGCAAGCGCGAACATCAGGGCGATCTCGGAGCCCATCATGCCGGCCCCGACCACGCCGATCTTTCGAAAACTAGTCATGCGTCCTTCCTCGATAAACCGTCCCCGCGCGTCCGCGCGGCATCGGCGAACGGCTCGACACCGGCGGCGTTCCGGTGCCGCCTTCCGTGGTCTGGATCAGAACCCGCGTCCTGCGGATATGCAGGCGAACCAGAACCTGTGCGGCCTCGACGTCCCGCGCGCGGATCGCATCCATCAGCAGCAGATGCTGCGGATCTGAGAACGGCAGACCGTCCTTGGCGTAGGCTTCGTTGACGAACTGGCGGCGGAAATGCTGCGTGCTGTTCCAGAATCGCTCCACCATCGCCAGAAGCTGCGGCATGCGCGCCCGCGAATAGGTGCGCAGGTGAAACTCGCGGTCGAGCTTGATGTAGCCTTCCAGCGTGGTGGTGCGATCGAGTTCGCGGACGAGTTGCTCCAGCGTGTCGATATCCGCATCGGTGAGATAAGGAATGCTCTCGCCGATCGCGAGCGGCTCCAGCGCTTCGCGAATCCTGTAGATCTCGATCGATTCCTCGGAGTTGACGTCGGCAATCCAGGCGCCGCGGTTCGGCGCCATCACCACCAGTCCTTCGTTCTCCAACTGCTTCAACGCCTCGCGCACGGGAATGCGGCTGGCGCCGAAATGCGAGGCGAGCAGTTCCTGGCGGATGCGCATGCCGGGCCGCATCTCGCCGCTGAGGACGGCATTGCGAATCTCGGTCGCGATCCGCTCGCTCATCAGGCGGCCGTCCTCCTGATCCTCGTCCCCGATATCCCGATCCTTGCGATGGGGTGGTTGCTGAAAGACGCTCATCGAAGATCCATCGAATCAGTGAATGGCCGCATACATGATCTTGTCTTCGGTGGCATCGGCGCGCGCCATCTCCTCGACGATGCGACCGCCGCGGGCCACCAGGATGCGATCCGAGATCGCGAGAATTTCCGGCAGATACGACGAAATCACGACCACCGCCTTGCTTTCGCCGGCGAGCTTGCGGATCGCCGCATGAATCTGCGGAATGGCGCTGACGTCGACGCCGCGCGTCGGCTCGTCGAAGATCACCACCGTCGGCTCTTGCGCCAGCGACTTGCCGACCACGACCTTCTGCTGGTTGCCGCCGGAATATTCGATGATCTTCAGCGTTCGCTTCAAGGCCGAGATCGACAGCGCGGAAATCCACTGGTCGGCGACCTGCTTCATCTCGCGCACCGAATACAGAAACCGCTTCACCCGGGGCGACGCCAGATAACCGAGATAGATATTCTGATCCACCGTCATGGTTTCGAAGAAGCCATCGACTTTACGATCCTCGGTGATGTAGGCGATGCCGTCGTGCACTGCCTGCCGCGGCACCCGATAGCGGATCGGCTTGTCGCGGAGATAGATCATACCGCCGCGCAGGAAGTTGCGCTTGCGCGCGCCGAAGATGATCTGCGCGACCTCGGACCGACCGGCGCCGACCAGCCCGAAGATGCCGACGACCTCGCCGTTGAACACCGAGAACGACATGTTCTTCACCATGCTGCCCATGGTCACGTTCTCGACCGAGAGCATCTTCTCGCCGCGTTGGGCGTGAGGGGTTGCGGCATCCGGATCGGCACCATGCGTCGCATAGGTGTTCGCGGTCTCCTCACGGCCGACCATCATGCGTACCAGCGCATCCCGCGTCATGCCCTCGGCGGGAACGGTGGCCACCAGTTTGCCGTCGCGCAAAACGGTGATGCGGTCGGCAACGTCAAGCGCCTCTTCCAGCGCATGCGAGATGAAGATGATCCCAGCGCCGCGTTCCTTCAGCGTGTTGAGCAGGTGAAACAGATGCTGCGTCTCTTCCGGCGTGAGCGACGCCGTCGGTTCGTCGAAGATGAATATCTCGGCATTGTGCCGGACGGCGCGGACGATCTCCACCATTTGCCGCTTGGCCGTCCCGAGATTCTCGACCAGCGCCAGCGGATCGACGTTGAAGTTCATCGATTGCAGCGATTGCGTCGCCGCAATGTTGATCTTGCTGTAGACCGTGAACCATTTCTCCATGCCGAGTTCGAGGTTCTGCGCGACGGTCATCGACGGCACCAGGCTCGACTCCTGATAGACCATCGCCACGCCGCCCTCGAGCGCTTCTTTCGGCGAAGCGAACGACACCTTCTCCCCTCGGATCAGGTAGTCGCCGGACGTCAATTCGATCGCACCGGCGATCGCCTTGCACAGCGTCGATTTTCCCGCACCGTTCTCGCCCAGCAGCGCATGAATCTCGCCGGGGCGCAGCTCGAAATCAACTCCGTCGATGGCATGCAGGCCGCCATAGACCTTGCTGCCTTTGACGATGCGAAGCAGCGGCGCCGAATGACCGTTTTCCGCGAGCATGGCCTTCATCCTTCCTTCCCGCCACGGGCGAGCGGCAGTTCGACCAGACAATTGCGGCCTTTGGCGACGGCCAGCACGCGCGCGCCCACCGGCCGGACGGCGACAATGCCGTGGGTCATGCCGTCGACGCGGCTGTGCAACGTCTCGACCGCCTCGCCTCTGTCGTTCAATCGGGCAACCAGCCCGTAAGATCGCGCGGGCGCCCACGGCTTCTGGATGCCGAGTTTCTTGATGCGTCCGATCTGGGTCGGCTCGCGCGGATTGACGTTCCCATCCAGCGCCGGCCCGATCCACAGATCGGGCGGCACGGTTCGCATCATTTCCTCGCAGAACACGCGTTCGCGCAGCACGAATTCAGTCAACTGGGTGCGCAGTCCGAAGAACGCCATCCAGTAGCCGCCGGAAGCATCACGCGAGAGCCGCCCCGGATAGCCGCTGTAGTTCTTGACGATCACCCGCGCGTTGCTGCCTGACCGCACGAAGGCCGTGAGGCGATGGCTCCAGGATTCGGCGACCCACACCTCCTTGCCATCGTGCGATACCGCCAACCCCAAAGGCCAGGCGAGTTTGTCGGCAATAACGCGGGCCCCGCCAAGCGATGCATCGCAGACGATGAGGCGGCCCGAGGGCGCACCGTTCTGCATCAGATCCGTCAGCCATTGCTCCGGCCGATTGTGCCGCGACCCTTCGGTCAGATAGATCGCGCCATCCGGTGCGACGGCGACCGAGAGCGGACAGGCGATTTTGCCGCCATCGACACTCTCCAGCCGGCCGACGATCTGACCGGCCGACGACAAAGCGACGAGCCCCTCACCTGAGACACAAGCGAGCAGCCGCCCGTCCGCCGTCCAGGCAAGGCCGCCGACCTCGCCCTCCAGCGTCGCGAACGTCTCGCGCATATCGAACTCAGCACCCGTGCAACGCAGGATGCGGCTTTCGGTCGAAACATACAGCGCGCCATCGGGACCGGGCGCGATGTCGTTCGGCCGCTCGATGTCGCCGCCGAGCTGACGTGCCTGATCGAGCCGCTGGTTCGGAGAGAACGCGCCGTCGAGCACGGGGATGACGTGGATCTCGCGGTTCGGAAACAGCACGCGGTCGATGATGTCGCCAAGCAGGGACATGCTCAGGCGCCTCCCCAATAGGACTTATGCGCTTCCCATGTCGGATCGGCGTCCGGCAGGCGAATTCGTCCGATGCGGTTGTTCTCGAGACCGCCGATATAAAGATGACCCTTGTGCTCGCGCACCGAGGTGATGGTCGGATGCGAATGACCACCCGGATCCCACAGCGATTCCGTCACCACACCGTTGTCGTCGAACTTGACAATGCAGCCGTAGTTGATGCCGGGGCACAGCCACTCGTCCGGCGGAATCTGCTTGACCATGCGGGTGCGGAAGCTCGGATTACGCATCGCCAGATCGTAGACCGGGGTTCGCAAACCAACGAGGGCCAGCCAGTATTTGCCGTCGGAAGCCCGATTGATGTTGTCGCAATAGCCCGGAAGGTTGTCGATCAGCAGTTCGCTGGTGCCGGCCTTCGGCCCCGCGATCCAGTAGCGGTTGATCTGGCACAACCAGGTGCTGGCCCACAGCACCGACTGGCCATCATGCGAGATGCAGATGCCGTTGGGGAAGGTCAGGTTCTTCAGGATCGTCTTCGTCAGACCCGTGCTTGGATCATGACAGATCAGACGCCCGTTGCCGCGACCCTCGAAGCCGTCGAGCGCCCAGTCGGTGAGTTCGTAGCGGGTGGAAGCCTCGCTGAAATAGATCTTGCCATCGGGCGCGACGTCGAGATCGTCAGCGAGATAGAGCCGCGAGTCGTCCTTGAGACGCGTGCGCGTCCGCGTGGTGCGGTCGGTCACCTTGAAGACGGTGCGGTCCGGCCGGATGCCATAGACGCCCATTCCCGCGATGCAGACCAGAAGATTCTGATCCTTGTCGAAGGCGAGGCCGAGCGGACGTCCGCCAATGCGCGCGAACTCTTCCCGCACTTCGTAGTCGGGCGCGAGGAAGCGGATGATCGAGCCGTTGCGGTTGACGGTATAGAGATTGTCCTTGCGATCGAGAATGACGTCTTCCGGGCCCTCGATCTTGTTCAACGCGATGGCTTCCGCATTCTTGAGGCGATCGTTCTCGGCGAACGGCGTGCCGCTATCGCGCGCGATGGACGGCGGCGGCGTAAAATCGACCCAGCTCGGCGTCACATAGACTTTCTGCAGCACCTTGCCCTTGTTCTTCACCCACTTCACGTTGAAGCCGACCGCGACCAGCAGGATGATGCCGATGATGGCCGTGGTCAGGTTGCCGGACAGGCCGAGCCGCACCATGCCGCTGATCAGCATGAAGATGATCGCGGCGCCCATCACCGCGCGAGCGATGGTTCCTCGCCCGCCCGCCAGACTGATGCCGCCCAGCACCACTGCGGCCAGCGCATTGATTTCCCAACCGACGCCGGTATCGGTGCCCGAGCTGTTCTGCCGTGCCGCATAGAAGATGCCCGCTAGCGCGGCGATCGCCCCTGAATACACATAGGCCGAAAACAGCACGCGCTTGACATTGACGCCGGCGTGACGCGCGGCCTTCCGGCTGGAGCCGACCGCCATGATGTGCACGCCGGGCTTCATCCGCGTCAGAAAGAAATGCGTGCTGACCGCGAGCACGATCAGCGCGGCCATGTTGACCGGGATGCCGAGAATCCGACCCGATCCCATGAAATCCCAAACACCCGAGCCAAGGTCGATGCTGGCCAGTTCGTTGGTGAAGGCAACGGTCACCTTGTTGTAGGCGGCGCGAACGATAATCAGGACGACCAGTGTGGTGAGGAACGGGCGGGTCTTGCCGTAGGCGATCAGGCCGCCGTTGATCGCGCCCATTGCCGCGCCGAACAGGATGACGAGCACGATCGTCACCGGCAGCGGCAGCCCGAGAATGAGATACAGATAGATGGCGAGGAAATTCGCCATCGCGAACACGGCGCCGACCGAAAGATCCAGACCGCCGGACAGGATGGAGAAGGCCATCGCCACCGCGATCATGCCCTGCTCAGCGAAGTTCCGCATCAGCTCCTGTAGGCTGCTCGGCCTCAGGTAGTTGGGAATGGTGATCGCGAAGACGAGGAAGACCGCAATCGTCAGCATGAACGGAATGATCGGCTCCATCCACCGCTTCTCAAGCAGTTCGCCGAGAAAGAGCTGCGGTGAATTTCGATGCCAGAATCGCTGTAGGCTTTTCATCAACGCAAATCCGGTTCCGGCGCGCGCGGCCGGAAGGCTGGAGGAAATTGGCGGGAGGCGGGCGGGCCGAGTTCACCCGCGCCGCCGTCCCTCACCGCTGCTCAGAAGCGGCGAGGAACTTCGGGTCGTTGTTTCGACGCGACTGCGTTACTGCGAACCGGCGTCCGCCCTACTCAAAACGCTATAGGACGCGAGCCTTGACTGATTACTTCGCACCCTTCGGCACGGTGAAGCAGTACATGCGATCGTCCTTCGACTTCACCCACGCCGGCGTCGTGTAATAGGCGATGTGCTTGGTGCCGGGCTTGTCGCCGCTCTGCAGTAGCGCGATCACCGCATCGGCGATGGTCTGCCCTTGCACGTCGGCGCGATAGGACAGGTTGGCGGTGAAGGCGCCCTGCTCCAGCAGATCGCAATCTGCCGGCTGGCCGTCGCTGGCGACGAACACCTTCACCTTGTCGCCTCTGTTGGCGGCCTTGATCGCCTGCGCGGCACCCGCCGTCTGCGGGCCCCAGACGCTGAAGATCGCACACAGATTCGGGTGCTGCTGCAGCACCGTCGTGGTGATGTCGCCGGCCTTGTTGGCGTCCCAGCTCGTTGGCTGCGACGACACGACCTTGATCGACGGATCGGTCTTGAACACCTCCAGCGCGCCGTTCTTCATATCGAGCGAATAGGCGGCGGTCGCCTCACCTTCGAGGATCGCGATCTCACCGGAGCCTTTGCCGCCGCCGCACTGATTGATGACCTCGCGAGCCATCTTGCGGCCCAGGTCCTGCGCATCGACGCCGACGTAAGCATCCGTCAGGGTATTCGACGCCATGTTGACCTGGACGACATAGATGCCCGCTTCCATCGCGCGCTTCAGTTCACGCGCCAGCAGCGTCACATTCGGGTTCTGCACCACGATGACGTCCGGCTTTTCGTTGATGTAGTCGCTGACGGTCTGGAGCTGCACATCGGACTTCATATTGGGATCGCGCGTGATCAGCTTGATTCCATAGTCGTCGAAGCGGCTTTTCATGACGCGCGTCCATTCGGACTCCAGCACGCCGAGCCATACCGGCGACCAGGCCACCGTCTTGCCTTTGAGCGCCTTGTCAAAACCTTCGCGCAATTTTTCGCGTGGCCCCGCCGCGTTCGCAGGCACCGTCGCTGCCAACGCAGTCGCGGCCACCATGACCGCGACGCCGATGCCGGCGAGCATTCTTGCTCGAATTGAAGTCTTCATTTGTAGCCTCCCTGTTTTCGAATGGACTGTTTGTCGTCGTTGATAATCGAAGCCCGTCCGCGTCAATCGCCCTGCTTGGATGTTTCCTCGTCGCGCGGATGCAAGCGGGAATCGAGCACGATAGCGACCAGCAGCACGATCCCCTTGACGATGTTCTGTGTTTGAACGTCCATATCCATGATGGTCATGCCGTTCAGCAGCACGCCGATCAGCAGCGTGCCGGCGATCACGCTCATCACGTTGCCGCGGCCGCCGACGAGACTGACGCCGCCCAACACCACCACCATGATGACATCGAAGATCAGCGTCGATTCCGCGACCTGCAGATGCATCAGTGCGGTCTGCGCCACCATCACGACACCGCCCACGTAACCGATCGCCGCGCACAGCGCGTACTCGACCATGGTCAGGGGGCGGGTCGGCAGGCCGGTCAACCGGGCTCCATCGGGATTGTCGCCGTGAGCGTAGACAAAGCGCCCGGTCACGGTACGCGACAGAAACAGGTGGACCACGATCGCCGTCGCGATGAACACCAGCAGCGAGATCGGAACGCCGCCCCAGATGTTGCCGCCGAGTCGGAGAAAGTCGTCGTGCCCCTTTTGCAGATAAACCACGTAGTGCTGCACGGCGGCGGTGCGGACGACGCCGAGCACCGCCAGGCTCGATGCCAGCGTGGTCAGCAGCGCCGGCATTTCGATCACCGAGATGAGAAAGCCGTTCATGATGCCGATACCGATCGCCATCACGAATCCGATCAGCAATGCCACCGGCGTTGTGTAGCCGGAGTTCATCAGGATAATCGCGATCGCGGTCGAGGCCGCGAAGGACGCGACCTGCGAGAGATCGAGCCCGCGCCCGATCACGACCACGGCCATTCCGAGCGCCAGGATGCCAAGGATGGAGACGTTGCGCGCCAGGGCGAAAGCGTTGCCCAGCGTCAGAAAACCTTTGAGGAAAATCGAGAAGAGGATGATCAGGACAGCGCTCATGGCGAGAACCGCTGTCGTCTGCGTCAGTTTTGGCGCACGCGCTCCTGAACTGGATCCCACCGGCCTTCCCCCATATCGACTTTAGTTTGGGGCAAGATTGGACCGAGTGTATCCAAGAGTCAATTTATGTATCCAGATTTTTCTTCGACCCGCAGAAGGCATTTCTGTGCGACATCATCCGAATTGCATAGCCGTCGTAATAAATCAATATATATCAATATGTTATACAAAATTCAAAGGAAGGGTGTTCGTCCTATGTCGCCACGTCGAAGCCGTACAAACACGAGCATAGCTTCTCGAAATGTAGCCCTGGATACATTCCAGGATTTGAGCATTGCTCTCGATCAAGCCGGCGTCGACGTGCCGCGCGAATCCCGACGGCGCGCAACCGCCTCGCCCCGGCAAAGGAATGCACACCTAAAACGGCGCAGTGATTTGACGTTGCCGGTGATCTCGACAACGGTCCACCCGACTGCTCACAGTCAGGCGCGATGCTGTTGGCGAACAGCATGCGGGACGAAACTGCTAACGGAAAACCACGACGGCAGATGGCGGAGGGAGTGGGATTCGAACCCACGGTACGGTTTCCCGCACACACGCTTTCCAAGCGTGCGCCTTAAGCCACTCGGCCATCCCTCCGAACGCCCTCTCATGACTGCCGAACGCGACTTTTGCAAGAGAGGTTTGCACTAGCGTTTTCGAGCGAAGTGGAAACCGCTTCGTGAAGAAAACGCGTCAAAGCAGGAAAACTTTGAAGACAATGAAGGGGACGACGGACTTTCCCGCGCCCCCTCGATGCTCCGGCAGATATCAATGTTCGGTTGCCAGCGCCGATCGCATCGGCGCCGAACGTATTAGTGCATCGCGGTCGAATTGAGCTGGGTCTGGATGCTCTTGAAGTGATCGAGCCGCTCGATCTCGCGGTCCAGCTCGTGGCCGGGCTCGCCGTTCTTCAACTTCTCTTCCATCTCCTCGATCTGGCTCGCGAACGCGGCGCGATCGAGTTCTTCCATCGACGTGGCGACATCGGCCAGCACGGTGAGACCGCTCTCCGACACTTCCGCGAGGCCGCCGAGCACGATGACCTTCTGCCGGGTCGAGCCGGTGATGATCGTGAGAATTCCCGGCCGGATCACGGCGATGACCGGCGCGTGACCGGCGAGCACACCGAAATCACCTTCGATGCCGGGAACGTCGACCTGATCGACCTCGCCGGAGAAGGCGAGCTTTTCAGGAGAGACAAGATCAAAGTGGAAGGTAGCCATGACACGCGGTCTCTTTCTTCACCTCTCCCGCTTGCGGGGGAGGTCGACCGGCGAAGCCGGTCGGGTGGGGGCTTCGTAATGCGGAGGACCCAAGGCCCC
>JAEWIX010000016.1 GCA_023386885.1 Pseudomonadota bacterium
CACGAGTGTAGTCACCACGAAAGCACCGGATACATCCGGCGTTCCGCACGCGGTGGTTTTATCGGCTTGCTTCGTGCTCTCCCCGGCAACGGTCGAAACCTGACGCCGTCGTCTCCGCGGTACTTTCATGGGCCGGTCGGCCACGCGAAAGAGCAGTCCGGATTTCGAAGGACCACACGACTTGGGCCGGCGCGCAAAAGGCGATGCCAATGGGGCACATCTCCGCCCCGGTTCGCATCGCGCAACGTGGTCGTTCACCAGAACTGAAGTCCCTCACGCGCCTCCGGCCCTTGAGCGCACCCTTTGTACAAGGCGCGCGCTCGCCCTCCGGGCTTGCGCCCTGCGACCCTCGTTCCGGCCCGACGCTGCCGCGTCCACCGCATCCCGCCCCGCGAACCGTGACGATCGCGAAACGCCCCTCTCATCGAGACGGGATAAATAGGAATATAATCTCAAGCCCGAAGAATGTCAATGGCTTTGAGTTGCGCTTAAAGTGGACCTTTGGCACCCACCCATAGCTCATCGGCAGGTTCGATGAAAAACGCCATGGGGACATTCGATAGATGCCTTTCCGAACTCGACATCAAAAGCAAGCGGTTGACCGTATTATCCTGAATGCCCCCCGGTGGGAAAACGCACGAGATCCGTCCTTCCTTCAGGGGAACGCCAGACTTTTTAAACCTGGCTTGAGCCGCCTCATGCGTTTTGGTGAAGCGGCTGACAAACTGAGCTTCGCGATTGGGTTTCGGCCCGCGCTCTCCGAGGTTAGAAAGGTACTTCAATAGGTCTCGGAGCAAATCCGGGTAGCCTGCGCTATTCTTGCTCCAAGCTGCGTCGACCACGTCCATGACATTTTGCGGAAAGGCGAACTTCGAGCGCTCGATATCGTTCACGAGAGGCGCGAGACCAGGGCTCGCAGCTTTGTACCGCTTCCGAATCGCGCCCTGCACTTCGGCCCAGCGGTGAGGGCTGTCTGTTACAATGCTGGCACCAGTCGCTTGGGCCAAGTACATCGTTATCTCGAAATTGGGGGCGAGCTTATACGCGGTCATTTGGCCATTGCCCTTACCGCCCTCCGGGGAACCTTGCTGGAGCACAGCTAGGGGATCGCGCTCTTTCATGCGCTCGAACGCGCGCATGGTCACCTCAATGTCCTCCTCGCTGATGTCCGGCTTCATCTTCCGGAGCTTCCTGCGCATCGAGTCGGGCGGCATGACGTGCATGATGCTGCGCTGATAGTCCTTTTCCATCGTCTTCATCAGGCGCTGGTCGTCTTTCGGGGCGAACCGCGGGGCGCGGGCGCGCGCCATGTTCATCATCTGCTCGCGGAGATGGAAGTCGAAGTCACAAGGGTCCGGTATCAGGTTGACCAAGCCGAGGTCGACGAGCGGCATCACGTTTAGGAAGAACATAATTGTCTTCAAGAATTCCTGCCGATACGACTTCGGATCCTCGGTCGGGCGTACTTCCTTTTTCATGACTCCGGGGTGGATAAACGGGTGCGCTACGATCAACTCGCCGAAGTACAGGGGAGCAGCCAAGGCAAAGTCCGTGATGGAGAACGGATGGATAGACCCAGTGTAGATGGCGCGAGCCTCACCGTCGGGCTTGGGCAGCAGCGCGAGCAAATCAGTTTCGAGCGGCCATAGGCCTTCGTACAGACTATATATTTTGGCGATCTTTTCGTCAGTCAGCGCGCGGCGAATCTGCACCCAGTCCTTTCTGGATTTGAGCTCCAGCACATTCACAATCGCGTTTTGGAGCATCAGGTTGCGCTCGCGGATGCTTTTTTCGTTCCAAACCGGGCGTATCGCCTCTGGCTTGGTCTGGCAGCACTCCTTAAATGACTTACCGCGCCCGCATCCGCAGTAGTCGCCCGGTCGCAACGGCTTATCCGGCGGCTTCTTGACTAAGAACTTCCGCGGCTTCTCGGTCCTGCCGAACTCGTCCTGATAGTGGACGTGGCCGCTCTCGTACTTCACGAACATTTCGCCGCCGAAATGGAACAGGTCGCCCTTGGGAGGGAAAAGCGTTTTCCCGAGCTCGCTCCAAGGCTCCGTGACAGTCTTTTCCGGATGCAACCATTCCTTACGGCCGCCACCGATGAAGCGCTTTGCCCGCTTCTTTATGATGAAGTTTATTTGAGTGACCTCCCGTGCGCCGAGCTTCCGCTTTCGGATGAACGCATCGGTGCGCGACAGGCTTCGCCGGTATTTACGCGCGAAGGTGCGCTTCTCCAGCGGACCGACGGTCGGGTTCTGGGCGTACTCAAGATTCGTGAGGATGAGGCAGTGGTCGCGGTCCATCGGGTAAAGCGTCTGCGACCCCCGCAACTCGATGTCGGGATCGAGCGGGTAAGCGCATGCGGCGTCGGCGGGCGGAACGGCGTGGTTATAAATCGTTACGGGATGGTCGCTCGTGATGAACTTCACCTCAGACTCTTCTGCTGAGACAATCTCGCGCACGCCGCCTGCCCAGATCGTGCAATGCAACATACGAATGCCCTGCATCTCAAGCATCAACTCGTTCTGCGTGAGGGCGGGATATTGGGCTTTCAGCCAATCTAAGCCCTTCGGCGTGCGTATTTTCTGGATATCGAGAAACTCGAAGAAGTCTTGGAAATGGTCGTGCCATTCACTCATGTCTGTGCCTATGAAGGCGCGAACAGCCTGCGAGCCTCTTGTATCGACATCACCGAAGAGGTGGCGTTCGATCTCATCATTGACCGATGTACCGAAAAAGGTCGAATACAAATCCTTCTGAACGAACGCCTTCGAGGTCGGCGTGTCATTCCAGGCGCCATTCTGAGTGATCACGCGCCCGTCAGCGAGGACTTTCTGGTCCGGGTTCATGTCGATATAGGCAAGCGACTTCCGACTGGGCTCGAAAAATCCCTCCTGATACCATTGCGGAACGTAGTGGTTGTTTCTCGTTACCGACATTGCCGCTGGCCATTCACATTGCAATATTGATCACGAGTTACCATGCGCCCCGCAGCAAGTCCTCCGATAGCGCTAAATTATTAGAGAGAGGCAGAAAGAAGTGGACACACTGACGGCCTCCCCAAATTCCGCTAATCTCCCCGCATGACCGATCCCGCGCCTGCCACGGCCTCGACGGCCTATGACCTGTATTACTTGCTGAACGGCAAGCGCTTCTTCTGGCGCAATCCGAACCATGGCGTGACGCTGTTCGACTCCGGGCGGCAGTCCGCGATTATCTGGCGTAACGATGCGGGCGAGGTGGGGCGGCAGTTCTGGACCGACATCGTCTCGGTGAACATGACCTCCGGCACCACGGGCAAGGCTGTCGTCAACAACTGCCGCATCAATTTCCGCGACGGTCGCTTCCTCACCGTCACCGACGGCGGCCCCTCCGGCGAGGTCGACCACGACCGCACGCCGCCCTATCGCGATTTCGTCCGCGCGCTGCACACGCGCCTCGCCGCCGCGCCGCAAGGCACCATCCGCTTCAGCGCCGGCGTCTCCGAGACCCGCCACAACGTGATGATGGCGATGGGCGCCATCGCCGCGCTGTTCTTCATCGGCACGCCGGTGGTGCTGCTATTCGTCATCCGCGACTGGCGCGTGCTCGGCCCGCTGGCCGCCGGCGCCGCCTTCATCTGGCCGTTCTGGAAGGTGATCGAGACCAACCGCCCGCGCGATTACGATCCCCGCACGCCGCCCGGCGAACTGATGGATTGAGGCCATCGGCGCAGCGTGACGACATGCACCACGTCATGCGCGGACTTGATCCGCGCATCCTTCATTCGTTGAAAGATGCCCCCTCCCCAACCCTCCCCCGCAAGCGGGAGAGGGAGCAGGCCGCGAGCCTCGAAGGATGACATGATGGATAAGGGCCGCCCCCTTCGAGGCCATTGCTGCACAATGGCACCTCAGGGTGACGGCTTGATATTTGCGATCCCGCTTACGCGAACATGCGCCGACGGCGGACTCGCCAGTCTTCACGAATAGCGGTGAAGAACCTGTTCCAGCAACGGCTTGATCCGCGACAGTTCATCGAGATGCGCGCCGGACAATTCGGCAAGATGGCGCTCCGCCGCAGCCGTCAGACAAAGCAGCACGCGGCGCTGGTCCGTGTCGTCCTGGATGCGCTCGACGAGACCGCCTTCCGCCAGGCGATTGGCCAGCTCGACCGCCGTGTTGTGACGAAGCCGCAATCGTTCGGCCAGATCGCCGACCGTGATCGGGCGTCCGCCCTTGTAGCCCTTGATCACAAGAAGCGCCTGATGATGCCGCGGCGTCAGGCCGTGCTGTTTCGCTTCGTCCTCGCTGAATTCCAGAAAGCAGCGGATGAGATAGCGAAACTCGGCGAGCGCGGTGTAGTCCGCCTGGGACAATCTGGATCGTGCCAATTCGCCTGCTCCTCTCAACCCGTGCTGTTCTTCCATATTGCCCGACGGATTGCTTGACTTTATTTATATCGTAATGCGATACGATGGCCCGGCAGCCCAAACCGGCGCCTTCAGCATGACAACACAGGACTCCGCGATGGCATCCCGCCATGACGATCTCCGCCGCCTCGGCGACTTCACCACCAATCCGCGCGTGCTTGTCATCGGAGCCGTTGCCGCCGTCGTCGCCATCGCCAGTGTTCTGGCCGGCATCGCGCTGCTCGATCTGATCCGGCTTGTGACGAATATCGCCTATTTCAGGCGCTTTTCGTTCGCGGAGGCGGATCTGACGACGGCGCATCTCGGCGTTGCCACGGTTTTCATCCCCGTCGCCGGCGCGCTCATCGTCGGCCTGATGGCGCGGTTCGGCAGCGAGAAAATTCGCGGCCACGGCATTCCGGAGGCGATCGAGGCCATCCTGCTCGGCCGTTCGCGGCTCGACGCCAAGGTGGCCGTTCTGAAGCCGCTGTCGTCGGCGATCGCGATCGGCAGCGGCGGGCCGTTCGGCGCGGAAGGCCCGATCATCATGACCGGCGGCGCGATCGGCTCGCTGATCGCGCAGGCGCTGCCGGTGAGCGACAGCGAGCGCAAGACGTTGCTGGTCGCGGGCGCCGCAGCCGGCATGACCACGGTGTTCGGCACGCCGATCGCGGCGATCATGCTCGCCGTCGAACTGCTGCTGTTCGAGTGGAGCCCGAGAAGTTTCATTCCTGTCGCGATCGCCGCCATTATCGCGGAGGTCGCGCGCACGGCACTGCATATGCCGTCGCCGCTGTTTCCGTTCCATGGCGAAGCCAGCATCACGGCGCTCGGTCTTGGCGGCTGGATCATTATCGGCATCGCCGCCGCGCTGCTGTCGAGCGCGCTCACGCAACTCGTCTACGCGTGCGAGGACGGCTTCCTCAAACTGCCGATCCACTGGATGTGGTGGCCGATGATCGGCGGCGTCGTCATCGGCATCGGCGGCCTGATCGAGCCGAACGCTCTCGGCGTCGGCTACCACAACATCGCGCACATGCTCGAGGGGCAAACCATCGCGAAGGCCGCGATCGTGCTCCTGCTCGTCAAGGCGGTCATCTGGGCCGTCGCGCTGGGATCGGGGACGTCCGGCGGCGTGCTCGCGCCGCTTTTGATCATGGGCGGGGCGATGGGGGCCGTGCTCTCCGGCATTCTGCCCGAAGCCTCGCCCGGTTTCTGGCCCCTGATCGCGATGGCCGCAACCATGGGCGGCACCATGCGCGCGCCGCTGACCGCCACCTTCTTTGCCATCGAGTTGACGGGAAATACCCACGTCCTCGTTCCGCTGATCGCGGCCTGCGTGACGGCTCACACGGTGACGGTGCTGCTGATGAAGCGCTCGATCCTCACCGAGAAGATCGCGCGGCGCGGCCATCATATTGCGCGCGAATACCGTATCGATCCGTTTGCACTCAGCCGGGTGTCCGATGTGATGACCACCAACGTGGAGACGGTCCCGGCCTCCATGACCTTGCACGAGGCGGCGCGCTTCCTGATGGCTCCGGAGCGCCGGCATCCGAGTTTTCCCATCGTCGACGGCCAGGGCAAGGTGCTCGGCATCATCGATCCGCCTTTGGTGATCCGCCTGCGGCGCGCGGGAAAGCACCGGAACACACGTCTTGCCGATCTGCTGTCATCCAGCCGTCCCCAGATCGCCTATCCCGACGAATACCTCGAGAGCGTCGCCGACCGGCTGACTGAAGCGAATGTCGCGCACCTGCCGGTCGTTTCGCGTACCGACCAGACACTTGTCGGGTATCTCGGCTGGAAGGATCTGATGAGAGCCAAGATGAGACTGCAAGAAGAAGAAGCCAGCCGGACGACGTTCCTGCGACGCGGTCAGAAATCATAAACAAGAGGATCTACTCGACTGACCCGGCGCAGGCGAACGGAAGCGTCGCCGTTCTTCGAACGGCTATGCCCGGCCAT
This sequence comes from Pseudomonadota bacterium, assembly GCA_023386885.1. Lineage (GTDB taxonomy): Bacteria > Pseudomonadota > Alphaproteobacteria > Rhizobiales > Xanthobacteraceae > 62-47. The sequence goes on from JAEWIX010000016.1 coordinate 6,362, forward strand.
GACGAGTGGCCAATTCCATCTGAACGACAGCCGGCTCAAACGAAAACGGCGGCCGTTGCGGGCCGCCGTTTTATTCGATGGATTGCCGGATCAAGTCCGGCAATGGCAGTCAACCTTGACTGGAAAACCTAGTTATCCAGGAACGACCGCAGCTTGCGCGAACGCGACGGGTGCTTCAGCTTGCGCAGCGCCTTGGCTTCGATCTGGCGGATGCGTTCACGCGTGACCGAGAACTGCTGGCCGACTTCCTCCAGCGTGTGGTCGGTGTTCATGCCGATGCCGAAGCGCATGCGCAGCACGCGTTCCTCGCGCGGCGTCAGCGAGGCCAGCACCCGCGTCGTGGTTTCGCGAAGATTGCTCTGAATCGCGGCGTCGATCGGCAGCACCGCGTTCTTGTCCTCGATGAAATCGCCGAGGTGCGAATCTTCCTCGTCGCCCACCGGGGTTTCCAGCGACAGCGGCTCCTTGGCGATCTTGAGAACCTTGCGCACCTTCTCCAGCGGCATGCCGAGCTTCTCGGCCAGCTCTTCCGGCGTCGGTTCGCGGCCGATCTCGTTGAGCATCTGGCGCGAGGTGCGCACGATCTTGTTGATCGTCTCGATCATGTGCACCGGGATGCGGATGGTGCGCGCCTGATCCGCGATCGAGCGCGTGATCGCCTGACGAATCCACCACGTCGCGTAGGTCGAGAACTTGTAGCCGCGGCGGTATTCGAACTTATCGACCGCCTTCATCAGACCGATGTTGCCTTCCTGGATCAGGTCGAGGAATTGCAGGCCGCGATTGGTGTATTTCTTGGCAATCGAAATCACGAGCCGCAGGTTGGCCTCGACCATTTCCTTCTTGGCCTGGCGCGCTTCGCGCTCGCCCTTCTGCACGCTGTGCACGATCTTGCGGAATTCACCGATCTCGAGCCCGGTCAGCGCCGCGAGTTGCTGGATCTCGCCGCGCAGCTCCTTGATGCGGTCCTTCTCGTGATGGACGAAGTTCTTCCAGCCCTTGGCGGAGAGCTTCGAGACGCGGTTGAGCCAGCGCGGATCAAGCTCGGAGCCCTGATAGTTCTTCAGGAAATCCTCGCGTGCGACGCCGTGGCTGTCGCCGAGCCGCAGCAGGCGGCCTTCGAACGAAACGAGACGCTTGTTGATGTCGTAAAGCTGCTCGACCAGTGAATCGATGCGCGCCTGATTGAGCCGCAGCGACTTCACCTCGACGATGATGTCGTCCTTGAGCTTCTTGTACTTGCGCTCCTGCGAGGGCGAGAGCGTTTCGTTCTGAAGCTGGTTGGAGATGTCCTGCTCCTGCAGCTTGCGCAGCTTCTTCGAGGCGTCGGCAATCTTGTCGAAGATCTCGACGACCTTCGGCTTCAGTTCGGCCTCGATGGCGGCGAGCGACATCTGGTTCTCGAACTCGTCGTCGTCCATGTCGCCGTCGCCGCCCGACTCCTGGCCGGCTTCGCCTCCGCCCGCGGCGGGCGCGGACGCGGGACGGAACGGGGTGGCGGACGGCGGCGCGGCCGGCGGCGCGACATGCGCCGGCGCGGCGGCGGAGGCCTCGCCAGCTTCACCTTCGCCGTTCGGCGCGGCGATCATGTTGTTCTTGGCGTCCGGTCCGGCGTAGGTCGCTTCCAGATCGATGATGTCGCGCAGGAAGATCTTGCCTTCGTTGAGTTCGTCGCGCCAGATGATGATGGCTTGGAAGGTCAGCGGGCTTTCGCACAGGCCTGCAATCATCGCCTCGCGGCCGGCCTCGATGCGCTTGGCGATGGCGATTTCGCCTTCGCGCGACAGCAACTCGACGGTGCCCATCTCGCGCAGATACATCCGCACCGGATCGTCGGTGCGTTCGCCCGGCTCGGACTTCTTGGTTTCGGTGACGGCCTTGGAGGTGACCTCGACCAGTTCGTTGTCGGTCTCTTCCTCGGCGTCTTCCTTGTTCTCTTCCTCGGCGTCGTCGTCGTTTTCGGAGACGTTGATACCCATGTCGGAGAGCATCGCCATGATGTCTTCGATCTGTTCGGGCGAGGTCTGGTCGGACGGCAGCACTTCATTGAGCTGATCGAAAGTGACGAAGCCGCGCTTCTTCGCCTGCTTGATCATCTTCTTGACCGCTGCATCGGACAGGTCGAGCAAGGGAGACGGCGCGTCCGCGCTATCCTTCTCCGGCGCATCCGCCGCCTTGTCGTCTTTTTCCTTGTCCTTGACTTGCAGCGTCTTTGCCTTGGTGGCCATTCAATGCTCCTGAAACGCGCTCACGCCGGGGCGACGTCGCCCGCCCCTTATCACTTTCATCCAGACGCGGAAAAGGCGGCGCACCTCTCGCCACCCCCACATCAGCTTTGCCGATTGTGCACTTTGGCCGGACCATGAGCCAAAGCCGTTAAGTCTCGCTTAACCCTGTATTTGCAGCCTAATTCCCGTCTTGGCGAGTCTTTTCGCGGTTCCGCCGCCTCACGCCCGCCCGTCGTCATGTCGTCGTCTGGATGCGCCCGGAGGATTCGCCGAATCCCTCGATCAGGGCTTCCGTGCCTTCCATCGATTCCAGACGGGCGTTGACGTCCTTGAGCCAGGCGAAATTGGCGTCGGTCTGCGCTTCGCTCAGCGCCAACTCGGCATCCTTCAATTCCCTAAGTAAGGAGTGCTCCTTGCGATGCAAGGTAACCAGCTGATGCCACGTCGAAAGAACGTCCTCGACGGCCGTGCCCGGCTCCGCGCCCCACACGCTGCGGGTCGTCAGCGCGTGCTCAACCGATTGAATTTGCTTTGAATATCCGGATTTCTCCAGCCATGCGCGGAGCCGCGCGCTGTCCGCCACCGCATCGTCGGCATGAGTATCGTCGGCAAACGAGCCGATGATCCCGGCACGCAGCCGGTGCGCCTCCGGGTGCGCGAATTCGAGCGCGGCGACCTGCTCCAGCCGGTCATGCAGCAGCCAGGGGTGATTGAGCAGGCATTGCAGGATCAGCGCCTCGCGCCGCGACAGCGTGCTGCGCTGGCCGCGCATGATCGGGCTGTTGGCGAGGTGCGGACTGGCCACCTGATAGGGGCCGCGACCGAGCCCCTGGGCGAGACTGCCAGCCTGTGGACGACTGCCCGGCCCGCCCGGCCGCGCCGGGCCGCGTGGCGCAAATCCGCCTGCCGCCGGCCGGCCTGATTCGCGGCCGAAGCCGCGCCCCGCGCCGCCATAGCCGCCGCGCCCATAACCGCCACCTGCACCAAAGCCGGCGGGCGCGAACGCCAGCCGAAGCCGCTCGGCAAGGTCCTGCCGGTAATAGCGGCGGACCACCTCGTTGCGGATGCCGTTGGTCAATTCGCCGATGCGCGCTTCCAGCGCCGCCCGCCGCTCCGGCGTCTCGAAGTTGCCGCCCGCAACCTCGCGCGACCAGATCACATCGACAAGGCCGCGCGCCGCACCGATGACTTCCTCCACCGCGCCACGGCCGCCGGAGCGCGCCAGATCGTCGGGGTCCTGTCCTTCCGGCAGCATGGCGAAGCGCAGGCTCTTGCCGGGCTCAAGATGCGGCAGCGCCAGATCGGCGGCGCGCCACGCCGCCTTCTGCCCGGCGCGATCGCCGTCGAAGCACAGGATCGGTTCGTCGACCATCTTCCAGAGCAGGCCAAGCTGATCCTCGGTCAGCGCGGTGCCGAGCGGCGCGACCGCAGCCGGAAAACCCGCGCCGACCATGGCAATGACATCGACATAGCCCTCGACCACCACCACCGGCGCGCCGTCATGCGCGGCCTTGCGCGCGGCAGCACCGTTGTAGAGGTTGGAGCCCTTGTGAAACAGCGGCGTTTCCGGCGAGTTGAGATATTTCGCCGGAACGTCTTTCTCCAAGGCGCGGCCGCCGAAGGCGATGATGCGCCCACGCAGATCGGTGATCGGAAACATCACGCGATCGCGGAAGCGGTCGTAGGGCACCGGAATATCCTCGCCGCCGATCAGAAGTCCCGTCTCGACCATGTCGCCGACCGGCACGCCCTGCGCACCGAGATATTCCTTCAGCGCAAAACGTTCGCCCGGCGCATAGCCGAGGCGAAACTGCAATTGCGTCTGCGACGTCAATCCGCGATCCGCGAGATAGCCGCGCGCCTTCGCGCCGCCGCGCGCCGCCAGCGTATCGGTGAAGAATTTCGCCGCCAGTTCCATGACGTCATAGAGCGACTTGCGGCGCTGCTCGTGACGCGCCGCGTCCGGCGTCGCCGCCGGGATCGGCAGGCCCGCGAGATTGGCACAGCGCTCCACCGCCTCGACGAACGTCAGCCCTTCGGTTTCCATCAGGAAGTCGAAGATGTTGCCGTGCTTGCCGGTGGAGAAATCGTGGTAGAACTGCTTCTGGTCGTTCACCGTGAAGGACGGCGTCTTTTCCTGCTGGAACGGCGACAGCCCTTTCCACTCCCGCCCCGCCTTCTTCAGCTTGACGCGCTTGCCCACGACTTCCGACACCGGAAGCCGCGCACGCAGTTCTTCAAGGAATTGCGGGGTGAAACGCATTTTTGTCGATAAACCTTCGCCAACCGGCCATCAATATAGGGGCGGCGGACCGCTGACCCAAGCCGCGCCGGATTGTCCCGGCTATCCACAGGGCCTATGTAAGGTTCACCCACCAAGTTCCGGCAAATTTCGCCCGCCTTCGAAAGCAATCCATGGCCCCTGCCCCGAAATCGCTGCTGCAAATCGCCGGCGCGCCGCTCAACCCGAGCCCGCTCAATGCCTCCGTGCTGGTGATCATCGACGCGCAACTCGAATACGTGAAGGGCAGCCTGCCGCTAGCCGGCGTCGACGCAGCGATCCGCGAGGCGGCGCTATTGCTGGCGCTGGCGCGCAAGATCGCCATGCCGGTGTTCCACATCGTGCAGCATGCACCCGCCGGACGGCCGCTGTTCGCCGAGGATGGGCCTTACGCCGCAATCGTGCCGCAACTGAACCCCGCCCCCGGCGAGATCGTGCTACGCAAGACGTTGCCGAACGCCTTCGCCGGCACCGACCTCAACGACCTGATCAAGAGCACCGGCAAGAGCGAGATCATCTTCGCCGGCTTCATGACGCATATGTGCGTCTCCGCCAGCGCGCGCGCCGCGCTCGATCTGAAGTATCGCTCCACCGTGGTCGCCAACGCCACCGCGACGCGCGACCTGCCCGATCCGCTCGGCGGCATGATTCCGGCCAGCGTCGTGCATCGCACCGCGCTCTCCGAACTCGCCGACCGCTTCGCCATCGTGGTGAAGGACACCGCAGCGCTACTGCCGCCGCAGGCTGCCTGAGCAAGAGACCGTCTTGGACCTCACGTCATCATCAACGCCGCTGCTCGCCGCCGATGAACCCGCGCCGGTGATCTTGCGCAACGCGGACGGCGCGTCGCCGTTCTTCCTCACCTGCGATCACTACGGCCGCATGATCCCGCGCGCTCTCGGCGATCTCGGCATCGATGAAAACGAACGCCACCGCCACATCGCCTACGACATCGGCATCGCCGGCGTCGCGGAAGCGGTGTCGGATGCGCTCGGCGCGCATCTGATCGCGCAGTGCTATTCGCGCCTCGTCATCGACTGCAACCGGCCGCTCTCCGCCGCAAGTTCGATCCCGCCGATCAGCGAGGCGACGACGATCCCCGGCAATCAGGGATTGACGCAACAGGCGGCGTTCGAACGGCAGCAGCGCATCTTCGCGCCGTATCATCACGCCATCACCGAGGCATTGGACTTGCGGGCGCAGGAGAAGCGACCGACGATCCTCGTGTCCCTGCACAGCTTCACCCCGATCTATGCCGGCGTGGCGCGGCCGTGGCACATCGGCACGCTCTACAATCGCGATCATCGCCTGCCGCATCTGATGCTGCGCGAATTGCGTGCCGAGCCCACATTGGTCGTCGGAGACAATCAGCCTTATGCGGTGAGCGACACCACCGATTACACCATCCCGGTGCACGGCGAACAACGCGGGCTGATCAACACAGGCATCGAGATTCGCCAGGACCTGATCACCGAGGAAGGCGGCCAGCGCGAATGGGCCGCACGGCTGGTACGCATTCTGCAAAAGCTGGAGCCGGAATTGCGCGCGGCGATGTAGCTCTATCGCGCCCGCGTCAGCGCCAGCCAGACGCCGCCGCCGATCATGCATAGTCCGGACAGTCGCGACACCAGCCGGGTGCGGCGTGTCGAGAGCATGGTGCGCGCCCGACCCGCCAGCAACGCATAGACTGCGTCGGTCGCGCCCGCGACCGCCATGAAGGTAACGCCGAGCAGGATGACTTGAGGAAAGTGCGGCTTTCCCAGATCGACGAATTGCGGAATGAACGCGCCGAAGAAGATCAGCATCTTCGGATTGCTCAGCAGCACCACCAGCCCTTGCAGGAAAAAGCCGCCTTTCGGTGGCGGCGCATCACCCTTGCCAATCTCGAGGCCTGGCGAGCGCACCATCTTGAGGCCGATCCACACCAGATAGGCGGCGCCGGCGAAACGCACCCAATCGAACCAGTAGCCCATCGTCGCCATCATCGACGTCAACCCCACCGCGACGATGCCGATCGAGATCGCGAGTCCCACTTGCGCGCCGGCGATGTTGATCAGCGCCGCGCGCGTGCCGTGGCGCAGGCCGTTGGCGACCAGCAACGTCACGATCGGCCCCGGCACGATGGCAAGCACGAGGCAGGCGGCGACAAAAGCGAAATAGAGTTGCAGAGACATGAGGCCGCGTCCGGAAACGTTTGATTGCAACGAATATGCATGAGAACTGTGACCAAGTCTTCCCTCTCCCCGGTGGGGTGCACGCGCGATCATCGGCCGCCGATATCAAACAGAACGCCGATTCCCTGTATGCCGGCTATCCTGCTTGCGGCTGGCGCGCGCGGCGCGCGCGCCGGTGATCCCTTCTCGATGCAGGAGTTTGCGAAGCGTCGAGGGGTCGGCATAGCCGACCTTCTCCGCGATCTCGTCGAGGCTGAGCCGTGTCGTTTCCAGAAGCTCGATCGCCTTGTCGACGCGCAGCTTCTGGACGAATCTCACCGGCGAAAGCCCGGTGGCCTGCTCGCATCGGCGCGCGAAGGTGCGCGCCCCCAGTCCCACAGCCTTCGCAAGCTCGGAGATCGAAAAAGTTCGATGCAATCGCGCGCGGGCCCAGCGTTCGGCGCGCGACATTCGTTCGTCCGCGGCGGCAAGAAAGGAGAGCGCCATATAACGCGACTGCGACGGCCTCCGATCCAGCAACAGAAACCGCGCGCAATTGTCGGCGAGATCGGGGCCGGCATGGCGCGCGACGATCGAAAGCATCAGGTCCAGTTGAGCCATTGCCGCGCCGGCGGTCGTGATCCGCCCGTCGGTCAGCACCATCGCGTCGGTGTCGAGCATCACCTCGGGAAACAGCTTGCGAAACAGCGGCGCGAGCCACCAGGTCGTGGTTGCGCGCCGCGCATCCAGCAGCCCGGCACTCGCGACCAGAAAGACCGCCGAACAGGAGCTTGCGATTTCGGCTCCGGATCGAAAGGCGGCACGGAGAGCCTTCCGCGCCATTTCCGCGTCGCGCCGTTGCAATCCTTCGCGGACGCGTTGCTCGTCTGTCCAGGCCAGTCCGGGAACGATCACCACGTCCGCGGATTTTCTCGCGACTGATTTCGCGGGCAGCCGTGCGAGGCTCCTGGCCCATTGCGCGCCTGACCCGGAAATTTTGACGTCGAAGCAGCGCGGCCGGCCGGCGCGCGCACGAATGCCGTTGGCGACGTCGATCAATTCGAAGGTGATCGCGACACTGGCGGGCGAGGCCCCTTCCAACACCAGAACCTCAATCAACGGCATGGCAAAATAGACCCGAATAATGTCGATTTCGACACTTGCCGATATCAATGCCCGGGAAATACCGTTTGCGCAATGTTTTCCGGAGGACGACATGAGCGATGCACTGTTGAGACCTGACGATCTATCCGATTTCGACCGGCGGGTGCTCACATTGGAGAACGCCGCGAAGCCGGTCTACGTGACGGGTGACGGTTCGGCTGTCATCGTCATGACCGAGATGCCGGGCATCAGTCCTCACGTCGCGCGTTTCGCGCGTTGGGTTCGTGACGCAGGTTTCCGAGTCTACATGCCTTCGTTGTTCGGAAAGGACGGCGACGTTCCCGACGCGGAAACCGCCGCCGGTGTTTTTCGGCGGGCATGCGTCAGCGCTGAATTCCGCGCGCTCGGCGGCGGCTCGTCGAGCCCGGTGGCGAACTGGCTGCGGGCGCTTGCAAGACTTGCCCATGATGAAAGCGGAGGACCGGGCGTCGGCGCGATCGGCATGTGCTTCACCGGAAACTTCGCGCTGAACCTGATGCTGGAGCCGGTGTTGCTGGCCCCTGTCGTTTCGCAGCCGTCCCTCCCGCTGGATAATCCCGGCGGGATCGAAAGCTCCGCAGAGGAACTGGCGCAAATACGCCTAAGGCTGGAACGCGAAGACCTCACCGTCCTTGCCTACCGATTTGCAGGCGATTCATTCTGCCGCGCCGAACGGTTTGCCGCCTATCAGGCCGCGCTCGGCGACCGCTTCATTGGGCGCGTGTTGCCCGACACCGCCGCGAATGGCGGACCCATGCCACCATTCTTCGAGCAGTTCGTAAAAACGCCCCATAGCGTCGTCACGGTTCACCTGATCGATGAGGCGGGACAACCCACGCTCGCAGCCCGGGACGAGATTCTCGCATTCTTCCAGAAGCGCCTGAAACCCGCATCGGATTGAGGCCGGAAGTTCCCCCGCCCCATCCTTTTCACCGTCCCGCCTTCCTCTAGTCAAAGCGCGATGCTCCATCCTTCCGCATGCGCAGCGGCCGGAGTCTTGCCGCGCATTGCACCCGCATGACCACGGAGCGCCAATGCAATTGCCACACGCCGACCCGCACGACGCGATAGCCGCGCAGCTACGCGCCTTGTCGACGCCCCACGCGAGCGATCCGTCCGGGCCCGACGTCACGCCTGCGGAGTCGCCGGAGCCGGCGAACGAACCGCCGCTTCGCGCCACGCCGTTGAACGACAACACCGGTAACCTGCGCATTCTGGCATCGCCTGCGCGAACCGGTCGAAAGGTTGTCTTCCTGGCCATCTGCGCAGGCGTTGCCGCGACGATGGCCTGGCATGTCTACGGAGATCAGGCCAAGCAACAATTTTCGTCCCTACTGCCGCAGTTTCTCGCGGAGGCGCCGGCTCCCACGCAAAGCGCCAACGCCGCCGAGCCACACGACGTGACCTCGCAAGACGTGTCATCTCAAGATGCAACTTCACAGGTCGCGGCATCTGAGCCGGCTGCCGATGCTCCGGTACCTGCACCCCCTCAAGAGAGCAGCAACGCTGCATCCGCGACGCCAACACCTGCTGCGCCAACTCCAGCTACGCCGGCGGCGGAGCCGCCTCCGACGCAGGCGGCGCTGCCGCCTGAGGTGACGAAGTCGCTGGAAACCATGGCACAGGAAATTGCTTCGTTGAAGCAAACCGTCGAGCAGTTGCGCGCCGGTCAACAGCAACTCAGCAACGATGTCGCGAAAGCCAGCGAGCAGGCGACACGCCACAAACTCGCCGAACAACCACCAAAGCCGACCTCGCGACAACGGTCGCGGCATTCGTCAACCCCGGCCGTGGCTTCGCGTACTCCTGCGGCTTCGCGTACCCGTGCGCCCACTCCGCCGCCACAACCGCAATCGCAGCGGCAAGATTATCGGCAGGTCCCTGCGCAACGCGAAGCCTACATCCCGCCGCCCGCGCCCGCGCGGCTTCCGCCGCCGCCCGGCGACAGCAGCGTCCCCCGACCGCCAATGCCGCTGCAATAGTCGCTGCTTGCCGGCGAAGTCAGCATAATCCACCGCGAGTTTTACGACCCGCGTCGGCACAAGCGTGCTCGGCTAAATCAAATCGATTTGCGTTCGACGCTTCGCAACGCAACGTCCACGGTGCGTCGAACGCAGACAACGGTCGGGCCGTGCACGTCCCAAAATCGGCACTTGACATGCAACCATTTGGTTGCCTATTATGCAGTGGAGTGGCTTTGACATTCGCTCCCCGGTTTGCCGCTCGGGCGGAAGCGAATGTGAAA
>JAEWIX010000064.1 GCA_023386885.1 Pseudomonadota bacterium
CCCGGCCGCGGGACGTGACTTAAACGAGACGTTGAGCGCGGGAAATATTATGCAGGCACTATACGCCCAACTCCTGGTTGGACTGATCAACGGCTCGTTCTACGCGCTGCTCAGTCTCGGTCTGGCCGTGATCTTCGGAATGCTCAACATCATCAACTTCGCGCATGGCGCGTTGTATATGATGGGCGCGTTCTGTGCGTACTTCCTGCTCAACGGCCTTGGCTTGAATTATTGGTATGCCCTGGTTATCGCGCCGATCATGGTCGGCATTTTCGGCATGGTGCTGGAGCGCACGCTGCTGAAATGGCTGGCGGGACTGGATCACCTGTACGGACTGCTGCTGACGTTCGGCATCGCGCTGATCATTCAGGGCGTGTTCCAGAATTACTTCGGCTCGTCGGGATTGCCCTATGCCATTCCCTCGCAACTGCAGGGCGGCATGAATCTCGGCTTCATGTTCCTGCCGGTGTATCGCGGCTGGGTGGTGGTGTTCTCGCTCGTGATATGTCTTGCCACCTGGTATCTGATCGAACGGACCCGGCTCGGCGCCTACCTGCGCGCCGCGACTGAAAATCCGGCGCTGGTTCGCGCGTTCGGCATCAACGTGCCGCGCATGATCACGCTGACCTATGGTCTGGGCATCGGCCTTGCCGCGCTCGCCGGCGTGCTGTCGGCGCCGATCAATCAGGTGCGGCCGCTGATGGGCGCCGATCTGATCATCGTCGTCTTCGCGGTGGTGGTGATCGGCGGCATGGGATCGATCATGGGATCGGTCATCACCGGCTTCGCGCTCGGCGTCGTCGAGGGATTGACCAAGTATTTTTACCCCGAGGCTTCCAACACCGTGGTCTTCGTTCTGATGGTGCTGGTGCTGCTGGTGAAGCCGACGGGATTGACAGGACGGGCGACTTAACATGTCAGTGATTACCGACAATTCCGCATCGGGCTCCTCCGGACGTGGTATCCGCGACGAGGCTGTCGCCTTCGTCCTGATGGCGGTGGCGCTGGCAATCGTGCCGTTCACCGATATCTATCCGTTCTTCGTCATGCAGGCGCTGTGTTTCGCGCTGTTCGCCTGCGCCTTCAACCTGCTGATCGGGTATGGCGGCCTGCTGTCGTTCGGCCACGCCATGTTCCTCGGCACCGCCGGTTATTTCACCGCGCACGCGTTGAAGGTCTGGGGCGTATCGCCGGAAATCGGCATCGTGATCGGCACCGCCGGTGCTTGTGCGCTGTCCGTCGTCACCGGCTGGATTTCGATCCGCCGTCAGGGCATCTACTTCGCGATGATAACGCTGGCGCTGTCGCAGCTCGTGTTCTTCGTCTATCTGCAGACGCCGTTCACCCACGGCGAAGACGGCATTCAGGGCATTCCGCAGGGGATGCTGTTCGGGTTGCTCGATCTGTCGGAGCCGATCACGCTGTATTACGTGATCCTGGTCGCCTTCCTGCTGGCGTTCCTGCTGATCTTCCGCACCATCAACTCGCCGTTCGGCGAGGTGCTGAAAGCCATTCGTGAGAACGAGCCGCGCGCCATCTCGCTCGGCTACAAGGCCGACCAGTACAAGCTGATGGCCTTCATTCTGTCGGGCACGCTGTCGGGTCTGGCTGGCTCACTAAAGGTGTTCGTGGCGCAGAACGCCTCGCTCACCGACGTGCATTGGACGATGTCGGGCGAGATCGTGCTGATGGCGCTGATCGGCGGTCTCGGCACGGTATTCGGCCCGGTGGTCGGCGCCTTCGTCATCGTCGCCATGCAGCAGTATCTCGCCGGCTTCGGCCAGTGGGTCACCGTGATTCAGGGCGTGATCTTCGTGGTCTGCGTGCTGACTTTCCGGCGCGGCATCGTCGGTGAGATCGCGGCCTTGTTCAAACGCTCGCTCTGATCGCGCACGGCAGATCAAGCCCCGGCGTCAGTTCTGCCGTCGGGGAGCGACGTTGCGCTCGCCGGTTAAACATCACGGATTGTGCGATAATTTCACCCGGCCGGGTTCGCTGCCCACGGCAGGGGCATGACGCTCCGTGCATATCGTGCATATGTTGTGTTCGGTGGGCGCGACTACGTCTGCAGCGATTGCGCGCCGTCCGAAGAAGTGTTTTATGACAAGGCAATGACGCGTCGTCGCATGTCGATGGCCTGTCGCATCGGGGGTCGAGGCGGTCCAGTTCGGTCCGGTTTCGGCGTTTTGCCTGAACGACGGCGCGGTTTTGAGGCGGGGCACGCCGGTCGGATGACGGTGTTGGCGCGTCAATCGGGTACCGCCAACCGAACGGCCGGGGAATAGCAATGTTACGCTGGTTCAGAGCTCTGCTGCCCAGGGAAGAGAAGTTCTTTGCCCTGTTCGCGCGTCACGCACAGGTCGCGGTGCAGGGCGCGCAGGCGCTGCAGGGGATGCTTAAAGGCGGCGAGGAAACCCCTGTCTATTGCCAGCGTGTCGATCAGTTCGAGAGCGACGCCGACGGCATCACCCGCGAAGTTCTCACCGCGGTGCGCCGTACTTTCATCACCCCGTTCGATCGCGTCGACATCAAGAACCTGATCACGGCGATGGACGACGCCGTCGACCAGATGCAGCAGACCGCCAAGGCGGTGGTGCTGTTCGAGGTGCGCCAGTTCGAGCCGCCGATGCGCGAGATCGGCACGCTGCTGGTCGAATGCGCCAACCTGGTCGGCCGCGCGGTGCCGTTGCTGCAATCGATCGGCGACAACGTCACCATGCTGACGACGATCACCCAGGAACTCGGTAAGATCGAAGGCCGCGTCGACGACCTCCACGACATCGGCCTCAAGGAACTGTTTCTCAAGCACCGCAACGCCAACGCGATGGACTTCATCGTCGGCGCCGAGATCTACGACCATCTCGAGAAAGTGGCCGACCGCTTCGACGACGTCGCCAACGAGATCAACAGCATCGTCATCGAGCAGGTGTAGGGCAGGGACCGCCGGGTGGACGCCACGATCGCTTTTCCGGTGCTGGTCGGCCTGATCGGGGTCGCGCTGCTGTTCGACTTTCTCAACGGCTTGCACGACGCAGCTAATTCGATCGCTACCATCGTTTCGACGCGGGTGCTGCGGCCGCAGTATGCCGTGCTGTGGGCGGCGTTCTTCAATTTCGTCGCGTTCCTGGTGTTCGGGCTGCACGTCGCCAACACCATCGGCACCGGCATCATCGCCCCGGACATCATTACGCCCGCCGTGATCTTCGCGGCGCTGGTCGGCGCCATCGTCTGGAATCTGGTGACCTGGGCGCTCGGCATTCCCTCCAGTTCGTCGCACGCGCTGATCGGCGGGCTGGTGGGCGCGGGCGTTGCCAAGGCCGGCATCGTCGCCGTGATGTGGAGCGGGCTGTCGATGACCTTGCTCGCCATCGTGCTGTCGCCGGTGGTGGGATTCCTGCTCGCGCTGCTGCTGGTGGCGATCGTGACCTGGGCGTCAGCCCGGTCCACGCCATTCGCGGTGGACCGGGCGTTCCGGATATTCCAGTTCTTTTCCGCGTCGCTGTATTCCCTCGGCCACGGCGGCAACGACGCGCAAAAGACCATGGGTATCATCGCCGTGCTGCTCTACTCGCAGGGCCATCTCGGTAGCGAGTTCAGCGTCCCGTTCTGGGTGGTGCTGTCGTGCCAGTCGGCGATGGCGCTCGGCACCCTGATGGGCGGCTGGCGCATCGTCCGCACCATGGGGCTGCGGATCACCCGCCTGACGCCGATGCAGGGTTTTTGCGCCGAGACCGGCGGCGCGGCGACGCTGTTCATGGCGACGTTCCTTGGCGTCCCGGTGTCGACCACCCACACCATCACCGGCGCCATCGTCGGCGTCGGCGCGGCGCGGCGTGTCTCGGCGGTGCGCTGGAACGTCGCCAGTTCCATCGTCTATGCGTGGGTGATTACCGTGCCGGCCTCGGCGCTGGTGGCGGCGCTGGCCTATTGGGCCGTGGTGCTGGTGCAGCACTAGAGATTGATCGGCTTGAAGCGCAGGGCGTTTCGTCATCCTGAGGAGCGAACGAAGCGAGCCTCGAAGGATCGCGGCCGTCGCCCTTCGAGGCTCGGACTTTCTCTAAGCGCCTCAGGGTGACGACCTCATGCAGCCTCGGCACATTCTGCTCGGACCGATCACGTCACCAGCTTGAGCCCGACGATGCCGGCGACGATCAGGCCGATCGAGCCGAGCCGCGCGGCGGTGGCCGGATCGCCCAGCAGCACGATGCCGAGAATGGCGGTGCCGACCGCGCCGATCCCGGTCCAGACCGCGTAGGCGGTGCCGACCGGCAGCGTCTTCAGCGCCAGGCCGAGCAGGATGATGCTGATCAGCATCGCCGCCAAGGTCAGCACCGACGGCACCAGACGGGTGAAGCCCTCGGTGTATTTCAGGCCGATCGCCCAGCCGATCTCCATCAGCCCCGCGATGAACAACAAGAACCAGGCCATGAGACCCTCCTAACGTGTTAGGCAGGGCCGTCCCCGCGATGACTGTATGAGGCCGGAGGGTCGTCCCTCCGCCGGGGAAATATGGGGTGGCCGGAACCGGCTGGCAACCCGCCTGCGCCGGCGCGGAAACTCCTTGATCCCGCCCGCATTCCCTGCCACAGCGACGCCCATGTCCGACATTGCGATTTCCACTGAGCCATCCTCACGCCCGGCGCTGGCCGCTGAAGTGGCGCGCCGCCGCACCTTCGCGATCATCTCGCACCCCGACGCCGGCAAGACCACGCTGACCGAAAAGCTGCTGCTGTTCGGCGGCGCCATCAACCTCGCCGGACAGGTCAAGGCCAAGGGCGAGCGCCGCAACACGCGCTCCGACTGGATGAAGATCGAGCGCGATCGCGGTATCTCCGTCGTCACCTCGGTGATGACGTTCGAGTTCGACGATCTCGTCTTCAACCTGCTCGACACGCCCGGCCACGAGGATTTTTCCGAGGATACCTATCGCACGCTCACGGCGGTCGACTCCGCCGTCATGGTGATCGACGCCGCGAAGGGGATCGAGGACCGCACGCGCAAGCTGTTCGAGGTCTGCCGCCTGCGCGACATTCCGATCATTACCTTTATCAATAAAATGGATCGCGAGAGCCGCGATACTTTCGATCTGCTCGACGAGATCGAGAAGACGCTGGCGCTCGACACCACGCCGATGACTTGGCCGGTCGGGCGCGGCCGCGACTTCCTTGGCACCTATGATATCTCGACCGGCGGCATCCGCTTGCTGGAAGGCGGCGGCGCCAAGACCGGCGCGGCGGAGCAGATCGACATTGCCGATCTCGCCGCGCGCAATCCGAATCTCAACCTCGACGAGGTGAAGGAAGAATTGGGGCTGGCGACGGAGGCCTGCAAGCCGTTCGACCTCGCCGCGTTTCGCGAAGGTCATCTCACGCCGGTGTATTTCGGCTCGGCGCTGCGCAACTTCGGCGTCGGCGATCTGCTCGAAGGCCTGGGCAAATTCGCGCCGCCGCCGCGCGCGCAGGAGAGCAGCCAGCGCCTCGTGCAAGCCGATGAGCCGAAGATGACGGCCTTCGTTTTCAAGATCCAGGCCAACATGGATCCGAACCACCGCGACCGTATCGCGTTCGCGCGGCTGTGCTCGGGCAAGCTGACGCGTGGCATGAAGGCCAAGCTGGTGCGCACTGGCAAGCCGATGCCGCTGTCGTCGCCGCAGTTCTTCTTCGCGCAGGATCGTGCCATCGCGGATGAGGCGTTCGCCGGCGACGTCGTCGGCATTCCAAACCACGGCACCTTGCGGATCGGCGACACGCTGACCGAGGGCGAGGATGTGTCGTTCGTCGGCGTGCCCAGCTTTGCGCCGGAAATCGTTCGTCGCGTGCGGCTCACCGACGCGATGAAGGCGAAGAAGCTGAAGGAGGCCTTGCAGCAGATGTCGGAGGAGGGCGTCGTGCAGGTATTCCGCCCGCGCGACGGCGCACCGGCGCTGGTCGGCGTCGTCGGTATGCTGCAGCTCGACGTGCTGAAGGCGCGGCTCGATGCCGAATATTCGCTGCCGGTCGAATTCGAGATCAGCGAATTCCAGCTGGCGCGCTGGATTTCATCGGACGATCCGAAGAAGCTCGATGCGTTCGTCGCAGCCAACAACTCAGGTGTGGCCGACGATGTCGACGGCGATCCGGTGTTCCTCGCCAGGAACGAGTTCTATCTCGGCTACACCCGCGAGCGCGCCGAGGGCATCGTGTTCTCCAACGTCAAGGACGTGAAGAAGAACGGCAAGGCGGGGTAGGCGGCGCCGTTTCTCGAACGCGATGCATTGACCGAAGAAAAAAGGCCGGCGCGAGCGCCGGCCGCTGAGTTTCGGCCTTGGAGAGAGCTTTAGCGCGACATGCCGCCGGCTGCGCCGCCGCTGCCGGTTGCCGGGCTATTGTGTTCCACCGATCCGCCGGGCGCCGGCTTGACAGCCTTGCCGCTGCGGCTGCCGGAATGGGTCGCCGATGATCCGACCGTCCCCGACGGCGCGGTGCCGGCGCGGCCGGCTGGTGCATGGGAGCCGCCTTGTTGCATCGACTTGCTCGGCTGCATCCGTTGGCTCGGTTGCGTTTGGGTCTGCGCCTGTGCGGCCGTGGCGGCAAGAGTGGCGATCGCGGCGGCGGTGGCGAGAAGTTTCAAGTTCATGCATTCAGCTCCATGGTGTTGATGGAGCATTGATGGTTGACGTGCGTCGCGGTCATTCCGCGAAATTTCCGGGGTGATTGCGTGATGATGTTGCGGCGGGATCGTGAACGCGTGCCGCGTGCATTTTTGCGAACTGCTAGATATGACTGCGATGATGCATCGCCACGCGCACCTGGAGCGAGCTTATGGCAACTGTTCGCGAGATGACCCTTGAAGACTTCGATCGTGTGATTGCCCTGATGCGGCAGACGCCGGGAGTCACCGTGCGCGATGCCGATTCAAAGGCGGCCGTGGAGCGTTATCTGAACAGGAATCCGGGCCTTAGCTTTGTCGCGGAGGTTGCCGGCGAACTCGTCGGATGCGTGATGTCCGGTCACGACGGCCGCAGGGGCTATCTGCAACACCTGATCGTCGCGCCGCCTCATCGCGGCATCGGCCTTGCAACGCGTCTGGTCACTGCGTGTCTCGACAAGCTGGAAGCCGAAGGAATTCAGAAGTCGCATATCGACGTGCTGGCGACCAACGAATCCGCGATGGCGTTCTGGGAAAAGATCGGGTGGCAACGTCGCACCGATATCGTGCGCTATTCCTTCATCCGCGCCGGCGGAGAAAATGTGTAGGGCAGAGTCGTCCCCGCGGAGGCGGGGATTCATACGCCGTGTCGCTCGTCGTGTGGAAGGCGCTTATCGATCGTGTGTCGGCAGGCTTCGCAAGCACGACTGATGCAGGGAATCCGGGTCCCCGCCTGCGCGGGGACGACGCTGACGATGTGTCGGTTTGTGATCCGGAAAATCCTCAAAACGTCGTGCGGCTGCTGCGGGCCTCGACGTTGCGCTTGATGGCCTCGAGCCCGAGGCGGGCTTCCTGATCCATGCGTTCGATGACCTCGGCGGTCGGTGGCTTCGGCCGTGCCGGATTGCGAAGCGTGCGGGTGAACTGCGTGCCACCGTCGACGCTTTCGCAATCGTATTGCACCACCACCGGCCCCATGAACGAGGTCTGCGTCAGACCGATCCACAGATGCGGAACGTTACAGGCGATCACCAGCCAGTCGAGTTCGACCTTCGCGGTGCGCGTGCTCCAGTGCTCATGAAAGGTGTCGCCGAACCGCATCGGGCGATTGTCGCAATCGATGTGGTGCGACGTCGGCAGCCATTCCGGCCATGACTTCGGATTGGTGACGTAATCGAACACCGCGACCGGCTTCGCTGCGATGACGATGGAATGGTGGCGCTGGAACGGATGCGTCATGAAGGCCTCGGTGTCGTTTCCCGGCCGCCGACGTTGCGGCGACCCAGGATCGTCGACAACTCCATGCGTCAGGTCAAGTCTCCTGCGGCGGTTGTAGCCTCTTGCCGGCGTTGCGCGCGGTCGTGGAAAAGTGCTAGCGAATTTCGCGACGCGGATTTGATCGTCGTGACGCGGCGTTCGGTTGGCTGGATGGAGAAGGTGCGATGGGACTTGTGATCATGATCGTCGGCCTCGCCGTGTTCTTCGGCACGCATCTGGTGACGACGCGGCGTGACCTGCGCGCACAGCTGATCGCGGCGCGCGGCGAGGCGGGTTACAAGATCGGCTATTCGCTGCTGTCGGCGCTCGGTCTCGTGCTGATCGTCTGGGGCTTCGCGCATTATCGCGCCACCGGCTGGATCGACGTCTGGTATCCTCCCGTCGCGATGCGGCACATCGCGCTGGCACTGATGCCGTTCGCGGTCATTCTGGTGGTGGCGTCCTATGTCCGTGGCCGCATCTACGCCAGGCTCAAGCATCCGATGCTGGCGGGCATCAAGCTGTGGGCCCTGGCGCATCTGTTGGCCAACGGCGATCTCGGCTCGATCATCCTGTTCGGATCGTTCCTCGCGTGGGCAGTCTATGATCGCATTTCGCTGAAGCACCGCAGCGATGCCGGCGCGCCGCCTATACCGGTGGGCGGCGTCGGCAACGACGTCATCGCCGTGGTGCTCGGCATTGTCGTCTATCTCGGCCTTGCATTTGCGTTCCATCCGTTCGTCATCGGCGTGCCGGTGATGGGGACTTGAGGCGCGATCTGCGCGGATTGAAGTATCGCCGCTGAGCAATGAGTTTTATTTTTGTCATGGCCGGGCTCGTCCCGGCCATCCACGTCTTTCTCGCTGAGCTATCGTTGAGACGTGGATGGCCGGAATAAATCCGGCCATGACGAAAGCCGCATGATGCTTGATCGCTGTCGGCAAACCTTGAGTCAGTCTCTCACCCCGCCGGCATCTGATAACCCGGCGTCGAGCGCGATAGCGCCACTTCCGCTTCGTCCATGTCGGCCGGAATGGCGTCGAACAACGGCGTCGAGAGATAACGCTCGCCGGTGTCCGGCAGCATGCAGAGAATGACCGAACCGGCGGAAGCCTTCTCGGCAATCTGCCGCGCCACGCCGAACGTCGCGCCGCCGGAGATACCTGTGAAGATGCCTTCGCGTTGGGCGAGCGCCTTGGCCCATTCGATGGCCTTCGGTCCGGCGATCGGGATCAGTTCGTCGTAATACTGTTTGTCGATCGCTTCCTGCAGCACTTTCGGAATGAAGTCCGGCGTCCAGCCCTGAATGGGGTGCGGCTCGAAGGCGGGATGTCCCGCCGCCGGCTCGCCGTCCGTGGTACGTTGTTGCGGCGTGCCGCTGCCGATCAGTTGCGCGTTGGCGGGCTCGCTGAGAATGATCTTCGTTTCCGGCCGCTCCTTGCGCAGCACGCGCGAGACGCCGACCATGGTGCCGCCGGTGCCGTAGCCGGTGACGAAGTAATCGAGCCGCCCTCCTGCGAAGTCGTTGATGATCTCGCGGCCGGTGGTCGCTTCATGGATCGCTGCGTTGGCAGCGGCCTCGAACTGATGCGCGAGAAACCAGCCGTGCTTCTCCGCCAGTTCGACGGCCTTCCGGTACATGCCGAAGCCTTTTTCGGCGCGCGGCGTCAGCACCACTTTCGCACCGAGCATCCGCATCAGCCGCCGCCGCTCGATGGAAAAGCTGTCCGCCATGGTGACCACCAGCGGATAGCCCTTCTGCGCACAGACCATCGCAAGGCCGATGCCGGTGTTGCCGCTGGTGGCTTCCACCACGGTCTGGCCGGGCTTGAGCGCGCCGCTACGCTCGGCTTCCTCGATGATGCCGATGGCGAGGCGATCCTTCACCGACGAGGCCGGATTGAAATACTCGGCCTTCACGTACATCGTAACGCCGTCGATGCCGATATGGTTGACGCGGATGGCGGGCGTATCGCCAATGGTGTCGAGCACGCTGTCGAACAGCCGGCCGCGGCCGTTGGTGGTCCGTATTGCCTTTGCGGTCATGTCCATCTCTCCGTCATGCGTCACGCGCTGATGAGTGGGGTTGCGAAAATAGGCTGTGGAACGACCGGGCGGAAGCGCGGGTTGCTGCGACATCTGCGACAATTGTGTTTCATTCGCGCTATGCGAGGGCTTCCCTTGCTCATGCCCGGCAAAAAATGATACCCCTTCGCCTCGATATTGCGGTGCGGTGGGTGCGAAGCAGCAGGCCCCGCATGGAAACAGGCGCGGAGCGGGCAGGCGGCTCGCATCGGCGTTGCGTTTCGAGGGAGGCAAGCGGGCGGAAGATGGGCGTCGATTTCACCATCATCATCCTTGGTCTCGCATCGGCCGTCGGCATTCATTCGCTGGCGCTGATATCTCGTCCCCTCATTGTCGGTGTTCCCGTACTCGGAGTTTAGGATGTCCATTCAATCGACCATCCGGCGCAAAACGTCGGCCGACATTCGCGCGCGCAAGAACGGCGAGCCGGTGGTGATGCTGACGTCGTATCACGCGCACACCGCGGCGCTGGTCGATCGCTATTGCGACGTCATCCTGGTCGGTGACTCGCTCGGTAACGTAATGCACGGCTTCGAGACGACGCTGCCGGTGACGCTCGAGATGATGATCCTGCAAGGCCATGCGGTGATGCGTGGCTCGAAGCAGTCGCTGGTGGTGGTCGATCTGCCGTTCGGCAGTTACGAGGCCTCGAAAGAGCAGGCGTTTCATTCCGCCGCGCGCGTTTTGAAGGAAACCCATTGCGGCGCGGTGAAGCTCGAAGGCGGCGAGCGCATGGCGGAAACCATCGCATTCCTCACCGAGCGCGGCATTCCGGTGATGGCGCATATCGGCCTCACGCCGCAGTCGATCAACGCGCTCGGCTCGTTCCGTTCGCAAGGCCGCGAGGAAGCCGAAGCGATCGCGCGCGGTGAGAACATGGTCGGCCCGATCCAGAAGGATGCCCGCGCCGTGGCGCAGGCAGGTGCGTTCTCCGTGGTGGTCGAAGCGGTCGCCGAGCCGCTCGCGCGCCGCATCACCGAGACCATCGACATTCCCACCATCGGCATCGGCGCCAGCGCCGCCTGCGATGGTCAGGTGCTGGTGCTGGAAGATATGCTGGGCCTGTCGGAGTGGGTGCCGAAGTTCGTCCGCCGCTACGGCAAGCTCGGCCCGATGATCGAAGAAGCGATTCAGGGTTACGCCAACGACGTGCGCTCCCGCGCGTTCCCCGGCCCGGAGAATGTCTACGGCATCAAGCCGAAAGGCTGAGCGCCGCTCGAAGTCGATACCAGGAAAGGATACGACATGCGTTTCCCGCTCGCCGCGATCGCCTTCCGGGCTTTCGCGATTGTCGCCACCACCGCGCTTGTCGCCGGCGGCACGTCCACCCCCACACTGGCACAGGCCAAAGGAAAGACCATGACCACAGCTTCGGGTTTGCAAATCGTCGACACCCAGGTCGGCACCGGCGCGACGCCGACACGCGGCCAGACCTGCGTGATGCACTACACCGGCTGGCTCTATGTCGACGGCAAGAAGGGCAAGAAGTTCGACTCATCCGTCGATCGCAACGAGCCGTTCGAATTTCCGATCGGGATGGGCCGGGTGATCGCCGGTTGGGACGAGGGCGTCTCCACCATGAAGGTCGGCGGCAAGCGCACCCTGATCATCCCGCCGGAAATGGGCTACGGCGCGCGCGGCGCCGGCGGCGTCATCCCGCCGAATGCGACCCTGATTTTCGATGTCGAACTGCTGGCGGTGAAATAGATCGCGCCACCAAATGGTCACCGGAATGCCGCAAGAATCCCGCGGCATGTCCGGGAGCCGTTCTCCGGTCGCGAAGGCGTCAACTTTGCCTTGCGGACGCCATACCGCTAGGGTATCGCCTGACCGGTGGGCAATCGCCCGGTTTGCCGCCGGGCGTGCGGCGTGGCCGCAATGGGGTTCTTTAAGTGTCTGAGATATTTAACGAAATCGATGACGAGCTGCGCAAGGAGCAGCTCAAGAGGATTTGGGACAAGTACTCCGTCTATATCGTCGCTTTGGCTGTGCTGATCGTCGCCGGCGTCGGCGGCTGGCGTGGCTATGAATATCTCGCGACCCAGAAGGCCTACAAGGCCAGCGCCGCCTTCGATGCCGCCGCAACCTTGTCCGATGAAAACAAGCACACCGAGGCCGAAGCAGCCTTCAATGCGCTCGCTGCCGATGCGCCTGCCGGTTATCGCTCGCTGGCGCGGCTGCGTGCGGCCGCGGAAGCTGCATCGCGCGATGCGCCCGCTGGCGTGAAGCTGTACGACGCGATCGCTGCGGATTCGAGCGTCGGCGCGCACGAGCGCGGCCTTGCGACCGTACGCGCCGCGGTGTTGCTGGTCGATAGTGCCAGCTACGACGACATGGTGAAGCGCCTCGATGCAGCAACGCAGCCTGGCAGCATGTATCGCCACACGGCGCGCGAATTGCTGGCGCTCTCGGCGTGGCGGGCCAAGAACGTCGCCGAGACGCGCAAGTGGCTGGACCAGATTGCAGAAGACGGCGAGACGCCCGCGAGTCTGCGCAGCAGGGTAGAAGCCTTGCAGGCATTGCTGCCGCCCGCTGCGGCGAAAAGTTAACCTGACCCGCACGATTTCCCGATATCGTCGGACGAACGAACAAGAGTTGAGACGCCAATGGCTACGCGCGGATCACATCGTCTGATTGCTGCGGCCGTCCTGATATCCCTATCAGGCGTATTGGCCGGTTGCAGTTCGACCAGTTTCGACCCCACCGACATGTTCGATGTATTCAACACCGAGAAAAAGCTGCCGGGGAACCGCGAGCCGGTTTTCCCTGAGGGCGTTCCGGGTCTCGAGCAGGGCGTTCCGAGAGAACTCTACAAGGACAACGTCGAGAGGGAGCAGCTTCAGCAGCAACAGGCGGCTCCGGTGGAAACTGCGCCGCCGCCCGCGGCCGAGCCTCCCAGGCCGAGAGCGTCTTCGCGGTCTCGTGCCGCGCGTCCGCGCGCTGCAGCGCCGGCCAGTGAGCCTGCTGCCGCACCACAGCAACAGGAAAGTGCGGCACCGGCGCAGCCCAAATCCGCACGGCGGACGGTTCGTCATCGCAGCACCACTGTGCCGCCGCCCGATCCGGAACCGGCTCCCGCACAGGCTCAGCCGCAGACCGCACCGGCATCGGGCAGTTCGTTCCCGGCTCCATTGCCGAGCGGTAGTTTCCAGCGTCAGTAATTTTGGCTGGAGCCGTTGTCCGGCTCACCATGCATTGACATAACATCGCCGGTGGGCGAACGGATCGACGATGTCTTTCACCTTCGCGATCATCGGCCGGCCCAATGTCGGTAAGTCGACGCTGTTCAACCGTCTGGTTGGACAGAAACTAGCGCTGGTCGACGATCAGCCGGGTGTTACGCGCGACCGTCGCGAGGGCCAGGCGCGTCTCGGCGATCTTGAATTCACCATCATCGACACCGCGGGCCTTGATGAAGGCGCGCGCGGGTCGCTGACGGCGCGGATGCAGGAGCAGACCGAAGCCGCGATTGCCGCCGCAGACGCGCTGCTGTTTGTGATCGATGCACGTATCGGTTTGACGCCGACCGATCGCTCTTTTGCTGATTTTGCCCGTCGTGCTGACAAGCCGGTGTTGCTGTTGGCGAACAAGAGCGAGGGCAAGCACGGCGAGGTCGGCGCGATGGAATCCTATGCGCTCGGGTTGGGCGATCCGATCCAGATTTCTGCCGAGCATGGCGAGGGGCTGAGCGAGCTCTACGACGCATTGCGCGACGTGATGCCCGAGCCTGCGGACGAGGACGACGACGCGAGCGATAATGCGGGCGAGGATGGATCGCGTCCCATTCGTGTTGCCATCGTCGGTCGACCCAACGCCGGCAAGTCGACCATGATCAACCACCTGCTGGGCGAGGAGCGCCTGCTCACCAGCCCCGAAGCCGGTACCACACGCGATTCCATTTCGGTCGAGATCGATTTCAAGGGACGGCATTTCCGGGTGTTCGATACGGCTGGCCTGCGGCGTCGTTCGCGTATCGAGGAGAAACTCGAAAAGCTGTCGGTGGCCGATGCGTTGCGCGCGGTGCGTTTCGCCGAAGTCGTGGTGCTGATGCTGGATGCGCAGAGCAAGTTCGAGGAGCAGGATCTCCGCATCGCCGATCTGATTGAGCGTGAGGGGCGTGCGCTGGTGATCGCTGTCAACAAGTGGGACCTGATGGGATCGCGGGCCAATCAGGCTGGTGCGCTACGCGCCGAGGTCGATCACTGGCTGCCGCAGGTCAAGGGCGTGCCGATCGTCGCCGTTTCCGGCTTGATGGGTGAGGGGATCGATCGCCTGATGAAGGGCATCGAAGATGCGTACGCGGTGTGGAATCGCCGCATCTCGACCAGTGCATTGAATCGCTGGTTCGAGCAGGCCGTCGCCAACAATCCTCCACCCGCGGTGTCCGGCCGTCGATTGAAGCTCAACTACATCACCCAGACCAAGGCGCGACCGCCGAGCTTCGTGCTGTTCTGTTCGCGCGCCGACGCGGTGCCGGAATCCTATCTGCGTTATCTCACCAACAGCATTCGCGAGAATTTCGATCTTCCCGGAACGCCGATCCGCATCACTCTGCGCGAGAAGGCCAATCCGTTCGCGCACAAGCGCAAGCGCCTGTCGTGAGCGACGAGCGCTCCTTCGAAACGACCGGCGCGGGCGCGCCCGCCGAAGGAAGACGTCGCGCCGCTTTTATATTCATCTTCGTCACGATCCTGCTCGATATGCTGGCGCTTGGCATGATCATGCCGATCTTGCCCAAACTGGTGGAGAGCTTCGTCAATAACGATACCGCGGTTGCTGCGCGCATCTTCGGCGCGTTCGGCACCGCGTGGGCGCTGATGCAATTTGTGTTCTCGCCGGTGCTCGGTAGCCTGTCGGATCGGTTCGGCCGCCGACCGGTGGTGCTGCTATCGAATTTCGGCCTCGGGTTGGACTACGTACTGATGGCGCTGGCGCCGTCGCTATGGTGGCTGTTCGCGGGGCGTGTGATCTCCGGCATCACCTCGGCGAGCGTCTCCACATCGTTCGCCTACATCTCCGATATCACCGCACCGGACAAGCGCGCGTCCGCGTTCGGCAAGGTTGGTGCGGCATTTGGCGCAGGTTTCATTCTCGGTCCTGCACTCGGAGGGTTGCTCGGCGACGTCGATCCACGGTTGCCGTTCTGGGTGGCGGCTGGCCTGAGTTTCACCAACACGATTTATGGTGTGCTGATTTTGCCGGAGTCGCTGCCCCGCGCACGCCGCTCACCGTTCCGGTGGCGGAGCGCCAATCCGGTTGGCGCATGGAAACTGCTGCGTTCCAATGCGACGTTGACGGGTCTGTCCGTGGTGAATTTTATCGCGCAAGTCGCGCACGTCGTCCTGCCAAGCACTTATGTGCTTTACGCGACCTATCGTTACGGTTGGGACGAGAAGACGGTCGGGCTGACGCTGGCCATGGTGGGAGTCTGTGCGATGGTGGTACAGGCTGGCGCTGTCGGTCCAGTGGTCAATCGTTTCGGCGAACGCAACGCGCTGGTGATCGGGCTTGCATTTGGCGCGCTTGGATTCCTGATCTTCGGGCTTGCGCCGACCGGCCCGTTATCATGGCTGGGCATTCCGGTGATGGCGCTGTGGGGTGTTGCCGGTCCCGCGACGTTGGGCCTGATGACGCGATGTGTTGCGCCGGATCAGCAGGGGCAATTACAGGGCGCGTCCGGTAGTGTCCAAAGCATGGCCCAGCTTGTCGGGCCGTTCCTGTTCACGCTGACCTTCGCTTATTTCATTGCACCGACCACGCCGATCAAGCTGCCTGGGGCGCCGTTTCTGCTTGCGGGAGCGTTGTTACTGGTGGCGATGCTGATGGCGCTGCGGGTGACGGCAGCAATGCCGCAAGACGCGCAAGCCTCTTCGACCTTATGAACGATCGATATTGAGGCGGCTGGCCGAGCGCGATGACCCGGCCAGCCGATCTTTATTACTTCTTCTTCAAGAGCGGGCAGGGATTGCTCTCGAGCGGCACCGCCACGTCCTTCGGGTCGAGCTTTGCGACCAGCTTGTAGTAGTCCCACGGTCCCTTCGATTCCTCGGGCTTCTTTACCTCGAAGAGATAGGCAGGGACCATGCGACGGCCGTCGGCGCGGATCTCGCTCTTGCCGAACAGATCGTCCTCAACGACGGTTTCCTTCATCTTGGCGACGATTTTAGCGCCGTCATGCGAATTTCCGCCCATCGCTTCCAGCACCTTGAGATAGTGCCGAACCGCCGCGTAGACACCGGCCTGGGTCATCGAGGGGTATGCGTGCTTCGAGGCTTTTTCGGAGAAACGCTTCGACCACGCGCGGGTCTTGTCGTTCAAGTCCCAGTAGAAGGATTCAGTGAAGTTCAGACCGTTGGCGGTCTTCAGGCCGAGCGAGTGCACGTCATTGATGAACAACAGCAAGGCGGCCAGCTTCTGGCCATGCGAGACGATACCGAACTCCGCTGCCTGTTTGATGGCGTTGGTGGTATCGCCGCCTGCATTGGCGAGGCCGATGACCTTGGCTTTCGAGGCTTGCGCCTGCAACAGGAACGACGAGAAATCAGCGGTGTTGATCGGATGCTTGACACTGCCGAGCACCTTGCCGCCATTTGCGGTGATGACTGCCGTAGCGTCGCGCTCCATCGCATGACCAAACGCATAATCCGCGGTCAAGAAGAACCACGTATCGCCGCCGGCCTTGGTCAGCGCCTTGCTGGTGCCGTTCGCCAGCATGTAGGTGTCGTAAGTAAACGACAGCGTGTTGGGCGAGCAGGCCTTGCCGGTCAGGTCGGCGGTCGCCGCACCGGAGTTGAGCATGACGATGTTCTTCTCGCGCACCAGATTGTTGACGGCGAGCGCGACGCCGGAATTCGGCGTGTCAGTGATCATGTCGACCTTGTCGACGTCGATCCACTGACGCGCGACGTTGACGCCGACGTCGGGCTTGTTCTGGTGATCGCCGGCGAGGACATCGATTTTCCAGCCCTTCGCGAGCAGGCCGGAATCCTCGACGGCCATCTTCGCGGCCACAACCGAATTCGGTCCACCGATATCGGCGTAGAGGCTCGACATGTCGTTGAGCACGCCGATCTTGACAGTCTTGTCCAAAGCGAAGGCTGAAGTTGTTGCGCCGAGGGCGGCCAGCATGATGGCCACAATTCCGCAACGCGTGACGATTGTCCGCATGATCTCTCCTTGGGTTCCGACGGGTATGCCGTCTTGCGCGGCTTGTCCCGACATCTTGGTGATTGACGACTGCCTTCCGCGCCGGCCTCAGCGCCTGAAACGCTGGTGCCGGACGGTAAGCGGCTGCATCACATCACAACCAGGAACCGCCGTCCATTCTGGAAATGCCAGCGCGATCATCGAACGCGACAAAAGATTGCCGCGACCGGCTCAGTCCGGCGTCGATCGGCGGAACCGGCAAGTCCGCGTCTAATTGGCGCGGGACCACGTTGTCGATTTACAGATCACGCTCATGACGCAACCTGCGGTGGTGAGGGTGTCGCCGCTTAGGGTCATCTTGCCGGTATAGGTCTTGCCGTCTTCGGGGTTGAAGGCACTGCCGCTCCAGGCGTTGTCGCCGCTTGGCTTCATGTCGAAGAACACGCGCTGACCGACCTTGGCCTTAGGATCGGCACCGGGCTTCAGCCAGACGATATGGCCGCAGATCGATGCACCGCACTTGCTGAACTTGACCTTGGAGGCGCCGGTGTCACGGAGCCAGGTGCCGGACACATCGGCGGCGAATGAGGGACCGGCGATGCCGGTGAAAACGAGGGCAATGACGAGGGCAAACAGGCGGCGCATGGCGACATTCCTTTCCCGATCCGGCAAACGGCATGACGGAATGTCGCATTGTGGCTGCGGCAATTGATGGCGGCAAGATATCCTGATCGGGCCGCGCAGATTCAGTCCGTCGCCGCGACGAGGGGATCGTGGAACGCCATCAGTGATCGGGATGGGTAGTGATAGAGTTTGCCGCTTTCGGCCCACTCCGGCATGCACATCGGCACGATGAAGTCCGCGGCTTGTTCGGCAGTGTCCAAGGTCAGCGGGTCTTCGCCCGGAAACA
The DNA here is from genome assembly GCA_023386885.1 of Pseudomonadota bacterium. Taxonomy (GTDB): domain Bacteria; phylum Pseudomonadota; class Alphaproteobacteria; order Rhizobiales; family Xanthobacteraceae; genus 62-47. The sequence goes on from JAEWIX010000064.1 coordinate 18,026, forward strand.
CTTGTGCGCGCATCCGGGTGCGGATCGGGCCGGGGCTGAACAGGTTGACTTTGATCGAGGTGATGGCACTTTCGGCGGCCCACACACGCACCAACGCATCCAGCGCCGCCTTGGAGGCGGCATAGGGGCCGAGATAGGCGTTCGCCTTGTTGGCGATACCCGATGTGACGAACACCGCGCGCCCGGCGTCGGATTGCCGCAACAGCGGCTCCATGCAGCGGATCAACTGGAAGTTTGCGGTGACGTTCACCGCGATCACATCGGTCCACTGCTTGAGTTCTATATCCCCCAGCGGCGACGAGGGCCCGGCAACGCCGGCGTTGCCGACGAGGATATCGAGCTTGCCGTGGCGTTCGTGCAGCGCCGCGCCGAGCCGGGCAATGCCTTCGGAATCCGTCATGTTGAGCGGCACCAGGGTGGCGCTACCGCCGACGGCACGGATCGCGTCATCAAGCTCCTCGAGCCCGCCCTGGGTGCGGGCGACTGCCACGATATGCGCGCCGGCTTTGGCCAGCGCCAGCGCTGCCGCGTAGCCGATTCCGCGCGAGGCGCCGGTGACGAGGGCGAGACGAGAGGCAAGGGGCTTTGTCATGGAAAGGGCGCTTTGTGCTAGGACCAGAGGGATAAGGAGTTCGGCGCGTTATGCCTGAATTATCTCTCGAAGCCAAAGGGCAATGGCGACCGATGGTCGCCGCCGACCTGCCGGGTGTGCTGGCGGTGGCGGACAGTGTTCATCCGACATTTCCGGAGGATGGTGTCGTCTTTGAGGAGCGGCTGCGGCTATATCCGATCGGCTGTCTGGCCTTCAGTTCGGGAGAAGACATCCTCGGTTATGCTGTCAGCCATCCATGGCGCGCCTATGATCCGCCGGCGCTGAATGCACGGCTCGGCGAACTGCCGCGTCAACCAGAAACCTACTACATTCATGACGTCGCGCTCCTTCCGGAGTTGCGCGGCACCGGCGCGGCCGCGCTGGTCGTGGCGCTGCTGCTGGCGCGCGCGCAGAAGGAAGTGTTGCCATCTGTTTCACTGGTCGCCGTCAACAACTCCGTGGGTTTCTGGGAGCGTCACGGCTTTCGTAACGTCGCGTCGCAGAAGGTCGTCAATGCTACGCTGGCTCGTAAGCTGCGGGGCTATGACGAGGCGGCGGTCTTCATGGTCAGGCAGCTTTGACCAACCCCATGCCAGCACATGATGCATCGACGCAGATCGTGAACCTCTACGAGCGACACGCACGCGCGTTCGATCGTGAGCGCGGCAAAAACTTGTTCGAGCGCAACTGGCTCGACCGCTTTCGCGCAGTCGCCGGCGCGGGGACGTCCATCCTGGATATCGGATGCGGATCGGGTGAGCCGATCGCACGCTATCTCATCTCAGGCGGGCACGATGTCACCGGCATCGATTCATCGGAGACAATGATCGCGCTGTGCCGGGAGCGTTTTCCAGCGCAGTCCTGGATAGTTGCCGATATGCGTAGCCTCGATCTTGGCCGTCGTTTCCATGGCATTCTGGCGTGGGACAGTTTCTTTCATCTCACGCAAGACGAGCAAAGAGCGATATTCGCGGTCTTTGCTATGCACATAGCGAATGGCGGCGCCTTGATGTTCACCAGCGGTCCACGCGCGGGAGAGGCGATTGGTTCGTATCAGGGAGAGCCGCTCTACCACGCCAGCCTCGATCCCGAGGAGTACCGGCATTTACTCGCGGCACACGGCTTCGACATTGTCGACCACGCCGCAGAAGATGCGACGTGCGGAGACCATACCGTCTGGCTGGCGCGAAAAGCGCGAGACGCTACGCCGTCGTCGGCAGAGTCAGATGATTGCTGCCAACCCGATTAACTCGCCTCCGCGAGCAGCGACAATTGCCGCGGCTGCGCTTCGGTCTGGTTGAGGTCGGTGAGTGGTGTCGGATACTCACCGGTGAAGCAGTGATCGGTGAATTTCGGCTGTGCCGGATCGCGACCCGGTTCGCCCATGGCGCGATAAATCCCGTCGACCGATAGGAAAGCCAGCGAGTCGGCACCGATGATGGCGCGCATTTCCTCAAGGCTATGGGTTGCCGCCAGCAAACCGGAACGGTCCGGCGTATCGATGCCGTAATAGTCCGGGTGCGTGATTGGCGGCGAGGCGATGCGGAAATGGACTTCGCGAGCGCCACCGTCGCGCATCATCTTGACGATCTTCTTCGAGGTCGTGCCGCGCACGAGGCTGTCGTCGATCAGCACGATGCGCTTGCCTTCGATTGCTGCGCGGTTGGCGGAATGCTTCATGCGGACGCCGAGTTCGCGTACGCTCTGCGTCGGTTGGATGAAGGTCCGGCCGACATAGTGATTGCGGATGATGCCGAGCTCATAGGGGATGCCGGCGGTCTGACTATAGCCGAGTGCGGCGGGCACGCCGGAATCCGGGACAGGAACCACCACATCGGCGGGAACGTGGCTTTCGTGCGCGAGTTGCGCGCCCATGGCCTTGCGCACAGCGTAGACCGAACGACCGCCAACCACGGAATCCGGCCGCGCGAAATAGATGTACTCGAAAATGCAAGGGCGTGGAGACATCGGCGGGAAGGGCTTGTGGCTCTGCGCACCGTGATCGTCAAATACGATCACCTCGCCGGGTTCGATATCGCGGACGTATTTCGCGCCGATGATGTCGAGGGCGCAAGTCTCCGACGCCAGGATCGGGCTGCCGTCCAGTTCGCCCAACACCAGCGGACGGATGCCGAGCGGATCGCGTGCACCGATCAGTTTCTTGTTGGTCAGCGAGACCAGCGCGTAGGCGCCTTCGATGGTTCGCAAGGCTTCGATATATCGATCAATGAAGCGATTGCGCTGCGAGTGTGCGACAAGATGCAGGATCACTTCGGTATCGGTGGTCGACTGCATCATCGCGCCGCCACGGACCAGCTCTCGACGCAGCGTCAGGCCATTGGTGAGGTTGCCGTTGTGAGCAACGGCAAAGCCACCCGCGTTGAGTTCGGCGAATAGCGGCTGCACGTTGCGCAGGATGGTTTCGCCGGTCGTGGAATAGCGGGTGTGGCCGATGGCGGCGGGGCCGGGAAGTCGGTCGATCACGTCGCGACGGGAGAATGTGTCACCGACCAGGCCAAGCCGCCGTTCGGAATGAAAGCGCTCGCCGTCAAAGGAGACGATGCCGGCGGCTTCCTGCCCGCGATGCTGCAAGGCATGGAGCCCGAGTGCTGTGATGGCGGCGGCATCGGGATGGCCGAAGATGCCGAACACGCCGCATTTCTCGCGCAGCGTATCGTCATGCTGGTGAACGTCGGACGGAGGGGCGGCGGCAAGTTGCGGAGGGGTCTGCATCTCGTCCATCGCGCCTCACTTTCGAGGGACTCAACGTCCCTTCAAGACAACTAGCGGCTTGCGGGTTTGCCGTCGATCAATTGTTTCAGGCTGTCCCGCGCGGGTTTCGAGTATCCGTCGTTGGAACCGGGATTCGCCGGTTCAGCGTCGGTTTGCTCGTCCTCGGGCTTGGTCTTCTTGAATCTCTTCAAGATGGTGTTCTCGGGGTCGTCCGGCAAGAGCGACATCAGCCAATCGCCGGTCGATTGCAACATGGTTAGCGATTTGGCGTTGGAGATCCAGTCGGGCCGCTGTTTCGCAGGCACCAGCCACGCGAAGAACAGGAACGCTACCACGACGATCAAGAGGCCGCGCGCCAGCCCGAACAGAAAGCCCAGGGTGCGGTCGAGCGCACCGATGCGGGAATCCAAAATCATGTCCGAGATGCGGACCGTGATGATCGATACGACAATCAGCGTGGCGATGAAGACCCCGGCGATGACTGCGATGCTCGCGAGGGTGTCGCTGGTGATGTAGGTTTTCGCGGTCGGCAGCAGCTTCTGGTAGGAATACAGCGTCACCAGCGCGGCGGTGCCCCAGGCCGCGATCGACAGGATTTCGCGCATGAAGCCGCGGACCATAGCGAGCAGGCCCGAGATCAACATCACCGCGAGCAGCACAAGATCGAGGATCGTTATCGGCATCGGCTGGTCAGGTCCGCTCTCAAATCCGGAAAACCGCGAATCGGTGCGGCATGTGACAGTCTACGTGATGGCGCTGTAGTGCGTCGCCCAAACAAGTTCCCGCGCGCCGGTTGTATAGCGAGGACCGCAGCAGAGGTCACGCCCGGTTTAGGACTCTTGACGGCGGAATCGAGGCGGCGCGGCATTTTTCTCCGAAGCTGTGGCGCGTGTGCCGCCATTTCCGCCCGCCTCATTACCCTTCGCTGCCACGCGCGGGGTCCCGCGCGCTGCGATGTCGGCAACAAGGCTGCTCAATCCGCCAATTGCATTGAGCGAGAGCCCGGCATCGCCACCGCTTTCGCCGCGTGCCGATTCCGGCAGGACGGCGCGGCCGAAGCCCAGTTTGGCGGCTTCCTTGAGGCGCATCGAGGCCTGCGCCACCGGACGCACCGCACCCGACAGCGACACCTCGCCGAAGTAGACCGCGTCGGTCGGCAACGGCGCGTTAGCCAGAGAGGATACCAGCGCGGCGGCGGCGGCCAAATCGGCCGCGGGTTCCTGAATCCGCAGGCCCCCGGCGACGTTGAAATAGACATCGTAGCCCGACAGCTTGACGCCGCAATGTGCCTCCAGCACAGCCAGCACCATCGACAGGCGGCTGGAGTCCCAGCCGACCACGGCGCGGCGGGGGGTTCCGAGCGAGGTCGGGGCGACCAGCGCCTGAAGCTCCACCAGCACCGGGCGGGTGCCCTCCATCCCGGCGAACACCGCCGTTCCCGGCGAACCAAGATCGCGTTCCGACAGGAACAGCTCCGAGGGGTTGGTGACCTCGCGGAGGCCCAAGCCGGTCATTTCGAACACGCCGATCTCGTCGGTCGGGCCGAAACGGTTCTTGACCGAGCGCAGGATGCGGAACTGCTGCGAGCCTTCGCCCTCAAACGACAGCACCGCGTCGACCATGTGCTCGACCACGCGTGGGCCGGCGATCTGGCCATCCTTGGTGACGTGGCCGACCAGGATCACGGTCGCGCCTGACTTCTTGGCGAAGCGGATCAAGGCCTGCGCCGAGGCGCGCACCTGGGTCACCGTGCCGGGGGCGGATTCCACCGTGTCGGTCCACATGGTCTGGATCGAGTCGAGGACGATGAAGCGAGGAGTCTTGCCTTCAGAAAGGGTTGCGATGATGTCTTCAACCGATGTCTCGGCCGCGAGCTGGACCGGTGCCTTGGCCAAACCGAGCCGCGCCGCGCGCAACCGGACCTGGGCTATGGCCTCTTCGCCGGAAATGTAGACGGTGCGATGGCCGGCGTTGGCGAGCACGCTCGTCGCCTGCGTGAGCAGCGTGGACTTGCCGATGCCGGGATCGCCGCCGACCAGCAGGACCGAGCCGGGCACGAAACCGCCGCCGGTGACGCGGTCGAGTTCGGCCATGCCGGTCGGCAGCCGTGGCGCGTCGCGGCTTTCTCCGGCGAGGCTTTCCAGCGCGAACAGCCGTCCCTTGCGTTTGGAGCGTATGCTGGCCGGGACGGAATTGGCGCCGCTGACGTCCTCCTCGGCCAGAGTATTCCACTCGCCGCAGGACTCGCACTTGCCCTGCCAGCGGTTATAGGCCGCGCCGCAGTTCTGGCAGACGAAGGAAAGGGTAGCTTTGGCCATGGATTGAGGTTCGCCGGATCAGGTCGCGTGAGTCGCATTCCAGAGCATTGATAGGCCGGCGAGCAGCATGATGCCATCCATCACCAGCCGGAACACGTTGGGATCGAGCTTGAGGACGAACCGTTTGGCGATGAAGGCGCCGAACATCAGCGACGATCCGGCGATCAGGCCTTTAAGGAAGACCGCCGCGTCGAGGGCGCCGAAACGCTCGAAGGTTACTGATTTGCTCAGGTAGAGCCCGAGCGAACTGGCGGCTTCGGTGGCGAGAAACGCACCCTTGGTCAGGCCGTAAAACAGGAATAGCGGAACGCTCAGCGGTCCGGTCGAAACCACGATGCCGGTCAGGTAGCCAATCACGGCGCCGCCAAGCGCAAGATGCCAAAGCGTGATTTTGATGTCGCGTTTCGCCAACCAGTGGCGGGCCGGCACCATGGCCATCAGGAACAGGCCGATCGCGATATCGACCGCGCGCGACGGCAACACCAGCAGCGTCCGCGCTCCCAGCGCCGCTGCTGGAACGCCGGTGACCGAATAAGCGGCGCAAGCCCGCCAATCCACCTCTCGCCACCACGCCACGATGCGCGACAGATTGGCCATGACCGCCGCGACGGCCATGATCGGCACAGCCTCCTTCGGGCCGAACTCGTAGACCAGCACGGGGATCAGCATGATCGATGAGCCCGTGCCCACGATGCCGCTGATGGTGCCGGCGACCAGTCCGACCGCAAGGACGAAGAGATAAGCCAGCACGGATGGTCTCCGCGATTGATGCGCTGGAACGTGGCGGACGAATCTTTCCCGCTGTCGGCAGCCTAACCAACCCAAGTGTAGAGACGAACAGAAATCAAGATTGCGATGACGCTCGGTACACTCCGTCAACCAAAAGGCAAGGATCAGGCCGATCCGCCCTTATAGACGCGGGCATAGCGATGCCCGAGGCTGGTCAGCACTTCATAGCCGATGGTGCCGAAATGGTGACCGAGTTCGTCCACCGTAATGCCGTCGCCCAGCAAGGTCACCATGTGACCACGACGCGCGGCCTTCTCCGGCAGATCGGTGATGTCGATCGCAATCAGGTCCATCGAGATACGGCCGGCGATCGGACAACGCTTGCCGGCAACGATCACATCCGCGCTTCGGGTGCCGTCGGTGCTGCCGGCGGTGCGGAAATAGCCGTCGGCATAGCCGGTCGAAACGATAGCCAGCCGTGTTGGCCGCCGTGCTGTCCAGGTCGCGCCATAGCCGACCGTGTCGCCGCGCTCCACCTCGCGGACCTGGATGATGCGTGTTTTCAGATCGACCACCGGCCGCATCGGATTGTCGGCGTCCGGCGTCGGGTTGACGCCGTAAAGCGCTGCGCCCGGCCGCAGTAGATCGAACTGGAATTGGGACCCAAGGAAACAGCCAGAGGAATTGGCCAGCGATGCAGGGACGCCAGTAAATTGCTGGGCGATCTCGCGGAAGTCCGTCAGCTGCCGAGCATTGAGCGGATGCTGCGGATTTTCCGCGCAAGCGAGGTGGCTCATCACCAGCGTAATGCCGTGGTCGCCGGCATGAATGCGCGGCAGGATTCCATGCGCATCCTGAAGTGTGAGTCCGAGCCGGTTCATGCCGGTGTCGATGTGGATCGCCGCCCCGCCGGACCAGCCGCTGCGGCGGCAGAACACGTCCCATTCGGCGAGTTCATTGAGATCGCCAATCACCGGCTGGCAGTTGAGCTCGGCAAAGACCTCGCCGCAGTTTTGGAAGCAGCCGCTGAGTACGTAGATGGTGGCCGACTTGGTTGCGGCGCGTGCGGCCCGCGCTTCATCTACTGTAGCGACAAAGAATGTCTTGCAGCCGGCGGCTGTCAGCGCACGCGCTACCGGCTCCGCCCCGCAGCCATAAGCGTTGGCCTTGACTACGGCGGAGCACTCGGAGGGCACACCCTGGCTTTCCAGCTTACGCCAGTTGGCGACGATGGCATCGAGATCGATGGTCAGGATGCCGGTCGCTGCAGCGGAAACGGTCGTATCGGGTGGCGGCGGTACCGTCTCCGCCGGTGTGGTCGGCGCGGTTGTTATCGCGGTGTCTGAGACCTGATCCATGATCGCTGATGCTATCAGTTTTGGTCTATATGCGATCGGGCAAATTGCCGTCGTGGGCGAGATCGCTAAACCGGGTGAACTGACCTTCAAAGTGCAGTTCGACCGTTCCTGTGGGGCCGTGACGCTGCTTGCCGATGATCACTTCGGCCTTGCCATGGGCGAGATCCATTTCGGTCTGCCACTTTTCGTGCTCCGGCGTGCCGGGACGCGGCTCCTTGTTCTGCAGATAGTATTCCTCGCGATAGACGAAGATCACCACGTCGGCGTCCTGCTCGATTGAGCCGGATTCACGAAGATCGGCGAGTTGCGGGCGCTTGTCGTCGCGGTTCTCGACCTGACGCGACAATTGCGATAGCGCGATGATCGGGACGTTCAGCTCCTTTGCGAGTGCCTTCAGGCTGGTGGTGATCTCGGTGACTTCCTGCACGCGATTGTCCGAACGCTTGCCGGAGCCTTGCAGAAGCTGGATGTAGTCCACCATGATGACGTCGAGCCCTTTTTGCCGCTTCAGCCGGCGGGCGCGGGCGGTGAGTTGCGAGATCGACAGGCCACCGGTTTCGTCGACGTAGAGCGGCAGGTGCTCGAGTTCGATGGTGTGGTCGCGGATTTTGTCGAATTCATTTTGGGTAATGCCGCCGCGGCGAATGGTACTGGAGGCGATACCTGTCTGCTCGGCGAGAATACGGGTGGCGAGTTGTTCGGCCGACATTTCGCAGGAGAAGAAGCCGACGATGCCGCCATTGACGGTTTTGCGCGTGCCGTCGGTTTGCAGTTCGTCGCGATGCGCGCGAGCGATATTGTAGGCGATGTTGGTGGCGAGCGCGGTTTTGCCCATGCCGGGGCGCCCGGCCAGCACCAGAAGGTCGGAACGCTGCAAGCCGCCCATCTTGGTGTCGAGATCGCGCAGGCCGGTGGCGATGCCGGATAGCCTTCCGTCGCGCTGATAGGCGTTCGCTGCCATATCGAGGGCGACCTTCATGGCCTGTGAAAATCGCTGGAAACCGCCGTCATAGCGCCCGGACTCCGCGAGCTCGTACAACCGCCGCTCAGCATCCTCGATCTGGTTGCGCGGTGCGAAGTCGACCGGTGCGTCGAAGGCGACATTGACCATATCTTCGCCGATCCGGATCAGGTCGCGGCGCAAGGAGAGTTCGTAGATGGTCTGGCCGTAATCCTTGGCATTGATGATGGTGGTAGCTTCGGCCGCCAACCGTGCCAAATACTGGCCGACCGTCATGCCGCCGCCGAGATCGATGTCGGCCGGGAGGAACGTCTTCAACGTCACCGGTGTCGCCACCTTGCCGGCACGGATCAGGCTGCCGGCGGTCTCGAAGATCGTCTGATGAATCGGTTCGAAGAAATGCTTCGGTTCGAGAAAGTCGGAGACGCGGTAGAACGCATCGTTGTTGATCAGAATGGCGCCCAGCACGCTCTGCTCGGCTTCGATGTTATGCGGCGCCGTCCGATACGTCGGGCTGGCGGCATCGGGAGCGAGCTTGAGAACGTTGGAATCGAGGGACGACATGATGGACGATGGTTTCTCTCAGATGTGTCAGAAGCTGGGCTACTACTATAACAGGCCACGACTGGAAGTGCGGTCTGCGCACGCGGAAAAGGACGTCATCTGCCTTATTCACACGCTCGACTAAAAAAACGCTGGGGAATGATTCTGCACGATCTTACCACTTGACGCTGGCGCTGTAGTCATTCACCGCCAAGCCGGGCCGTCGGCTGAACCATCCTTACTTATTCCTCGACTAATATTCCGGAGATTGGCGGAACTTTGCCTGCGCATCAGGCGTTTGGACAATCCGCTGGCCGGAAAGCCCTTCGGGGTGAGGAGTTCACGTGGTCCGCAACGGGCAAATGTCGATTTCCGAGCGTTGGGATGGCTGGCTCACATCGCTCGTCGAGACGTTCGATTCGACAGTGGTCGACGAGCGCACCGGACGATGTGCGCCGGTGTCATGCGTGAAAGCACGGAACGTGGTTCTTGCGCACCTGTCGCAGCCCAAAGATAAGCCGAAGGGTAGCCGACCCGAAGGGCCTCATGAGGTCTCTGACTTTCCGAGATATGACGTTTATTCGCCGGCGATCTGCAATCTGGGACGGCTCCCGCGTTCGATGCCGCGCAGTCTTGCTTCCTCGTGCATAATGTAATCGCGCGTGATCGGAACGATGCCTTGCCGTTTGGTGATCTGAATCTGGAAGTTCATCAGGTTCTGCTTGCGAAACGACATTTCCGAGGCCGCCAGATAAAACTCCCACATCCGAACGAAGCGCTCGTCGTAAAGTGCGGCCGCTTCCTCGCGCCGCGCCAGGAAGCGCTCGCGCCAAGCCTTCAGGGTTTCAGCGTAGTGCAGTCGCAATATCTCGATATCGCACACTAACAAGCCCGCACGCTCAATGGCGGGGAGAACTTCTGAAAGAGCCGGAATATAGCCGCCGGGAAAAATGTACTTCGCGATCCATGGGTTGGTGATGCCCGGACCTTCGGAGCGTCCGATCGAATGCAGCATCATCACGCCGTCGTTGGCGAGCAGTTCGGCGCAGCGCTTGAAGAATGTGTCATAGTGGTCGACGCCGACATGCTCGAACATCCCGACCGAAATGATGCGGTCGAACGGGCCGGGGACATCACGGTAGTCCTGCATCAGAAAGGTCGGCGCGGCGGCATGCGGGCGCTCGCTGGCGCGGGCCTGAGAGACGTCGAACTGTTCGCGCGACAACGTGATGCCGGTGACTTTAGCCGAAGCGATATCCGCCAGGTAAAGAGCAAGCCCACCCCAGCCGGATCCGATGTCGAGAATGCGTTGACCATTCGCCACCAGCAGTTTGGCGGCCAAATGTCGTTTCTTGGCGAGTTGGGCGTCGTCCAGCGAGGACTCCGGCGTCTCGAAGTAGGCGCAACTGTATTGCTTGTCGCTATCAAGGAAGAGCGAATACAGCCGGCCGTCGAGGTCGTAGTGCCGTGCCACGTTATTTTTGGAGCGGCTGCGCGGATTGAATTGCTGGACGTTGCGGACGAGATAGCGCAGCCACCACTGCAGCTTGGCCCAACGCGGCATCATATCGGGTTGGTCGAGGGCAACGGCCAGGACGCTGGCGATCGAGCCCTGTTCGACGACGAGGGTTCCTTCGGTATAGACCTCGCCGAAGGCCATTTCGGGATCAAGCAGAACCTGTCTTTCCGCCGCGCGTGTCACGAAGCGTAGCGCGACAGGTTCTCCGGTGCCGTCACCACATCTGAAGCGAAAGCCGCTTGCGGTTGTAACGATCATCGTCCCACGCCGGATATACCGGCTGAGAAAAAACTGTAACAAACGGTCCATCGCCACCACCCAACGGCCGATCAGACAAGCGCCAGAGGTGCGGGTCCGTCATTGTTGGGGCGAACCCTGTGCAGTCTGGCGCATTTGAAGATAGTAATGTCGGCGTTTGCCTAGTTCCAGTGCCTTGGCTGCACATGCGATATCCCAAATCGCCATGCGTCGGCATTCAATTCATCCGCATGTGTGCTTCCATTCGCGTCGCAATAAGATAAAAGATGCGTGTCGCGCGGGACGTGACGGCCCGATCCCTGGGACGTTCACCGCGGATTTGGACGCCGACGACGTCTCTGGATTTGGACATCTGTAGATTTGTAAGCGTACCAGTGCGGGTCGATATCTGCTTTGCTGCATCGCGGCAATGTGAGGACGACGTCTCGCAGCAATGACGGTTTCGACATTGGAGGATGGAATGCTTGGCCGGACGCTTGGTTCCGCCGCATTGGCGATTGCAGTTTGCTTTTCAGTTCAGGTACCGGCGCGGGCACAAAACCTTGAAGCCGGCAAAAGCCCGGCGCAAATTTTCAACGGGGCATGCACGGTATGCCACAAGAGTCCTCGGGGGCTCGTAAAGTCGGTGCCGCCAGGGTCGTTGCCGGGCTTCTTGCGGCAGCATTACACCACCAGCAGCGATATGGCCGGTGCTCTCAGCAGCTATCTGTTGGCCAATGGAGGGATTGACCGTCGGCCCAGCGCCGAAAAGCCTCGGCGCGGTCGAGAGGCGGCACCCGCCGTTGCTACGCCAGCGCCTGCGCAAAACAACTGGTGGCCATTCCGCAGCCAACCGCCCGCGCAAAGCGCCGATGGTGTGGGAGACGCAGGGCATCATTCCGGCCGCAAATCAAGCAAGCACCGGAAGAAGAGCAAGGCTGCCAAGAGCAAATCGCATCAGGAGAATGCGCCGTCTCATAACGCCCCTGGAAGCGAGAGCGCCAAGCCGGAAAGCACGAGTTCTCACGCACCGAAAGCGGAGCAGGAGAACAGCGCGCAGCGGCCCGATCCGGTGCCCGCGGTGACACCGGCAGCGGAGCCCAAGGCTTCCGAAACTAAGTCTTCCGAGCCGAGTTCGGCTACGCCTCATGCTTCCGAAACGAAGCCGGCCGAACCAAAGAGTTCGGAGTCCAAACCGTCGGATTCAAAAGCCGACTGATGAATCTTCGCGATACATGACGAAGATAAAGGCTAAAAAATACTATAAATAACAAATAGAAATGGCCAGACTCCAACCTGAAATATCAGGTGTCGAGTCTGGCCATTTGACGCTGTATGAAAGCTTACGACTCCGAAGTCTCGGCGCCCTCAGCGCGTTCGTCGTCCTGCTGCGCTTCCGGATCGAAGAATTCACCGGCTGCGGCCAGCGCTTCGGCGGCGGCGTCGAGATCTTCCTGACGGCTGCTGACGTCTTCGCCACGATTGATGCGCTCGGCTTCGTCGGCGCTGCGGGCGACGGTGACGCTCACCGACACTTCGACCTCGGGATGAACGGCGATGGAAACGCCATGCTGGCCGATGGTCTTGATCGGGTGGTCGAGCAGCACCTGGCTGCGGCTCAGCGTGATGCCGTCGCTTTCGAACGACGCCATGATGTCGCGCACCGACACCGATCCGAACAACTGGCCGGTTTCGGAAGCCTGACGCAGGATGACGACGTTACGGCCGTCGATCTTCTCGGCAACCTTGGTGGCTTCGCCCTTGGCCTTCAGGTTGCGGGCTTCGAGGTCGGCCTTCATGCCGTCGAACTTGGCCCGGTTGTCGGCGGTGGCGCGCAGCGCCTTGTTGCGCGGCAGCAGGAAGTTGCGGGCAAAGCCGTCCTTAACGCGGACGACGTCGCCCATCTGGCCGAGCTTGGCAACACGTTCGAGTAGAATGACTTCCATGATGGATCTCCTGTTTGAAGTGACGTTCGGTTGATGTGATCAGGTAGAGGAAAGGGGTGGCGGCTTGCGTTGCAGGTAGCGTTGGCGGATTCCGAAGAAGGCGTCGGCAATACCGAGCGCGATGATGGCGATGACGGGCCAGCCGAACACCAGCACCAGCGCATAGGCGAAGCTGAGAACGACGCCGCGGCTTTTGATGCCCAGCGTGACGGTGTGCAGGACGGCAAAGCCTGTCAGGGCGTAGCCCAGCATCAGTGCCGCAGTGACGATCTGCGCGAGCAGCGCCAGCAGCCCGCCGGTGAAGCAGAGCGCCAGCGCAACAAACAGCGCTACCAATGTCATCGGCGGCATGTTGACGTCACGCAGCACCGGCCAAGGGCGCCGCAACCGTCCCGATGCCGACGTGACATAGGCGGCGATCCAGACATTCAGCGTGAGCGTCATCATGGCAATGATGGCGGCCGCCGCCGGCGCGATGGTCGCGAGGGCATCGATGATCTGTGTCGACTCGGCAGGAGCGGACGGCATCTGCATGATGCGTCCAAGGCCAAGGCGTAGCCCGGCGATGATGGTCTCGCTGTCGGTGCCGAGTGTGAGCAGCGCTGAAACCGTGGTGAGTGCGGCAAATGCCGCGATCCAGAGCAGAAGACGCCCGACGGGATACCATTCGACCGCTTCAGCGGAGGCCCCAGGGCCTGTGGACTGAGGTGCTGTTATGGGCCGTCCCAGCAGAACGAGACGGCCGAGCCACCATGCCGGCAGCGCAACCGCCAGCAGGAAGGCGACCAGATAGGGCAGGCTGAAAATCAGGCCGAGGGCACCGCCTGCCAGCACACCGCCGATTGCGGCGCCGGCCGGTCCCCAACCTATCGCGGCCAACATCAGCGGCAACGGTGCGAGATAAAACAGCAATAGTGAGATGAGCGCCCCCGAACTGATCGAGGCGAACATCAGCGCTGAAGCGCAGCCGGCAGCAATGGCGATGAGAAGGCCGATCATCATGAGCTGTCCCGCCCCCTTCGAGCGGTTAGAGGCGATAAGGCCCCAACTGTCGGCTGCCGGTGTCCCGGGAGCCTTATGAAAGTTTCAAGAAGTTGGCCGCGGCGCGAACGCCACGGCCGGTATCGATTTAGCGGATCACGTACGGAAGCAGGCCGAGGAAACGGGCGCGCTTGATGGCGCGGGCCAGTTCACGCTGCTTCTTGGCGGAGACAGCCGTGATGCGGCTCGGCACGATCTTGCCGCGCTCGGAAACGTAACGCATCAGCAGCTTGGAATCCTTGTAGTCGATCTTCGGCGCATTCGGACCCGTGAACGGGCAGGTCTTGCGACGGCGGAAAAACGGACGGCGAGCACCTGCATCAGCCATGGTCATTACTCCTGAGAAGCTGCTGCGGAAGCGTCGGCGTCTTCGCGCGGACGGCGCGGACCACGATCGCCACGGAAGCCACCGCCTTCACGGTCGCCGCGGAAGCCGCCGCCACGGTCGTCACGATCACGGTCGCGGTCGGCCTTGCGCATCATCGCTGACGGGCCTTCCTCGAGCTCCTCGACGCGAACGGTCAAGTAGCGGATGACGTCTTCGTTGATGCGCTCCTGACGCTCGATCTCGGCGACCACGGCCGCCGGGCCATCGATGTTGAGCAGCACGAAGTGCGCCTTGCGATTCTTGTTCATGCGGTAGGTGAGGGAGCGCACGCCCCAGTTCTCGGTCTTGGCGACCTTGCCCCCGAGGCTTTCGATCACGCCGGTGATCTGCGTGGTCAGTTCCTCGACCTGCTGGGCGCTCGCATCCTGACGCGCGAGAAAAACATGCTCATAAAGAGGCATGGGTGTCCTTTCCAATGTTAGCGCGGTTCCCGGCGGCAAGCCCCTCGAACCCTTCGGAAAGGACTCGAACGCTCAGAAGGCGGAAGCACGGGACGTCGGGCCGATTGGCCCTATCTCATCACGATCGTTGAAATGAACATGCCGAGATCGTCCGTTCAGCTCCCGGCCGGGATCCACGGATCGCGCGGTTTATACGGATTTCGGCACGCTTTGCAAGGGAAAGCGGTGCGAAACGGTGGTTTTATGGCTGAATGGACAGGCGGCGCATGGGCACCTCCTTGACATAAAGCCCGGTGCCAGTGTCTCTCGGCCTTCACTTCGAGATTTTAGGGGCGCAAATGACCGCAGCATTCACCTTCCCGGGGCAAGGTTCCCAGACGGTCGGCATGGGCAAGGCCCTTGCGGATGCCTTTCCCGCCGCCCGCGCGGTGTTCGAGGAAGTCGATGCGGCGCTGGGAGAGAAACTCAGCGCTATCATCTGGGAAGGTCCGGGCGAGACCTTGCAACTGACGGAAAACGCCCAGCCGGCGCTGATGGCGGTGTCGCTGGCGACGCTGCGGGTGCTGGAGGCGGAAGCCGGGGTTTCGGTTGCGCGGGATGCGGCTTTCGTGGCCGGACACTCGTTGGGTGAATATTCGGCTTTGGCGGCGGCGGGCAGCTTTTCTATCAGCGATACCGCCCGCTTGCTGCGGACGCGCGGCCTTGCGATGCAAAAGGCGGTTCCGGTCGGCGTCGGCGCCATGGCGGCCCTGCTGGGGCTCGATTACGAGACGGCGGTGGCCGTTGCCGAGGAAGCGGCTCAAGGGGAGGTCTGCCAGGCCGCCAACGACAACGGCGGCGGCCAAGTGGTGGTGTCCGGCGACAAGGCTGCGGTCGAGCGGGCAACAGAGATCGCCAAGGGCAAGGGCGCCAAGCGGGCTATGCTGTTGCCCGTGTCCGCACCGTTCCATTGTCGTCTGATGCAGCCAGCCGCCGAGGTGATGGCCAAGGCGCTGTCCGAAGTGACCGTCAATCGTCCCGCGGTGCCGCTGGTGTCGAATGTGCTGGCCGCGCCGATCTCCGATCCCGAGGAAATTCGCAAGCGGCTCGTCGAGCAGGTCACCGGCACCGTTCGCTGGCGGGAATCGGTGGCCTATATGGCCGGACAGGGTGTGACGCATTTCTTCGAGATCGGTGCAGGCAAGGTGCTGAGCGGTCTGGTCAAGCGAATCGCCGACGGAGCCGTCGGCGTCGCCATTAGTGGCCCGAACGATATCGCGACTGCCAGGGATGCGTTGGCTGCGGCGCGCGCCGTTTGAATTGAGCGGCGTGGCCGCACGAAGGAGAATTCGATGTTCGATCTGACTGGCAAAACCGCGCTCGTCACCGGCGCGAGCGGTGGTATCGGCGGGGCAATCGCCAAGGCGCTGTACGCGCAAGGCGCGACGGTCACGGTATCCGGAACGCGGCGCGAACAGCTCGACAAGCTGGCCGGCGAACTCGGCGATCGCAGCCATGTCCTGCCCTGCAATCTGGCTGACAGCGCCGACGTCGAGGCATTGGTGCCGGCGGCTGAGAAGGCCATGGGGCAACTCGATATTCTCATCTGCAATGCCGGCATCACCCGCGACAATCTGTTCGTGCAATTGCGCGACGAAGATTGGGACGATGTCATCAAGGTCAATCTCACCGCGACTTTTCGTCTGACGCGTGCCGCCACCAAGTTGATGATGCGCAAGCGGTTCGGTCGCATCATCGCGATCACGTCGGTGGTCGGCGTCACCGGCAATCCGGGACAGGGCAATTATACCGCCTCAAAAGCCGGTCTGATCGGTATGATCAAGACGCTGGGCGCTGAATATGCCCGCCGTAACGTCACCGCGAACTGCATTGCGCCGGGGTTCATCGCGACGCCGATGACCGATGTGCTCAATGATAAGCAGCGCGAGACGATCCTGACCAAGGTTCCCGCCGGCCGGCTCGGTTCACCGGACGACATTGCCGCAGCCGCGGTCTATCTGAGCTCGAACGAAGCTGCCTACGTCACGGGCCAAACCATTCACGTCAATGGTGGAATGGCGATGATCTGAAATATCCGGCCGGCGTTTCACGGTCGCGGCGAACCGTATCCCGGCCGTATAGTCAAGGCTGGGGAAGTATGGTAACCGGGCCCCGAAGGTAGGCAAAGAAGCCATTGCAGGATTCCGAAACCATGTATATTGGCGTTGCCGGACCTGACGTCGTTCGCCGGGTCTCCGTGAGTTGCGGCGGAGCGATTTCAGCCGAATGCCGCTACGACGGGATCTAACTAGTTAAGCACCACGACGGCTCGTATCGTCCAACGGTCGAGTCCAATTGAACAAGCACGAGGTTGAACGATGAGCGAGATTGGCGAGCGGGTTAAGAAGATCGTGGTGGAACACCTTGGTGTTGAGCCCGAGAAGGTGGTCGACAACGCGAGCTTCATCGACGATCTCGGCGCTGACAGCTTGGATACCGTCGAACTGGTGATGGCGTTCGAGGAAGAGTTCGGTTGCGAGATTCCCGACGACGCGGCGGAAACCATTCTCACCGTTGGCGACGCCACCAAGTTCCTCGAAAAGAACGCGAAAAGCTAACACACCTGAAAGGTGTCGATGAAGCCGGACGGGTCGTGATCGCGCGGTCCACCGGCTTCTTGCTGTTGGTCGTGAGCATCCATCGACGGGAGTGCTGGATATGAGACGTGTTGTCGTCACCGGCCTGGGCATGGTTACGCCGCTTGGCTGTGGCGTCGAGCCGACCTGGAAGCGTATTCTCAACGGTGAGAGCGGCGCGCGAAAGATCGACACGTTCGAGGTATCCGATCTCCCCAGCCACATCGCCTGCATGATTCCACGCGGCGACGGCAGCAACGGCACCTTCAATGCAGATCAGTGGATGGAGCCCAAGGACCAGCGTAAGGTCGATGATTTCATCGTCTTTGCGATGGCTGCGGCGCGTCAGGCTTTAGATGACGCCAACTGGCATCCGGCGACCGAAGAAGATCGCTGCGCCACCGGGACCCTGATCGGCTCCGGCATCGGCGGCCTTTCCGGCATTGCGGATGCAGCCATCCTCGTGAAGGACCGGGGACCGCGCAAGCTGTCGCCGTTCTTCATTCCGGGGCGCCTGATCAATCTGGCGTCGGGTTACGTTTCGATCGAGCATGGCCTGAAGGGGCCGAACCATTCGGTGGTGACGGCGTGTTCGACCGGTGCGCATGCCATCGGCGATGCTGGCCGCCTGATCGCGCTCGGCGATGCCGACGTCATGGTGGCCGGGGGCACCGAATCGCCGATCTGCCGGCTCGCCATGGCCGGCTTCTGTGCATTGCGCGCATTGTCGAGCGGCTTCAACGAGACGCCAGAGAAAGCCTCACGCCCCTACGACAAGGATCGTGACGGGTTTGTCATGGGCGAGGGCGCGGGTGTCGTCGTGCTGGAAGAGTACGAGCACGCCAAGGCGCGTGGCGCCAAGATTTATGCCGAGGTCATCGGCTATGGCCTGTCGGGCGATGCCTATCACATCACTGCACCCGCGCCGGATGGCGATGGCGGTTTCCGCTGCATGAGTGCTGCACTGAAGCGTGCGGGCATCAGCGCGGCCGATGTCGATTACATCAACGCGCACGGAACCTCGACGCCTCTCGGTGACGAGATCGAACTGGGTGCGGCGCAACGGTTGCTCGGCAACGCGGCGTCCAAGGTGTCGATGTCATCGACCAAGTCCTCAACAGGGCATCTGCTCGGCGCCGCCGGTGCGATCGAAGCGATCTTTTCCATTCTGGCGATCCGCGACAATATCGCGCCGCCGACCATCAATCTCGACGCGCCGTCGGTTGAAACCCCGATTGATCTTGTGCCCAAGACGGCCCGTTCGCGTGAGATCAATGTCGCGCTGTCGAATTCGTTCGGCTTTGGCGGAACGAACGCGTCGGTCATTCTGCGGCGCGTGACGAATTGATCGTTGGCGGAGGTTCGCTCCTCCGTTTTGCCGTATTCAACCCTGAATCCTGTCGAGCGATTTGTTCGCGTTCACTCAGATTTCGTGAACGTCGTTGCGTTGCGGTGCGACTGATAAGGCAATATCTCGCGATGAGATGACGGCAACAATCGTTCGGATCGAATCGATGCGGGATAGCTACGATCGATTCCAGATGCAGGACATGTCGTGATTGGAAATCCGCTTCGCACTTTTCGGCAATATGCTTTAATGCTGGCAGCGGGTATGAAACCATCATCGAGCCGACGGGATACCATCTTGCATGAGTGAGAGATCACCCATTTCGCCGCGCAGTCCGCGTGCTGCGCTGGAGCCGGAGCAGGTTCCGCCGCCGCCCAAGCGTTCCGATCGTGCCCGTAATCCGTTTGTGGTGGTCGGCAATGCGATCATCACGATTCTGCTGCTGGCGATGATCGGCGGCGGTGGATTGTATGTCTACGGCAAGCAGAAGATCGAGGCCCCCGGACCGCTCGCACAGGACAAGGTGGTCAATATTCCGCAGCGTTCCGGCATGTCGGATATCGCCGATATTCTGCAGCGTGAAGGCGTGATCGACAACAATCGCTGGGCATTCATCGGCAGCGTCTTCGCCTTGAAGGCCCGATCCGACCTCAAGCCCGGCGAGTATTTGTTTGCCAAGAACGCCAGCCTGCGGGAAGTGATCGGCACGATCGTTGAAGGCAAGGTGGTACAGCATTCCATCACCGTTCCGGAAGGATTGACCTCCGAGCAGATCGTCGCGCGGATCACCGAGAACGACATCTTTTCCGGTTCGATCCATGCCATTCCCAGTGAGGGATCGCTGTTGCCGGAGACTTATAAATTTCCGCGCGGCGCGCAGCGCGAGCAGGTGATTGCCCGCATGCAGCAGGCACAACGTCGCGTCCTCGCCGACATCTGGGAGCGACGCAATCGCGATATTCCGCTGAAGACGCCCGAGCAACTCGTAACGCTGGCTTCGATCGTGGAGAAGGAGACGAGCAAGCCGGATGAACGCAGCCGAGTGGCAGCCGTGTTCATCAATCGGCTGCAGAAGAAGATGAAGCTGCAGTCAGACCCGACCATCATCTACGGACTCGTTGGTGGCAAAGGGACGCTCGGGCGACCGATCAAGCGCAGCGAAATCCAGCAGCCGTCCCCCTACAACACCTACGTTGTCGATGGTTTGCCGCCGGGGCCGATCGCCAATCCGGGCCGCGCTTCGCTCGAAGCGACTGCAAACCCCGCTAGAACACGCGATCTGTTCTTTGTGGCCGATGGCACTGGCGGACACAGCTTTACCGAGACCTACGAACAGCACCAAAAGAATGTCGTGCGTTTGCGAGCCTTGGAAAAGCAGATTCAGAACGACACCGTCGAGCCGCCGGAAGAAGCGCCGACTGGGTCGGCAGCATCGGATTCTGGCGACGAGGGCAAAGCATCGCAGGAGCGGCCAGCTGCTACGCCCAATGCGGCCGGAAAAGCGAAGGGTGCGCAGAAGTCCTCCCATAGGCCGCCGCGTTCCGAGCGGCGCTAACCCTCGCGGTCGTTGCAGCCCCGATCCATTGACGGCACCATCGGCCTTGATCGCGCGCTGAGCGGCGTCGTGAAGCCGGTTTGCGTTCGATGGATACATCCGGCCGCTTTGT
The DNA here is from genome assembly GCA_023386885.1 of Pseudomonadota bacterium. Classification (GTDB taxonomy): domain Bacteria; phylum Pseudomonadota; class Alphaproteobacteria; order Rhizobiales; family Xanthobacteraceae; genus 62-47. Next base: position 38,422 of record JAEWIX010000064.1, read on the forward strand.
TGAGAGCGTTTTCTTGACGCGAACCGGTATCCAGCCAGCGCGAAAGCGTTATAGTGCCGCAACCGCTGGTCGGGATTCCTCATTTTCAGATTGGAGCAAGTGACGCGATGGCGTTATCGAGCATGACCGGTTTTGCCCGAAGCCACGGCACGAGCGGACCTTATACCGTCGAGTGGGAGCTGAAGTCAGTCAACGCCAAAGGCTTCGACTTCCGGATGCGCTTGCCGCTGGGCTGGGACGATGTCGAATTGACCGCACGCAAGCGTGCAACTGAACTGTTGTCGCGCGGTACGGTCTACGCCAATCTGACCGTCAAGCGTTCCAGTACTGCTTCCAGCATTCGCCTCAACGAGGATGTCCTGGCGGCCGTGGTCAAGATCGCCGGCCAACTTGCCGGACGGATTGATGCGGTTGCGCCGAGCATCGACGGACTATTATCGATCAAGGGGGTGATCGAGGTCGCCGAACCGGAAGCGGATGACGCCGAGGACCAAGCTGCGCGCGTGGCGGTGGCGACGGCGTTCGATCAGGCCCTTACCAGCCTGATCGACATGCGCAAGCGCGAAGGCGCGACCTTGGGCGATGTCTTGAAGCAGCGGCTCAATCAGATCGAGCAGCTTGCCGGACGGGCCGAAAAGGCGCCTGGACGCCAGCCGGAGGCTATTCGTGCCCGGCTCGCCGAACAGATCGCCGTGCTGGTCGGAGCGTCGGATCGTTTTGATCCCGATCGGCTCAATCAGGAAGCGCTGTTGATGGCAACCAAGGCCGACATTCGCGAGGAACTGGACCGCATCGCTTCGCATGTGTCGCAGGCGCGCGATCTGCTCGACAAGGGCGGAGCGGTCGGACGGCGTTTGGATTTCCTGGCACAGGAATTCAACCGCGAGGTCAACACCTGCTGCTCGAAATCCAACGATCTGGAATTGACCAACATCGGGCTCGAGATGAAAAATGTCGTCGAGCAGTTCCGCGAGCAAGTGCAAAATCTGGAGTGATAGATGGCGGGGACGGGCGACCGTGGGGCGGAGAGCGTGGAGCGGCGCGGATTGATGTTTGTGCTGTCCTCGCCGTCGGGCGCCGGGAAGACCACATTGTCCCGGCTGCTGATCGAGCGGATTGAAGGTCTGCGCATGTCTGTTTCGGTCACGACGCGACCGATGCGGCCTGGTGAGCGCGAAGGGCACGATTACTATTTTGTCGATCAGCGACGCTTTCAACAGATGGCACACGCCGGCGACCTGCTGGAGTGGGCAACGGTGTTCGATAATGGTTACGGCACGCCGCGCGTACCGGTCGAAGCGGCGCTGTCGAGCGGACAGGATGTGCTGTTCGACATCGATTGGCAGGGAACGCAGCAACTGCGCGAAAAGGCGGGCAAGGACGTGGTCAGCGTTTTTATCTTGCCGCCCTCAGCGCAGGATCTCGAAAAGCGGCTGCATACTCGCGCGCAGGATTCCGACGAGGTCATTCGCGGGCGCATGAGCCGCGCCGCGCATGAAGTGAGCCATTGGGCTGAGTACGATTACATCGTCGTCAATCATCAGATCGAGCAGGCTTTCACCGAGGTGCAATCGATCCTCAATGCGGAACGGCTCAAGCGTGAGCGACGCACGGGTCTGACGGCTTTCGTTCGCGAGTTGCAGAAGCAACTCGAGCGGTGACGTTTGCCTTTGGTTTCAACCGTGTCGAACGTTTCGGTCTGCTCGTTAACGCGGTGTGAGACGAAAGATCACTGTTTCGTAGCTGTCCACCGGCCGTGGCAGCCGTCGGATCGCTGGAATGTCCCCGAGCCGCTGCGGCCCGAGAAACGGCCGCGGCTGGTGACGTCGATGCCGTAATAATTGCCGCTGCCGGAGATCGATCCGTTGGCGCTCACCGATCCGCTTCCATAGCTCCCCATAAGCCTTCGGCCGCTCACGACCACGGTTTCACGAAACGTGTCGGAGCAGTTGGTGCCTGCAAAATTGCTGCCGGCGGCCAGTGGAGAATGTACCGTTAGTTGCAGAGCATGATACGGCCAACGACCTTGCCGGCGCGCAATTCGTCGATCCATTTCTGGACGTCACGCATAGGCTCCTCCTTGATCGGAGGCGGCTGGATTTTGCCGGCACGCGCCAACGTCATCAGTTCCTTCGCTTCCTCGAGGGTGCCCACCATGAAGCCCTCGATGGTCATGCGCTTGTAGATCCACTGCACCATGGGCAGGCTGAAATTTCCGCCCATCAATCCAGACACGACGATCTTGCCGCCACGCGCCACGGTCGAGACGGCGAAACCCATCGACTTCTCGTTGCCGGCAAAATCGACAACGCCGTCGAATCCGCCGCCGCTCTCCTTGATCATACGCTTGACGACATCCGGCTCCGACGGATCGTAAGCGGCTGTCGCGCCATTTTTCAGCGCGGTTTCTCGCGCCGCGGGGCTGAGGTCGGCAACGGTGATGTTTTGCTTGAACATGGCCTTCGCAAAGGACAGGCCCATCATGCCGACCCCGCCAAGTCCGATCAGCAACAGGTTGCGTTGGCGCGGCCGGTCGACCAGCCGTTTCAAGGCGCCGTACGCCGTCACTCCGGAACACATGAGCGTGGCCGCAAGATTGATCGGAAGCGGATCGTATTCGAGCAGATACTTTGCATCCGGCACCAGCACGTGGGTGGCAAAGCCGCCATCGATGGAGACGCCCATGAAGCGATGTTTGGCGCAAAGATTTTCGTCGCCGTTGAGACAATCATTGCACTTGCCGCAGCCGATCCATGGAAACACCGCGTACTTCTTCCCGATCAGATCGCGGAATGCATCCGGTCCGACCTCGTCGACCACACCGGCGATCTCGTGGCCGAGTGTGAACGGCAGCGTCATGCCGCGTGTGGTGTCGAGCCGTTTGCCGTTTCCGAGATCGGCATAGCCATCCTGAATATGCAGGTCGGAATGGCAAAGTCCGCAGCGCTCGATCCGGACCAGCACCTCCCGACCTTGCGGCTTTGGTGTGTCGATGATGGTTTCGCACAGCGGTGCATCGAACTTCACCAGCGATTGACGACGCATCTGCGCCATGACGTGTTCTCCTTAGGTCGATTGCGAGGTTTCGGCGCGTATATTGGCCAATTCGCGCGCCATGGCAACAAAGCCCGTGAGCGGAATGGTTTCGGCTCGTTGGGTCGGCTCCAGGCCGGCGGCGGCGGCCAGTCGCTCGGGCGCCGTGCCAAGCGATTTGAGGCTTTGCCGGATCATCTTGCGGCGCTGGCCGAAAGCCGCCGCAGCGACCTGTTCCAGCGCCTTGCGCTCGCACGGCAGCGGGGTCTCGCGCGGAAGCAGCCGTACCACCGACGATGTGACTTTCGGAGGCGGCACGAAGGCGGCGGGCGAAATGTCGAACAGGATTTTGGTCTCGGCGCGCCAATTGGCGAGCACCGCCAGCCGGCCATAGGCATCATCGTTGTCGCGCGCGACGATCCGTTCGGCCACCTCGCGTTGAAACATCAGCACCATCGTGTCGTACCATGGCGGCCAGGGCTCGGCGGACAACCAGCCGATCAAGAGTGCTGTCGCGATGTTGTACGGCAGGTTGGCGACAATCTTCGCGCGCTCGCCGTCGAGTAGCGGACGCGGATCGAATGTCATCGCATCGGCGCAGATGATTTCAAGTCGCCCGGGGTAGTGCGCAGCGATTTCCTCCAGCGGCCCCAGCGCGCGCTTGTCGCGCTCGATGGCGATAACGCGCTTGGCGCCCAGTGCGAGGAGGGCGCGGGTGAGGCCGCCGGGTCCGGGGCCCACTTCAATAACGGTCGATTGCGCGAGCGGCCCTGCCGCACGGGCGATCCGCGTCGTGAGATTGAGATCGAGCAGGAAGTTCTGGCCGAGCGATTTTCGCGCCGACAGCTGATGGCGTTTGATGACGTCGCGAAGCGGCGGCAGATCGTCGATCGCGGTCATCCCTGCGAGGCCGCCATGCGTGCTGCAAGGTGAAGGGCTGCGATCAGGCTTGAGGGGTTGGCACGTCCGGTGCCGGCGATGTCGAACGCCGTGCCATGGTCGGGCGAAGTGCGGATAAAGGGCAGGCCGAGCGTGACGTTGACGCCTTCGTCGAACGCCAGTGTTTTGATCGGGATCAGGGCCTGATCGTGATACATGCAGACGGCGCAGTCGTAGGTCCGCCGCGCAGCGGCATGAAACATGGTGTCTGCGGGAAGCGGACCGCGGGCATCGGTGCCTTCGGCGCGCAAGGCGGCGACAGCGGGTGCGACGACGGTTTGATCTTCATGACCGAGCGAGCCGCCTTCGCCGGCATGCGGGTTGAGACCGGCGATCGCCAGACGCGGCCGCGCGATTCCGAAGCGCTTGATCAGATCGGTAACAAGGATGCGGGACGTTGTGACGATGAGTTCGCTGGTCAATTGCGCAATTGCTTCGCGCAACGGCACGTGAATCGTGACCGGTACCACGGCAAGCGTCGGCGACCACAGGAGCATGACCGGTAACGGTGCTTGACCTTCGTGTGCCGCGAGTTCGGCGAGGAATTCGGTGTGCCCCGGATGTGCGAAGCCGGCTTCGTACAACACGCTCTTGGCAATGGGGTTGGTAACGACGGCGGCGGCAGCACCATTCGTCACGTCGGTGACGGCGCGACGAATGGCCGCGATCGCAATCGGAGCACTGGTCGGGTCGGGCAGTCCGGGTTTCGCGGTCACGGGACTGCCGATGTTCACGACGGGCAGGGCGCGCGCGAAGGTACTCGCCGCGTCCTGCGGCTTGATTTCGGATACAGGAACATCGACGCCAAGAGCCTGCGCACGTCGACGGATGAATTCGGTGTTGCCAAGCAAATAGAACGGTGGAGTTTGATTTTCTGCGCGGTGCTGCCAGGCCGCAATCGTGATGTCGGGACCGATCCCCGCCGGCTCGCCTATGGTCAGTGCGAGAGGTTTCTGCATTGAGCTGCGCCCCGTGCCATCCGAAAGACAGTTGCTATCGCCAGAGGCGGCCGCAACTGCATTGCCTGATCATAGATGTCGCCCGATCAAGAAGATGTCGGTCGTTGCGCAATCCAGTCCGAAAGGTAGTGAAATGCAAATCGCTTCCGGTTTCGGCATGGCACTTTATCGATACTCGATCATCGCGGCCCTGCGAATGTCCTGGAGGTAGGACTTTGACCTCGCCTCGTACTTTTGCGCGTAAAGTTTTTCGCGAATCTTGCGTTGTTCCGGTGTGTCGCCGCTGGTCGGTTTGCGTTCGCAAAGTGCGACCATCTCGATGCCGTGGCGCGTCACTTCGGGAGTAGTCAGATGACCGATAGGGGTTTTGTCTAGCAATTCGCGCAGCGGCTGCGGCAGGTCAGCCGAGGTCTTGACGACCGTGTCCCGGATCGTGGCGTTCCGCATGGAACGAAACAGGGTGGTGGCGTCGTCGCAGTTTTGCACCCGGCTTCGCAGCGTTTCGGCTTCCTTGCGGCGCATTTCGATTGTCGCAGCCGACGAGCCACGCGGCACCACCAGCACGATGGGGCGCATTTGGTACTCGAAGTTACTGCCGTCGCTTTTCCCATCGGACAGATCGCCGGACGCGGTGCGAACGGCCTTGTCCGTAACCATCAGGCTGTCCTTGAAGCGCCCGCGGACCAAGGTGCTCCACACCATGTCTGCCCTGATCCGGCTGCGTAGTGTTCCCGGACGGATACCTCTGCTTGCCAGCGTCTGGGTGAGTTGTTCGGACGAGAGGCGCATCCGCTGCCCCATCGACGCATATGATGAGTCGATATCGGCGGCGGAGGGGTTAACGCCGTATTTTTTGGCTTCTTTGATCTTGACCTTTTCGTCGATCAAGTCCTCCAACACCTGTTTGCGGCTGGCTTTCTGGTGCGACAGCGCCTGCAGACGCATACGTTGGTCGATATCGAAATTGGTGATCGGCTCACCATTGACCATCGCCGCAACGGATTGGGCCTGAACTGGTGCGATGCCGACGGTCGCCGAAACAATGGCTGCGCAGACAAAGGCCAGGAACGACAGACGAAGCGGAAATATCATCATGGTTGAATTTGATGTGTTTTCTGGCTGGAACTATCGTTTGCGGACGATGGTATCATCGACCACGTACGTGTCGTGCAATTCGTGGTTCGATTCTAACATTTGCATCCCGTTTCAGCGAAGGCTTTTGCAAATGTTAGAATCAAAGAACCACTAGCAACTTTAAATCTCTAGTGGAGCTTTGAATTTGACATTCGCCGGTCGAATTCGCTGTAGAGCGGATCGCGAATGTCAAATTCGCTCCATTAGTAGACACCGGTCCCATTCGAGCCAGCCGCAGTCTGGCCCAAGGTACGCAATCCAAGTTGCAGCATGACAGCATGGCTAAGCTGTGGCGCTAGGCCGCTCGTATAGGACGAATACGAGTAGTTGGTGATGTAGTTGACGCCAAGAATGAAGCAGTCGTCAACATAGCCAAAGCCCACGGCATAGGTGTCGATTGCATTGCTTTCGAGGTTGAAGCGGGCAGCACCGGTCGCCACCCAGTTCGAGGCCAGCTTGATTGAGCCGGAGCCCAGAATACCGGATCGACGGGTGAGATAGCCGAGGTCTGGTTGGGCGGCATAATCGCCGTACATCAGGCTGACCGACCACCGATCAAATGCCGCGCGTCCTTCGACCTCAAGCCGCTGAACGGCACCGGTCGCCTCGTCGAAGCGCGCACGGGAACTGAACGTGTAGGTCCGGTTCGGCGCGTAAGCGATGCTGGCGACATAGTCTGACACCGGCTTCTGCAAGCCGGAATCCACACCGGTGTTGGTCGGATCGGCAACGGCGAAGGAATTCATGCCGAACAGGTGATAGGACTGGCCAAACATCGCCTTGACGGTGCCACCATGGTCGAACTGGGTCGTGGCCTGAATGCCAACATTGGCGCGGCCACCGCCTTCGACGCGGTCATAACCGGAGAATTTGTCGACACTGAACAGGTTACTGGTGTCGAAGATCATGCTTTGCGCGTCTTCGTTCGGAAGACGACCGGCGTATTGCTCGTTGGGGCGGGCGATCACCTGAGCAATCGGTTCGATGATCGTGGTGCCCCACGGTTGCACGTTGATGAAGGGATAGCGGTATTCGAAGCCAACGGTCGGCATCCACCGGACGTCGTTGATGTTGCCGGTCGGTAGGAAATTGGAAACGCCCGGCTGATCTACGATCGAAGCATTGATCGCGTCAGCGCGGATCGAAGCGAATGGCGTCCATATCTGGCCGATGGGATCGGTGAATGAGCGTCGCCATTGAGCTTCGGCGGTCAAGCGGGAATAGGTGCCGGGAAAGCCTCGCAATAAACAGGCGTTACGTAGCCTGGCGGCCGGATCGGCCGATTGTAGAACGGTAGTCGCCGACATGCACGATGCGATGTCGGTCATCTGCGGTCCCGTTGGATTCGTCAGCGAGTCGAACGCGGCAACGTCGCGCGTCAGGCTCGTGAAATTGGTCTTGTAGCTGACCTCACCGCCGAGGATCGGACGATTGAAGACGTTCGAATAGTCGATGACGGGGGCGACGATCGGCACCTGCGACTGGTTGCCGGATAGGCTGAGATAATAGATCGCACGCGCATCGAAGTAACTGCGGTTGCCGACGCCGGTCAGATAGAGCTGTGAAATCGCCTCGGTCGGCAGGCTCAGGAACGCTGCCATCGGGTCGCTATACTGCGACAGCCGATAGTCGGTCAGGAAAGCGTGGTCCGACAGGGCAACGCCATCCCAGCCCCAGGACCAGCGATCGTTGATCGCAAACTGTCCCTTGGTCTCGACGCCGCCACGGAGATCTCGATTGCCCACGCCCGTTTTGAAGGCTGCGGGGTCTTCCTGACTGATCCCATAGGCCCGGATTCGATAGGCGCCATCGATCAGCCGTTGCTGGAACTCGGCCTGCATCAACACGCCTTGGCGCGTCGTGAAGCGCGGCGCGAATGTCGCGTCCATATCGGGCGCGATGGCCCAATAAAACGGAATACTGACACCGTAGCCAAGCTCCGTCGTGTTGGAGAAGCCCGGCATCAGAAAGCCGGTCTTGCGCTTGACGGTTGGGTCGGGGGTCGAAAAATACGGCAGATATGCAATCGGAACGCCGAAGAATTCGAGCTTGGCATCCTCGAAGTAAAGCATCTTCTCGGTCTGGTCGTGGATGATGCGAGCACCCTTGACCTGCCACAGCGGCGGCTTCTTCGGATTTTCCCGGCACGCGGCGCAGGCGGTGTAAACACCGTTCTGAAACACCGTATAGTTGCCCTTGGTGCGGTCGGCGCGGGTCGCCGCCATCCGAGTCTGATCGGCGGTGTCGACACGGAGTGAATCGACAAAACCGTCGCGATAATCGTCGCTCAGATCGAGGATATTGGCATAGGTGATCTTGCCGTCGGCATCGGTCAGCCGAATGTTGCCTTCCGCATGCAAGCGTTTGGTTTTTTGGTCGTAGACGACCTTGTCGGCTTGCAGCGATGTGCCGTTGTAGAAAATCTGCACATTGCCGACCGCCGAAACCTGCGAATTGTTGTAGTCGTAATCGACCTCGGTGGCCTGCACGAGCATCTGGCCATTGCTGGCGGCTGGGGCGGCTGGGGCCGGGCGAGGCGGCAACGGATTGTAGGTGAAGCTCTGGGCGGCAGCCGGTGTTCCGGTCACTGAAAGCCCGGCGACACCCGAAAGCAATCCGAGAACGGCGATCCAGACGGACAAACGACGGCTATTGCGGCGCAGCGGCGTGCGTCGCATCGAAGCAGTCGAATACCCTTGGCGGGTGGCGACGTCGGCCACTACCCGTCCTCCTGATACAGCAAGGCCAGAAAGCCGGTCAGGCCACCCACGCAAACGGGCAGCCATGCGGCAGCGATTGGATGCATCAATTCGGCCTTGCTCAAATCTTCAGTTACCTTGGAGAGAACATAGAGCAGAAAGCCCGAACCCACGCCACTTAAAACCATCTTCTGCACGCCCCCGAAGCGGAAGAACCGCAAGCTCACGGAGGCGGCCAACAACACCATGGCTATCAGCAAAAATGGCTGTGCCACAAGTTTATGATACTGCAGCCGATAGCCGGCGCTGGCCAATCCGGAGCTTTCCGACGATTTGATGTACGACGGTAGTTGCCAAAATGACACAGTTTCGGGGGTGGAAAAACTGTTTCGAACCTGCGTCGGGGTCAGGCTAGTGGGAAGATCGAGGCTGTCCTGGATAATCGGGGGAGAATCAAGGGAGTATCTCCGCACCTCTTTGAGCACCCATTGTCCCGTTTCGAGGGTCGCTTCACGTGCCTCGATTCGCTCAATGAACCGGTAGGCGTTATCAAACCGAAACACGGTCAGCCCCGTCAGGCGCAGTCCCTGTTGCTCGCTGCGGGCCGCGTTGATGATGGCCTGACCGTCGCGATTGACTTGATTAATCCAGAAACCGGTTGCCTCCTGCAGGCCGCCGCCGGGAGCGTTCCCGAATAACTGCGCTTCCAATTGCTTGGATCGCTCGCGCAAGTCTGCCGATATAGGATTGTAGATGGTGGTTGCGATAATCCCCAACGCCAGCGCACTCGCCAGGGCAGGGGTGATGAACTGCCAGGCAGAGACGCCGGCGGCGCGCGCCACAACCAGTTCAAGGCGTCGCGACAGTGCCAAGTAGCAGGTCATCGCGCCGATCAAGACGCAAAAAGGTGTCAGCTTTTCCAGAAGCTGTGGCACGCGGAACAACGACGTTTCCGCAACCATGATAGCCGAGGCGGAAACCAGATTTGAGGTGCGGCGGACCATCTCAATGTAGTCGACCAACACCAGCAGTACGAAAATGCTCGCGAAAACGCCGACTGCCGATATCAGGAACCGGCCGGCAAAATATCGTCCCAGGGTGTTGATGAGCATGCTCATGACGTCACCGGGCGTCCGAACAGGCGAAGCAGGCGGGCATTGGACCGGTTGATCGCTTCCATCACGGCCGCGGGCGGCTCGATGACGACCCCCGTGAGGATCACCCAGATGCTGACACCAATGGCCGCGACGAGCATCAGATACTGGAACAGCGCTGCTATGGGGGACTTCACCGCCATGACCGAGCAGGCGAAGCCAATCATCCGGACCCCGAAGACGGCAAGAACGGATGCTCCGATCGAGAAATTTCGACTCTGCCGAGTGGTGCGTGGTGTTCCGAGGAATGCAAAAGTCAGGGCTGCGAAGGCGAAGGGATAAAGCGGCGACATCAGCCGATCATGCAGATCGGAGAAGAACTGTCCCGGCAACTGCTTGTACATCGGATCGTCCGGCGACGGCGAGATCAGTTCCCACAAATAGCGCTCGCGAATGCCGTAGGTCACGTCTCCGCTGCGATTGGAAAACTTCGACATGTCGAAGGCATAGCGATCGAATGAGACGAGGATCGGATCCCGCTTGTTCGCCTCGAATCGTTCGAGATGGCCGTCCTGCAAGACCAGGAAAGAGCCGCGCTCGTTTTTCAGCACGGTGCCGCGATCGGCCATGATGCTGACGCGCTCTTTTGGGTCGCGGCGGTCGTCTACGAAGACACCAGCCAGCACGCCGCCTGGAAGCCGCTCGCGAATCCGGATCGTCAGGTTTTGTTCGAGTTGTGAAAAGCGACCGGGTTGCAAAATATTTGCAAGGACGTCGGCGGTGATTTCGGCGTCCCACTGCTTGATCCGCCGCATTCCGTCCGGCGCGAGATAGGCGGCGATAAAGGCTACCATTAGCGCCACTATGGCTGTTGCGATCAGAAAAGGTCGGAACAGACGGATCGGCGACAGGCCGGCGGCATTCATCACGATGATTTCGGAATCTGTCGCCAGCTTGTTGAGGGTGTGTGAAACGGCGATCATCAAGGCGATCGGCGCAATGATCAGCACCAGCGCCGGAATCACGAGGCTTGTGATCCCGAGAAACGTCATGATGGTCTGGCCCTGACTCGTCATCAGGTCGATTCCACGCAGCGCCTGGGTAATCCAGATCACGCCCGTGAGGCTGACCAAGACGACCGTGAACGATGCGAGTGTCGTCCGGACAATATACTTGTCGATGGACCCCATCGGGTAGCGCAATCCCCATTCTGTGGCTCAAAACCGCGACGTGGCCCAGATTCGCGAAGAATCTCCCCGTGGGCCACCGCTGGATTCCGGACACTACCAAGAATTCAATCGTATATCATCGTCCTCATCGGGCGACAAAATGGCTGGTCCGTGACGTGCGTCGGGTATCGTTAACAAGGTGTATGACGCTCGCCGGCCGCCAGCGATACGAACAACATCGTGAACGGTCGAACTCCTCAAGTTCGTTCTGATGCGGATTGAGCTTGACGGATCGATTGTCACAACCAAAGAACTATCGCTGACAATGCGTGGTCCGCCATGTGGCAACATCTGCGCATTCGATCGAGTGGAGGATCGTCTATGCCCGACGCCATCAAGTTCGGCTTCGTTTCGTTTTCAACCGCCGCCCGCGGGCCGCTGGTGGTGTTTTGCGACGACGCGCTGAAATTGGGGGCCGCAACCCGGAAGGCGTTGGGCGGAGCGACAGACATCGTCAAGCGCGCAGCGGCGGCCAATCGCTTCAAGGGAAAGCTGGGGGCGGTGCTCGATATTCTGGCACCTGACGGACTGCGTGCCGATCGGCTGATCGTGATCGGAGTGGGCAAGACGGGTACTCTCGCGGAACGGGATTTCCTGAAGCTCGGTGGGGTCGCGGCCGGCAAGATCGGAACGGGCAGCCGTGCAGCGACGGTTCTTGCGGAATTGCCGACGGCGGCGATGACGTCGGCCCAGGCCGCATCGGTTGCATTGGGGATGCGGCTGCGTGCTTACAAGTTCGACCGTTACAAGACCAAAAAGAAGGACGACGATAGCGGCGCAACACGAACCGACATTGCTATCGCGGTGAGCGATGTCGCCGCGGCACGCAAGGCGTTCGGGCCGCAAAGTCATATCGGCGATGGCGTGTTGCTGGCACGCGAACTCGTGAATGAACCGCCGAACGTCCTTTTTCCCGTCGAATTCGCCCGGCGCGCCAGCCAGCTTCGCAAGCTCGGCGTCAATGTCGAGGTGCTCGACGTCAAGGCGATGACGAAACTGAAAATGGGCGCATTGCTCGGCGTCGGGCAGGGCTCGACCCAGCCCAGCCGGACCGTGATCATGCGTTGGAACGGCGGCAAGCGCGGCGACGCGCCGGTCGCCTTTGTAGGCAAGGGCGTCTGTTTCGACACAGGAGGCATTTCGATCAAGCCCGCCGGCAATATGGAAGAGATGAAGGGCGACATGGGCGGCGCGGCCTGCGTTGTCGGCCTGATGCACGCGCTGGCGGCCCGCAAGGCCAAGGTCAACGTCGTGGGTGCGATCGGCATCGTCGAGAACATGCCCGATGGCAATGCTCAGCGGCCGGGCGATATCGTGACGTCGATGTCCGGCCAAACCATCGAGATCATCAACACCGATGCCGAAGGCCGCCTGGTGCTGGCCGATGTGCTTTGGTACGTCGCCAAGAAGTTCAAGCCGAAGTTCATGGTCGATCTGGCGACGCTGACCGGCGCCATCATGGTCGCGCTCGGCACTGAATATGCCGGCATGTTCTCCAACAACGATCAGCTTGCAGAACGACTGGCGGCGGTGGGGCAGGAGACGGGCGAACGCGTGTGGCGAATGCCGCTTGGGGCGGAATACGACAAGCTGATCGATTCGCAGTTCGCCGACATGAAGAACACTGGCGGCCGCCATGGTGGCTCGATCACCGCCGCACAATTCCTCCAGCGGTTCGTCGACGGGACGCCTTGGGCCCATCTCGACATCGCTGGAACCGCCATGGGAGCGCCGAAAACCGATATCAACCAGAGCTGGGGATCGGGCTACGGCGTCCGCCTACTGGAACGGCTGGTGGCCGAGCACTACGAAGCCAGGCGATGACGGAGATCCTGTTCTATCATCTCCAAAACATGAGTGTTGAAAGTGTTTTGCCGCCGCTGCTTGAGAAGTCACTGCAACGTGAATGGCGCGCCGTCGTGCAAACGGCTTCAGAGGAACGGGCCGAAGCACTCGATGCGCACCTGTGGACCTATCGGGAGGATTCATTTCTTCCGCATGTGACATGGCGTACCGCCGACGCCCACGAGCAGCCGATCGTCATCGCGGCGGCCGATACCAATCCCAATCAGGCCCATATCCGTTTTTTGGTCGATTGCGCGGCCTTGCCGGCCGATGCCGACAGCTACGAGCGCGTCGTACTGATGTTTAACGGCGACGACGATGAGGCGGTCGCCGGCGCGCGGAGCGCCTGGAAGGATGGCAAGGCGCGAGGATTTACCGTCACCTATTGGCAGGCTGACGAACGGGGGCGGTGGCAACGGCGGGAATAATATTGTTAAATATTTAACGATAGAGGCATTCTCGACGGCCTTCGATGGCTCGGACCCCATGCGTGTCATGGTCGTGCCGTAAATCAATGATGACACGATCTCAGAGATGTCCTGATAGGCTCGAACCCGGATTGAACGTGCGAAATAGCTCACCACACCGAAATGTTTTGCTCGCCGCAGCACTGCTCGCACCGCTGTTGGCCGGCTGTTCGGGAGCAAGCATGTCCGATGTTTTCTCCAGTGATCTGATGTCGAAGGACGCGCAATGGTTTTCACGCGCCGGGCGGAGCTTGAACAGGAACGTTTCCATTGAGACGCCGCCGCTGACCCCGGAAAAACCGGTCACGCCTGAAGATCTTATCAGTGCGGACGGTCAATGTCCGGGTATGGCGCCGCCGAGCGAGGCCAGCGCCATGGCGGAAGGCCCGGGTGCCGCGCCTCCTGCGCAAGGCGGACACGTCGCATTGGGCCACACCGAATGCGATGTGGCGCGCGGCGCTGGCATTCCCGACAATGTCAATCTGTCCACCGGGCCGGGCGGCGACCGGATCGCAGTGCTGACCTATGCCAAGGGTCCACGAGCCGGAATCTATACGTTCAATTCGGGCCGGTTGCGTTCGATCGAGCGATTGCCGGAGCCGGTTGCGCCTGCCAGGCCGACACGCGCGAAATCCAAACGGCACGCCGGCTAGATGCTGCCTGCGTGAAGCAGGCGCGTCGAGAAAATCCCGACCTGACTTAGCTGACTTCCTCGTCCAGCGCGGCGCTGGCCGCAAGCCATTCGTCCTCCGCGCGCCGAAGCGCGGCGGCCGCGCCGGTTCGCGCCTTGCCGAGCTGCGCAGCCTGCTTGGGGTCGCGCTGATAGAGGTCCGGCATCGCCAGCGCAGCGTCGATCTTGACGAGGATCTCAGTGATGCGCGCGATTTCCGACTCGGCTTCGGATACACGTTGCTTTGGCGATCCGCGCTTTTCCGATTTAACGCGCGGAGCCTTGTCGCGGGGGCGCGTGTCAGTGGCGCGATCACGCGAGGAGGCGGGTTGTGCGCCTCGCAACGAGAGGACAGTGCGGCGATAGTTGTCGAGATCGCCGTCATACGGCGTGACGGTCCGGTCGGCGACCACCCAAAGCTGATCCGCGCAGGCTTCGATCAGGTAGCGGTCGTGCGACACCATGATAATTGCGCCGGGAAATTCATTGATGGCTTCGGCAAGTGCGGCACGGCTGTCGATATCGAGATGGTTGGTGGGCTCGTCGAGAATAATCATGTTGGGAGCGGCGAAGGTGGCGAGACCAAGCAGCAGGCGCGCTTTCTCGCCGCCGGACAGATTCTGGACCGTGGTATCGCCGGCCTTGCCGGAGAAGCCGATGGCGCCGACCCGAGCGCGAACCTTGGATTCGGGAGCGTCCGGCATCAGGCGACGAACGTGACCGTAGGGAGAACCGGCGAGATCGAGTTCGTCGGTCTGATGCTGCGCGAAGTACCCGACCGATAGCTTGTCGGCGCGAACGATCTTCCCCGAGAACGGTGCGAGCTTGCCTGCCAACAGCTTCACAAGTGTCGATTTGCCATTGCCATTGGCACCGAGTAGCGCGATGCGGTCGTCGTTGTCGACGCGCAGCGTCACGCGGTTGAGTACCGGTTTGGCCTGATCGTATCCGACCGAGACGCCATCGAGCGCGATGATCGGTGGCGAGAGTGTTTTCTCGGGATTCGGGAACGAAATTTCGCGGACGTCCTGCGTCACCAGTGCGGTCACCGGTTTCATTTTCTCCAGCATCTTGACGCGTGACTGCGCTTGCCGCGCCTTCGATGCCTTCGCCTTGAAGCGGTCGACGAAGTCCTGCAGTCGTTTGCGCCGTTCCTGCTGCCGTTTGGCGTGCTTGGCGTCGAGCATCTCGCGCGCCGTGCGCTGTTCCTCGAACGAGGAGTAAGTTCCCTTGTAAAGAGAGAGCTTGCCGCGATCGAGATGCAGAATTTGGTCGACCGAGCTATCGAGAAGGTCGCGGTCGTGGCTGATCACAATCACCGTGCGCGGATAGTTAGCCAGATGGTCCTCGAGCCACAACGTCCCTTCAAGATCGAGGTAGTTGGTCGGTTCGTCCAGCAGCAACAGGTCGGGTGCAGCGAACAATGTGGCGGCGAGTGCTACGCGCATCCGCCATCCGCCGGAGAATTCCTGGCAGGCGCGGGCCTGATCCGCCGTCGAGAAGCCAAGGCCGCTCAAGATCGCCGCGGCGCGGGCCGGCGCCGAATGGGCGTCGATATCTGCGAGGCGGGTCTGAATGTCCGCAATCCGATGTGGATCATGGGCGGTTTCGGCCTCTCGCAACAGTGCGTCGCGCTCGCGGTCGGCCTTGAGCACGACGTTGATCAGGCTCTCGGGGCCGTCGGGGGCTTCCTGAGCAAGGCTGCCAACACGCCAGCGAGGCGGCACAGCGATGCTGCCGCTTTCCAGTGGCAAATCACCACGAATGGCGTGAAACAGGGTGGATTTTCCGACGCCGTTGCGGCCGACGAAACCGACGCGCGAGCCCGGTACGATTTGCACCGTGCTGTGGTCGATCAGGAGGCGTCCGGCAATGCGAACCGTAATGTCGTTAAGCGAAAGCATCGGGGCTTTTCACCGGAGACGCGCCCGAACGCAAGTGGTGTCGGCAGAGGTGCCGCGAACCTAGCCGGCCGCCGTCGGTTGGCCGAGCGGGACACCGGACGTGCCGGTTTCGGAACTCTTTTGGTTGTCTTGTTCTTGCAGGGCCGCAAGCAGTGCCTGAAAGCGAGGCGGAACGTCCGAAGCGTCCGGGAGTGCCGTGCCAAGCAGCTTTTCGCCGATTGCGCGGCAGACTGACATGCTTGTCGCGTGATCCAGTTGGCTCCGGCCGCTGGTCGATTGATCCGCCATCTTCAGTTCCGTTCGCCTAATTCCGTTTCATAGACGTAGGATTAAAGCCAAAGGTGTTGCGATGGTTTCACCACTCGCCGGTCATCTTGTTGTTTAGTAAAAATTGATTGAAGGGCAAAGCCCCTGGAACCGGATTTCTGGAAAAAGCCCCCGGCGGCTAAAGGAGCGCCGGGGCCATTCCATTGATTGCTCGGTGCTTTAGTAGCAACGATTCACCCAGCGCCACCGCAGGCCATGAGGCGTCGGAACCAGACGGCGGACGGTGCATCCATAGCCGCTGGAGTAAACCGGGCCGCCGATATAAATCCGGGGACCGCCATGGAAGCCATGGGAGTGGCCATGAAAACCGTGATGGTGATGGAAGCCATGATGATGGCCACCGCCGGCGGATGCGGTGCCGGGGACGAGCGCGGCGGCGCCCAACGATACAGCGGCCACAAGAGTCAGCGCGAACTTCTTCAACATTGTCTTCTCCTATCGCTATGCGACGCGTGATGCGTTGCGGTTGATTTCGAGACTGTCTCGAAGGCGTGTTGCCTGCTCGTGGGTCGTGTCCGGGATTGATCCCGTTCAGCGCGTGGGATGCGGAAGTGTGATCTGGCGCACGTTGCCCGTTGGCTGCTGAATTTCGGGCTTGACGAGGGAGCGAGGGCCGGAATGCCGCCTTGCCGGACCGCGATGGCGTCGATATAAGCGCCGCAACCTCCCTCCATGGTTGTTGCAAGGACGAAGATATGGCGATTGAACGCACCTTTTCGATTATCAAACCCGACGCTACTGCTCGCAATCTGACCGGCGCCGTCAACGCGCTGATCGAAAAGGCCGGGCTTCGGATCGTCGCGCAGAAGCGGATTCGCATGACGCGCGAGCAGGCCGAGACGTTCTACGCCGTGCACAAGGAACGCCCGTTCTTCGGTGAACTGGTCGATTTCATGATTTCGGCTCCTGTCGTGGTGCAGGTGCTCGAAGGCGAGGGCGCGATTGCCAAGTATCGCGACGTGATGGGAGCCACCGATCCGTCGAAGGCAGCCGAAGGCACCATCCGCAAGGCGCACGCCAAGTCGATTGGTGAGAATTCGGTACACGGTTCCGACGCGCCGGAAACTGCAGTGATTGAGATCGCGCAGTTCTTCTCCGGTAACGAGATCGTCGGCTGAAACACCTCAGCCAGCGGTTCGTTTGCCGCTGGTCGGAGCGTCATGACCGGCTGACGATAGGAGAACGGTGCCATGGACGGGGGAATTTTCGATCCGGCGACCATCAGTGCGATGTTCGCCGAGTTCGAGCATAACCTCGTCCGCCCCGAATACTGGGTCGCTGTCCTCAAGATCATCTGGATCGATATTCTGCTGTCGGGCGACAACGCGCTTGTGATTGCACTGGCGTGTCGCAACCTGCCGGATCAGCAGCGCAAATGGGGCATGATCCTCGGCGCCGGAGCAGCGGTGACGCTGCGCGTCCTGTTCGCCACCATCATCGTCGTCTTGATGACCATCCCTTACCTGAAACTGGTAGGCGGACTGGCGTTGCTTGTGATCGCTGCCAAATTGTTGGTACCCGATCACGAGAATGAAGAGGTCGGTGCCGCTACCAATCTCTGGCAGGCGGTGCGATTGATCGTTGTCGCAGATGTGGTGATGAGTCTCGACAACGTCATTGCCATCGCAGCGGCTGCCGACGGCCACATTTCATTGTTGATCTTCGGCCTGATCGTCAGCATTCCGTTGATTATTGCCGGTGCTGCTCTGATCATGGCGGTGCTGGATCGGCTGCCTGTGCTGGTCTGGGCCGGCGCGGCGTTGCTGGGCTGGATCGCGGGGCATGTCATTGCCACCGATATCGCCGTCGAGCCCTATCTGCACCATGTGTTCAAGGGGCAGTTGACGCTGACGTTGGATGCATCCTCGGCCCTCTTCGGATTCGTTGGCAAGTCCGTTGGATCAACCGACCTTGGCGAACTCATCATGTCGCTGATCGGCGTGATCATCGTGCTGATTGCCGGTGCGGTCTGGCGCCGCAAAAAGCTGCGCGAGATAACTGCCCTCAAGCCGACTTGATGAGTGCGCGTTCGCGGGCCTTGATGACGCGCACCAGTGTATCGTTGACCGGCGTCGGTACGCCAAGCGGCTGACCGAGGCGCGGGATCGATCCGTTGATCGCGTCGATCTCGCAGCGCCTTCCGGCTTCGAAGTCCAACAGCATCGACGGCTTGGCGTGCGGGATTTTTCCGCCGAGTTTGCGAATATGCGCGATCGGATCGCCGACGTCGAGCTTGATGCCGGAAGCGTGCGCGACCGCAACGGCTTCCTCGGCGCAGCCGCGCGCAACCGGCCACGCATCGGCATCGTCCATGACTTCGCCGATTGTCAATCCGGTGGTGCAGCAGGTGGCGGAGAAGGTGACGTTCATGATCAGCTTTTCCCAGACCATGCGCTTGATGTCGTCGAACAGCATCACCTTGAAGCCGGCGGATTCCCAGATTGCCACCGACGCTTCAAGGGAGCGGCGCGGCAGGCCGGCGAATGCGCCGAAGCGGATCATCTCCATGCCGTTATGATGGACGTGGCCGGGGCCGCGCATCGACGCGCCGAAGCCGCCGACCACACCGACGGCCAGTCGGTCCGCACCGACGATCGGCGCGGCGATTTCCGGTGAGCCCAGTCCGTTCTGGATCGATTGCACCACGGTCTCGGGACCGATCAGCGAAAGGCTGGTGCGGGCGGCCGCCTCGACGTCGAACGCCTTGGTGGCGATGATGACGAGATCGCAGACGCCGACGCCGTCCGTCGTCGTTGATGCATGGAGGCGAACGGTGCGGTCGCCGCTGATGCCTTCGCAGCGCAGACCATCGGCGGCCATCGCCGCCGCGTGGTCGGGCCAAAGCGTGACGGCATGAACTTCGTGACCGGCATCCGTCATCAGCGCGGCATAGACGGAGCCCATCGCCCCGCAACCCACAATCGCAACCTTCGCCATGTCGTTGTCCTTGTCGGTTCGTGCCGTCGACCTCTAGATCGTCGTCGGGGAAATCAACGTATCGTCGGGGCTGCCGGTCGCGGCGGTTCTGCAAACTTCGTTGTCGATACGCGCATCGCCGTTCGCCACCAGCCGAAGGGCCTCCGGATAGATGCGATGCTCGATGTCGAGAACGCGCGACGCCAGCGTGTCGGACGTGTCATCCTCGCGCACCGCGACTGCGCCCTGCATGACGATGGGGCCCGCATCCATTTCCGGCGTGACGAAATGCACCGTCGCGCCGGAAATTTTCACGCCGGCACGTAACGCCTGACCGTGCGGATCGAGACCGCGAAAGGACGGCAGCAGCGAGGGGTGGATATTGAGCATCTTGCCCGCCCAACGCTCGACAAACTCCATGGTCAGCAAGCGCATGAAGCCGCCAAGGCAAATCAACTCGATCCCATGTTGATCGAGCGCCGCCTGCAAGGCCGCCTCGAACGCTGCGCGATCCTTGCCGAACGGTGTGCTGTCGATCACCAGCGTCGCGACGTCGTTTTCCTTCGCCTTGGTGAGGCCGGCGGCATCGGGCTTGTTGGAAATGACCACGGTGATTTCGGCCGGGAAGTCGGCGGCCTTGGCTGCCGCGATCAACGCCGTCATGTTGGAGCCGCGCCCGGAAATGAGAATGGCGACGCGCCGTTTCACCGCTTTTACCATGCGAGATCGAGGTGTCCGTCATAGACGACGCGCTCGTCGTCGTTGACGTCGATCACTTCACCGAGCTGCACGGCAGTTTCGCCGCTGGCACGGAAGCTATCCATCACCGCCGCGGCTGTGTCGCGCCCGACGATGGCGATCATGCCGATGCCGCAGTTGAACGTCCGCAACAGCTCCAGTTCGGCGATGTCGCCCTCGCGCGCCAGCCATTTGAATACCGGCAGCACGGGCAACTGCGCGAGGTCGATCCGAACGCCGAGTGACTTCGGCAGCACGCGCGGAATGTTGTCGGTAAAGCCGCCGCCAGTGATATGAGCCAGTCCCTTGATGCCGCCGGTGTCGCGGATCGCGCGCAGGCATGACTTGACATAAAGCCGGGTCGGCGTCAGCAGCGCGCCGCCGAGCGTCAAGACGGGCGCAAATGGAGCAGGGGCATCGAAGCCAAGCCCGGACTTGTCGACGATCTTGCGCACCAGCGAGAATCCGTTCGAGTGAACGCCCGACGAGGCCAGTCCGATCACGACGTCGCCGGCCGCGATGCCGCGGCCCGGCAATAGCGTGCCGCGCTCGGCCGCGCCGACCGCGAAGCCGGCAAGATCGTAATCGCCGTCTTTGTAGAGGCCGGGCATCTCGGCGGTTTCACCACCGATCAGCGCGCAACCGGACTCGCGGCAGCCTTCGGCGATGCCAGCGACGATTGTCGCGGTGGCCTCCGGATCGAGTTTGCCGCAGGCGAAGTAGTCGAGGAAGAACAGCGGCTCCGCGCCCTGGACCACCAGATCGTTCACCGACATCGCCACCAGGTCGATGCCGATGCCGTTATGAATGCCGGTCTCGATGGCGATCTTCACCTTGGTGCCGACCCCGTCGGTCGCCGCCACCAGGACCGGGTCCTTGAAGCCAGCCGCCTTGAGATCGAACAGGCCGCCAAAGCCGCCGATTTCGGCATCGGCGCCGGCGCGGGCGGTGGCGCGTACCATCGGCTTGATGAGGTCGACCAGCCGGTTGCCGGCATCGATATCGACCCCGGCATCGGCATAGGTCAGTCCGTTCTTGCGCTCGGTCATGGGTTCAATCGGTCCTGGCCGGTTCCTGTGGTGTGGCGATACGGCGCGGCGGGGAAAACGTGGATTTCAAGGGTGGTTACGTCGAATTCTTGCGCCGTGCAATGGTTCGGCAAGCTGTGGCTGCATATACTGTGCACAGACCCGCGGTTTGTCGCGGTTGCGACCCCAACTCCTTGTGGGGACAGGTGAAAGTCCGGAACGTCCCGTGAGCATCCCGAACATCATTACGCTCATCCGCATTCTGCTGGTTCCGGTGATTGTCTGGGCCATCGCGTCCGGACAAATGAAAATCGCATTCGGAATCTTCGTGATTGCCGGCGTCAGCGACGCGGTGGACGGATTTCTGGCCAAGCGTTTCAACATGGCGAGCGAGTTGGGCGCGCTGCTCGATCCCTTGGCTGACAAGGCGCTGCTGGTTTCGATCTACGTGGCGCTTGGCATCTGGGGCGCGTTTCCGCGCTGGATCGTCATTCTGGTGGTGTCGCGGGACATCATGATTGTGGGGGCCGTCATCATTTCGTGGTTGTTCGGCAAGCCGATGCCCATGAAACCGCTGATGGTCTCGAAACTGAATACGGTAGCGCAGGTGGCCTTGGCGGCTCTGGTGCTGGCCGCGCTGGGATTCAACTTCAGTTCGGCGCCCTACGAGCTTATCCTCATGGCATGCGTCACGGTGCTGACGCTGTTGTCGGTCGCCTTTTATATGGTGGAGTGGGTCCGTCATATGAGCACCATCGAGCTAAGTCGTTAGGGCAGTCGTGTGCCGGCGAAGCCGGAACGGAGTCAATGCGTGTCGGTCAGTGCCCCACCTCGTCAGCTTGCGTTTGCCCTGCCGCACGCCGAGAGCCTGTCTCGCGATGACTTTCTCGACGGTCCGTGCAATGCGGCCGGATTGGCGTTGATCGATCGTTGGCCGGATTGGCCGAACCGGGTCATGATGCTGATCGGGGCCGAGGGCTCCGGGAAAAGCCATCTGGCTGCGATCTGGGCCAGCGAGGCGGGGGCGCGCGTGACCGCCGCCCATACCTTGACGGCAACGATGGTGCCGGCCGAACTCGCGACCGGCGCGCTGGTGGTCGAGGATGTCGATCCGGCGGCCGTGGATGAAAGGGCGCTGTTTCACCTCCTCAATCTCGCTCGCGAGCATGAGGCTTTCGTTCTGATGACGGCGCGGCAGCCGCCCTCGACCTTTGAGGTCGGGCTACGCGATCTGCGCTCCCGACTTCGGGCATTGCCGGTGATTACTCTCGAGCAACCGGACGACGGCTTGTTTCGCGCGTTGATCGTCAAATTCGGTGCCGATCGGCAGATGCAACTCGACGAGGCGGTCGTGAGTTATCTGGTCAGCCGCATCGAGCGATCCTCGGTGGCGGCACGCGAGGCGATCGCTCGATTGGACGCGGAATCCCTGCGGCTCGGCCGACCGATCACGCGGGCGTTAGCGGTGGACGTGCTGAGGCAAGACAATCTGGAGTGACGATCCGAGTGACAGTGGCTTGCGCGGGCGGAAACCTGAAACGACATCGTCCGGTACCCTGCGACGATGCATCCATCGCGTTACTTGATCCTCTTTCGTCAATGTCATTGAATTGTCATGTCGATAGAACATGGTCGGCGCGGTTGTCGCTGCCCTGATATTGGATTCCGGTCGATGGATGCTGTTCAAACGATTGCGGTTGAAGACGAAAAGACCCACGCCGAGACCGCGCCATCGATTGCGTCCAGTCCCGAGCGCTATATCAACCGGGAACTGTCCTGGTTGCATTTCAATCGCCGGGTTCTGGAAGAGGCGGTCAACGTCGGTCATCCGGTGCTGGAACGCGTCCGCTTCCTGTCGATTTCAGCAAACAACCTTGATGAATTCTTTATGGTCCGCGTTGCCGGCATCAAGGCGCAGGTCCGTGAAGGCATTCTTGAGCGGAGTCCCGACGGCCTGACCCCGGCCGAACAACTCGTCGGCATCAACGAAACCGTCTCACGGCTCGCCATCGATCAACAGGCGATCTGGCGCGATCTGCGCGGCATACTCGCCGAGGTCGGCATCGTGCTGGTGGATGGCAAGGACGTGACCAAGGCGGAGCGCGCCTGGGTCGAGGATCACTTCCTTCACAACATCTTTCCGCTGTTGACGCCGCTGGCTATCGATCCGGCGCATCCGTTCCCGTTCATTCCGAGTCTGGGCTTCACGGTCGCATTGCATCTGGTCCGGGTGTCGGACGGCAAGCCGATGGATGCGTTGATCCGCATGCCGGGCAAGATAGATCGTTTCATTCGCATGCCGTCAAACGGCAAGGACAGCACGGTGCGACTGATGACGCTGGAGCAGGCCACCAGCCTGTTCATCGGACGTCTCTTTCCCGGCTACCTCGTCAAGGGGCAGGGCGCGTTCCGCGTCATTCGCGACAGCGAACTGGAAATCGAGGAAGAAGCCGAAGATCTCGTGCGGCTGTTCGAGACGGCGCTGAAGCGCCGTCGTCGCGGTTCGGTGATCCGGTTAGAGATCGAAGCGACGATGCCGGAGGAGTTGCGCGCCTTCGTGCAACGCGCGCTCTCCACCGCCGATGACGAGGTGTTGTTGGTGGATGGCGTGCTGGCGATGAACGAACTGTCGCAACTGACGCGGCTCGATCGTCCCGATCTTGAATTTGTGCCTTACGTGCCGCGGCATCCCGAGCGGGTCCGCGACCATGGTGGCGACATCTTCGCGGCGATCCGGCAGAAGGATCTGATCGTCCATCACCCGTATGAATCCTTCGACGTCGTCGTGCAATTCCTGCAACAGGCGGCGCGCGATCCGGACGTGGTGGCGATCAAGCAGACGCTGTATCGCACCTCGCGCGATTCCCCGATCGTACGCACGCTTGTCGAAGCGGCGGAAGCCGGCAAGTCGGTAACGGCGCTGGTCGAGATCAAGGCGAGATTCGACGAAGAGGCTAACATCCGCTGGTCGCGCGATCTCGAGCGTGCCGGCGTGCAAGTGGTATATGGCTTCCTCGAATTGAAGACACACGCCAAACTGTCATTGGTCGTGCGGCGCGAAGGCGGCAGCCTGACCACCTATGTCCATACCGGGACCGGCAACTATCATCCGGTCACCGCGCGCATCTACACCGACCTGTCGTACTTCACGTCGGACCCGATCATCGGCCGCGACGCGGCGCGCGTCTTCAACTACATCACCGGCTATGCGGAGCCGAGCGACATCGAGAAGATGGCGGTGTCTCCGCTGACGCTGCGCAAGCGCATTCTCGATCATATCGAAGGCGAGATCGCATTCGCGCAGCAGGGCAAGCCTGCCGCGATCTGGATGAAGATGAATGCGCTGGTCGATCCCGAGATCATCGACGCGCTTTATGCGGCGTCGCAGGCGGGCGTATCGATCGAACTCGTCGTGCGCGGCATTTGTTGTTTGCGGCCTGGTGTTCCCGGTCTGTCCGACAACATTCGCGTCAAATCGGTGATCGGTCGATTCCTGGAACACGGCCGCATCTACTGTTTCGGCATGGGGCATGCGATGCCGGGACCGAAAGCGGCTGTGTATATCTCGTCGGCGGACATGATGCCGCGCAATCTCGACCGTCGCGTCGAGGTGCTGTGCCCGCTGCAAAATCCGACGGTGCATCAGCAGGTTCTCGAACAGATCATGGTCGCGAACCTGAAGGATACAGAACAGAGCTGGCAGTTATTGCCGGATGGGTCGTCAACGCGTATGAAGGCGGCGAAGGGCGAGGAGCCTTTCAATCTGCACAACTACTTCATGACCAATCCGAGTCTCTCTGGCCGTGGAAAGTCACTCAAGGAATCGTCGCCGCGCCGGCTTACGCGCAAATCGGAACGGCAGTCATCCTCATCATAGAGGGTCTGTCGGGTGACAGCGCGCCCTCGCAAGCGCGCATCCAGCGTGGCGGTGATCGACATCGGTTCGAACTCCGTTCGACTCGTTGTTTATGAATCGCTGGCGCGCAGCCTGGTCTCCATCTTCAACGAGAAAGCGCTGTGCGGTCTGGGCCGTGAAGTGCAGACTACGGGCCTGTTGGCGGCGGATGCCGTTACCAAGGCGCTGACATCGCTGCGACGCTTTCGCGCGCTGTGCAGAGTGATGAAGGTTGGCAAGGTCTATGCGGTTGCGACTGCGGCGTGTCGTGATGCGACCAACGGGCCTGAGTTCATCGCGCGCGCCGAGAAGATTTGCGGCACACCGATCACTATTCTGTCCGGCAAGCGCGAGGCGCAACTGTCAGCGCTCGGCGTCGTGTCCGGCGTCTACAAACCCAACGGCATCGTCGGCGATCTCGGCGGCGGGTCGCTGGAATTGATCGACGTGCGCGGCAATCGGCTCAGCAGCGGCGTGACGTTGCCGCTCGGCAGTCTCGCGCTGCAGGACGCCTCGCAGAAGTCTCTCAAGCGCGCGCAACGCATCGTGCACAACGAACTGGCGCGCGCACCGCAGCTTGCGGCAGGCAAGGGCCGCACCTTCTATGCGGTCGGCGGCACCTGGCGTGCACTGGCCCGACTTCACATTATTCAAAGCGGATATCCGCTGAAGGTGATGCACGGCTATTCGATTCCGGCAGCCGAAGCACTGTCGTTCGTGCGACGGTTGCGTCGTCTGATTGCGGCCAACGCGCTTGCGGATATCGAGGCGGTGGCGGATGCGCGACAACCGCTTCTCGCTTACGCGGCGCTGGTGCTCGAACACATCATTCGGATTGCGAAGCCCGAAGCCATCGTGTTCTCGACTTATGGCGTGCGTGAGGGCCTGCTGTACGAAATGCTTCCGGAGCAGGAACGCGCGAAGGACGGGCTCGCGAGTGCCGCGCAAACCTTGAATCTTTTGCTGTCGCGCTCGGCGCGTCACGCCGAGGAACTGATCGCGTGGACCGATCGCTTCATCAGGATCGCGAAACTGCCGGAGACGCCGGACGAACGCCGTTTGCGTCACATCGCGTGTCTGTTGTCCGACATCGGTTGGCGCGTACATCCCGACTATCGCGGCGAGCAGACGCTCAATCTCGTTTGCCATGGCAACTTCGGCCAGATTACGCATGAAGGGCGCGCGTTCGTCGCGCTCTCGGTGTTCTATCGCTACGCCGGATTGCGCGAGGAGAATGAATCGCCGCCTGCGGTGCGCACGCTGGTGCCGCCGGCGATGCTGGAACGTGCGCGCGTGTTGGGCGCGGCGTTCCGCGTCGCGCATCTGATCTCGGCGGCGCGGCCCGGCGTGTTGCCGGCAACGCACTTCCGCAGCAAGGGGCGCAAGCTGTCGCTGATCTTCGAGCATCGCATGGTCGATCTCGTCGCGGACCGCGCCGGCAGCCGCTTCAAGCAACTCGCCAAACTGGTCGGACGCTCGGGATCGATCGTGCGAAAGTAGCCGCCAAACAGGGCCGAAATCGGCTCGGGATTCTTGCGGCGATCAGGTGGCCGTTTCCGGGCCAGACTGAGGCGGCCTGAACGACCGGGGTCAGGCGCGGTCGACCCGGACCACGCGGCCCTTTTCCATCGCCAGCGCCAGCCGGCCATGCTTGAGGGCAAGTGCTGCGTCGCCGAACAATTCCCGCCGCCAGCCTTTCAACGCGCCGACATCGGCCTCGTCGCTGGTGGCGATCTGTTCGAGGTCATCGACGGTGGCGATCACCTTGCTGGCGACCGCGTACCGCTCCGATGTCATCCGCAGCAGTACCTTGAGCAGTTCGACGGTGGCGGAGCCGTTGCCGTGGCCGCGCGGCTTGTCGAGCTTGGGCAATTCGCGCGGATCGCGGGCGAGTCCGCGTTGTACTGCCTCAAGAATGTCGCCGCCCCATTTCGAGCGTTCGAACCCTTTCGGCAGCGAACGCAATCCCGCCAGCCGCTCGATCGAGGTCGGCGCGTGGGTGGCGATGTCGCCGATGGCGTCGTCCTTGAGCACGCGGGAGCGCGGCACGTTGCGGGTCTGCGCCTCGCGTTCGCGCCAGGCCGCGACCTCCATCAGAATCGCCAGTTCCTTCGGCTTGCGCACGCGGGTCTTCAGGCGCTCCCACGCGCGGTCGGGATCGGCATCGTAGGTCTTCGGCGAGGTGAGGATTTCCATCTCCTCGCTGACCCACTCGCTGCGGCCGCGCTTCTTGAGGTCGGCATCCAGCGCCGCGAACACCTCGCGCAGATGGGTGACGTCGCCTTCGGCATAGTGGATCTGCGCCTCGGAGAGCGGCCGCGACGACCAGTCGGTGAAGCGATGGGTCTTGTCGGGGCGGTGGCCGGTAATCCGCTCCACCAACTGGTCGTAGGCGATGGAATCGCCATAGCCCAGCACCATGGCGGCGACCTGGGTGTCGAACACCGGGGCGGGGACGATGCCGGCGAGGTGCCAGATGATCTCGATGTCCTGCCGGGCGGCGTGGAAGACCTTCAGCACCTTCTCGTTGGCCATCAGGGCGAAGAACGGGGCGAGGTCGAGGCCCTCGGCCAGCGCGTCGATGACCGCGGATTCCTCGGTGCTCGCGATCTGGAGCACGCAAAGCTGCGGATAATAGGTGGTTTCCCGCAGGAATTCGGTGTCAACAGTGACGAAGGGGTGGCGGGCGAGGCGGTCGCAAACGGCCGCGAGGTCGGCGGTTGTCGTAATCAGGTCCATCGACGCTGCATATCGCGTCTTTTCGCCGTTGTCGCCCCCGCTTTCGACGTGGGGCGGCGTTGTTCTATACCTGTTCGGCATGGCCGATGGCGGCCTTGCGCGCGGTTGCCGGGCGGAGGCGGCTCGGGTAAACCGTGGCCACCTTGCGGGTTCTTTAGCCTCGCGATTCCGCATCCTCTGACGAGTTTTGGGACTTCCATGCACCGTTATCGCTCCCACACCTGCGGCGCGTTGCGCGACGCCAATATCGACCAGACCGTCCGGCTGTCTGGCTGGTGTCACCGCATCCGCGACCATGGTGGACTGCTGTTCATCGACCTGCGCGACCATTACGGCCTGACCCAGTGCGTCGCCGATCCGGATTCTCCGGCGTTCAAGGACGCCGAGCGGCTGCGCGCGGAGTGGGTGGTGCGGATCGACGGCCGGGTGCGCCGGCGTCCCGAAGGCACCGACAATCCCGACCTGCCGACCGGCGCGGTCGAGGTCTTCATCAACGAGATCGAAGTGTTGGGCGAAGCGGGCGAACTGCCGCTGCCGGTGTTCGGCGATCAGGAATATCCTGAAGATACAAGGCTTAAGTACCGTTTCCTCGACCTTCGTCGTGAGAAGCTGCACCAGAACATCATGACCCGTGGCGCCGTCGTCGATGCGATGCGCCGGCGCATGAAGGATCAGGGCTTCTTCGAATTCCAGACCCCGATCCTCACCGCGTCGTCACCGGAGGGCGCACGCGACTTCCTTGTGCCGTCGCGCATCCATCCCGGCAAATTCTACGCGCTGCCGCAGGCGCCGCAGCAGTACAAGCAACTCTTGATGATGTCCGGCTTCGACCGCTACTTCCAGATCGCGCCGTGCTTCCGCGACGAGGACCCGCGCGCCGACCGCTTGCCGGGCGAGTTCTATCAGCTCGACGTCGAGATGAGCTTCATCACGCAGGAAGATGTTTTCGAAGCAATGGAGCCGGTGATCACCGGTGTGTTCGAGGACTTCGCCAAAGGCAAGAAGGTCACGCAGAAGTGGCCGCGCATTCCGTTCGCGGAAGCGATCCGCAAGTACGGCACCGACAAGCCGGACCTGCGCAATCCCTTAGAGATGCAGGACGTCTCCGAGCACTTCCGCGGCTCCGGCTTCAAGGTGTTCGCGCGGATGCTGGAAGACACCAAGAACCAGGTCTGGGCCATCCCCGGTCCCGGCGGCGGCTCGCGCGCGTTCTGCGACCGCATGAATTCGTGGGCGCAGGGTGAGGGCCAGCCCGGCCTCGGCTACATCATGTGGCGCGAGGGAGGTGAGGGCGCCGGTCCGCTCGCCAACAACATCGGCGCGGAGCGCACCGAAGCCATTCGCGCGCAACTCGGGCTGAAGGCCGGCGATGCCGCGTTCTTCGTGGCCGGCGATCCGGCGAAATTCTGGAAGTTCGCGGGGCTCGCGCGCACGCGCGTGGGTGAAGAACTCAACCTGATCGACAAGGACCAGTTCGCGCTGGCGTGGATCGTCGACTTCCCGATGTACGAATACAACGAGGAAGACAAGAAGGTCGACTTCTCGCACAACCCGTTCTCGATGCCGCAGGGCGGGCTCGAGGCGCTGACCACGCAGGACCCGCTGACCATCAAGGCGTTCCAGTACGACATCGCCTGCAATGGCTACGAGATCGCGTCGGGCGGCATCCGCAATCACAAGCCGGAAGCCATGGTGAAGGCGTTCGAGATCGCCGGCTACGGCGAGGAAACCGTGATCGAACGCTTCGGCGGCATGTATCGCGCATTCCAGTACGGTGCGCCGCCGCATGGCGGCATGGCGGCCGGCGTCGATCGCATCGTGATGCTGCTGTGCGGCACCAATAACCTGCGCGAAATCTCGCTGTTCCCGATGAACCAGCGCGCGGAAGACCTGCTGATGGGCGCGCCGTCGGACGTGACGCCGAAGCAGCTTCGCGAACTGCATATCCGGCTCAATCTGCCGGAGAAGTGAGAGCGTGATGCGCTCGTCATCCTGAGATGCGACACGCAAATGCGTGGCGTCATCGAAGGATGACGGCTTTGGATGATTCACCTTCAGTCGGCCCCCGAGAGGCGAGCCGTTGAAGCGAGGCGTGCGGGCGGAGGCGAGGATAACGTGACGAAAGCCAGTGACGATCTGAAATCGGCGG
This sequence comes from Pseudomonadota bacterium, assembly GCA_023386885.1. GTDB lineage: Bacteria > Pseudomonadota > Alphaproteobacteria > Rhizobiales > Xanthobacteraceae > 62-47. Next base: position 68,187 of record JAEWIX010000064.1, read on the forward strand.
CCCTCGCATTCCATCAACTGCCGCGGCCGGGAAAGCTGGAAATCCAGGCCACCAAGCCGCTCGCCAATCAGCGCGATCTGGCACTGGCCTACAGCCCCGGCGTCGCGGCGGCGTGCGAGGCCATCGCCGCCGATCCGCTGGAAGCCGCCAACCTCACCGTCCGCGCCAATCTCGTCGCCGTCGTGTCAAACGGCACTGCCGTGCTCGGTCTTGGCAACATCGGCCCGCTGGCGTCGAAGCCGGTGATGGAAGGCAAGGCGGTGCTGTTCAAGAAGTTCGCCGGCATCGACGTGTTTGATATCGAGATCGCCGCCAACAGCATCGAGCGCGTGGTGGAAACCGTGGCGGCGCTGGAGCCGACCTTCGGCGGCATCAACCTCGAGGATATCAGCGGGCCGGACTGCTTCGAGATCGAGGCGCAGCTCAAGGCGCGCATGAAGATCCCGGTGTTTCACGACGACCAGCACGGCACCGCCATCATCGTCGCCGCCGCCGTTACCAACGCGCTGCTGCTCAACGGCAAGAAACTCGCGGACTGCAAGATCGTCGGCACCGGCGCGGGCGCGGCAGCGATCGCTTGTCTGAATTTGCTGGTGTCGCTCGGCGCGCAGCGCAAGAACATCTGGATCTGCGATCTCGACGGCCTCGTCTATGACGGCCGCAACGAGCACATGGATCGCTGGAAAGCGGTCTATGCGCAGAAGACCGACAAGCGCGTGCTCGACGACGTGATCGACGGCGCCGATATCTTCCTCGGCGTGTCGGGCCCCAACGTGCTGAAGCCGGAGATGGTCAAGCGCATGGCGGACAAGCCGCTGGTGCTGGCGCTCGCCAATCCGACGCCGGAGATCATGCCGGACGAGGCGCGCAAGGCGCGTCCCGACGCGATGATCTGCACCGGACGCTCGGACTTTCCCAATCAGGTGAACAACGTCCTCTGCTTTCCCTTCATCTTCCGTGGCGCGCTCGATGTCGGCGCCACCGCGATCAATGAAGACATGAAGCGCGCGGCGGTCGATGCCATCGCGCAACTGGCGCGCGAGGCCCCGTCGGATGCCGCCGTGCCGGGCGGTGATGGCGGCGAGGTGCATGGCTTCGGGCCGGGCTCGCTGATCCCGTCGCCGTTCGATCCGCGCCTGATCCTGCGTATCTCGCCGGCGGTCGCCAAGGCGGCGATGGATTCCGGTGTGGCGACGCGGCCGATCGTCGATTTCGAACAGTACCGCGACCGTCTCGAACGCTTCACCTTCCGCTCCGGCCTGATCATGAAGCCGGTGTTCAGCAAGGCGCGGACGCAGCCGGTGCGCGTGATCTATGCCGAAGGCGAGGACCAGCGCGTGCTGCGCGCGACGCAGGCCGTGCTGGAGGAAAAACTGGCGCGGCCGATCCTGGTCGGGCGCCCCTCCGTCATCAACGCGCGCATCGAGCGGCTCGGTCTGGTGATCCGGCCGGGACACGATTTCGATCTGGTCAATCCGGAAGACGATCCGCGCTACCGCTCCTACGTGCAGAGCTATATCGATGTGGCCGGCCGCCATGGCGTGACGCCGGATGCAGCGCGCACCATGGTGCGCACCAACGCCACCGTGATCGCGGCGCTCGCAGTGGTGCGCGGCGAGGCGGACGCGATGTTGTGCGGCGTCGAAGGCCGCTTCATGAGCCACCTGCGCCATGTGCGCGAGATCATCGGCGCGCGACCCGGCGTCAGCGACTTCGCTGCGCTGTCGTTGATGATCACCTCAAAAGGATCGTTCTTCCTCGCCGATACGCAGGTGCGACCCAACCCGACCGCCGAAGAACTGGCGGAGATCGCGGCGTCCGCGGCGGCGCATGTGCAGCGCTTCGGCATCAAGCCGAAGATAGCGTTCGTGTCGCATTCGGACTTCGGCAGCTACGACACCGAAGCCGCGCGCAAGATGCGCCGCGCCACCGCGCTGCTGAAGGAGCGTCACCCCGAGATCGAGGCCGACGGCGAAATGCAGGGCGGCACCGCGCTGTCGCAGATCAAACGCGACTACGTGCTGCCGCAGTCGCGGCTGGAAGGCGTCGCCAATGTGCTGGTGATGCCCAACCTCGACGCCGCCCACGTCGCCTATCAGATGGTCAAGGAACTGGCGGACGGCCTGCCGGTCGGCCCGATCCTGATCGGCCCGGCGCGGCCGGCGCACATCCTGACGCCATCGGTGACCGCGCGCGGCATCCTCAACATGACGGCGGTGGCCGCGGTCGAGGCGCAGGACCGGGCCGGGCGGCAGCAGCCGAGCCTGTTCGGGTGAGATTTTTTACGGCGCCCGTGTCCCGGATGCGATGCGGCGCAAGCGCTAGCGCCGTGCCGCTTCGCTGATCCGGGACCGTTACAAGCGACACCGTTGAGACGGTCCCGGTTCTGCGGCGCCATAGCGCGTCGAAGACGCGCGTGAACGCGCTTTTGACACGGTACACCGCGCCCGGAACACGGCATCGGGGGTTGTGAGGGGCATACCCCCATCCAAAGGGATATGAAAAATCGAAACGGCAGATCATACTTGAGCCGTCGATGCATGGTGCCTCGGCAATGCCCGTGAGGCGAAGATGCCAGCTTTCATCTCCATCGGCCGTTTTCTGTTCGCCATTCTGTTTGTCGTCGCGGGTGCGATGCACCTGTTCGATCTCGCCGGCACCACGGCGGCGATTGCCGCCAAGGTGGCGATGCCCGCCGAGCTTGCGGACTACATTACGCAACTCGAAGGATTGAGCGGCATGCCGATGGCAAAAATGCTGGCGATCGCCGTGGGCGCACTCGAACTGATCGGCGGCCTTCTGATCGCCTTCAACCTCGGCGCGCGGTTCTTCGCGGTGCTGCTGGCGCTGTTTGTGATCGCCGCGACGTTCTACTTCCATGACTTCTGGAACGAGGCATGGCCGGATGCCAAGGGCAACCTGATCCAGGCACTGAAGAACCTGTCGCTGATCGGCGGGCTGCTGATGATCGCCGGAATCGGCAGGGGCCCGCAGGCGGAGATGCCCGCCTATACCGAGCCAGTGTCGAACAATTACTAGCCGTGCGTGTGCGTGCGGCGGTCGCTCAGACGATCACCGTCGCCACGCGGTCACGTTGACGTCATGCGCCGCGTCGAGGATGCGCGTCTCCGCGGCATGAAGCCCGTGCGCGGCCAGCACCGCCTGCGGCGTGCGCGCCGGTACGCCGGGCAGGCCCGGCTCGCCGCCGGGGATCCGGACATGCGGCGCGAACGACAGCCAGAACGTATCGAAGCGGTCGAGGAATAAGCCAAATACGGCCGGCCCGCCAATGATTGCCGCAACGCCGCTGGTGACGCCGGCGCGTTCGCACGCGGCGTCGAACGACGCGCCCGCCGGATTCCACAACGTCGCTTTCGGATTGGACGGGTCGGGGGCCAGCGCCTTGACGCTGCGCGTCAGCACGATGCGCGTGCGCTTCGGCGAATTCGGCTGCTCCTCACCGGAGTTGCGGCCGTGGACGACGAGGCTCGCGTTGTCCAGCGCGTCGTTGAAGAATTCCTGGTCGCCTTCGAACTTGAGTTCGGGCGGCATGACGTGATTGGCATCGGCAAGCATGCCGTTGGCCGACAGGATGACGTAACCCTCAATACGCAACGACGGCGTCACAGTGCCGGTACCTCCTTTACGCGAAACTATTCCGTCACCGTCTTGACGACGCTGGAGATCGGCCGTGTGCTGACGGTCGGCAGCTTGACGCTCTTGAGCAGTTCCTCGTCGTACTGCGCGAGCGTCTCCACCGGCGCCTTGGCGCGCATCTTCACCACCTTGTAGCCGCCAGCTTTCAGCTTGCGCAGCAATTCGGGCAAAGCTTCGGCGGTGTGCTTCTGGAAGTCGTGCATCAGGATGATGCCCTTGCCGAGCCTGTCCAGCTTCTTCATCACCGTGTCGATGACCTGCTGGGCTTTGCGCGCCTTGAAGTCGAACGAGTCGATATCGCAGGAGAACATCGCGACGTTGCGGTTGCCGAGATAGGTCACCATCGCCGGCGGATGCTGGAGCGCCGGGAAGCGGAAGAACGGCGCGGGCGCGGAGCCCAGCGCCCACTTCACCGCGCTGAAGCCCTTCTCAATTTCGTCCTTGGCCAACTGCTCGGTCATCTTCTTGCCGTTGAGGTTGGCGTGGGACCAGGTGTGCGCGCCGATGGTGTGGTCGGCGGCGGCGACCTGCTTGAGAATCTCCGGATGGTAGGTGGCGTGCTTGCCGATCGCGAAAAAGATTCCGGTGGTGCACTGGTCCGCGAGCGCCTTCAGCACCGCGGGCGTGGTGTGCGGCCACGGGCCGTCGTCGAAGGTCAGCACCACTTCCTTGTCGCGCAGGAAGTCGAGTTGCTTGAAATGCTCGAAGCCGAAGCCCGGCCCGCCGGTGGTGTCGATCTCGACGATGCGGCCGATGCCGAGTGCGTCCGGATTGGCGCAGGCGGGCTTCGCGGCATGAACCGGTGCGGGTGCAGCAGCAGGGGGCGCGGCAGCCGGTGTCGGCCGTGGCGTGGCGGCGGTTTGCGACCAGGCGATGCCGTTCGCGCCGAGCGAAAGCGCTCCTGCAACGATGAAGGCTGCCGCGATGCGCATGGAATCCCCCTTGACTGGCCGATTGCGCCGCGGGCTGAGCACGCGCGCGCAAACGTGATGAGTGGGGCAGATTCGTGCGGGCGCGGCAATGGCGGTTTTGTCGCGCACACAGGAGTTTATAGCGTTTTCAAGTGAGATGGATTCCGGTTCCCACTTTTCGGGATCATGCTCTAGCGCAGCGGCACGATGAAGTCGGTGCCCTGTCCGGTTTCGCTGCGATCGAGCGCCTGATCCGAGACGATGATCGAACTGCCGGTGGTCAGCGCTTCCGCGAGCCGCGTCATCGTCTCGGCCGGAATAGTCAGGCGATCGAGCGCCTCGGCCGCGCTGTCGGCGGTCGGAGCAGGCTCGGTGTCGATGGCGCCGATATCGTGTCGTCGCTTGGCGGCGCGATGGCTGGCGGCTTTCGACCGCACCTCGACCGGCATCGTCAGCGCCGTCCAGCGGAATGTCGTGGCGCTGTCGCCATCGTTCGGCGCGGTCACCGCCTGCGCGGTGAAGACGTGGGTGCCGAGCGGACGCTCGCTCGATGCAATGGTGATCGGCACGTCGAACAGCGGCTCGAAGTTCTGGCGCACGTAGAGCTTGCCGTCCTTGCCGCTGATGAACACCGCGATCGGTCCGGTGCGTTTCGGTGCAGGCGGAGCGACGGCCACCGCGGGCGCAGCTTCGCCGGCAGGTGCGGTGACGCCATCGTTGAGCGTCGCAGGCGAATTCGGCGGCGTCAATGTGGCGCTGGCGTCGGCTACTTTGGTCGGCTTGTCGGCGGCGAGGCCGGTCGTGGTCGGTTCGGTCGCGCCGGACATTGTCGGCATCAGCGACGGCCGCAGGTCCTTCAGGTCGATGGCGAGTGCCGTGGTAGCGGCATTGGTGCTTTTGGCGGAATCGATGGCTGCGTTGATGAGCGCCGCCGGCGAGGCGTCGGCCGAAGGCACATTGGTATCGACCGGAGGCGCGACTTGCGGCGCGGGCCTCTCGGTGATCAGCAGCGGATGCGAGAACGCAACCGGGCTGACCTCACCGGAAGTGACCACGACGCGCGCGCCCATCCGGGTCCAGTTCCAGATCTGCGTCGCGAAATGATTCGGCATGCGGATGCAGCCATGCGACGCCGGATAGCCCGGCAGCGCGCCGGCATGCATCGCGATGCCCGACCACGTCAGCCGCTGCATATAGGGCATCGGTGCGCCGCTATAGATGTTGGAGCGATGCCACTTGTTCTTTTGAATTACACTAAAGATGCCGAGCGGGGTGGCGTGGCCGCGCATGCCGGTGGACACCGGCGCTTCCGCGAACAGGCCGTTGGCATCGTAAACTTTCAGTGACTGATTTTTGATCGAGACGGCAACGATGAGCGGGCGTTGCGGCTTGCGCGTCGGCGTAGCGGTTTCCTTTACCTTCGGCGCGCGATGGCGCACCGGTTTCGCACGGCGGTGATAGACCGGCGGCGGCAGCGCTTCCGGCTCGTAAATGATCTCGTCGGACCAGAAATCCTGCGGCAGCGCCATCGCGGGCGTGAGGCCGCCAAGCACAATTGCCGAGCTGAGAAGGGCTGTCGTCCAGAGACGGGAGAGGCGGGCGCAAGCGAATGGAGCCTCGGCTCGCGCGCCGGCAGGAATCTGTTTGATACGCAACGCAACACTTCCTTACACATGTCGGCTTCGATCGTTAGTGCGCCAATGAGGCAAGGAGTTCACGTTAACGCCCGCAAATCTCAGCCGAGCCGGAAATATCTGGCAAATCCCCTCATTTTGCCTTAACGGCTTGCGCCCCTACCGATGGCCGCAGGGTGACCCTATATGGCCGGGGTTATGCGAACGGAGAGATCGATGGCACTGGGTAAACGGCAGCGCGGGGATATGCGCCCGAAATTGATCGGCCTTGCCGTCGTGGTGTTCGCCTTGCTGACGGCGTGGTCGGCTTTCGCCGCGGATGAGCCGGATCTGATCTTCCGTCGCTCCACCGTGTTCAAGTGGGTCAGCCCCAACGACAAGCTCGCCACCTACGGCATCGACGATCCGGAGATCGAAGGCGTCGCGTGCCATTTTACCGTGCCGGAAAAGGGCGGCTTCAAGGGCTGGCTGGGGCTCGCCGAACAGGTGTCGGATATTTCGCTGTCATGCCGCCAGATCGGGCCGGTCCGCTTCAAGAGCAAAGCGAAGATGGAGCAGGGCGAGGACATGTTCAGCCAGCGCCGCTCGCTGTTCTTCAAGAAGATGCAGATCGTGCGCGGCTGCGACGCCAAGCGCAATACGCTGGTCTACATGGTCTACTCCGACAAGCTGATCGACGGCTCGCCGAAGAACTCGACCTCGTCGGTACCGATCATGCCATGGGGCGCCGCCGACACCGACGTGCAGAAGTGCGGAGATTTCTTCAAGTAGCCTCCGGTATCGAAGCCGACATGCGCTTTGCTGTCGACGTGATGTGGAGCGGCGAAGCGAAAATGCGCGCAGTCCGAAGGATCATGTGACGGACCGCAACCAGGCAGAAAAGGCTTCGATGCTGGACTGCTCGTGATGATGCGGGGCATGAACGACGTAAAAGCCGTAGCCCGGAAGCGACAGATCGTGAGCCTTGACGAGCGCGCCGCTCTTGAGTTCACGGCCGACGACAATGTCGCTGAAGATCGCGATGCCTTCACCCGCTGCCACGGCATCGATTGCGTGCAGTTCTTCCCTGAAACTCAAATCCCACGCCTTGTTGGTCTCGGGAATGTTGGGATCGATGGATCGGGCGGTCGCAAGCCAGCGCGACCAGGTGGGCGCGTCGCGGTCGCGATTCATCCAGTCGAAGTGGATCAACGGGTAGTGCAACAGATCGGCGGCGCGCTGGATCGGCCGCCCTCCCGTCGCCAACAGTTCGGGACTGCACACCGGAAAAAACGTATCCCGAAAAATCTCCTTGCCGCCCAGATCGAGCGGCATCCGCCGCGCGTAGCGAATGGCGATATCGGCTTCTCCGGCCCGCAGATCCAGCACCGCATCGGTGCCGATGATCTCCAACGGAATCTTCGGATAAGCCTCGCGCCATTTCGGCAATCTCGGCACCAGCCAGCGGCTGGCAAAAGCATTGGGACTTGTCACGCGCAGGCGCTTGTGACTGACCCGTGGGGACGCAGTGGCAATCGCGCTGGCAAACAGATCGAAGCCGCTTCGGAGCGCAGGAAACAGGCGCTCGCCGGCACTTGTCAGTTCGAGGGGGCGCGGGCGTCGGCGAAACAGCGGCTGGCCGCAAATGTCTTCGAGAATTCGAATCTGATGACTGATCGCGGTCGGCGTCACGCCAAGTTCATTGGCGGCATTGCGGAAGCTCATGTGCCTTGCGGCAGCCTCGAAGGCGCGAAGGGACCCCAATGGCGGAAGCTTTCGCATCGGGTAATCGTAGATGAGTTCAGCTCATCTGGCGACTGAGAAATTCGATTTTGCCAGTAATCGGGGCCCATGAGACGTTTTCAGCCCTCAAAGCCGCCTTGCAGTGGCAAATCGGGAGGCCGCCATGACCGTGACCAGCCTTACTGAGCGACACGACAATGAGGGGACTCTGCAAGCGTCGGATACCACCGCCCTGAGGCAGTCGGTCAGGGGCGAGGTGGTTATCCCCGGCGACGTGGCCTACGACCAGGCACGGAAGGTCTGGAACGGCATGGTCGACCGGCGCCCGGCCGCCATTGTCTATTGCGCCGGCTCCGACGATGTCGTCGCGTCGGTCAATTTTGCGCGGTCGCGATCCCTGCTGGTTGCCGTGCGCTCCGGCGGTCACAACATCGGCGGCGCTTCGGTGTGCGATGGCGGGCTTGTGATCGATCTCTCGCGCATGAAGCAGATCGAGGTCGATCCGATCAACCGGACGGCGCGGGCACAGGCGGGTCTCAATCTCGGCGAGTTCGATACCGCAACCCAGGCGCACGGCCTTGCAACGACGATGGGCGTCAACGCCGATACCGGCATCGCCGGGCTGACGCTCGGCGGCGGCTTCGGCAAGCTCGGCCGCAAACACGGATTATCCTGCGACAACCTCATCTCGGTTGAGATCGTCATGGCGGATGGTCGCTTGTTGCGGGCGAGTGCTGCCGAACATCCGGATCTGTTCTGGGCCATCCGTGGCGGCGGCGGCAACTTCGGAATTGTTACGACCTTCGAGTACCGGCTGTTTCCGGTCGGCCCGATGTTATTGGCGGGCTCGGTCGTGCATCCGTATGATCGCGCGCGGGATGCCATGCGCTTCTACCATGCCTTCGCGAAGGCTTCTCCCGACGAACTGAGCCTGGATGCGGCGCTGGTGACCATGCCGACAGGCGAGCGCGTCCTCGGCATTTCGGCTTGCTATATCGGCCCAATCGACGAAGGCGAGCGCGTCGTCAAATCGCTGCGCGCGCATGGCGCTCCGCTACAGGATGACATCGGGCCGCGTGCCTACGTCGACATTCAGTCCGCCGGCGATCCGCTTTTCCCGCGCGGTCGCCGTTACTATTGGAAAGCCCAGTTCCTGCGCGAACTGTCCGACGCGGCGATCGATACGCTCTTGACGTCGTACGCAACCGCGCCGGCGGAATCGCTGCTTGTGCTGCAACAGGTCGGCGGTGCGATCGCGCGCGTTCCGGCCAATGCCACGCCGTATGTCAACCGCGACGCGGCATACGATTGCTTCCCGATCTCGATCTGGGACGATCCGGCAGAGGATGCGGCGCGCATTCGCTGGGCGCGTGCGTTGTGGGACGCGATGCGGCCATTCTCGACTGGCGGCGTCTACGCCAACAATCTCGGCGACGAAGGCGCGGAACGCATCGAAGCGGCCTATGGCGAGAACTACGCGCGGCTGCTCGCACTCAAGACCAAATACGATCCGACCAATTTCTTCCGACTGAACCAGAACATCAAGCCGGCGGAAGCATTGCGGCAATCGGCTTGATGGCAAGTCCCGCCGTATTTCTCTGAGAAGCGGGCGCGCATAATTATTGTTTCGTCTCCGCACCGGCGACGAAACAATTCTCTCGAACCACGACACCGTTTTTCGCGACCCACGCAGAACGCCTGAAACGCCGGGCGCTTATTGGTGGCCGCAACGAGCAGCGAACAAAGCTGCCGGCGTCGAATACGGGAGCCTCAGATGCGCACGTTCAGCTTTTTATTCGCCTTCGCGGTGTTTCTGGTCGGGCCTTGCCTGGCGGGGTCTTCGGCCGAACACGCGGCACACATCGGCACCTTCAGCTACAGCGGTTCGCCGATCGCGAGCCCCGCACCCGCGATGGTCATGGCTGCGCGGTGAGCGAGATCAGCGCCGCGCGCCACGGCGCGGGACACAGACGATGCGGCGAACCACACCGGCGCTCGAGAGTTGCGCGCCGGTCACTTCCTTGATCTGTCCGGTCGGGCAGGTGCCGTCATCGACCAGGATGCGCTGACCGAGCCGCAGATCGACAATATCCCGCTCGCTCGAAACCTGTTCGGCGCGGACGTTCGTGGCGCTCCCCAGCGCCGCCACGCCGCAGGCGAGGCCGAATCCCATCGCGATTATCGTCAGTTTCAGCGGGCGCATCTGAGCCGTCACTTGTTCTGAATTTTCAGGCCGTCCTTGCCGATATTGATCTGCACGCCGTCCGGCTGCTTGCTGTCCTGATACTGCTTGTAGCCGAGCACGGCGACGATCGCGATGAGCAGGCCGATGACGAACATCAGCACGTTGCGGTTGATGGGCATCTTCCCTCCGGGTTGGAGCATCGAGCACACGGAGTCTATTGGCCCGTATGCGATTCTGATAGGCCCGATATCCCGCGACAATCCCTATCGGAATATGGTTTGATGGAACCATGAAGCGGATATGACATGCCGCCAGTGCCAACCGACAGGGGGAACCATGGGCGCCAACGACAACAAGAAACGCATTCTCGAAGCCGTCGATGCCGGTTTCGACGCTCAACTGGAAACCACCAGGCAACTCGTCGCTATCCCCAGCACGCGCGGTGCGGAAGGGCCGTGTCAGGACCTGATCGGCGATCTGTTGCGCGCGCGCGGCTACGAGGTCGACGACTGGCATATCGATCTCGACGATCTGAAGGACCTGCGCGGCTACGGTCCGATCGAGCACGATTTTTCCCGCGCGCGCACCGTGGTCGGCACCTATCGGCCGGCGACCGAGGCAGGCAAATCGCTGATCATCCAGGGCCACTGCGACGTGGTGCCGGCGGGGCCGCTGGATATGTGGGAGACGCCGCCGTACCAGCCGACCATCAAGGACGGCAGGATGTATGGCCGCGGCGCCTGCGACATGAAATCCGGCACCATTGCCGCATTGTATGCGCTCGATGCCATCAAGGCCGCGGGCCTGAAGCCGACCGCGCGGATTCATTTTCAGTCGGTGATCGAGGAGGAGAGCACCGGGGTCGGCGCGCTCTCGACGATCCAGCGCGGCTATCGTGCCGACGCCTGTTTCATTCCGGAGCCGACCGACGGCGAGATGATCCGCTCGCAGGTCGGCGTGATCTGGTTTCGCATCCGCGTGCGCGGCTTCCCGGTGCATGTATTCGAAGCGGGCGCGGGCTCCAACGCCATCATGGCTGCCTATCATCTGATCCACGCGATGGAGAAGCTCGAGATCGAGTGGAACAAGCGTGCGGTCAACGACAAGCACTTCAAGGACGTCAATCACCCGATCAATTTCAATCCGGGCATCATCAAGGGCGGCGACTGGGCGTCCAGCGTGCCGGCGTGGTGCGACGTCGATTGCCGGATCGCGGTGCTGCCTGGCTGGTCGATTGCCGAATGCCAGAAGGAGATTCTCGCCTGCATCGCCGATGCGGCGCGCGATCATCGCTTCCTGTCGAACAACCCGCCGCAGGTGGAGTGGTCCGGCTTCCTGTCGGAAGGCTATGAACTCACCAACTCCGCCGCGCCGGAAGCGGCCTTCGCCAAGGCGTTCGATGCGGTCTATGGCGGCGCGGTGCCGGATCGCGCCTTCACCGCGCTGACCGATACGCGGTTCTACGGCCTCAACGCCGGCATTCCGGCGCTGTGCTTCGGCGCGTCGGGTGCGGCGATGCACGGCTTCAACGAATATGTCGATCTGGAATCGCTGCGGAAATCCACCAAGGCGACGGCCCTGTTCATCGCCGAGTGGTGCGGCGTCGAACCGGCGTAGACCTCGTCGACCTGCGAAACCCACGCAGGCTCGGGCGGATGATTGATCCCGAGAGAAACGGCGTGACCATGGGCGCGCCGTTTGCCTGTGGGTGCTCTGCAATCTGCTTGACGATTCAGGGAGCCTTACAGAAGATCATAGTCCGTGCCGCGCCTTCCCGGATGTTTTCACCCGGAATCGAAGATCGGACCGGTTGGTTTTTTGACGTGAATTTTTGACGCGATACTTTTTAACCGCATACCCCGTGGGGGTTGTCATTGATCGATCAGCGCAGGCTCGACGACATCAGCCACAGGTTCGGCGAAGTCGTCATGGATCCGTCGATCTGGCCGGAGATCATGGAGGGCGTCTGCAAGGCGGTCGGCGCATCGGCGGCCATCCTTCTCCAGAGCGACGTTCGAACGCCGGATGTCCCGCACACTGAAGCGATCGCCGAGGGAATCCGGCATTATTTCAAGGACAATTGGCATCTGGTTGACCCGCGTGCCCGGGGCTTTCCCAAGATGATGTCCGGCGAGGTCGTTACCGATCACGACATCATGACGGTCGAGCAAATCCGATCCGACCCGATGTACAATGAGGTCCTATTTCCGCACGGCTTTCAGTGGTTTGCCGGAATCGGCTTCCGGGCCGACTCCGCCGCGTGGGCATTGACGCTTCAACGGACCGGGCGCGAGGGCTCGTTTGAAGCGCGCGACAAGCCGCTGCTGGCACGGCTTGCGCCGCGCCTGACGGAAGCCGCCACCCTTGCCACCGCCGTCGGACGAACCGCGATCCTCGGAATAACCAACGCGCTCGATCTGATCGGCCGTCCGGCGATTGCCATCGGTCAGTTCGGTCAGGTGCTTGGGATCAACACGCGGGCCGCAGCTTATCTCGACCGCGAGTTGCTCGTGCGAAAGGGCCGGCTCTCGCTGATCGACAAGACGGCGGATTCCGAACTGGCCCGTCTGGTTGATGGTTTCAAGGCCATCGCCGGCCTGCAAGCCATCGATACGTCGCCGATCGTGATGCGACGACAGGGACAACGGCCGCTGGTGTTGCAGCCGCTTCCCGTTCCATCGGCGGCGCGCAATCCGTTTTTTGGCGCCCGCGCGATCCTCGTGCTGACCGATCTGGACGGGACTGCCGAGTTCAGCCCGAGCCTTCTGGTCAGGGTTTTCAATCTCACCCCGGCGCAGGCGAACATCGCGGTTAGGATCGCCGCCGGACGTTCGCTGGAAGAGATTGCCGCCGAACTCGGCGTGACCTTGGAAACCGCGCGCCATCACCTCAAGGTCGTGTTCGGCAAGACGGAAACCCATCGTCAGGGCGAACTGGTTGCGCTCCTCAACAAGCTGGAGCGCCGACATCTGCCATGATCGTTTGATACGAGCGATCCTTGCCAACGACAGATATCATTGGATCAACAGCGGGCTTGTCATCCGCCCGTTCCGATGCTCACTTTCGGGGCAAGAATGCGGTTCGACCGCAACGTCAAACGGGAGGCGCAACGTGACCCTGCTCGACAAGATCAATGCGATGAAGATGCCGTTCGCGGAGTTGAAGGGCGTCACCTTTGTCGAAGTCGAGCCGGAGCGGGTGGTGGCGCGGATGCTGGTGCGGCCGGATCTGTGCACGCTCGGCCATACGATCCACGGCGGCGCGGTGATGGCCTTTGCGGACTCGGTCGGCGCGGCGGCGACCGTCATCAATCTGCCGCCGGACGCCAAGGGCACCACCACTATCGAGAGCAAGACCAACTTCGTCGGCGGAGCGAAGGAGGGCACCACGGTGACCGCGACCGCGACGCCGGTGCATCGCGGCCGCCGCACCCAGGTCTGGCAGACCCGGATCGAGGGTGAGGACGGTAAATTGGTAGCCGTGGTGACGCAGACCCAGATGGTGCTCTGACAGAATCGGCACAAATCCTGAATCAGGATTTCGCGTACAAGGGACGCCGCGCGATGTGGCGAAATTGAGATTCAGGGCATTCGCTAACAAATTGTTGTGGTTAATGATTTACCCGCGACACCCTGCCGCAATTTTGGATAAAATTTGTCCCTTGAAAGAATGTTGCGACGCACAATATTCAAACCGTGCGAGCGTCGAATGCGCTCCACCTAGGGAACGACGCCTCCTGGACCGGCTTTGCCAACAAAGGAGACTGGATCATGCGCGACGATACCATCGCGATCGGCTTGCCTGGCGTTATCAGGCGACTGGATCGGCAGGAGATGCCGTTGCTGCGCGAACACCTGTTGCGTCTGGACACCGAGAGCCGGCACGACCGGTTCAACGGCTTTGCCGACGAGAGTTTCATCGAGCGCTACGCCGCCAAGTGCGCGACCGACGGCACCATCGTCATCGCCTATCTTGAGGGCGGCGAAGTGCTGGCCGCTGCCGAACTGCATCCGGCGGACGGCGACAACAGCCCGCTTCCCGAAGTTGCCTTCAGTGTCGAGCGCAAGGTGCGCCGCAAGGGGCTGGGCAGCGTGCTGTTCCGGCGCCTGATCGCCGAGGGCAAGCGCAAGGGCTATGACAGCCTGCGCATCACCACCGGCGCGCAGAACGAAGCGATGCGATCGCTCGCCAACAAGTTCGGCGCACACCTGACGTTCCGTCATGGCGAGTCGTCGGGCGAGATCGATCTGCGCAAGCAGTCGGTTGCAGCGGCCGCGCCGCGTTTCAATCCGGCGGAGGTGTTTGCCGCTCCGGCTGCGTTTGCCCAGACCGTCGCTCGCTTCAATCGCGACTACTGGAAGTGGGTGCTGCGCATGTACGGCCGGCGTTCGCCGGTCCCGCGCGCGGGCCGCTGACGCGGCTTGCGTCAACGATGAAACGCGCGATCAGGTCGGAGCCTTGAGCTCCGACGATGACAGCCACGCGTTGACCTCGATCGCGACATCGGCCTCGCGGGCCTTGGCGATCAATGCATCATGCCTGGGGCCGGGTGCAAGCCGGTCCGCGGCCGCACGAAAATCGATGGCGGATCGCGCCAGCCGTTCGTTGAGCGACGGCCCTGCATTTTGAGTGATGGTGTGAAGCATAGGCATCTCCCTCTCCGTAGCAGGCGGGAGCATTTACGCTCTCACTCACCGACAGCCGCGAAGGCCGCGGTGAGTGACGGCATCATGCGCTCATATTGCAGCAGGACCTAATAAATTCGACGTGCTTTGCGATGGAACTCGCTGCCGCCACAATGCGAGAAGCCGTCGGCGTAACCTTAATCGGAAAGCCTGTTGCGAGAGAGCTGTTGCCGCCCGCGCCGGCAGGGCGCAGCATTGCGGCATTTCAAGACGTCATCAGTTATTGCCGTGGCTCAGCTTTTTTATTTTGACCGATGTTCAAATCGAATCCTCACCGGCCTCACCCTCGCTGAAACACGCGAGCTTGCAGCTTTGGAGAGGGAATGCCCGTCGCTCGCGGAATGGGACGCATATACGATGCAACCCGTTTCCGCGCGTGAGAAGCGGTGGGCGTATCTCTCGCAAAAGCATATCGAGGCAGTGGTGCGCAGGGCGAAGTAGCACTGCGTGGAAGCCGTATGCAGGGCATCCCGATGCGCAAGCGCGTCGGCCGAAGATGCGCGACCGGGAGGTCGTGGATCCTTTTACATGCCTGGGCGACGGTCGTTGCCGAAGCGGCGAACCGTGCGACGCTCCACCACGACGGTGCGTTGCGCGCCGGGTTCGCCGGCGATGACCTGCTGGGTGCGCGCACGCGCTGCGGTGCGGCTGGCCTTGCGGACTTCGGTCTGGACGGCGGCAAGCGGCAGACCCATCAGCGAGGCCGCGATTTCGGCCTGCTCGTCAGCGTTGTCGGTGATGCCCATGGCCGCGAAAATGGCTTCGTCCAGCGTCGGCGGATCGCGCCGCACGCGCCGGGAACCATACTTCGTCATCCAATTGTCGCTCATCGTCCGTCCGCCTCTGAATCGTGTCCCGGAGGGTAACGGAAAGAATGCTGCATTGCAATATAATTGACCCCGCAATGCAGCTATGCGGTTATCTCAACTAGAGCTTTTCGATGCGGTTGGCGTCGTAGATGTCGATCGGGCTCGCCTCCGCGGCCAGCGATTGCAGAGTTTTCACGAAAGCGCGGGAGGCCGGGACTGCGAAGTGCGTCAAGAGCGCCGCGCGATCGGCCCATCGCTCGACAAACACCAGCCGCAGCGGGTTCTCGGCGTCGACATGGACCGCGTGTGAGATGCATCCGGGCTCGGTGCGGGAACGATGGACGTGCTCAAGGCTGAGTTTGAGAACCTCGTCCAGAGTTCCCGGGCGGGCCGTCACGCTGCCGGTCACGAGAATCATCGCCGCCTCCCTGTCGCCTCCAGCATACGCCGGCCTGTGACGCGTGGAAGGGCCGCGTTGTCGTTTTCAAACGCGGCCGGGCACCGGCAGCAGCGCGCCGGTGACGGCGCTGGCGGCGTCGCTGGTCAGAAACAGGATGACCGCCGCCAGTTCGTCCAATGTCACCCAGGCGCTGAAGTCGGCGTCCGGCATGTCGCGGCGGTTGGCGGGCGTGTCGATGGTGGACGGCAGCACGGCGTTGACCGTTACCTTGCCCTTGAGTTCGGTGGCGAGTGCCTCGGTCAGCCGATGCACGCCGGCCTTGGAGGCTGCATAGGGTCCCATGCCGGCGCCCGAACGCAGCGCGCCCATCGCTCCGACATTGACGATGCGCCCGGCGGACGATTTCACAAGATGCGGGATCGCCGCGCGTGAAGCGTTCACGGCGGTCAGCACGTTGATCGCGTAGAGCCGCGACCATGTCGCCGGATCGCCGTCCGCGACGGTTTCGTAGGCGAACGCGCCCGCGACATTGATCAGGCCGTCGAGTTGTCCGAAGTGCTGTGCCACGGCGTCGATGGCGGAGGCCGCCTGCGCCGTGTTCGACAGATCGATACCACCCGCGCGAAACAGATCGGCCGTCGGCGGCACGGTTGCGGCGGCATGGTCGACGGCACCGACCCGATCACCGCGCGCGTGCAGGGCTTTGACAACGGCGGCGCCAAGCGCGCCCGACGCACCGGTGACGGCGACGACTTTTCCACTCATGATTATGCTCCAATCCGTTCGCTAAAGTTTTCTGGAAATTTATAAGCGAACTTCAGAGAAGTCTCGCTAGGCTACCATCTCTCCGTTCTGGAGGTTGGGACATCGTCATGTTGCGGGATTTGCCAGATCACGGTTTACCGCTTGTTCAGCTTAAAGAGTTGCGGCGGGATATGGTCGTCGCCTTGCAGAAGCGCAAAGGGGCGGTGACCACGGAAGAACTGATGCGCATTGCCGCGGTGCAGGCGGCGATTTCGGCATTCGAGGAGGTCATTACCGACCTCGATGCCGAACTGGAAGCAGCCGCCTAATTATTTCAACGCATCTGCCGGAATTTGCCGGGAGCCACGCCGGTCTCGCGCCGGAACATGCGGTTGAAGTAACCGGCATCGGCATAGCCGAGCAGGGCGGCGATTTCCTTGATGCTGAGCGACGAGAACGTCAGGTAACGCTTTGCTTCCAGCAACAGCCGTCGTTCGATCACCTTGAGTGCCGACGCGCCCAGCACCGACTGGCAGATGCGGTTGAGGTGCGGCGGCGTGATACCGAGCGCGCCGGCGTAGAAGCTGATCGGCCGGTGATGCCGATATTCCCGCTCCACCAGTTGATGAAACGCTTGTGCGTGACGCTGCGCGCGTCCGCCGCTCGATTGCGCGGGCTCGGTGGTGGCGAGCACCGCGCGATAGATCGCCGCAAGGGTCGAGCCGATCCGCGCGCGCATCGCGATGGCACGGCCCGGCGCGCGCAGGTCGGCTTCCGCAATCAGCGCCGCGATCTCGTGTCCGGCCTGCACGATCTCTGCGCTCTCGCCGTGAAGGATGTGCGGCCGCCGCAAACAGGTATCGACCTCGGGCGCGGGCGCCAGCGCCTCGCGGACGTCGCGCTCGAACAGTGTCACCACCACGCCCTCGACGTCCGGCGAGAAGACGTAGCCGTGCACCGGCAGGGCCGGGATCGCGATCAGCGCCGGCGGTCCGATGCGTTCGATGACGTTGTCCATGGTGACTTCGGCGGTGCCGCCGGTCAGGTGCAGAATCTGGAAGAACTGTTCGTGGCGATGCGGGGCGATGCGAAAGCCATGGAGTCGCGAGCGCGACAGCACGGTTTCCCAATGCAGCCAGTCTGGGCTGGTATCGTAGCCCTGCTCGCCATACAGCGCGTAAGTGGGGATGGCCGACATCGTCTCCTCGATGTTCGAATTATCCCCTCGTTTGCCGGTTCTGTCCATTGGCAGCGCGGCCGCGTCCGATCAACATCATGCGTGAATAGGGAAGCGAGCCGGGGAGGATTGTCATGCGCACGCAGGTCGCGATCATTGGGGCTGGCCCGGCCGGCCTAATGCTGGGACGCCTGCTCGAGAAAGCCGGCATCGACAACGTCATTCTCGAACGCAAGAGCGGCGACTACGTGCTGTCGCGCATTCGCGCCGGCGTGCTGGAGCAAGGCACGGCCGATCTGCTCGACAAGCTGGGGCTGGGCGCGCGGATGCATGCCGAGGGCCTGATCCATCACGGCGTCGATCTGTGTTTCGACGGCGATATCCAGCACATCGACTTCACCGGACTGGTCGGCCGCCACGTCACTGTCTACGGCCAGACCGAGGTAACGCACGACCTGATGGATGCGCGCAAAGCTTCGGGTTTGACCACGATCTATGAAGCCGAGGACGTCGCGCTGCACGACTTCGACGGCGCGCACCCGCGCGTGACATGGCGCAAGGACGGCGCGACCCACAGCCTCGATTGCGACTTCATCGCGGGCTGCGATGGTTTTCATGGCGTGTCGCGCGCCAGCATTCCCGAGAAGGCACTGAACCTGTTCGACCGGCATTATCCGTTCGGCTGGCTCGGCATCATGGTCGATCGGCCGCCGGTGTCGGATGAGCTGATCTACGCGCATCATGAGCGCGGCTTCGCGCTGTGCTCAATGCGTTCGCCGACGCGCAGCCGCTACTACGTACAGGTGCCGGAAGGCGAACGCGCCGAGGACTGGTCCGACGACCGTTTCTGGGACGAGTTGCGGCGGCGGATCAATCCGGCGGCGGCCGAGAGCCTGCACACTGGGCCGTCGATTGAAAAATCCATCGCGCCGCTCCGCAGTTTCGTCGCCGAACCGCTGCGGTTCGGTGCGCTGTTCCTCGCCGGCGATGCCGCCCACATCGTGCCGCCGACCGGCGCGAAGGGGCTCAATCTCGCGGTCAGCGATGTGGCGATGCTGGGCGAAGCGTTGACCGAGTTCTACGCAGAGAAGTCGCCCGCCGGGCTCGACGGTTATTCGAAGAAGGCGCTGGGGCGGATCTGGAAGGCCGAACGCTTCTCGTGGTGGAT
This sequence comes from Pseudomonadota bacterium, assembly GCA_023386885.1. Classification (GTDB taxonomy): domain Bacteria; phylum Pseudomonadota; class Alphaproteobacteria; order Rhizobiales; family Xanthobacteraceae; genus 62-47. Next base: position 87,279 of record JAEWIX010000064.1, read on the forward strand.
GACCTCGCTGCTGCACACCTTCCCGGAGACCGGCGCTTTCGGTCGCCGCATCCAGCGCGCCGATTTCGATTACCTCTCGGGTTCAAGGGCGGCGCAGACGAGCCTTGCCGAGAACTATACGGGCTTGAGCCTGGGCACATAAGCGCAGCGCTGTATCGCTCAAGCGGATCGGTTACAGTCCCGAAGAAATTCGGGAGTAGGTGCACGATGCGCGACACCGCCACGATCCTGCCGCCCCTGTTGCGGGCGTTGACGGTGCTGGAATTCGTCGCGCGGCATCTCGATCCGATGACGTTCGATCAGATGTTCGCCGCCATCGGCACCCCGGACGACGCGTTGCGCGAGGCATTGCATGGCGTCGATGGCGAAGACGGGCCGGCCGCCGCTTCGGCGCGTCTGGCGCTGTCGGCATTCGACGGCATGCGCACGGCGCTGGCCAATGGCGACGATCTCTATGCGATCTATGGCGCGCTGCGGTTTCTGCCGCGCGCGCTGGACGCGCTGTATCCGCTCGCATCACGCGATCCCGTGGTGAACAGCTTCTACCTCGATGCATCGCTGCGCGGCGATGCCGACATCGTCGCGTGTGCCGCGCAGCCGCCGCGCGACGGAGAGACCGGCGTGATGCATTTCGATAATGAGCGCGGCAGTCGTGGCGGCTATTCGCTCTACGTGCCGGAAAGCTATTCATCCGAACGGCCGTTGCCGCTGGTGATGGCGCTGCACGGCGGCAACGGTCACGGCCGCGCGTTTCTGTGGAGCTGGTTGCGCGACGCGCGGAGTTTCGAGGCCATCGTTGTCGCGCCGACGGCGACGGGACGGACATGGGCGTTGATGGGCGACGACACCGACACGCCGAACCTGCATCGCATTCTCGACGAGGTCGCTGCGCGTTGGCGTGTCGATGCGGCGCGGCTGCTGCTGACCGGCATGAGCGACGGCGGCACTTTCTGTTATGTCAGCGGGCTGGAGGCCGGATCGCGGTTCACGCATCTCGCGCCGGTGGCGGCGACCTTTCATCCGATGATGGCGACGATGGCCGATGCGGCGCGGCTCGACGGATTGCCGATCCGGATCACCCACGGCGCACGCGACTGGATGTTTCCCGTCGAGGTCGCGCGCCGCGCCGTCGAGGCACTCGCGGGCGCCGGCGCCGATGTCGGCTTTGGCGAGATCGACGATCTGAGCCATTGCTATCCGCGCGAGATCAACGCCGCGATGCTCAACTGGCTGCGCGACAATCCGCGTTGAAACGCTTTGTTAAAGGATGTTTCGCGTGATTTGCAGCGCGCGCGATTCGTTCTTTTGGAACGAAATGGAGTCGTTTCGTGAACGTGTTGTGATCGGGACCATCCGCGGTCCTTGCCGTCGCGACGAAAGCGATGGCCGTAGGTCTGCGGCGACGTGACCGGGGACGTTGCGGAAATTCTCTTGCCTCGCCGCGCGGACCTGTGACAGGGACATTTCGGGACAAGACGATATCGGCCGATCCGGCCGGAAGCGGCGAGGGGATGGCTCGGTGCTGCGAGGACTCTATAGCTGCGAGTATGGCATTGGCGATGCGATCGGCCGCAGCGTGATGCACGCCGACGCCGGCAAGCTGCTCGGCGGCAATTCCGGTTTCGCGCATACCGGCACCTATCGGGAAAGCGACGGCGAGATCGTCGCCGAGATCATCACCGAGCGCCACAACTTCGACCCCAGTTACCAGCCGTTGCTGGGCAAGGATATCGCCACGCTTCAGGCGCGCGGCAGCGAGCGCGACGGCATTGTCCGCTTCGAGGGCAGTGCCGAGACGATGCCCGGTGCGCAGTTCTGGTCGGTGATGACGCCGATCGACGATCGGATCGTCCCCGCGCCGGTGGCACGGCGCGACGGCGATATCGTCAACGGTCTCTACTCGATTCACATTCAGGCGCTCGACAGCATCGGCGGCGGTTTGTCCGGCATCATGATACTGCACGACGGTCGCATCCTCGGCGGCGACGCGTTCTTCTATTACCTCGGCGCGTATTCCTGCGCCGATGGCCGCTGGAAAGGCGAGATCGTCAACCGGGAGCATACGCCGTCGCGCGGGCAGGTCCCCGTGTTCGGCGGCCACGAAGTCGGCATTGGCTTTTCCGGCCGTTATGACGCGAAGGGTGCGGATCTGGAAGCGACGGCGCTTGCGGGCAAGCGCAGTCTGCAGCTCTCCGCGGTCCTGAGGCTGATCGAGCCGGCGTAAGCGGCTGCGTCACTCCACCAGCGGCGGCTCGCGGCGCAGCGCCAGCGCGACGCCGGCCAGCGTCAGCACCAGCGAGATGATTTCACGCGCGCCGAACGGATCGCCCAGAAACAGCGCGCCGGAGCAGACGCCGACGACCGGCACGCCGAGCGATCCGGTGGTGGCTGCGGCCGGCTTGAGGCGGCTCAGCGCGCCGAACCAGGTGACGTAGGCGATCGCCATCGGCCCCAGCGTCATGTAGAGCATCAGCGCCCAGCCGCGCGGCGACAGCGCGCCGACATCCGGGTGCTCGAAGGCGAACCCGATCACGATCATCGGCAAGCAACCGAGCATCAGTTGCCAGGCCACCAGCCCGAACCGCCCCAGCGGGATCGGCGTCCGTGCCGTGACGCTGCCGAAGGCGAACAGGATGGCGCAACCCAGCGCCGTCACCACGCCGATCAGCTTGGTCTCGTCGAAGGCGAGGCTCTGCCCGCTGAACAACACCGCGAGGCCGGCGAACGCCAGTACCAGTGCCGCGACGCCGCGCAAGGTCGGCCGCTCGCCGAGCACCGGCCAGGCGAACAGCATGGTCCAGATCGGCATGGTGTAGGCGAGCAGCGCCGCTTCGCTGATCGGCAGGTACTTCATCGCCAGCGTGCCGAAGCCCATCCAGGCGAACACGTTGGTGAAGGCGGCGAAGCCGAGGCGGGGCCAGAAGCGGGACGGGACCGCGAGGCTCTCGCCGCGCCACACCGCGATGCCCGCGAGCAGCACCGCCGCCGCGACGCCGGCCACGCCGCGCGAGAAAAACGGCGGCCATTCCAGCAACAGCACTTTGATCGCCGGCCAGTTCAGGCCCCAGGCGAGAATGGTGGTGGCAAGGAGCAGGAACCCGACAAGGCGGGGATCGGACGGCGCTTTCGACATGTGCCGTCGTTTAGGGGCTGGCGGATGCGAAGTAAAACGGCGCGGGAGCACAGCAGGGTTGCGCCGGCCGGTTATTCAGCCGATTCGTCCTCCATGCAGGCCAAATACAAGCAAACAATTTTTGGTTTGGGGCGTTGTCAGTGCGATGGGTTCAGGTACGCTGAACGTCCAATCCTTGGGAGACTACCATGAAAAGCCTGTCTTTGATTGCCGTGTTGACCATGTTTGCCGCCGGGCCTGCCCTGGCGCAGTCCTGCAACGCCGTCAGCGCCGACGGCAAGCCGCTCGCCGGCGCCGCCAAGACCAGTTTCATGAAGAAGTGCTGCGAGACCAACGCCAAGAGCGCGGAAGGCAAGCCGCTCTCCGGCGCTGCGAAAAGCAGCTACGTCAAGAAGTGCATGGGAAGCTGACGCGCCTCACGCGAAGCTCGACGCAAAATGCAAAAGCCCCGCGCGAGCGGGGCTTTTGTTTGACCGGATGCGCCGCGATTACTTCGCCGCTTCCAGCTTGTCCTGCGTCTTCGTCTCAAAATCGCTGGCGTCGTGGCGCTCGTGCAACTGCTGCGCCGGGTCGCCGGAGACGCGGTTGACGATGCGGCCGCGCTTCACCGCCGGCCGCGCCGCGATCTGCGCGGTCCAGCGCTGGACGTTCCTGTAGCTCGCGACGTCGAGGAAGGTCCCGGAATCGCCGTAGATCACGCCCTTCGCCAACCCGCCGTACCACGGCCAGATCGCGATATCGGCAATCGTGTAATCCTTGCCGGCGATGTATTCGCTCTCGGCCAGGCGGCGGTCGAGCACGTCGAGTTGCCGCTTCACCTCCATGGCGAAACGATCGATGGCGTATTCGATCTTGGTCGGTGCGTAAGCATAGAAATGGCCGAAGCCGCCGCCGAGATACGGCCCGCTGCCCATCTGCCAGAACAGCCACGACAGGCACTCCGCGCGCCCGGCGGCATCCTTTGGAACGAACGCGCCGAATTTCTCCGCGAGATGGAGCAGGATCGCGCCGGACTCGAACACGCGGATCGGTTTGTCGGGGTTGCTGCGATCCAGCAGCGCCGGGATCTTCGAGTTCGGATTGACGTCGACGAAGCCGGACGAAAACTGCTCGCCGTCGCCGATCTTGATCAGCCAGGCGTCGTATTCCGCGCCCTTGTGGCCGGCAGCCAGCAGTTCCTCCAGCATGATGGTGGCCTTCTGGCCGTTCGGCGTCGCCAGCGAATAAAGTTGCAGCGGATGCTTGCCGAGCGGCAGCGCCTTCTCGTGCGTGGGGCCGGCGACGGGGCGATTGATCGACGCGAACTTGCCGCCGTTCTCCTTGTTCCAGGTCCAGACTTTGGGCGGCGTATAGGGGGCGTCGGTCATGCGGGGCTCCGGGGAATGGATGTGGGTTGGTTCCCAACAGGTGGCGAAGATCGGACGCATTGCAAGAGGGGCAACGCATGGGTGATGGCGCTGTCGTGCATCGGACTGTGCAAAGGCCGGGGACATTCTCGCCGCAGTTGGCGGTTACGACGCGATAAACGCGGCGACCAACAGCACGCACATCGGGAGGCGCCATGACGGAGGCCGACAACTATCTGCTCGGACGCGCGGACGCCGAGGTGGCACGTCTGACGCGCCAGATCGTCACGCTGGCGTCGGACTCCGAGACGCAACTCGACCGCATCGGAATCGAGCGCGGCGAAAACGTCGTCGATCTCGGCTGCGGCCCCGGCGGTGCGCTGCATCTTCTCGCCGAACGCGTCGGAAAAACCGGATCGGTACTCGGCATCGATCGCAGCGATCGTTTCGTCGAACTTGCGCGGGGCTTCGTTGCCACGCAAGGATTGCCGCAGGTCGAGGTGCGCGAAGGCGATGCCTACGCGACCGGCTTGCCGCGCGCATCGTTCGACGGCGTGCACATGCGGCTGTTGCTGGTCAACGTGCCGGAGCCCGCGCGGATCGTGCGCGAGGCGGTGGCGCTGGTGCGCCCCGGCGGTTGGGTCGCAAGTTTCGAGGCCGATTATCTGCCCGAGTGTTGCGATCCGCCATTGCCGGCATGGACGCGGCTGCTGGAGGCCTATTCGGCCTACGCGCGGATGCAGGGCATCGACCTTGCGGCCGGCCGCCACATGCATCGGCTGTTTCGCGAGGCGGGCGTCAGCGACATCGTCGTCGATGCCATCGTGCATGTGTTTGCACCGGATCACGAGCGGCGCATGGCGCCGCGCAACCTGATCGCCACCGCGCGCGAACGACTGATCGATGCCGGGTTGATGACGCGCGCCGATCTTGAGCGCGACATGGCCGCGCTGGAGGCGCATCTCGCAAGCCCCGACGTGCAGGTGACCTCCAACATGTTCTTCCGGCTGACGGGAAGGGTGGGGCATACAGCGGCGACGCGCGCGCGGCCGCATTGAATGCGCGGAGCCGGGTGCGCGCGGATGACGCGATGCATTGGCGCGTATTCGCTTCAATTTGAGTGGTGTCGCGGCAATGGTCCGTCTAGGGTCGGCCCATGTCGCGATTCATAAGCCTGTCGATTGTCGTTGTTCTCGCGCTGGCCGCCACCGCGGCGGTGGCCGGGCCGCGTCACAAGAAGCACACGCTGCGCCCGCATCACTACGGCTTCCTGCCGGGTTATCAGCAGCCGCTGAACAACGCCGCGCCGCTGTTCAAGCAGGAAGCGTCCGTGCTGCGCAACGCGCGCCGCAAGAAGCGCCACTGGTACATCGGCCCGACGCCGCGCTACTACAATTTCTGGGACGGCCAGTTGCGCTATCCCGGCCAGCCCGGTTTCTCGCGCGGCCGCTACAACGGCGGCAGTTTCGGCCCATGCTGGACGCAAACGCCGATCGGGGCGGTGTGGACGTGCGGGTGAAGGTACGTGGGATGACTTTCGCCAAGGGCTGACCCGTACGGCGGTGTCGGAGGACGATCACCACCAAGCAATTCGTGGTGTCGATCCTCACGCTGGGCGAAGGCCTGCACAACAACCATCACCGCTTCCCCCGCGACGCCTCCATCTCGCGCGCCTGGTACGAAATCGACATCACCGGCCTGATCATTCGTGGCCTCGGAAAACTCGGGCTCGTGCAGGATATTTTCGAGGGCGGAGCACAAGCCACGCGTTCCGGGAACGCGGAGGGCGGGCAGCGGTCGATGGCGGAGCGGGAAGAAGGGGTGTGAGGCACGAACACTTGGCCAACGGCATGCTGATCGTGGGCGCGACGAGCGTTTATTAAGCTGTGATGACGGAACAAGACTCCGCTAGTTGACGCCGATCAACTATACGAGATCGGAGGTCGAAGTCTTGTTTTAAGAGAGATGAGAAAAACGCATCGCATCGAAAAAAATCGCAATAGGGCGCATATACTGCATGCATCATATCGCCAAAGTCACTTGGATTTCGAGAAGGCGGAGCTTTGTTGCCGCTTTTAAGCCGTTGGAGCATCGAATTTATGCGTGAGAAATAATAGGCGACGTACATATTCAAGAAGGCCGAGACTGCTGGGCAGGCAGCCACTATTTGAGTGATCTGTTGGTCAGAATAACCATCTGCTTCTATGTCCGAATGTAAAGAGACGATTTCTCTACAAAGCCGAGCTTTCGGTAGTGCGTTCCGAAAAAATTTTGAGATATTGATATCAGGCTGAGCACAGATGAGATCATAAATCCGCGTTCCTGTTTCTTGGAGTCGAGTGTCCATACGGGTCTGCATTTCTTTGCCCCGGCTCCTAAGGAGAGTGTAGATCGTATGGCGCTCCTCAGTAAGGTCTAGGACACTTTCAACTAACCCGAGAGGGTTGTTCATTATCGAATATAGGGTTTTAGAAAATTCTTCGTCTGATCTGTGACCTGTAATCCATTCGATTATAAACTGCCTGTTAAAGAGACTAAACGGAAACTCATTGGACAGAGGCTCTGTATGACCGTCTGCTAGTTTTCGCCAATTTTCGCGACCACTGGCTTTGCTTAACTTCCAATCTGACCTCAGTTTTCGCCTTTCTGCTCGGGGAAGAAAAGAGATGTGCTCGTCAAAACGAGCCATCATTTTTTGCCGTTTTTGGCTGAAGTCCAACTCCAAGGAGATGCCGAACCACTCAGATTCTTTAGAGAAAAGCTCATTGGTCGATAACTTTGCGTCTGTGGCACCATTTACGGCCTTCGCTATTTCTAGCGACATTATTTCATTCGGTAGACGCAGAAAAAATTTGGGCGAGCACAATTCATGCATAAGCCTGGCCCGGCGTATCGCAGCTTCCTTATGAGCGAGATCGTTAGTTGCATGTACCGCTTCCGATAAATGGATTCCGGATAGAACGAAGGATGCTTGTCCATTGCTGGCGTTAGAGCGAACGATCTGAAGCAGTTCGTGATTCTCTGAAGAGAGATTGGATTCCAAAGCAGATAAGTCAGAGAAATCAGAACTATCGAGATAGACGATCTTTGGCATGGCATTTGTTCCAAATGAAAAAGGGACGACCAGTGGCCGCCCCTTTCGGAAAACATTGCTCTTTTGCGGCGCAGTTGCTGTTGGGTCAACTGCACCCCGTCGTCGATCCGCACGTATCGCACTTCATGCAGGTGCCGTTGCGGACCAAGGTGAAGTTGCCGCATTCGGAGCACATCTCGCCCTCATAGCCTTTGGCTTTCGCTTCGGCGCGGCGTTCGGCTTTGGTCGGCGCGGCGGTTGCGGCGGCGGTGCCGGCTTTGCTCCAGGCTTGCGCTTCGAGCTTTTCGGTGGGCGAGAGTTGCGGCTCGACCAGTTCGGCTTTTAGTGCGGTGGCGCTTGCGCCATGAGCGGCGAGGGCGGTGACCTTGGCGCCGCCTCCCTGACCCTCGTGCGCGCCGCCTTCGTGAGAGGCAGGAGCCGCGCGCATCATCACCAGATTGTCGGTGCGCGAGCGGGTGAGGCCCTTCGACAGGTACTTCATCGCCGGCGGCGGGGCGCCTTCCGGCGTCTTGCCTTCGGCGACGCCCTTGCCGAGCGCGTCGAAGCCGGTCTCGCTCGGATCGACATGGGCGAGGTCGTAGCGGCCCATGTAGCTCACCGCGAGTTCGCGGAACACGTAGTCGAGGATCGAGGTCGCGTACTTGATCGAGTCGTTGCCCTGCACCGGGCCGGCGGGCTCGAAGCGGGTGAAGGTGAAGGCGTCGACATACTCTTCCAGCGGCACGCCGTATTGCAGGCCGAGCGACACGGCGATGGCGAAGTTGTTGATGAAGGAGCGCAGCGCTGCGCCTTCCTTGTGCATGTCGATGAAGATTTCGCCGAGCCGGCCGTCGTCGTATTCGCCGGTGCGGACATAGACCTTGTGGCCGCCGACCACGGCCTTCTGGGTGTAGCCCTTGCGGCGATCCGGCATCTTCTCGCGCTCGCGCAGCACGACGATGCGCTCCACCAGCTTCTCGACGACTTTCTCCGCGACCTGCGTGGTGCGCGCCGCCATCGGCTTGTCGAGCAGCGTCTCCAGCGCGTCGTCCTCGTCGTCGTCATCGGCGATGAGTTGCGAGTTGAGCGGCTGCGACAGCTTCGAGCCGTCGCGATAGAGCGCGTTGGCCTTCAGCGCGAGCTTCCACGACAGCAGGTAAGCGGACTTGCAGTCCTCCACCGTGGCGTCGTTCGGCATGTTGATGGTCTTGGAGATCGCGCCCGAGATGAACGGCTGCGACGCCGCCATCATGCGGATGTGGCTCTCGACCGAGAGATAACGCTTGCCGACCTTGCCGCACGGATTGGCGCAGTCGAACACCGCGTAGTGTTCGGCCTTGAGGTGCGGTGCGCCTTCCACCGTCATCGCGCCGCAGATGTGAACGTTCGCGGCCTCGATCTCGGCCTTGGTGAAGCCGATGGCCGCGAGCAGGTCAAAGCCGGGCGCATTGAGCTGTTCGGCATCGACGTTGAGGTTGGCAAGGATGAAGTCCTCGCCCAGCGTCCACTTGTTGAAGGCGAACTTGATGTCGAATGCCGTCGGCAGCGCCTTTTCGATCTTGGCCAGCGCTTCGTCTGTGAAGCCCTTGGTCTTGAGCGTCGAGGCGTTGACGCCCGGTGCGTTGGACAGCGAACCGTGACCCACCGCATAGGCTTCGATCTCGGCGATCTCGCTTTCGCGATAGCCGAGCCGGCGCAGCGCTTCCGGCACCGCGCGGTTGATGATCTTCCAGTAGCCGCCGCCGGCGAGCTTCTTGAATTTCACCAGCGCAAAGTCCGGCTCGATGCCGGTGGTGTCGCAATCCATCACCAGGCCGATGGTGCCGGTCGGCGCCACCACCGTGGTCTGGGCGTTGCGATAGCCGTGCTGTTCGCCGAGGCTGAGCGCGTTGTCCCATGCGAGCTTGGCGCGCTCGACGATGTCGGCCTGCGGGCAGGAGGCGTGATCGAGCGGCACCGGATTGACCGCGAGCGATTCATAGCCGCGGGACTCGCCATGCGCGGCGCGGCGATGATTGCGGATCACCCGCAGCATGTGAGCGGCGTTCTTCTTGTAGCCGGGGAAGGGGCCGAGCTCCTTGGCCATTTCCGCCGACGTCGCATAGGACACGCCGGTCATCACCGCGGTCAGCGCGCCGCACAGCGCGCGGCCCTCGTTCGAGTCATAGGACAGGCCCATCGTCATCAGCAGGCCGCCGATGTTGGCGAAGCCGAGACCGAGCGTGCGGAATTCGTAGGACAATTCCGCGATCTGCTTCGAGGGGAACTGCGCCATCATCACGGAGATTTCGAGCACCACGGTCCACAAGCGGCACAGGTGTTCGTAGGCGTGGGTGTCGAACTGGCGCGTCTCGGTGCTGTAGAAGGTCAGCAGGTTGGCGGACGCCAGATTGCACGCGGTGTCGTCGAGGAACATGTATTCCGAGCACGGATTCGACGCGCGGATGTCGCCGGACGCCTTGCAGGTGTGCCAGTCGTTCATCGTGGTGTTGAAGTGCAGGCCGGGATCGGCGGAAGCCCAGGCGGCATGGCCGATCTTCTCCCACAGGTCGCGCGCCTTCAGCGTCTTGGTCACCTTGCCGGTGGTACGGCCGATCAGATTCCAGTCGCCGTCGGTCTCGACCGCGCGGAGGAAGTCGTCCTTCAGCGACACCGAGTTGTTGGAGTTCTGGCCGGAGACGGTGAGGTAGGCCTCGCTATCCCAGTCGGTGTCGTAGATCGGGAAGTCGATGTCCTTGTAGCCCTGCTTGGCGAACTGGATGACGCGCTTGATGTAGTTGTCCGGCACCAGCGCGCGGCGGGCGAGCTTGATCTCGCGGCGCAGCGCCGGGTTCTTCTCCGGCACGAAGCAGTCGTCGCCCGAGCCCTCGCAGTTGACGCAGGCGCGCATCACCGCCTTGAGGTGCTTCTGGTTGATCTTGGAGCCGGTGACGAGGGCTGCGACCTTCTGCTCCTCGCGCACCTTCCAGTCGATGTAGGTCTCGATGTCCGGATGGTCGGCGTCGACCACCACCATCTTGGCGGCGCGGCGCGTGGTGCCGCCGCTCTTGATGGCGCCCGCCGCGCGGTCGCCGATCTTGAGGAAGCTCATCAGGCCCGAGGAGCGGCCACCGCCGGAGAGGCGTTCGCCCTCGCCGCGCAGGCGCGAGAAGTTGGAGCCGGTGCCGGAGCCATATTTGAACAGGCGCGCCTCGCGCACCCACAGGTCCATGATGCCGCCCTCGTTGACGAGGTCGTCCTCGATGCCCTGGATGAAGCAGGCGTGCGGCTGCGGATGCTCATAGGCCGACTTCGACTTGACCATCTTGCCGGTCTTGAAGTCGACGTAGTAGTGGCCCTGGCCGGGACCGTCGATGCCGTAGGCCCAGTGCAGGCCAGTGTTGAACCACTGCGGCGAGTTCGGCGCGACCATCTGCTGCGCCAGCATATAGCGCAACTCATCGTGGAAGGCACGGGCGTCGTCTTCGCTGGTGAAGCAACCGCCCTTCCAGCCCCAATAAGTCCAGCAGCCGGCGAGGCGATCGAACACCTGCTTCGACGAGGTCTCGCCGATGAAGCGCTCAGCCTCGGGCAGGGCGGCGAGCGCATCAGTGTCGGGCACTGAACGCCACAGCCACGACGGCACGGTTTCTTCCTCGATCTTCTTGAGGCGCGCGGCGACGCCGGCCTTGCGGAAATACTTTTGCGCCAGCACGTCGGAGGCGACCTGCGACCAGAACTCCGGCACCTCGACATTGTCGAGCCGGAACACCACCGATCCGTCCGGGTTGCGGATCTCGCTGGTGGTCAATCGAAACTCGGTGTCCGCGTAGGGAGACTGACCATCCTTGGTATAGCGTCGCTCGATCTGCATTCTTGTCGTGCCCCGTTCTGGAACCGAAACCGCGTCGAGGCGGCGCCGGTGATGAAACCTCGCGAACCTCTTGGGTCCGCAGCGTGACCGGTGATCCGGTCGTGTTGTCCTCTGGAGCATGAGCGGACGGAGGGTATCCCCCGTGACCGATAATGCTCTAACGCCCCACACTGCGATTTGAGCCGTTTCGGCCCGTTTTTTGACTTCCTCGAATGCCTTGTCGCGAAGGCAAATGTCCCCGTTGCCCCGCCACCGTGGCCGGTGAACGAAGTGTCCGATCTGGAACCCTTGAGGGAGACCCGGCGTGACACAAACACATTCGCGCCGAGCGGATTAAAAGCTAAGGCAACTCCCTTGGGTCCGTCAAGGATTAGTATTCATTCCTCAATGAAATACTAAATATGGTGGAAAGGGGGGATAACCAGGGGACATCAAGCACCCTTGATCGGGCTCAAGTATCGGTGAGTCCACGCGGATTCGGAAGCCAAAAAACTTTGCCGGGCGCTCCCTCCAGCACGCTGATCCCGCTGTTCACAGGGCAGGTTTTTTTTGTCGTGACGGGCTTGCGTCCGGCCGACTCGGGGCGACGCCGTTCTGCATCTCATACCGCGAGGTTGAAGTTCGCTTCGTTACGCTAGCGGTTATGCGGGTTTGGCGATGGTCGGATGCCTCAAGAGCGGGCATGGTGCCGCCGACTCACCGATTCACTGGTCCCATGGCAAATCGCAATATCTCCGCCCCGACGTCTCGAATCACGCCGGCGGGACTCTTTTTCCTCGCCACCACCTCGATCGGGTGGGGCCTCAACTGGCCTGTCACCAAGTATCTGCTCAGCGAGCTGCCGCCGCTGATCCTGCGCGGCGTTACCGGCATCGCGGGTGCGCTGTTTTTGGCGGCGTTCGTGCTGGCGCGCGGACAGAGCCTGCGCGTTCCCGTCGAGATGTGGCCGCGGCTGTGCCTCTACGCATTCCTCAACGTCACCTGCTGGATGGCGCTGATGGGAATCGCACTGTTGTGGCTGCCGGCGGGCGAAGCCTCGATGGTGGCCTACATGATGCCGGTGTGGGCGTCGCTGCTGGCGTGGCCGATTCTCGGCGAGCGGCCGACCTTGCTGCGGGTTCTGGCCATCGTCCTCGCCTTCGGCGGCTTGACGATCCTGCTGGGCGGCGACGGCGTCCACGTCACCAACGCAAAGCTCGGCGGCTTCGCCATGGTGCTCGGCGGATCGATGGCTTTCGCGCTCGGCGCCGTGCTGTCGAAGAAGTGGCCGTTGACCTTGCCGCCGATGGCATCCGCGACCTGGCAGATCGGCGTCGGCTGTCTCCCGGTCGGTGTGGTCGGCTTTGCGATCGAAACCGCGGATTTCGGAGCGGTCACACAGATCGGCTGGTGGGGGCTGGGCTATAGCACCGTCATCCAGTTCTGCGTCGCCTATGTCGCCTGGTTCGCCGCGCTCGAGCGATTGCCGGCATCGGTGGCGGCGATCGGCACCATGGCGGTGCCGGTATTCGGCGTCGTCGCATCGGCGATCGCGTTGCACGAGCCGATCGGCCCGATCCAGATCGCCGCGCTCGTGCTGACGTTGTCGGGTGTGGTTCTGGCCACGCGGTCCTGAGCCGAAATGTCCCGGCCGATCGGGCAGGGTGGCTTTTCCGCGCGCGACCATGGAATGTTGTCCGTATGAGCGATCCCAGACCGTCATCCGCGACTGCGAGCCCCTCATCACTCGGCATCGCGTTTCTGATCGCGACCTCCGTGGGGTGGGGCATCAACTTCCCGGTGATGAAGCACCTGTTAACGGAGTGGCCGCCGCTGTCGGCGCGCGGATTGTCGGCTGCGGCAGGCGCGTTGGCGCTGGCGGTGTTCGCATTGTGGAGCCGTCAGCAACTCAGCGTGCCGCGTCATGTGTGGCTGCGGCTGTTGCTGGTGTCGATCCTGACGATTACGTCGTGGGTGGCCTGCATGGGACTGGCGTTGCTGTGGCTCAACGCCAGCGAGGCCGCCATTCTCACGATGTCGGTGCCGCTCTGGGCCTCGCTGCTGGCGTGGCCCATTCTCGGCGAGCGGCTGACGATCATGCGGCTGATCTGGCTCGGCGTTGCGATGAGCGGCATCGCGGTGCTGATCGGCGGCAACGGCATCGATGCAAGCCTCGACAAATGGCCCGGCATCGCCTTCGTCCTGCTGGGCACGGTGTGCGTCGCGCTCGGCACCGTGCTGACCAAGCACTTTCCGCTCGCCATGCCGCCGATGTCGCTGGCGGCGTGGCAATTGTGGCTCGGCTCGGTGCCGGTGGTCATCGCCGGTCTTGTCCTCGAACGGCCGGACGTGGCGGTGCTGTCCGGCGTCGGGTGGGCGTCGCTGGTTTACATGACGCTGATCCAGTTCTGCCTCTGCTACGTTTGCTGGTTTGCTGCGCTGGAACGGTTGCCGGCGGCGACGGCCTCGATCGGCACCTTGCTGGTGCCGGTCGTCGGCGTGCTGGCCTCGGCGGCGATGCTGCACGAGCCGCTGGGCTGGCGCGAGATCAGTGCGCTGGTCATCACGCTCGGCGGCGTCGCGATGGCGTTGCGGTCCTGAGCCGTCAACGGATCGTGGACATGCGAAAGGGGCGGCCTCTGCAAAGGGCCGCCCCTCGATGATCGCCGACTATCGCTGTCCGTGACCTTTACGGACAGGGATGACGTTTGCCGTCGTAGCCCAGATAGGTGCCGGTGCGCACGTTGTAGGACTTGAACCGCTGCTTGCAGTAGGCAACGGAGCCTGGATCGACCGTCACCGCCGGCGCATCGACGTAGTAATCGTCGTCGTAGTAATAATCCGGACCGTATCCATAGCCGTAGCCGTAGGGTGCGCCGAGGGCGCCGCCGATGATCACGCCGGTGCCAAAGCCCGGCCAGAAACCGCCACGACGATGACGATGATGATGGCCACCATGCCATCCACCCGGCCGACCGCCGCCGTGCCATGCGTGGCCGCCGCTGGGACGACCGCCACCGCCGATGTGACTGCCACCACCTCGACCGCCGCCGTAAGCGCTGCCGAACCCGCCACCGCGGCCTCCGCCGCCAATGGCTGCTCCGCCGCCGCCTCCACCACCACCTCCGGCGTGACCGCCGCCGCCACCTCCGCCGCCGATGGCACCGCCGCCATATGCGCCGGACTGCGCCATGCTGGGCGTAGCTGTCGCAAGCGGCATCGCGACTGCAAGGGCCGCTACCGCGCCAATGATTGTCAGTTTCATAACGCTCTCCATCTGCACTCGATCGTTTAACCGGAAGTGCTCGTTTTTGTTCCAACTTCCTGTCATGCGAAGCTGCGGGGCGAGGGATGTACCGCCGATGAACGAATTACGCCAAATTGGCGACAAACCGCCTCGTTCCCGGAAAGGTGAACGGACCTGCGGCGAACTGGACATTCGAGCGGTGAGGTGGCATCAACCGGCTGGCATCGAACGGTGCAATACGAGACGGATGCGGCAATGAAGCAGTTTATGCTCAAGGTCTTTACGTGGTGGAATAGCCAGACGTTCGGGACCCAGTTGTGGACCTGGCGATTCGGCGAGCTGGTCGGCGAGGATGCCGACGGCAACCGCTACTATCGCACCCGTGACGGCAAGATCGACCCGACGCTCGGCTTCGAGCGGCGCTGGGTGATTTACAACGGCTACGCCGAAGCCTCGCGCATTCCTCCCGAATGGCACGGCTGGATTCACCACACGGTGGACGTGCCGCCGACGAAGGAAAACTACCAGCCGCGCGAGTGGCAGAAGCCGCATCAGCCGAACCTCACCGGCACGCCGCTGGCGCACCGGCCGACCGGATCGACGCTGGCCAGCGGCCGGCGTCCGAAAGCAACCGGCGATTATCAGGCCTGGACGCCGGGCCAGTAAGCCCGGCAGTCGATCTACTCCGCCGCTGACGAACGCTCGGACGTGATGCCGAGCCGGGCCGCCGCGCGCAGCGATGATTCCCGGCGACGCGCGACCGACGGCGCAATTTTCTCGTTCAGCATCGCGAGCACCTCGGCAGGTGCCGTGTCGGGCGATCCGGCATTGAACGGCGGTTGCGGATTGTATTCCAGCATCAACTGGATCGACTCTGCCGTCTTCTGATCGGCCAGCACCGAAGCCACCGTCAATCCGAAGTCGATTCCGGCGGTGACGCCGCCGCCGGTGATGCGGTTGCGATCGACGCAAACCCGCGTCTTGACCGGGGTCGCGCCGAACGCCGTGAGGTTGTCGATCGCCGCCCAGTAGGTGGTGGCGCGATAACCCTGCAGCAGACCCGCAGCGCCGAGCACCAGCGCACCGGTACACACCGACGTGACATACTTGGCGCCCGCGGCCTGCCGGCGCAGGAAGTCGAGCGTTTCCTCGTCGTCCACAAGTTCGTCGGTGCCGAAGCCGCCGGGTACGCAGATGACGTCGAGTTGCGGACAGTCGGCGAATGTCGTGGTCGGCTGCAGCGTGAGTACCGTATCGCTCGGCACCGGCTCGATCCGCTTCCAGACCAGATGGATCTTCGCGCCGGGCAATCGCGACAGCACCTGAAGCGGGCCGGTGAAATCGAGTTGCGTGACCTTCGGGAACAGCAGGAATCCGATGTTGATGGTTTGCGACATGGCATTCTCCTTCGCGCGTGTGGCGATCGATCGTGGAGTGAAATCTGCCATGGTCAGACGATGTCCGAAATGGCATATTTCCCTCGTTTCAAGACATGAGGGCTAAATGATCGCCATCCTGGTCTTTCCGGATTTTCAGTTGCTCGACGCCGCCGGGCCGATTTCGGTGTTCGAACATGCGACGCGGATCGCGCGGACGCCGACCCCGATCAAGATCGTCAGCGCGACTCCCGGCGAGGTGCGAAGTTCGTCGGGCGTGGCGCTGCTGGCGCGCTCCCTCAAGACTGCCGCCGGTGCTCATACGCTGCTGATTGCCGGCGGCATCGGCGTCGATGCCGCGATCCGGAGCAAGCCGACGCTGTCTTTCGTCCGCGCGGCCGCGCGGCGCGGCTGCCGGATCGCCAGCATCTGCTCGGGCGCGTATGTGCTGGCCGAGGCGGGCTTGCTCGACGGGCGACGGGCAACGACGCACTGGCGGCGCACCAACCATTTCCGGGCGCGTTATCCGAACGTGAAGCTGGAGCCGGACCGTATCTATGTTCAGGACGGCAACATCTGGAGTTCGGCCGGGATTTCCGCCGGCATCGATCTCGCGCTCGCGCTGGTGGCGGAGGATTTCAACAACGAGGTGGCACGCGCCACTGCGCGGCAACTAGTCGTCTATCATCGCCGCGCCGGCGGACAGTCGCAGTTCTCGTCGCTGCTCGAGTTGAAGGCACCGACCGGGCGTTTCGCCGAACTGCTCGGCTGGGCACGCGCGCATCTCGATCAACCGCTGACGGTCGAATGTCTGGCGGAACAGGCCGGCATGAGTTCGCGGCATTTCGCCCGCGCGTTTGTTGCGGAAACAGGCATGACGCCGTCGAAGGCCATCGAGCGGCTGCGCATCGAGGTGGCGCGGCAAGCGGTGCAATCCGGCAGCGAAGGCATCGAGGATGTGGCGCGCTCGACCGGCTTCGGCGATCCCGAACGGATGCGACGCGCCTTCATTCGCGCCTTCGGGCAGCCGCCGCAGGCGTTGCGGCGCGCTGCCCGCGCGGCGTGAGGTTTTTAGTTCAGCGCTCGCAGCCACGCGGCGATGTCAGTCAGCGCGACACCAGCTTTCGGCAACAGCTTGCCCATGGTGATGAAGCCGTGAAACTGGCCGGGATAGGTGACGTGCTTCACGGCGACGCCGGCGTCCTTCAGACGGGCGGCGTATTCGTCGCCTTCGTCGCGCAGCGGATCGGCGCCGGCGGTCAGCACATAAGCCGGCGGCTGACCCTTGAGGGTTTCGGCGCGCGCGGGTGACGCCTGCCAGCCTTCGCCATCGGCGAGCGTGTTGAAGTACTGGTCGCGGAACCAGCGGATCACCGAATGGGTGAGCAGGCAACTGGTCTCCGGTTCGCTGTGCGAGGGATGCGACATGCGGAAGTCGGTCGCCGGATAGATCAGCACCTGGCCGGCGATTTTCGGTCCATGCTCGCGCGCGTTGAGCGCCACCACGGCCGAGAGGTTGCCGCCGGCGCTGTCGCCGCCGACCATCAGCCGCGCTGGGTCGATGCCGAGGCTGTCGGCATTCGCCGCAATCCATTGTGCGGCTGCGATGGCGTCGTTCACGGCGGCTGGAAATTTGTGTTCGGGACTGAGGCGATAGTCCACCGCGATCACCAGCAATTGCCCTTCGTGAGCCAGGGTGCGGCAGACCGCGTCGTGAGAGTCGAGGTTACCGATCACCCAGCCGCCGCCGTGATAGAAGACGAGGCAGGGCGCGCGGCCGTCGGTTTCGCGCAGAGTCTTCGGACGATATACCCGCAGGGGAATGGCGCCGTTGGGACCGGTGGCGTCGAGCGGTCGCACCGACGCGAGTTCCGGCGTCTCGGGACGCGCCGCTTCGCAGCCTTTCAGATAAAGCTCGCGCGCCTCCGGCGGCGTCAGGGTTTCGTAAGGCGGGCGGCCGGCATCGCGAAAAGCCTGCAAAACGGCGGCGGCGTCCGGATCGAGCGTCACGGGCATTCGGAAGTCCTCGTTCGGTGAATGTAAATCGGATCAAGTGAAACATGAGCAAGGTTTGCTAACCTGCTGTACGACCGCCATCTATGGTGTAAGCGGAACCGCTGACATAGCTTGCGGCATCGGAGGCGAGGAAGGCGACGGTCTGAGCCACCTCGGCGGGGAGGCCAAGCCGGTGCGCCGGGATCCGGGCAAGAACCTTTTCGGAATCGGCGCGGGCGTTCGGGTTGCGTCCCTCGAAGATCGCGGACAGCATTCGGCTCTGGATCAGGCCGGGGCAGACGCAATTGACCCGCACGCGCGTCGTCGAACACTCCATCGCCACGCTCTTGGTCAGGCCGATCACGGCGTGCTTGCTGGCGCTATAGACCGCGATGTGCGGTGATCCGATCAGTCCGGCGATCGAGGCTGTGTTGACGATGCTGCCGGCGTTGGCCTTCAGCATGACCGGAAGCACATGCTTGATGCCGAGGAACACGCCGACGACATTGACGTCCAGCACACGACGAAAGCTTTCGAGGCTGTAGTCCTGAATCGGTGCGATATCGCCTTCGATGCCGGCATTGTTGAAGAACACGTCGATGGTGCCGGCGGCTTCAACGGTACGGCGGACGTAGGCCGCGACATCGTCTTCGCGGCTGACGTCGGCGGTGACGGCGAGGACGCGCGCCTCCGCCGGTAGCGCCGCCACCGCGCGCTGCAACTGTGCCTCGTTGCGATCCACCGCGACGATGCGTGCGCCTCTGGCTGCGAACAATTGCATGGTCGCCGTTCCGATTTCGCCGGCCGCGCCGGTGATCAGGGCAACCTTTCCGTCGAGACGCAACTCGTCTGCCATGGGCGGCGTGTCCTTCCCTGGTGTATTTGCACAAGACCGGTGTTCCGGCTGTGTGGATGGCCGTTCCCGTCTGGCGACGAAGGCCGTTGCCGAACTATCTCAGCTTTGCCGAAGCGATGCCAGCCGTGGCGGAACAGGCCCGCTCTGCGCCGCCCGCGGCCGACCATCCGCCCTTTCCCCGCCTCATTCCGCGTGTTAACCGGGGCCCTGCGAGCGGCGGAATACCCGATAGAATGTCGCGAGCCCGATTCGCCCACTGAAGCCGCAAGAGATGTTTCGCACCACGAGCATAGTCAGCCTGGCAGCTCTTGCTGCCGCCCTGTGGGTCGCCCCGGTGCCGCCGGCATCGGCGCAGCTTGGCAATATTTTCTCCGATCCAGCGCCGCGTCCGCCGGGCAACGTGCCGCAAGGCGCTTTCCCGTCCGATGACGACGAAGAGGTGCCCGACCTGCCGCGTGGTCGGCTGTTGCCGACGCCGACGCGTCCACCGCCGCCGGGGCAGGGCGTCCCGCCACCCGGCCGCGTCCAATCGCAACCGCTTCAGCCGCCGCCGGGCTCAACCGCGGCACCTCAAGGGCAACAGCCCGGCGTGGCCATAGCGCCGCCGGCTGCAGCCCCGAACGCACCGGCCGGACAGAAGCCGCCGCGCAACGGCACCGCCGCCGCGCCTCCGGCGCCCGCCACGTTGCAGCCGGGCGACGAAGTCGTGACCGAGCCGCCGGCGCAGAAGATCGTCAACAAGAAGGCCACCTTCTCAGGCCTCGACAAGATCACCGGCCGCATCATCAGCTTCGATGCCGATATCGGCGAGACGGTGCAGTTCGGCGCGCTGCGGGTGAAGACCGATGCCTGCTATACGCGGCCGGCGACCGAGGCCGCCAATACCGACGCTTTCGTCGAGGTCGACGAGATCACCCTGCAGGGTGAGGTGAAGCGGATTTTCTCCGGCTGGATGTTCGCGGCGAGCCCCGGCCTGCACGGCGTCGAGCATCCGATCTACGATATCTGGCTGACCGACTGTAAAGGACCGGAGAACACCATCGTGGCGGCGCAACCAGACGCCGCGCCGAAGCCGGCGCCGACCCAGCAGAAGCGGCCGCCGCGCGAGCAAAGGCGACGTCCGCCGCCGCCATCGGCACCACCGCCGCCAGCACCGCTTCCGCCGTTCCAGCGGTAGGGTCCGGGCTGCGATCTATCGCGGCCGTTCGCGCGTGGCTCCTGCGATGATCGTCAGCGCTTCCGCGCCCGTGATCGGACGCTCGATCGGCAGATGCGCGAAATCGGCCGTGTGCCCCAAGGCCGCATCGAGCCGTGTCAGATAGACCGTGCGCGGAATTTCGACGGCGCCGAACGTCTTCAGGTGCGGCGTCACGAACTGGGTGTCGAGCAGCACGTAACCTCCTGCGATCAGCCGCGCCACCAGATGCACCAGCGCCACCTTGGACGCATCGCGTGCCCGGTGAAACATGCTTTCGCCGAAGAAGGCCCCGCCAAGGCTGACGCCGTAAAGTCCGCCGACCAGATCGTCGCCGTCCCACGCCTCGACGCTGTGACAATGGCCGCGTTCGAACAACCCAACATAGAGATCGCGAATGCGCCGGTTGATCCATGTGTCATCGCGCTGCGCCTGCGGCTCGGCGCAGCCGGCAATCACCGCCTTGAACGCGCGGTCGACGGTGACGGTAAAGGTGTCGGCGCGCACCGTGCGCGCTAGCCGCGACGCGATATGAAACCGGTCGAGCGGAATGATGCCGCGCTGTTCGGGTTCGACCCAGAACAATGTCGGGTCGTCGGCGCTCTCCGCCATCGGGAAGATGCCGCAGGCGTAGGCACGCAGCAGAACGTCAGGTGTGATTTCAGAGGATTGAGAGTCGCGCGAAGCCATGCGCGGACGATAACAGACAATACGTCAAATTCTAATCCGCCGGGGAGACGCCCTTGGTGGCGGGCGGTTCGTTGTGGCGCTGGAATCGCAGGACGATCCGCGTGCCGGCATGCGCCGGATCGCGCTCGGCCGAGGCGTTGAGCTTCGAGGCCATCGCACTGACGATACGCTGACCCATGCCGGTCGAGCGCGGATCGACCTTGGCGTGAAGGCCGACGCCGTCGTCGGCGACCGACAACTGCAACTCGTCACCGCTGCCGATCAACTGCACGTGGATCGGTCCCGGACTGTCGGGATAGGCGTATTTCACGGCGTTCATCACCAGTTCGTTGACGATGATGCCGATAGCGACCGCGCGGTCCGGATCGATCTCGATCGATTCCGCCGTCAGCGTCAGGCGCGACATCCTGTTGCCCTCGGCGGAACGCCGCAGGTCTTCCAGCAACGCCTCGAGATACTGGTTGAGCAGCACGCTGTTGAGGTCGTGCGAGGTGTAGAGGCGACGATGCACTTGCGCCACCGCCGCAACGCGCCCCATGGCGTTGCTCAGCGCCGCCTTGACGTCATCGTCATCGCTGGAGTTGGCCTGCAAGTGCAACAGCGAGGCGATGATCTGCAAGCTGTTGCCGACACGATGATTGACCTCGCGCAGCAGCACCTCGCGCTCGGCTGCCAGTGCTGCGTAGCGATCCCGCGAAGCGTGGACTTCCGCTTCCGCGTCGTCGCGCGCCTTGCGAATTTGCGCCTGTCGCATGGCGCTTTCGATGGCGACATGCAGCAGCGAAATGAAATCGCCATGCAGGTCCTTCACCAGATAGTCGTCCGCGCCGGCCTTGAGCGCAGTAACGGCGATCTGACTGTCCTGCGAGGCGGTGACGAACACCACCGGCGGAGGATTTGGAATCGTGAGAATGCGCTCCAGCGTTTCCAGCCCGTCGGCGCCAGGCATGTACTGATCCAGCGCCACCACGTCGATGCCGCCCGCCTTGATGCGCGTGATGCCGTCGTCGCCGCTGCCGGCATGAACGACATCGAACCCCAGACGCGACAGGCCGCGATCGACCAGCCGCGCAAGCGCGTCGTCGTCGTCGATATACAGAAGGCAGGGCTTATCGATGCTCATGTCTCAGCTTGGGGAACCTGAATGACGGAGAAGAACAACCCGAGTTGCCGGATGGCGTTGGCGAAACTCTCGTAGTTGACGGGCTTGGTTATGTAGACATTGCAACCCAGGTCATAGCAACGCTTGATTTCCTGGGCATCGTCGGTCGTGGTCAGGACGACGACCGGCGTTGCCTTCAAATGCACATTCTCTTTCACGCGCCGAAGTATATCGATACCAGACATGTCCGGGAGATTGAGGTCGAGCAATATCAACAATGCTTCGTCCTTGTGCGCCAGTCCCGATCCGTCGGTTCCGAACAGGTAACGAACGGCATCTGTACCGTTGGTGAACGGTCTGATGTCATTATTGACGCCGGAGCGGCGGATGTTGCGCTCGATCAAGCGCGCATGGCCCTCGTCGTCTTCGATCATGATGATGGTGACGGGTTTGCTCATGTTGTCTTGCCTTGTCTCCCGAGCGCCCACTTGATGGGCAACGTGACTGTAAATGTGCTGCCCGCGTCAAGCTCGGATGTTACCGACAGGGTGCCCCCGAGCCGCCGCACCAGCGCGCGAACGTGGGCGAGCCCGATGCCTTGACCGGGGCGATCTTGTGGGCCGGCACGCCGGAACAGTTCGAAAATCCGCTGATGATCCTTGGCGTCGATGCCGCGCCCGTTGTCACTGACTTCGATAATCGCAAAACCGAGTTTTGTGCGCCCGCTGATAGCGATGTCGCCGGCAACATCGGTTCGCAGATACTTTAATGCATTGTCGATTAAGTTTGAAAATATCTGCTCCAGCGCCAGACGGTCGCTGACAATCATGGGCAGCGGTTGAACACGGATTTCCGCGTTGGCTTCGGCGGCCTGATGGGCAACGGTCCCAGCAATGCCTTCGATCAGTTCGCGCAGATCGACTGAGACAGGCTGAAACTCCCGACGGCCCTCGCGGGTGAGGTGGAGGATGGCCGAGATCAATCGATCCATCTTGCCAATCGAGGATTTGATGAAGCCGAGTGCTTCGTTAAAATCTTCGGATAGTTTCGCATCCTCGGATTCCAGCAGCGGCTCCGCTGGCTCGGTGTCGTTAGCCGGCGCCGGGACGTTCGGATGGCTCAGCGAGGAGATGCGCTTGAAGATATCGCCGCGCAGTTCCTCGAGTTCGCTGGTGAACCCCATGATGTTGACCAGCGGTGAGCGCAGGTCGTGGCTGACGATATAGGCAAAGCGCTGAATTTCTTCATTGGCTTCGCGCAGATCCGTCGTGCGCTCGGTTATGGTTTCTTCAAGGTTGAGATTGTTGTCACGCAACTGAGCCTCGGCTTCGTCGCGCGCGCGTGACGAACGCCGCACCAGAAAAATCGAGAACGCGGCCAATGCGACGACGAGACCGGATCCGGCGATGGTCACCATCGAAGCCCATTGCTGGCTGCGATCGGCGGAGACGGTGCGCGCCGCGAACAGGCGATCCTCCTCGCGCCGCATCGCATTGCTGATCTCGGTGATGCGATGGACGGTGTCCTCGGATGCCGCCGCACGAAGCTGGGCGATACCGCCTTGCTGGTCCTTGCGCGCGGCGAATGCGACGGTTTCGCGGAATTCGTTCAGGCGTGTTTCGACGGCGGCTTGCAAAGCATCGCTGTTGCGGGTCTGCACCGGATTGTCCAGCGTCAATTCGCGAAGGCGGCGGACATTGCCGAGGATATTGGCGAGCGCGGTGTCATGCTGATTCAGGAAGCGCAACTCGGAGGTCAACAAGTAACCGCGCCCGGCGCTTTCGGCGCGGCGCAATTCGAGCAGCACGGCGGCGATCTGGTTTTCGACCTCGACGGTGTGGACCACCAGCGAACTGTCTTCGCGGGCCCGATCGACGAACACGATCGATGCGGCGCTGATGGCGACGAGCACGAGAAAGCCGGCCGTCAGCAGCAATACCTGCACGGGTACGCGTCGGCGTATCGCGTCAGCAACTACCTGCATCGTGCCGCGCTTGAAACATCGAAGTGTTTTGAGAGCCCCAAATCCAAGCCCCGTCCCGAATCCTTTTAGGCGATGGGATATAAGGCGCGAAAAGTTGTTTGGTTCCATGCCATCGAAACATGAGCTTCGAACGGCGCATCGTGGCGGTTACCGGCCGCGATCCACGCCGGACAGATACTGCTCCAGCCAGTGGATGTGATAATCGCCGTCGATGATGTCGTGATCGCGAACCAGAGCTCTGAACAACGGCAGCGTGGTTTCGATGCCGTCCACCACGATCTCGTCCAGTGCACGCCGCAAACGCATCAGGCATTCGGCGCGGGTCTTGCCGTGAACGATCAGCTTGCCGACAAGCGAGTCGTAATAGGGCGGGATGGTGTAGCCTTGATACACGGCGGAATCGATGCGGACGCCGAGACCGCCGGGCGGGTGATAGCGCTGGATCCTGCCGGGGGAGGGACGAAACGTCTCCGGGTTCTCGGCATTGATGCGGCATTCGATGGCATGACCGCTGATCGCGATCTGGTCCTGCGTTGCAGGCAGGTCGCCACCGTTTGCCACGCGAATCTGCTCGAGCACCAGATCGATGCCGGTGATCGCTTCGGTCACCGGATGCTCGACCTGAATGCGGGTATTCATTTCGATGAAGTAGAATTCGCCATCTTCGTAGAGGAATTCGACGGTGCCGACGCCGAGATACTGCATCTCGCGCATCGCCTTCGCACACGTCTCGCCGATCCTTGCGCGCGCCGCCGCGGTCAGCACCGGGGAAGGGCCTTCTTCCCAGATCTTCTGATGGCGCCGCTGCAACGAACAGTCGCGCTCGCCAAGATGGACAGCGCCGCCGCGACCGTCGCCCAGCACCTGAATTTCGATGTGTCGCGGCTTCTGCAGATACTTCTCGAGATAGACCGACGCATCGCCGAACGCCGACTTGGCTTCGTTGCCGGCGGTCGAGATTGCCAGTGCCAGATCGTCGGCGGTCTGCGCCACTTTCATGCCGCGCCCGCCGCCGCCGGCCGCTGCCTTGACCAGCACCGGGAAACCGATCGCCTTGGCGACCTCCATGGCCGCGTCGGCGGACTCGATCGCGCCCTCGGAGCCCGGCACCACGGGAATGCCGAGACGCTTGGCGGTGCGCTTGGCCTCGATCTTGTCGCCCATCAGGCGGATATGCTCGGCCTTGGGGCCGATAAAGCCGAGATTGTGCTCGGCAAGGATTTCGGCGAAGCGCGCGTTCTCGGAGAGGAAGCCGTAACCGGGATGCACGGCGTCGGCGCCGGTGATCTCGCAGGCCGCCAAAAGGTTCGGGATATTCAGATAGCTGTCTTTCGACGGCGGCGGACCGATGCAGACGCTTTCGTCTGCGAGACGGACATGCATCGCTTCGGCGTCGGCGGTCGAATGCACCGCGACGGTCGCAATGCCCAACTCCTTGCAGGCGCGCAGCACGCGCAGGGCAATCTCACCGCGATTGGCAATCAGGATCTTGTCGAACATGGCGTCCTAATCAGTAAGCAGCGAGGCGAGTGGACAAAACGGTAAATCTCGATCCGGCGTCGGTCGTTATTCGATGATGACGAGCGGCTCGCCGAACTCGACCGGCTGGCCGTCCTCGACGAGAATTTGCGTCACGGTGCCGGCCTTCGGCGACGGAATCTGGTTCATCGTTTTCATCGCTTCGATGATCATCAGCGTGTCGCCGACCTTGACCTTGGAGCCGATGTCGATGAACGGCTTGGCACCGGGCTCGGAGGCCCAATAGGCGGTGCCGACCATCGGCGAGGGGACCACGCCGGGATGCTTGCTGACGTCGGAGCCGCCGGCGGGAGCCGCTGCAACCGGTGCCGACGCGACAGGCTGCGCAATCGCCGGGACGGCAGCGGCAATGCTGACGTTGCGCGCCACGCGTACGCGCAGGCCGGAACGCTCGATCTCGATCTCGGTCAGATTTGTTTCATCGAGCAGGGTCGCAAGTTCGCGGATCAATTCGCTGTCGTTGACCGATGCTGACTTCGATGAGGATGAATCTTCAGGCTGGCGGGCCATGCTGTGTTCCGAAACTTTTGAGCTGGACTGAGATAGAGGATGGGTCACGCTTTCGCCGTGGCGCCGATCTTGGCCGCGAGGCCGCTGATCGCGAGCCGGTAGCCATCGATGCCGAAACCGCACAAGGTCGCGAACGCCGCCTTGGCGATGAACGAATGGTGACGAAAATCCTCGCGAGCATAAATGTTGGTGACGTGGACCTCAACGGTGGGGATTTTCACCGCCGTCAGCGCGTCGTGGAGCGCAATCGAGGTGTGGGAATAGCCGCCGGCGTTGAGCACGATGCCGGCCGCCTGCTTGGCGTGGGCTTCATGGATGAAGTCAATCAATTCGCCTTCGGAGTTGGATTGCCGGCAATCCGCCTGAAGGCCGTAATGGGCGGCGGTCTCGCTGCACAGCCGTTCGACGTCGGCAAGCCGGGCCTGGCCGTAGGTCTCCGGTTCACGGGTCCCGAGCAGGTTCAGGTTCGGGCCGTTGAGCACGTAAACTGTTCTCGCCATACTTGATCCGCGGCAATCCGAAGGCGGCGGGTATGCGCGCCTTTCCCCGGCGTTTATAGGTAACCCGAACCGCGAGGGGAAGGGTCAAGCCTCGGCCAATCCACCCAAATGCTTCATTTAGCTAAGGAAAAGCAACTTTTCCCGGTGGAATGAATAGCTATTCGAAGCGTCCGGTCACGTGGCGGGCGGCTGAGTCGGCCCTTGAAGCGGACTCAGCCGTTTTCCAGGAGAGACGGGACCACCGGACCGGTCAGCAGGACGCCTTGCCGCAGCGGGCCTGGGCGACCTTCTCCTTGAGAGCGTCGAGACCGACCGCACCGACCACGACCTGCTTGCCGACGACATAGCTCGGCGTTCCGTTCATCCCCATCGATTCCGCGAGCTTGAAGTTCTCCTCAAGGGTGGCACGGACTTCCGGACTGGTCATGTCCTTCTCGATTTTCGCCATGTCGAGGCCAGCGTCCTTGGCTGCCGCCATCGCGCGCGCCTTGTCAGCCTGGCCGCGGCCGCCGAGCAGCTTCTGGTGAAAGTCGAGATACTTCTTGCCGTCGGGGTCCTGCATCCGCACCGCGACAGCGACTTGCGCGGCTTCCACCGAGCCCTGTCCGAGCACCGGGAATTCCTTCAGCACCACGCGCAGCTTTGGATCGGCTTTCATCAAGGCCAGCATGTCGGCCATCGCATGTTTGCAGTAGCCGCAGTTGTAGTCGAAGAACTCAACCAGATTGACGTCGCCGTTGCGGTTGCCGAGCGTCACGCCGCGCGGCGAATTGAAGATAGTTTGCGCGTTGGTCGCGACAGCCGCTGCATGTTTCTCGGCTTCCGCCTTGGCCTGCCGCTTGCCGAGTTCGGCCGACACCTCTTCGAGGATTTCCGGGTGGGTCAGCAGGTAGTTCTTGACGATGCTTTCGATCTCGCCGCGCTGTGGCGCGGTGAACGTCTGCGCGGACGCGGCGAGCGGCGCGCTACACAAAGCGAGCGCGAGCAGGGTGGAGGCGAGGGGACGGCGGAACGGCATCGGTTGATCCTTCTGACAAAGATGTCGGAGTAACGAGAAACTAGTCGCGCTTTTCGCCGGGCATCGGCTTGGCGCTGACGATATCGTCGGCCTTCACCCAACCGGGTGTACCGACGGCGAAACGAGTCTTGGCGCGTGCGGCAAGTCCACGCGCAGTCTTGGCGTCACCGCGCAGGGACGCCGCCTGCGCCGAGGCGAGATCGGCCTCCGCATATTCACCCTTCTGACCATAGGCCATGGCGAGCTGCGCGTAGCCTTGCGCGGCCTCGGGCTCCCGGATCAGTGCGGACCGCAGAATCGAGATCGCCTCCGCAGCGTAGGCTTTATTGTTGGTCGCAACCAGCGCCTGCCCCAGTAACATCTGGATGAGCGGGGCTTGATGCGACAGTTTCACGGCCTTGCGCAGCGGCGCGATGGCCTCGCCCGGCTTGCCGCCTTCGAGCAAGGCCTGCCCGCGCAGTTCGTGGAAGTAGGGGTTATTCGGCTGTTCCTTGATCAGGCCCTCGATCTGGGCCTGCGCCGAGCGTGGATCGCCGTGCAGGTAGGTCGAAATCGCGCGGGCGTAACGCGCCGGAAGGCTGGTATCGGACAGCGGGTAACGCCGATACACCGTATCCGGACGTTCCATGAAACCGGATGTCTTCGCCCGCATCATGTCGTGACGGGCCTGCAAGGCCGGGGAATCGGTCTTGTTCCAGTACGGACTGCTTTTCGCCAACGCCGCCAGTGCGGCGACGCGATCCGCCGGCATCGGATGCGATTGCAGATAAGGATCGGCGCCGCGCGAGGCGAACAGGCTTTCGTCGGTGAAGCGCTGGAAGGTCTCGTACATGCCCTTGGCCGATTGATGCGTGGCGGTGAGAAACCGCACGCCGGCGCGGTCGGCGTTCTCCTCCTGCTGGCGCTGATAGGAGAGCAAGTTGCGGCGGATCATTTCCTGCGGCGCGCTGATCGCGGCCATGCCGGCGTTGCTGGCTCCGTTGTTGCGGCCCGCACCCGCCACCATGGCGCCGACGCCAAGCAGCATCGCCACGATCATTTGCGTTTGCGCGTGCGCCAACTGGGTGCGCAGCTTGGAGAGATGGCCGCCGGCGAGGTGGCCGGTCTCGTGCGCCAGCACGCCGATCAACTGGTTCGGCGTCTTCGACTGCATCAAGGCACCGTAATTGACGAAGATGCGCCGGCCGTCGGCGACGAAGGCGTTGAAGCTGCGGTCGTTGATGATCGCGACCTGGATGTTCTGCTTTTCAAGCCCGGCAGCGCGCAGGATCGGCCGGGTGTAGTCGCGCAGCAACTGCTCGATCTCGGTATCGCGCAGCAGCGCCGGGCCCTTGTTGCTCCGGCTTTCCTGCGCGTGTGCAACCATCGGCGCGGCGGCCAGCACGATACTCAGCACCACCGCCGTCGCCCTGAGGAAGGCGCGGCCGCGCGTAACGGCGCGAACGGGCGCTGCGGCGGGTTTCATCATTGGCCGGTGGTCGGAATCCATATATGCCCTACCAAACCTTGGAATACGGCGAGATGGCGGCACGGAACCCTTCCGGCGCGCATCCGGCATGCAGGTCAGATAGCAGATGTCAGATACGATGGTAACCGATAGGGCGAAGGCGGTGCTGGCGGCATCCGGCCGCAGCGATGTTCCGCCGTTCATGGTCATGGATGTGATGGCGGCGGCTGCGGCAATCGAGGCCAAGGGCGGTCATGTCATTCACATGGAGGTCGGGCAGCCTTCGGCCTCCGCGCCAAAGACGGCGCTTGCCGCCGCCAAAGCCGCACTCGACGGCGGCCGGATCGATTATACCTCGGCGCTCGGCATCCCGTCGCTGCGGGCGAGGATCGCGCGTCACTATCGCGACACCTACGGCTGCGAGGTCGACCCCGCGCGGATCGTCGTCACCACCGGATCGTCGGGCGGTTTCATTCTTGCGTTTCTGGCGATGTTCGAGCCGGGCGATCGTGTCGCGGTCACGGTTCCTGGTTATCCGCCGTACCGGCATATTCTGACCGCGCTCGGCTGCGAGCCGGTGCTGATCGAAACCCACAGCGATACCCGTCACGCGCTGACCGGCGAGATGCTGCTCGCGGCGCATCGCAAGACGCCGTTGAAAGGCGTGCTGGTCGGCAGTCCTGCGAACCCGACCGGGACGATGATGTCGCGCGAGGCATTGACCGGACTGATCGCGGCGGCGGACAGCGCCGGCATCCGCTTCATTTCCGACGAGATCTATCACGGCCTCGACTACGCGTTCCCGGCGGTGACCGCCGCTGAACTGTCATCGCAGGCGCTAGTGATCAATTCGTTCTCGAAATACTTCTGCATGACCGGCTGGCGCGTCGGCTGGATGGTGGTGCCCGAGACGCTGGTGCGGCCGATCGAACGTCTGCAGCAGAACCTGTCAATCTCCGTGCCGACGTTGTCGCAGATCGCGGCCGAAGCGGCATTCGACGGCCGCGACGAGATGGAAGCCATCAAGCACGGCTACGAACACAATCGCCGCATCCTGATCGACGGCCTGCCGCACGCGGGCTTGAGCGAATTCCTGCCGGCGGACGGCGCGTTCTATCTCTACGCTGATGTCTCCAAATTCACCGATGACAGTTTCGACTTCGCCAAGCGGATGCTGGAGCACGCGCATGTCGCCGCGACGCCCGGTGTCGATTTCGATCCGGTCCATGGCCGCCATTTCGTGCGCTTCTGCTACGCGCAGTCGGCGGCCGACATGCACGAAGCGGTCGCGCGGATCACGCGCTGGCTGAAGTAGGCCGGCGACAAAACGAAGCGATATGTAAGACGCAAATGAAAACCGCCCGGCTAGCCGGGCGGTTTGTCGTTTCGACGGAACGTCTCAGTTGCCGCCGCCGAAGCGGCGCGACCACCAGCCGGCCCGACGTGGCGGCGTGCTGTCGGTTTCCGCAACCGGCTCCGCATCAGCAGTCGTGGCCGGTTCGTCCAGAACGGGAGCCGGTTGCGAGGCTTCGGTCGCCTGTGGTGCGGCCGGCGCATCGCTCGTTGCGAAGCTGACCTTCTCGCGCACCGTCGAGCGGCGACGGGTCGACTTCTCGGCGTCCACGGCGGGTTCTGCCGCAACAGGTGCCTCAACCGGCGCGACGGTGTCGGCTTGTGCCGGAGCCTCAACCGCTACGGCGACCAGCTGATCGTTCTCCGTCTCGTTCGCAGTGCTGGTGACGGGCACCGTATCAACGGAGCCGTCGCCGTCGAAGTCCGCGACGGCCTCGACGACCTCAGGCGCGGATGTCGGCGACAATTCGTCGGCAATGGATGCCGCCAGACCTTCGTCGGGTCCGCCACGCCGGCGGCGACCGCCACGGCGGCCACGACGGCGCGGGCGGCGTTCGCCGTTGCCTTCGCCTTGATCGTCCTGCGCACCGGCCTCGCGTTCGCCCTCGGCGTCATCGCCGCGGTCGCCGACCATCTCGGCGACTTGAGCGGCATCGTCCACGTCGAGCGCGGCTACCGGCGCGTCATTATCGTTGTTGGCGCTTCCCTGATCGCGAGAGTCGCGGCCACGCCGCCGACGCCTGCGCCGCCGCCGCTGACCGTCACCGGCGGAATCGCCTTCGCCGGCATCGCTGCCTTCGCTCGACGTCTGTTCGTCGGTCAGGCCTTCAGTTTCCTCGGTCTCGACTTCCGCCTCGACATCGAATGCATCATCATCTTCGAAGGCATCGTCCATGATCGCGGGCGCGGTCGCCGCCTGCGCCGCGAGCAGCGCCTTGGCGGCTTCGAGCGTGTGCACCTGTTCGCCGCGATCGATCACGAACGCCTGCTGACCGCCCAAGGTCGGATCGGCGAGCACCGACAGCGTCACCTTGAAGCTGGTTTCGAGATCGCGCAGATGCGCGCGCTTGTGATTGAGCACATAAAGCGCGACGTCGTTGCGCGTGCGCACCGTGAGGTTGTGCGTCGCGCCCTTCATCAGAATTTCCTCGAGATTGCGCAGCACTTGCAGCGCGACCGAGGAGACCGAACGGATATGACCGCTGCCGCCGCAATGCGGGCAGGGCTCGGTCGAGCTTTCCAGCACGCTGGCGCGAATGCGCTGGCGCGACATTTCAAGCAAACCGAAATGCGAGATGCGGCCGACCTGGATGCGGGCGCGATCCTGCCGCAGGCAGTCGCTGAGCTTGCGTTCGACGGCGCGGTTGTTGCGGCGCTCGTCCATATCGATGAAGTCGATGACGATGAGGCCGGCGAGATCGCGCAGGCGCAATTGCCGCGCCACTTCCTCGGCGGCTTCGAGATTGGTCTTGAGCGCGGTGTCCTCGATGTGATGCTCGCGGGTCGAGCGCCCGGAGTTGACGTCGATGGAAACCAGCGCCTCGGTCTGGTTGATGACCAGATAGCCGCCGGATTTCAACTGCACGGTCGGCGTGAACATCACGTCGAGCTGGCTTTCGACACCCATGCGCGAGAAGAGCGGCTGGCCGTCACGATACGGCTTCACGGCACGGACGCTGGAGGGCATCAACATCTTCATGAAGTCGCGCGCTTCGCGGTAGCCCGCGTCGCCCGCCACCTGAATTTCGTCGATCTCCTTGTTGAAGAGATCGCGCAGCGAGCGCTTGATCAGCGAACCTTCCTCGTACACCAGCGTCGGCGCCTGCGAGCGCAGCGTGGTGTCGCGGACGGTTTCCCACATCCGGATCAGATATTCGAAGTCGCGCTTGATTTCCGGCTTGGTGCGCGCCGCGCCGGCGGTGCGCAGGATGATGCCCATGCCTTCCGGCACATCGAGATCCTGCACCACTTCCTTGAGGCGCGAGCGATCCTGCGCCGAGGTGATCTTGCGGCTGATGCCGCCGCCGCGTGCGGTGTTGGGCATCAACACGGCGTAGCGGCCGGCCAGCGACAGGTAGGTGGTGAGCGCCGCCCCCTTGTTGCCGCGCTCTTCCTTGACGACCTGCACCAGCATCACCTGCCGACGCTTGATGACTTCCTGAATCTTGTACTGGCGGCGGGGGCGGAAGGTACGCTCCGGCATTTCTTCCAGCGCATCGTCGCCGCCGACCGATTCCACGACTTCTTCTTCGGCTTCGTCTTCTTCGCCGTCGTCATCCTCGTCGTCGTTCGCATCGTCATGATCGTGATGCGCGTCGTCGTGATGGATGTCGGCATGAGGTGCATCGTCGTGATGCTCGGCCTCATCGTGATGCGCCGTCGCATCCTCATGGGACGCGACAACATCGGCGTGCTCGGCGGGAGCAGCATCCTCGGATGGCGCAACTTCAACATGCGTGTCCGCTCCAAAGATGCT
Source organism: Pseudomonadota bacterium (assembly GCA_023386885.1). GTDB lineage: Bacteria > Pseudomonadota > Alphaproteobacteria > Rhizobiales > Xanthobacteraceae > 62-47. The sequence goes on from JAEWIX010000064.1 coordinate 119,951, forward strand.
CGGAGCGGGGGGAGTTTCCGGCTGCGCTTCGGATGCAGGGGCAACGTTCGCAGCCGGAGCAGCCGGAGACTCGAACGACGGGAGCGCCTCGATATTGATCTCGGCTGGCTCTGCGAAATCGGCTCCCACGACAGGCAAAATATCCGACGCAGCTTCGTGATGCTCGTCGCCGTGGTCGGCGACGGCCGCGACGTGTTCGGTGTTCCCGGACGCGTCGAGCGGGGCTTCACCAGTTTCACCCGCAATCGCGGTCTGGTCCGCAATCTGGGCCGGATGCTCGGCGTCGGAAATCTCGATCACCTCGCTCTGCACCCGTTCGCCGCCGGAGCGGCGGCGCGAGTTGCTATGGCGCGAGCGGCGGCGCGACGAGCGGTGCTCGTTTTCTTCCTCGGCTTCGCGATGGGCGCGCTCGTCGGCCTCGATCAGAGCCTGACGATCGGCGACCGGAATTTGATAATAGTCGGGATGAATTTCGCTGAAGGCCAGGAAGCCATGGCGGTTGCCGCCATATTCGATGAACGCCGCTTGCAGCGACGGTTCAACCCGGGTGACCTTGGCGAGATAGATGTTTCCGCGAAGTTGCTTGCGTTGTGCAGATTCGAAATCGAATTCTTCAACTCGGTTGCCGCGAACCACGACCACCCGGGTTTCTTCCGGGTGGGTCGCATCGATCAACATCTTGTTTGGCATGGGAAAGCTCTTGGCGGCGGAGGACGCGCAAGGCGGCAGGCACAATGGGCGCAGCCGGGGAGCGCGACGGTCCACCTGATTCGGGGGTGAGGGGAAGGCCGAAGCGAAAACCGCTGCGCTGTCCCGGAACCGAAGCGAACGTCATGCGCCGCGCGTCGCTCATGCGTCGCGTCGGCGAAGTCGTCGCAGAAAATTCGGCCGGAGTTACAGTCTGGCGCATCAAGCGTCGGCCCGTCTGAACAGGTTGGCGGCACAATGGGCGCCGCCTTGTTGGCGTTGACGGACCGACACAACGCCAAGACTAAGGATGGCGCCTGTCAGCTATCGCATATTGCAGTCTTGCGACCGCGATAACCGATCATGTTGTGTCAAATACCTGCCCCTGGATAAAGAACGCCGGGACCGGCTCCGCTCGGACTGACCGCCGGACCTGATGGCCGCGCACTGCGCTGACCGTCGGACGAGGCGGCAAATGACGCTGGATCCCCCGTGGCCCGATCCGGGTTGTTCGAGGTGGTCCGGCGCTGCTCCGGGAGGTTGAACGCGACACAACCGGGAGTTTATACCGTCAACTCTCGTTACATACGTCGATTATCGGCGCCGTGCAAGGGAAGCGTCACGTCCCGGCAACAGCCGGAAAAAATCGGAAACACCGCATTAAGTCTGGATTAACCGTGCCGTCCTATTGCGATATCTGAAGCAGCTCGGAGGCTAGGGAAACGTTGGCGGGCCGCGCAAATCACTACTTGTCATGCGGCGCCTTTTGGGGCGTCGCACTGCTCGCGGGCATCGCTCTCACATGCAATGTGACGGCGTCGTTCGCTGCGGGCGATGCAGCCGCGACACAACCTGTGGCTGCGGAGCCGTTCCCGATCGCTTCCGACGTTCGCTTGGCGGGCGACAGCAAGCAGACCCGATTCGTGCTCGATCTCGATCGCAAGATCGACCTGCGCGCCTTCGTGCTGGGCAATCCCGACCGCGTCGTCGTCGACATTCCGCAAGTGACATTCAAACTTCCCGACAATGTCGGCCATAAAGGGCGCGGCCTCATCAAGGCATTTCGCTACGGGCTGGTGATGCCGGGCGGATCGCGGCTGGTGTTCGATCTTTCGGGACCGGCGAAGATCGAGAAGGCCTATGTGCTGGATGCGGCGAACGGGCAGCCGCCGCGCTTGATCGTCGAACTGGCGGCAACCGATCGGGCGGCTTTCGTCAAATCCCTGGCCAAAGATGCGGCCGCCGACCAACACCCCGCCACTCCGCCGGCAACCGTTACGGCGGAAGCCTCCGCTGCGAGTGCCGAACCCGCGGACACCCGGCCCGTCGTGGTGATCGATCCGGGCCATGGCGGCATCGACAACGGAACCCAAGCTGCGAGTGGTGAGACGGAGAAAGCCATCGTGCTCGCGTTCGGTCTCGCCCTGCGGGATCGAATCGCGGAAAGCGGCAAGTATCGCGTGGTGTTAACCCGCGACGACGATACATTCATTCCGCTTGGCGACCGGGTCAAAATCGCGCGCGGGCAGGATGCGGCCCTGTTCGTTTCGATTCACGCCGATGCCCTGCCGCGCCGCGAAGGCGATGCGCAGGGCGCCACGATCTACACGTTGTCGGATAAGGCGTCCGACGCCGAAGCGGAGCGGCTGGCGGAACTGGAAAACAAGGCGGACGCCATCGGTGGCGTCAACCTCACCGAGGAACCGACCGAGGTCGCCGATATCCTGATCGATCTCGCGCAGCGGGAGACGCGAACCTTCTCAAGCCGATTTGCCCACACCTTGATGGGTGAAATGAAAAACACGATGCGGATGCACAAGCACCCGCTGAAATCCGCGGGCTTCAAGGTCCTGAAAGCACCCGACGTGCCTTCAGCCCTGATCGAGCTCGGCTATGTCTCCAACAAGGACGATCTCAAACTGCTGACGTCCGAGAGTTGGCGTTCGCGCTCCGTGGCTGCGGTCGCCCAAGCTATCGATGCGTTCCTTGCCAAGCGGATCGTTTCGGTCGGCGCCAACAAGAACTAGCGCAAACGTTGGCGCCACCGGCGGAGCGTCACGGAACTGGTTTTCGGCGTGGGGAGACCACCTCCCAAAAAAACAACCCGCCGACCGGGCCGAGCCCTAGTTTGGACACAGCCTCGGCTCTATAGAAGCCGGATAGGTGCGACAGAATCGATCAGGGTGACTCTGGTCGATGTCGGGATTGCGGGACCAGCGGCTGCTTTTCCGCGAATTACCCGGCAATTTAGCGCTAAGCGTCCACCGGAATGACCGGCGGGACAGGGTCGAAACGGATCGTCGAGAATGCGTCTGCTGTTCCGCTTTATGGGGTTCCTGTTTGCTGCCGGTACCATCGTGTTCCTGGTTGGCGTTGCCGCTGCGGCCGGCCTGATCTGGCATTTCTCCAAGGATCTGCCGGACTATTCCCAGCTGCAGAACTACGAGCCGCCGGTGATGACGCGGGTTCACGCGTCGGACGGTTCGCTACTCGCGGAATATTCCAGGGAGCGGCGTCTCTATCTGCCGATCCAGGCTGTCCCCAAGCTGGTGATCAACGCCTTCCTCGCGGCCGAAGATAAGAACTTCTACGAGCACGGCGGCATCGACTATCCCGGCATGGCGCGCGCCGCGCTGCTCTACGTCCAGAACTACGGTTCGAACCGGCGTCCGCAGGGTGCGTCGACCATCACCCAGCAGGTCGCCAAGAACTTCCTTCTGACCAACGAGGTATCCTTCACCCGCAAGATCAAGGAAGCCTTGCTGGCGATGCGAATCGAGAACACCTATTCGAAGGACAAGATTCTCGAGCTTTATCTCAACGAGATTTATCTCGGCCTCGGCGCTTATGGCATCGCCGCCGCGTCCCTGGTGTATTTCGACAAGTCGGTGAACGAACTGACCGTCGCGGAAGCCGCCTATCTCGCGGCGCTGCCGAAGGCGCCGTCCACCCTGCATCCGGTCAAGAACCGCGACCGTGCCATCGAGCGCCGCAACTACGTGATCGATCGCCTGCTGGAGAACGGCTGGATCAAGCAGGCCGACGCGGATGCTGCCCGCAAGTCGCCGCTGGCGGTGACCAGTCGCGCCAATGGCGCCCACACATTCGCCGGTGAATATTTCGCCGAGGAAGTGCGTCGCGACCTGTTCGAGCGTTACGGCGAAAAGAAGCTCTATGAAGGCGGCCTGTCGGTGCGCACCTCGCTCGATCCGAAACTGCAGGTCGAGGCACGCAAGACCATGGTCAAGGGCCTCGTCAACTACGATGAGAAGCAGGGCTGGCGTGGGCCGGTGAGCAAGCTCGATATCTCCGGCGACTGGGGCGTGAAGCTTGCCGACGTCAAATCGCTGTCGGACATTTCGCCGTGGCGGATGGCCGTGGTGCTGGAAACGAGTGACCAGTCGGCGCGGATCGGATTCCAGCCGGGACGCGAACTCGGCGGTGCGGTGAGCAAGGGCCGGGAGACCGGCATCATCACGCTCGACGGCGTGAAGTGGGCGAAGGCCGCCTCCGGCCCGACGCGATTCAAGACCCCGACCAAAGTTTCGCAGGTGTTGTCGCCTGGCGACGTCATCTATGCCGATCCGCTGATCGACAAGGACGGCCACGTTACCGAAGGGCAGTACCGGCTGCGGCAATTGCCGGAAGTCTCCGGCGCCATGGTGGTGATGGATCCGTGGACCGGTCGCGTGCTGGCGATGGTCGGCGGCTTTTCGTTCGACCAGAGCCAGTTCAATCGCGCGACGCAGGCTTATCGGCAGCCCGGCTCGTCGTTCAAGCCGCTGGTGTACTCCTCGGCGCTCGACAACGGCTATACGCCATCGACCGTGGTGGTCGACGCGCCGATCGAGATCGATCAAGGGCAGGGTGGTGGCGTCTGGCGGCCGGAAAACTATTCGACCGGCAAGTATTATGGCCCGACCACCTTGCGCAACGCGCTGCAGCGCTCGCTGAACACGGTCACGGTGCGGCTGGCGCAGGACATCGGCATGCCGCTGATCGGCGAATACGCCAAGCGCTTCGGCGTCTATGACGAACTGCCGAACTACCTGTCCTATGCGCTCGGTGCCGGCGAGACCACGGTGATGCGGATGGTCACCGCCTATTCGATGTTCGCCAACGGCGGCAAGCGGATCAAGGCCACGCTGATCGACCGTATTCAGGACCGTTACGGCCACACTATCTTCAAGCACGATCAGCGCGAGTGCCGCGGCTGCGACGCGCCGGGCGGCTGGAAAAATCAGCCCGAGCCGCAACTCGTTGATCGCCGCGAGCAGGTGCTCGATCCGATGACCGCCTACCAGATCACCTCGATGATGGAAGGCGTTGTCCAACACGGCACCGCGACCGTAGTGCGCGAAGTGGGCAAGCCGATCGCCGGCAAGACCGGCACCACCAACGACGAGAAGGATGCGTGGTTCGTCGGCTTCTCGCCGGATCTCGTGGTTGGCATCTATATCGGCTACGACAAGCCGCGCAATCTGGGGCGTGGCGCGACCGGTGGCCATCTCGCCGCGCCAATCGCCAAGGACTTCCTCAAGCTGGCGCTTGCGGACAAGCCGGCGGTTCCCTTCAAGGTGCCGGCCGGCATCAAGCTCATCCGCGTCGATGCCAAGACCGGCATGCGCGCCGGACCCGGCGATGGCGGACGCACCATTCTCGAAGCCTTCAAGCCCGGCACGGCGCCGCCCGACAACTATTCGATCATCGGCGTTGCGGATGCGGACGGTCATGCCGTCGGCGTTTCGCCCGATGCGGACCGCGCGATCATCCGGCCCGGTACCGGCGGGCTTTACTGATTGCGTTCGACGGCGTTCGTCGCTACATCCCGCCACATCATTGATTTGCGAACCTGCCTCGCGACCGGAAAGATCATGCGCGCTGAAATCGAAAGACTTGTCGAAGAGATCAAGCAGTCGGTCGGGCTGCTGAGGAGGCATCTTTGACGTCGATGCATCGACGGCACGACTGGCGGAGCTGAACCAGCTCGCTGAAGATCCCAAGCTCTGGGACGATCCCCAAAAAGCACAGAGGCTGATGCAGGAGCGCACCTCTCTGGAGGACGCGCTCACCGGCATCGGCAAGGTCGAGCGCGAACTCGACGACAACGTCGAGATGATCGCGCTGGGCGAAGCCGAAAGCGACGACGGCATCGTTGCCGAGGCGGAAACCGCGCTCAAGCACCTGAAGAAAGAGGTCGCGCGTCGCGAACTCGAAGCGCTGCTGTCGGGCGAAGCCGACAAGTTCAACACCTATCTCGAAGTCCATGCCGGCGCGGGCGGCACCGAGAGCCAGGACTGGGCTTCGATGCTGCTGCGGATGTATACGCGCTGGGCCGAAAAGCACGGCTTCAAGATCGAGTATCTCGAAGAGACGCAGGGCGAAGAGGCCGGTATCAAGTCCGCGACGATCCAGATCAGCGGCCACAACGCCTATGGCTGGCTGAAGACCGAAGCCGGCGTGCATCGGCTGGTGCGCATTTCGCCGTTCGATTCCAATGCGCGGCGGCACACCTCGTTTTCCAGCGTCGCTATTTTTCCGGTCGTCGATGACAGTATCAAGATCGACATCAAGGAATCCGACGTGCGCACCGACACCATGCGCTCCGGCGGCGCGGGCGGCCAGCACGTCAACAAGACCGAGTCCGCGGTACGCCTCACGCATATTCCAACGGGCGTCGCCGTGGTGTGTCAGGCCGGACGTTCGCAGCACAAGAACCGCGCGCAGGCGTGGGACATGCTGCGCGCACGACTGTATGAAATCGAATTGAAGAAGCGCGAGGAGCAGGCCGCCGCCGATCAGGCCGCCAAGACCGACATCGGCTGGGGTCATCAAATCCGCTCTTACGTGTTGCAGCCCTACCAGATGGTGAAGGATTTGCGCACCGGCGTGCAGACATCCGATACCGCTGGCGTGCTCGACGGCGATCTCGACGAGTTCATGGCCGCGACCCTGGCGCAGCGCGCCTTCGGCACGACGCCGGGAGCGATCGAAGACGTCGATTAAACTATTGGGAGTCCGTCATGCCTCATGTTGCATTCATCGGTCTGGGACGGATGGGGCACGGCATGGCGGGGCGCTATCTCGATAGCGGCTTCACGCTCGCGGTCTGGAATCGCAGCCGCGCCAAAGCTGACGACTTGATTGCGCGCGGCGCACGATGGGCCGCAACGCCGGCCGATGCCGCTCGCGATGCCGATGCCATCGTCACCATGGTCGCGGACGATGCCGCTTCGCGTGCGGTGTGGACTGGCAAGGACGGCATCACTGAAACAGCGCGCAAAGGCGCGCTGGCAATCGAATGTTCGACAGTGTCGCATCGCCATGCCATCGCTCTTGCGCAGGAACTGGCGGCGCGTGGCTTGCATTACATCGATTGTCCCGTGACGGGTCTACCTGATGCCGCAGCAGCCGGAAAGCTGACGCTGCTGGTCGGTGCGGAGGCAAATGATCTCGAAGCCGCACGCCCGTTCCTCGCACCACTCGGTGCAACCATCCGGCACTTCGGTCCTGTCGGCGCGGGCACGGTATTCAAGCTCATCAACAACCTGATGGGCGCGGTGCAGATCGCGAGCCTCGCCGAGGGGCTTCGCATCGCCGAGCAGGCCGGGCTCGATATGGCATTGGTGCAGCAGTCTCTTGCCAGCGGCGCGGTCGCAAGTCCGCAAGTGGTGCGGCACTCGGCACGCATGGTCGCGCGCGATTTCGCCGGTGCTTCGTTCACGGCCGCCCTTCGCCACAAGGACGCAAGCTACGCTCTGGCGCTGGCCGAAAACCTCGGCCTCGATCTCTCGGTCGCTAGGGCCGCGCTGGACATCTATGCGCGAGCGGCCACTGCGATGCCTGATGACGACGAGGGACGCCTGATCGAAATGATCAAGCCCGGCACCCCCGCGTAAATGTAAATAACGGTCACGTTTGGCAGCAACGCTGCATTGTTCTGAAAACGGGTGGTGACGCCGAGCCATTCGCGTTACGTCCTTCCGCACCGGATGGCGGCACAACGAATTGTATCTGCTGCCGCCAGATGCAGGACAAAAACGTAAGTCATGTCGATCGAAATCAGGACATCTATGCCGACGGCGGATCTGAGCATCACGTCCGGCGATTGGGTGCGGCTCGTTTGCCTCTCGGTGCTGTGGGGCGGCTCGTTTTTCTTCGCCGGAGTTGCGGTGAAGGAATTGCCGCCGCTCACCATCGTGTTCGTGCGCGTCGGACTGGCGGCATTGCTGCTGTTGCCGCTGATCCGACTGTACCGCATTCCGGTGCCGACCACATTTGCCGGCTGGCGGCCGTTCATCGTGATGGCGCTGCTCAACAACGTGCTGCCGTTCTCGCTGCTGGTCAGCGGGCAGACCATGATCGCCAGCGGCCTCGCATCGGTGATCAATGCCATGACGCCGGTGTTCACAGTGCTGGTGCTGGCGGCGTTCGGCGAGGAGAGGCTCATCGCGCGACGGGTGGCCGGCGTATTGCTGGGCTTGTTCGGCGTCATCGTTCTGCGCGGTGTCGATCTGCATCTCGATTCACAGCAGAGCCTCGGAATCCTGCTGTGTCTTGGTGCGACTGTCGTGTTCGGATTCTCGGCACTCTGGGCCAAGCGTGAGTTGCAGGGCGTCGAACCGCTGGCGGCGGCGACCTTTCAACTGATCTGCTCGGGCGTCATGATGTTCGTGCTATCGATGGCTATAGATCGGCCGTGGCAATTGCCGATGCCGCACGCCACCACCTTGCTGGCGCTGGTCGGGTTGGCGGCGCTGTCGACGTCGCTGGCCTACATCCTGTTCTTCCAGATCATTCGCGGCTCCGGTCCCGGCAACGTCATGCTGGTGACGTTGCTCGTCCCGGTCACCGCGATTGCGCTTGGTTATGTCGTGCTCGACGAAGTCGTGACCCCGCGCGAGATCGTCGGCGCGCTGATCATCGCCAGCGGCCTGCTGATCATGGACGGACGGCTGTTGTCGCGCTTCTCCACGCGGTCAGCCAGCCGGTGAAGCGGCCGCTGTCGCGGTCGCCGCCGTGCCAGGCGGCGCGCACGGTCCCGTCATCCGCCACCATGAACACGACATCGAGCCCCTTGGAGCGCCGCAGAGTTTCCACCGCCTGCTCCGGCGTCTGCGCAATCGGGCCCGCGACATTGAACGAGGTATTCACCGACACTTCGACGCCGATGCGGCGACCGAGCGCCTTCAGATAAGCGTAGGTGAGGGGATCGTCGTCCTCGCGCACGATCTGGATGCGGCCGGTGCCGTCGGCATGAACAACCGACGGGATTTTCGCGACGGCCGCCGGCTTCGAATGCGCCGTCAGCACCATGTAGTTGTAGGCGTTGTAGTTGCCGTCCGATGCGCCTTCGTGCAACTCGAAAAATTCCTGCGCGGCTTCCAGCGTCGCCATCGGCGCGAGCGGACGAATCTTCTCGCGATATTTCACGCGTTCGTTGAGACGCTCGCGCGTCTCTGGATCGCAAGGGTTGGCGAGAATCGAACGATGTCCGAGCGCGCGCGGTCCCGTTTCTCCAGGCCCCTGATAGAGCGCGACGATGCCGCCGCTGGCAACGCAACAAGCCATCAGATCGGCAATGGCGTCGCGTCCGTTCGCCGTCGTGATGGTGCCGATGGTTTCCGATGCGATGTCTGGGGCAGCGGCCAGCGCGGCGGCGATATCCTCGCCGGTCGGCGACGTGCCGCAGTAGAACGCGTGAGTTTCCGCCGCACCGCGTGGCGCGCCGGCGAGATGCGCGAGCCACCACGCCGCGCCGATCGGCACACCGGGGTCGCTCGGCATCGGTGGTACCCAAAGATGCAGGCGCGTCTTGCGCTGCTGCGCCTTGGCAAACCACGCCTCGTCGAAATGTTCGAGCAGTCGCATGCTGGCCAGTGCATTCAGCGCGACGCCGCCCGACAAGATCAGCTTGTTGGTGCCGGTGCTCCGCAGCAGATGATCGACGGCATGGATCAACGCATCCTCGAGCACCATCTGCGTTGCCGCCGCCTTATCGAGGCGATCCTGTGTGTCGGGACGATGCTGGATGTCCTCGACGCGCAGGACGGCATCCGGATTCCACAGTTGATCCGGCCGCAACGGCGGGCCGAGAATATCCGTCAGTGGTTGCTTGTAAGGATTGTCGAACGGATCGCGATACCAGTTCGCCATCGCGCGGTTCAATCTGATCGCGCCGTCGGGGCCGAAATCGAGCACCTCTTTCAGCCGCGAATAATAACGGTTCGTGGCGCGATTCATGTCGCCCCAGGCAGCCGCGCCCATGTAGCGGCCCTCGCTGGAAAGCCACGTCCAGCCGCCCTGCGTCGAGGAAATCACGCTATAGAACGCGCCGAGTGAATCGAACACGCTTTCATTGCAGGAGATTTCCGTGATGTCGTCGCCTTGCGCTATGAACGACGAGATCGAGCCGCGGTCGCCGGTGCCGTCGAATACGCCGATGGCCACCGGGTCTGCACTTCCGGCGAACGGCGACACCGCATAGGGAAACCACGCATGGTTGAGGTGGTGCGGTACGAGGATCAGTTGCGGTGGCTTCGCAAGACCGAACTGCTTGGCAAGAATGCGTGGGGTGCGCCGCATCTGATCGAGGCGGCGGCGGTCGACACCGATGGCATCGGAGTAGGACAATAGCTTGAGGCTGCCCGGCGCTTCCTCGATCGCGGTTCGCATCATGGTCCCGAACAGCGTCGGATAATCCCACGTCGTCGCGAACGCCGCGATGTCACCGATATCGCGCCCCATCGCACGCAAGGTCGCGGCCATTGCGTCGAGGGAGCGATGCGGAAATTCGGAGGTGTGCTTGTTGCCCGAGAAGCGCTCCTCCTCGTTGTTGACGATGAGGCGCGGTCCGCTGGCTTGCGTGACCTCGATCAGCGCCACGCCGGTGTTATGAGTTCCCGACGAGGCGAGGCCCGCGATGTAAACCGTCTCGCCGTCGCGCAGACGCTGGGCGATCAAGGCAATCGTGGTGCGTGCAAACTCGCTGTCAATTCCGTGAAATCCTGCGCGTGCCATCAGCCGGGCGCTGATCGCGCGCGTGGCGTGAAACGCGGCGTCGGCAAGCCGGGGGAAGGTTGGTCCAATTCGGCGTGGCGGCGCGTTCAAGCGGGATATCTCCGAGCGAAAATCAACCTCCCGGCAGCGGGAATGGGCGGTCTACAACAGCAACGCTGCCGCCGCCAGACCGCTTAAGTCATCGGATGTGCCGATAGGGAGAATAGCTCTCAATGCGCAGCCGCGTAACGTGCGCCGGCGCGCAGGAAGCGTTGCGGGTCCACGGCCTCGCCGTCGATGCGGGTTTCGTAGTGCAGATGCGGGCCGGTCGAACGTCCGGTGGAGCCGACTTCACCGACGATTTGCCCGATGTGAATTTGCTGACCGACCTTGACGTTGATGCGGGACATGTGACCGTAGCGTGTCGACAGTCCGTTGCCGTGATCGATCTCTACCATGCGGCCGTAGCCTCCAGCCCATCCCGCCGAAACGACGCGACCGTTGGCGGTGGCGCGAACCGGATCGCCAGTCGAAGCGCGAAAATCGAGGCCGGTGTGCATTGCCGGGCGACCGAGGAACGGATCGGTGCGAACGCCGAAGCCGGAGGACAACTCGATCTCGCCAAGCACCGGCGTCCGATACGGGACCTGAGCGAGGGTACGCGACAGGTGGTCGAGGTGCGCGCGCGAAACGTTGACACGCGAGAGTTGCTGTTCGAACGATCCGGTGTGGGTGCCCGGCTTCACCGGCACGTAAGGCCCCCCGACACCTCCTCGCGGCGTGTGGATCTCAAGGCGGGCCATATTCAGCCCGAGGTCGCTCACGAGGCTCTTCATCTTGCGGATACGTGAATCGTAGCTGCTTTCCGCCGAGGTCAGCATCGCCATCTGACGTTGCTCGATCTGGTCCAGCGAGGTCTGAAGACTGGCGATGGTGTCGTTGACATTGGCGTTCTTGGCCAGCTTGAAAGGCTTGGAACCGAAACGATGGGTCAAGCCGGATTGCCGTCCGGGCGTCGCGTCGCTCTCAGGAAGTGGCGCCGGCTTCGACCGCCCGAACAGTTTTTCCGTCAAGGTGCGGGCCGCCGGTTTCACTGAACCGGTTGCGGTGTTTTCCGGAAGCGCGCCGAGCGCCGCGGTCCGCTTGTCGAGCGCCGTCTGTCGCTGAACAATCTGATCGAGCTTCTGTTCGAATTGCTCCTGATCGAGCAATTGGCGGCTGGTGGTCCGGTCGATCCGCGCGCGCAATTCGGCGATGCGATCTTCGTAGGAATATTGCATCTCGGCCTGACGTGCGAGCAGGCGGGTCAGCACGTCGTCGCGGAAGGTGAAGTAGGTCGCGGTTGCCGCAGACCACGCTCCAAGCATGGTGATCGTTCCGACGACGATCCAGAAAATCACCGGTCCGATACGGACCTGCTTGCCCGCGTGGGCAATGACATAGGCGCTTGAGGGGGGAGAGCGATGGGTGGCGGTGGCGGCTACCGCCGGACGCCGGGCCGGCACATGTGCATGTCGATGCGGCTGAGAGTGCGAATGCTCCGAATAGCGGTTCGAAAGGTGTGACATCAGTACTCCCGCATCGCCGGAGCACCGCCGGCTAAGCCTTACACTGATGCCGATTTGACCTTCTCATGGTTAATTTTAGGGAAATGACCCTAGAGATTTTCGACGTAATTCAATACCGCATCGGCGTGACCATCGACTTTGACATTGCGCCAGATATTGAGCACGCGAGCGTCGGGACCAATCAGAACCGTCGTGCGAATAATTCCCTGGAAGATTTTGCCATATAACGATTTATCGCCCCAGACGCCGAAGGCATTCAGCACCGCGTGAGCCTCATCGGACAACAGAGGCACGGTCAGTTCGTGCTTGTCCCGGAAGGTTTCCTGCGCGTGCTGCGGGTCCGCGGAAACCCCGACGACATCCGTGTCGAGGGCCGCGAATGCACCCGACAGACGGGAGAAATCCATCGCCTCCTTGGTGCAGCCGGGTGTGCTGGCGCGCGGATAGAAGAAGATCACCAGTTTCCGGCCGGCGAACGAATCGAGCGACACCGTCGCGCCGCCGTCGCGGGGAAGATGGAACGCCGGGACCTTGCTGCCGATCGTCAATCCGGCGCTGACGCGTTCGGGTGCCGAATCGGCACGAGCAGGTTTGACCGGCGACGGTTTGACGGTTTTCGGATTCGAAGTGCGGGTCCTGGTTGCGGCCGCCGGCTTCGCAGCTGCCTTGGTGACGCGTTTGGTTTTGCTCGATTTGGCCGGGCTGGACGTGCGTTTGCTTTCGCTCTTGCCGGTCTTGGCTTTGCGCGCGCCCGTCGTCGAGGACGCTGCCTTGGCTTTCGTGCGGGTTTTCGCGGCTGCTCCGACGACCTTTTTGGCGGATGCCTTTGCCTTCGGCCCGACCTTGGGTTTCGAGGCTTTCTTATGCGTTTTCTTGGACATACGCCTTCCTTTCGTCGCTTTCGACAGGTCCATATTGCAAGAGGCACGGCAAGGTGGCGAAATCACCTCCAACCACGTCCTTGCTGCTGGGCAAACCCGTCTGGCCCGCGATATGGTTACTGGGATTCGACTATACTGTCCGGCGCTTCATGCCTGCACGGCTTGCACGGATTTTAACAGGTTCAACGAGGATTGGCAGTGATGCCGCCGCATCAGCGTTCGTCACGCAACCCCGCGCGAACGCCTCTCGGCGAGCAAGCCCGTCGTCAACATCAACACCGAGAGGCAATGGCTCGGAAAAGACCGCCCCCGGCGCTGAATTCCCGTGCCGATGACGAGCTATCGGAGTGGGATGATCGCGATTGGGATTCCCGCCACGACGAAGCGGCGCGTCACCGGGCGCATCGCCTGCTGGGGCGCGGCGGTTCAGGCGCTGCGGGAATTGGCGGGCGGTTTGTTGCGTTCGGCCGTTGGCTGGTCCGGGCACGCTGGCTACGGCGTCTCGTTGTCACCAGCGTCGTGCTGGGCGGGCTCTTTGCGATTGCCTTCGCTGGGCTCTGGTGGCGGCTGGGAGCCGGACCGATCAGCCTCGATATGGCGACGCCCTGGCTGATCACAGCGATCGAGGAGAACATCGGGCCGGGTAACACCGTTGAAATCGGCGGGACCCAGATCGAACGGGCCGGGCGCATCCGTGTCGCTGTCCGTATCCGCGATATCGTCGTTCGCGATCGCGATCACGCCATCATTGCCAGTGCTCCGAAAGCGGAGGTCAGGTTGTCTGGCACGGCGCTCCTGATGGGGCGGCTGCGTGCCGAGAGCCTCAAGCTGGTTGATGCCGTGCTCGCCGTGCGCATTACGCCGGATGGCGAGGTTACCGTGTCCACCGGCGATAATGCCCGCCCCATTGCGGCCGGTGCGACGAAGCCAGCCGGAACGCCGGCATCGAGTGGGGCGCCAGTGCCGCCGAATGTGTCGGTGTCGCCAACGCCCGTGCCAGACGGTGCGCCGACGACAACGCCGGCGACTGGCGGCAGCGGGCTTCTGGCCGGACTCGACTGGCTCGACAGTTTGAGCATGACCGGGCTGGACGGCCAGAACCTCAACGAGATCGGCTTGAAGAACGGCCGTCTCATCGTTGACGACGAGCAGCGCGGCAATCGCTGGAATTTCGAAAACATCAGTCTCACGCTCCGGCGTCCCAGTGCCGGTGGTGTCGTGCTCAGCCTTGGCGAGGAAGGCGCGCATGCATGGTCGCTTCGGGTGCAGATCGGTGCACCAAATAACGGCGTCCGATCCGTCGATATTCGCGCCAACAAGGTTTCGACGCAGAACATCCTGCTGGCGCTGCGGCTCAAGGACCTGAATTACAGCGCCGACCTTCCGCTCACCGGAGAATTGAAGGGCGAGATCGGGCGCGACGGGTTGCCGACCTACTTCCGCGGCAAAATCGAGGCCGGCAAGGGGACGATCATCGATCACGACACGCCCGACTATCCGATGGCGGTCGATCAGATCGAGGCCAGCGTCGAGTGGGATGCCGGTCGCCGCGTATTGCTGGCGCCGTTCAAGATTATTTCGGGCGCTAATCGGGTGACCCTGCTGGCGCATCTCGAACCGCCCGGCGACGTCGTGCCGGATTGGCAACTGGGTTTCAGCGGCGGCACCATCGTGCTGGCCAGCGTCAACAACGAGCCGCCATTGATTTTCAACCGCATCGCCATCGGCATGCGGTTCGATATCACTCACAAGAAGATCATGCTGACTCAGGCCAGCATCAGCAACGGCGAGATCGGCGTCGCGGGCACCGGCGCGCTGGATTATTCCGGCGAACCGCGCCTGACGCTGGGGTTTGCCGGCACACCGATGTCGGCAACGGCGTTGAAGCGGATGTGGCCGATCATCATCGTGCCCGAGGTGCGCGAATGGGTCACCGAACGGATCGGTGCCGGATCCTTGCAGCGCATCGACATCGGCGTGAATTCGCCGCTGTTCAATTTGTCACGTGCCGGTCCGCCGATTCCGGAGGACGGCCTCTCCGTCAATATCGTCGCCAACAATGTCTCGCTGCATCCCGTCGACGAATTGCCGTCGATCCACAACGCCGACCTGCGCGCGCATGTCACCGGTAGAACCGCCACCGTGACCATCGGGCAAGGGAGCATCGATACGCCGGGCGGGCGCAAGCTGAACGTGTCCGATGCCGTCTTCGAGGTGCCGGACATGGCGCCGAAGCCGGCGCCGGCACGGGTGAGATTCAAGCTGGACGGCCCGGTCGCGGCCGTTGCGGAAATCCTCGCGTCCGATCGCCTGAGTGAATTCAGCGGGACGCCGATCGATCCGAACACAAGCAAGGGAACGGTGAACGCACAGATCGCGCTCGGCTTGCCGATCAAGCGCGAACTGACCAAGGCGGACACGACCTATGCGATCACCGCCGATGTGACCGGGTTCTCCGCTGATCGTCTGGTGATGAACCAGAAGCTCGAAGCCGCGACGATGAAGATCGTCGCCAACAATCAGGGTTATCAGGTCAAGGGCGACGTCCGGATCAATGGTCAACCAGCCTCGCTCGACTATCGCAAGCTGAGCACCGGTGATGCCGAAGTCAAACTGCAGGCGACCCTCGACGATGCCAGTCGCGCGCGTCTGGGCTTCGATCTCGGCGCGGGCGCGAGCGGCCCGGTCGGCGTCAAGCTGGCTGGCAGGATCGGCAGTTCCGAGCGCGACAGCAAGATTGCGATCGACGCGGATCTGACCGGGCTCAAGCTCGACAATCTGCTGCCGGGCTGGACCAAGCCTTCCGGAAAAGCCGGCCGTGCCACCTTCAACCTCGTGCAGAAACCGCAATCGACGCGGCTGGAAGACATTGTTATCGACGGCGGCGGCGCATCCATCAAGGGTGCGCTGGAGGTCGATCAGAGTGGGGACCTGATCAACGCCAGTTTTCCAACCTACTCGCCGTCCGAAGGCGACAAGGCTTCGCTCCGGGCCGAGCGCGGAAATGACGGCGTCATCAAGGTCGTGATGCGCGGCGAAGTTTTCGATGGCCGTCACTTCATCAAGTCGGCGATGTCCGGCAAGGAATCCGACACCAAGAGCAAATCCAAGAGCCTCGATTTCGATCTCGATCTGAAACTGGGCGCGGTGGCGGGCTTTTACGGTGAAGCCGTACGCGGCATCGATCTGAAGATGTCGCGGAAGAATGGTGCCATTCGCACGTTTACGCTGAACGGCAAGCTGGGCCGGGACACGCCACTGACCGCCGACTTGCGCCGTCCTGCACAGGGCCGCGAGGTGATCTTCCTGGAAACCAACGATGCCGGTGCGTTCTTCCGCTTCACCGACACCTACGGCAAGATGGTGGGCGGTCAGCTTCAATTGGCGATGGAGCCGCCGACGTCCGAAGCACGGGCCAAGGAGGGTTTGCTGAACGTCCGCAATTTCTCTGTCAAAGGCGAGGCGAAACTCGACGAGGTGGCCGGTCTGCCGGCCAATGGTGGGCGCTCCGGCGTGGCTTTCTCACGGCTGCGTGCCGAATTCACCCGGAACGCCGGACGGCTCACTGTTCGCGAAGGTGTAGTCAAGGGACCGACCGTCGGTGCGACTATGGAAGGCAGCATCGACTATCAGGCCAACCAGGTGCGAATGAGCGGTACCTTCGTTCCGCTTTACGGCCTCAACAATATGTTCGGACAAATTCCGCTGTTCGGCATGCTGCTCGGCGGCAGCAACGAGGGGCTGATCGGAATCACTTACGAGGTAGTCGGCTCGCCCGGCAAGCCCGATCTGCGTGTCAATCCGATCTCGGTCATGGCGCCGGGTGTGTTGCGCAAGGTATTCGAGTTCAATACCGGACGTCAGAACAACAACCCGGTCGAGCTTCCCTCGCCAAACAACTGAACGCTTGCAGTTGTCACGCCGCGTTTGGCTACTCGCGCAGCGCGCGCACCGTGAGAAACGGGATCATGCCGAGCAGCACGTTCACCAGCGCGAAGGCGATGACCAGATCGTAGCTGTGGCTCCAATCGTGAATGAGACCGCCGATCAAAGCGCCGAGCGCGGAGCCAAGTCCGCTCCCGATCGAGATCGTTCCGAAGATCGTACCGACGCGCTTACCGTGGAAAATATTGATGGCAGCCGCGGTGATGAGCGGGCCGCGTGATCCGATGGTGCTGCCGAAACACACCAGAAATCCGCCAAGCAGCCACAGATTGGGGAAACGGCTCAGCAACCAGAGGCAGACGATGCCGAGAGTGGTCAGCCCATAACTGAACAGGATGGCACGTCGACGGCCGATGAGAGTATCGAGCCAGCTCACCGTCAGCATTCC
Organism: Pseudomonadota bacterium; assembly: GCA_023386885.1. Classification (GTDB taxonomy): domain Bacteria; phylum Pseudomonadota; class Alphaproteobacteria; order Rhizobiales; family Xanthobacteraceae; genus 62-47. The sequence goes on from JAEWIX010000064.1 coordinate 137,419, forward strand.
GATCACCAGCACCACGCCGCTCAATCCCCACGCGGAGGCAGCTTGCAGGGGAGGAAATCCGGATTCGATCAGATAGGCGACGACCTGCACGCCGATGGTGTAGACGCCGATCGCCGTGAAGAAGAAGGTGCTGAACAGCGCCCAGAAGGCGTGATGGCGCATTGCGCTCAGTAAGGTCCACTCGATCCCGTTGATGGTTGTGGCCTGCGTCGTCACGACCTTCACTGCCGCCGCATCGGGTGCCCGGACGGCTTCCTTGGCAATGCGCCGCCACGGCAAAAGCACCAGCGGTATCAGCAGCGTCAGCAAGACGCCGCCCAACAAATGATAGCTGTTGCGCCATCCGAAATGGTCGATCAGGATTTGCGACAGCGGTACCAGCGTCAGCACGCCGGCCCCGTTGGCCGAATAGACGATCGCCATTGCGGTCGGCAGCCGGTTGCCGAACCAGCGCCCTAGCAGCAACGAACTCGGGACGTTGCTGAGACAGGCCATTCCGAGCCCGACCGCAAAGCCCATACATGCCTGCAATTGCCAGAGCGAATTTGCAACCGCCCCGAGCGATACGCCGGAGCCGAGCAGCAACAGGCCAAGACCGTAGACGGCGCGCGGACCGGAGAAATCGAACAGGCGTCCGACGAACGGCGACGACAGGCCCATCGAAAGCGAGGCCAGCGCATAGATCGAAATGACGTCGGCACGCGCCCAGCCGAAGTCGTTCGAGATGGGCAGCAGGAAGACCGTGAAGGTTTCCCCCATGCCACGGCCGAGTAGCGCCAAGGCGAAGCAGAGGCTCAAAACGGCCCATGCGGCGCGGGCCGGTTTGAGCGAAGCGAGGTCGGTGGGGAGAGGAGACGATTCAGCGGCCATGGTCCTCCATGGAGCGCATTTCGCCCATGGAGGACAACGTCGTTCTGCGAATAGGCCTATGCGATCTTGAGCAGGACGTGGCGCTTCTTGCCCATCGACAGCTTGATGACGCCGTCCGGAGTCAAATTGGCGCCGGTCAGCATCACCTTGTCATCGCTGACTGCCACGTCGTTGACGCGCAGGCCTCCGCCCTTGATCTGTCGACGCGCTTCGCCGTTGGAGGCGACGAGCCCCGCGCGCACGAAAGCGCCCAGCACGCCGATGCCCTCATTCAATTCGCTCGCGGATATCTCGACGGTCGGCAGATCGTTGGCGATGGCGCCTTCCTCGAACGTCTTGCGCGCCGTCTCGGAGGCAGCCTCCGCCTGCGCACGACCGTGGATCAGCGCAGTCGCTTCGGTTGCCAGCACCTTCTTCGCCTCGTTGATTTCCTGGCCCTGCAACGCGGCGAGGCGCGCGACCTCATCCAGCGGCAACGTGGTGAACAACTTGAGGAAGCGTTCGACGTCGGCATCCTCCGTGTTGCGCCAGTATTGCCAGTAATCGTAGGGGCTCAGCATATCGGCGTTGAGCCACACCGCGCCGGCTGCTGTCTTTCCCATCTTGGCGCCGGAGGCGGTGGTCAGCAGCGGGCAGGTGAGCGCATGGAGTTGATGCGTGCCCATGCGGCGGCCGAGATCGATGCCGTTGACGATGTTGCCCCACTGATCGGAGCCGCCCATCTGCAGGTTGCAGCCGTAGCGCCTGGCCAGTTCGACGTAGTCGTAGGACTGCAGGATCATGTAGTTGAATTCGATGAAGGACAGTTCCTGCTCGCGCTCGAGCCGCATCCGCACCGAATCCATCGTCAACATGCGATTGATCGAGAAGTGGCGGCCGACGTCGCGCAGCATCTCGATGTAGTTGAGCTTCGCCAGCCACTCGGCGTTGTCCACCATCAGCGCGTCGGTCTTGCCGGCGCCGAAGGCGATGAACTTGGAGAACACGCCCTTGATGGATTCTTTATTGGCGTTGATCTGATCGTAGGTCAGCAGCTTGCGGGTTTCGTCGCGCCCGGAGGGGTCACCGACACGCGTGGTGCCGCCGCCCATCAACGCGATCGGCTTGTTGCCGCTCTTTTGCAGCCAATGCAGGATCATGATCGACAGCAGATGGCCGATGTGCAGCGACGGCGCCGTGCAGTCATAACCGACATAGGCGATGGCTTCGCCCTTGGCGGCCAGGGCATCGAGGCTCTCCGGGTCCGAAATCTGGTGGATGAAGCCGCGCTGCTGGAGCACGTTAAGAAAATCCGATTTAAATGCCGTCATGGTCTGGAACTCGGGTCGGTCTTTTGGTGACTCTGTCGCGCAAGGATGCCGCGAGGAGGGCCGGCGTGCTGCCGGAGCCGGGATATGACGTGGGATTATAAGATGCGGCTGTCCGAGACAAGTTGGACGTCCTCCCGGGCGCTCCCGAAAGTGGCACGGCGATGACGTTGCAAGCGATCGGCATGATGAGCGGCACCTCGCTGGATGGGGTCGATGTCGCGCTGATCAAGACCGACGGCGAGCAAATCGCCGGCTTCGGGCCGTCCGGCTATCGCCCCTACACCGAAGCCGAGCGGGCGATCCTGCGTCAGGCGCTGGCGGAGGCAGCGATCCTGTCCGACCGTGACGTCCGGCCGGGCATTCTTGCCGAGGCCGAGCGGGTAGTGACCACGGCGCATGCCGAAGCTGTCGCATCCTTCACGGCCCAGCACGGCATCGTGCGCGAGGACATCGATATCGTCGGCTTCCATGGCCAGACCGTACTGCATCGGCCGGAGCAACGATTGACCGTTCAGATCGGCGATGCGGCAGCGCTCGCCAAGGCCATTCGCATCCCGGTGATGCACGATTTCAGGGCCGCCGACGTGGCTGCCGGCGGGCAGGGCGCGCCGCTCGTGCCGGTCTATCACCGGGCGCTGGCGCAGTCGCTTGAGCGCGAGGGACCAGTCGTTCTGGTCAACATCGGCGGCGTGTCGAACATCACCTACATCGATGGAGCGGACACGCTGATCGCCTGCGACACCGGGCCGGGCAATGCCTTGCTGGACGACTTCATGTTGCGCGCCACGGGTCGACCGTTCGATGACGAGGGCCGTCTGGCAGGACAGGGCATGGTTGATGAGGCTTGGCTGGCCGCCAGCTTGCGGCATTCGTTCTTCGCGAAACCGCCGCCGAAATCGCTGGATCGCAACGACTTCGCGACACTTCGTCTGGACAACTCCGCTGACGCCGATGGCGCAGCCACCCTGACCGCCTTCACTGCCGCCAGCATCGCGGCCATCGTGCCGCTGCTGCCGAAGCCGCCGCGAAGCTGGATCGTGGTCGGCGGCGGCGCGCGCAACCTGACACTATTACGGATGCTGCGGGAGCGCCTCGCACCGGCAACGGTGGAGACGGGGGATCAACTCGGCTGGTCGTCCGATGCCATCGAGGCGCAGGCGTTCGGCTATCTGGCCGCGCGAAGTCTCAAGGGCCTGCCGCTGAGCTACCCAGCCACTACCGGCGTCCCGATGCCGATGACGGGCGGTATTCTGACGCGGCCCTGAGCGACAAACCGCGTCAGCGGATATTGGCGAGCCGCATGTCGAGATAGCTGGTGACCGATTCCATCAGCGGCTCCAGCTTGCCGTCGAAGAAGTGGTTGGCGCCCGGGATGACCTGATGGTCGATCACGATGCCCTTCTGCGACTTGAGTTTGTCGACCAGCGCATTGACGTCCTTCGACGGCACCACCGCATCCTTCTCGCCGTGAACGATCAGGCCTGACGAGGGGCATGGCGCGAGGAACGAGAAATCGTAGAGGTTGGCGGGCGGCGCGATGGAGATGAAGCCTTCGACCTCCGGCCGTCGCATCAGCAGTTGCATGCCGATCCAGGCGCCGAACGAGAACCCCGTGACCCAGCAGGCACGCGCTTCCGGATTGATGGTCTGCGCCCAATCCAGCGCCGACGCCGCATCCGACAGTTCGCCGGTACCGTGATCGAACGATCCCTGACTGCGGCCGACACCGCGGAAGTTGAAGCGCAGCACCGAAAAGCCGCGATGCACAAAGGCGTAGTAGCACTGATAGATGATCTGGTGATTCATCGTGCCGTGGAACTGCGGGTGCGGATGCAGCACCATCGCAATCGGCGCGTTTTTCTGCTTCGCCGGATGATAGCGGCCTTCGAGACGGCCGGCGGGACCGGTGAAAATAACTTCAGGCATCCGTGTTCCTTCGTGATTCTGGAATGGGCGGCCGCGGTGTGAACACGCGAGACGCCGCCGGCCGCTTACTCGGTGCATACCGCCTGGGACGGACAGGGAAGGTACGCGCCGGCATTCGGGCGATGGCGTTCTACCATGGGGCAAGGGGCAAAAAGCAAGCATCTTGACCGCGATCACGTGTCGGAGCGGCGTCATTCGGACCAGACCGACAGCAAGATTGGCCGCAATATCGGTCGCAATATGCTTTAAGATGGGCGAACCGGCGCGGACTTTGTCACAGAGGCCGCTGCTCGCAAGGAACCAACCGACGTTATGAAGCCGCGCATCTATCTCGACTGGAACGCCACTACTCCGCTGCGCCCCGAAGCGCGCGATGCGGTTGTGGCAGCGCTTGATCTCTGCGGCAATCCGTCCTCGGTGCATGGGGAAGGGCGGCAGGCGCGCAAAATCCTGCAGGATGCCCGGATCGCCGTTGCGGCAAGCGTAGGTGCCAATCCGGAGGAAGTCGTCTTTACGTCGGGTGCGACCGAATCCAATGCGCTGGCACTCGCTCTGGGGGTGCATCGAACGGGGATGCAGCCGGCGGAGCGCCTGATCGTATCGGCGGTCGAGCATTCGTCGGTGCTTTCCGGGGGCCGGTTTCCTCTGGATCGCATTGAGCTTGCGCCGGTCGACCAGTCCGGCGTGATCGATTTGGCGCGGCTGGAGCAAATGTTGGCGGGCAAGTCACCGACGCTTGTATCTGTGATGCTGGCCAACAACGAGAGTGGAGCTATTCAGCCTATCCGTGATGTGGCCGATCTGGTTGATGCGTCGGGCGGCGTGCTGCATGTCGACGCGGTCGCCGCATTTGGAAAAATAGATATTAACTTCAAAGAATTGAAATGCGATCTTCTATCAATTTCCGCACACAAGATCGGCGGACCGAAAGGTGTCGGGGCGCTCGTTGTGGATGGCGGGTTGCTTGGATTGGAACCGGAATTGAAAGGCGGCGGACAGGAGAAGGGGCGTCGCGCCGGCACGGAAAACCTGCCCGGCATTGCTGGGTTCGGTGCCGCAGCAAAGGTTTTGGGGGCCACCTGGGACCGGGATGCCAGCCACTGCCGCGCCTTGCGGGAGCGACTGGAAACCGGGCTGAAGCAGATCGACGGAACGATCGTCTTTTCCGAGGATGTGTCGAGGTTGCCGAATACCACCTTGTTCACAATCCCTGGTCTTCATGCCGAAACAGCGGTGATCGGATTCGACCTCGAGGGGGTCGCGGTGTCGTCCGGCTCGGCGTGTTCGTCCGGAAAGGTGCAACCATCGCATGTACTCGAGGCCATGCACATGAGCCCGGAGACGGTGCGCGGCGGGGTTCGCATCAGCCTCGGCTGGAAAACAACGGAAAATGATATCGATCGCGCAGTTGAGGCTTGGCGAAAGCTCGCCGGGACCCTAGTTAAAAGGAACGATGAAACAGTGCTTGAACGATTCTAAGCGACGTGGTTTCATTGGAAATAAGCTGAAAACGCGCTGGTCTTGCGTCCGAAACCCGGGCGATTTCGCGACATCGTCGCCACCAGTGCTTATGTAGTCCACCGCGGTCCTTGAAACCGTGAGCGGAGGTTAGAATGCCGGCTGAGTTGGAGACGGTCGAACGGGTCCGCCGTATCGACGTCGATCAGTATCGCTATGGATTCGAGACGATCATCGAATCCGAGAAGGCCCCCAAGGGGCTCTCCGAGGACATTGTCCGCTTCATTTCCGCCAAGAAAGATGAGCCGGAATGGATGCTGGAGTGGCGGCTGGAAGCCTATCGCCGCTGGCTGACGATGCAGGAGCCGACCTGGGCGCGCGTCGACTATCCGAAGATCGACTATCAGGATCTCTATTACTATTCGGCGCCGAAGCAGAAGAAGGCGCTGGCTTCGCTCGACGAAGTCGATCCGGAGATTCTCAGAACCTACGAGAAACTCGGCATTCCGTTGCGCGAGCAGGAAATCCTCGCCGGCGTCGTTCGGTCCGAAGGTGAGACCAACGGCGAAGCGCCGCGCAGGGTGGCGGTGGACGCCGTGTTCGACTCGGTGTCGGTGGCGACTACGTTCCAGGCGGAATTGAAGAAGGCCGGCGTGATCTTCATGCCGATCTCACACGCGCTACGCGAGCATCCCGATCTGGTGAAGAAGTATCTCGGCACGGTGGTACCGACCTCCGACAACTTCTTTGCGACGTTGAACTCGGCGGTGTTCTCCGACGGCTCATTCGTCTACGTGCCACCGGGCGTGCGCTGCCCGATGGAGTTGTCGACCTACTTCCGTATCAACGAGCGCAACACCGGCCAGTTCGAGCGCACGCTGATCATCGCCGACAAGGGCTCCTATGTCAGCTATCTCGAAGGCTGCACCGCGCCGCAGCGCGACGAGAACCAGTTGCATGCCGCCGTGGTCGAACTGATCGCGCTGGACGACGCCGAGATTAAATACTCGACGGTGCAGAACTGGTATCCGGGCAATTCGGAAGGCAAGGGCGGCGTCTACAACTTCGTCACCAAGCGCGGCGACTGCCGTGGCAAGAACTCGAAGATCTCGTGGACGCAGGTGGAGACCGGCTCTGCCATTACCTGGAAATATCCGAGCTGCATCCTGCGTGGCGACAATTCGCGCGGCGAGTTCTACTCGATCGCGATTTCGAACGGCTATCAGCAGGTCGATTCCGGGACCAAGATGATTCACCTCGGCAAGAATACGACGAGCCGGATCATCTCCAAGGGCATCGCCGCCGGCAAATCGCAGAACACCTATCGCGGTCTTGTCAGCGCACATCGTAAAGCGCTAGGCGCACGCAATTTCACCGCGTGCGACTCATTACTGATCGGCGACAAGTGCGGCGCGCATACCGTGCCTTACGTCGAGGCGAAGAACTCCTCGGCGCTGTTCGAGCACGAAGCGACGACCTCCAAGATTTCGGAGGACGTGCTGTTCTATTGCGTGCAGCGTGGCCTGTCGCAGGAAGAAGCGGTCGGCCTCGTGGTCAACGGCTTCGTGCGCGACGTGCTGCAACAACTGCCGATGGAGTTCGCGGTCGAAGCGCAGAAACTGATCTCGATCTCGCTGGAAGGCAGCGTGGGCTAATCCTCGTCATCCGTCGGTCCTGCGCTGCAGGTCTCGAAGGATGACAGTCAGACGATGGATCATCCTTCGAGGCTCGCGGCCAGATGCCGCTCGCACCTCAGGGTGACGGAAAAGGAAATACGATGTCAGCGTTGCTTGAAGTCCGGAATTTGCAGGTTCGCGTCGAGGAGCGGGAAATCCTTCACGGGTTGTCGCTCACGGTGAACAAGGGCGAGGTTCATGCCATCATGGGGCCGAACGGCTCCGGCAAATCGACACTCAGCCACGTCATCGCCGGCAAGCCGGGCTATGAAGTGACCGGCGGCGAAATCTTGTTCAAGGGCGAAGACCTGCTGGAAATGTCGCCGGACGAGCGCGCCGCCAAGGGCGTGTTCCTGGCGTTTCAGTATCCGGTCGAAATTCCCGGCGTCGCCACCATGACGTTCCTGCGCACCGCGCTCAACGCGCAGCGCAAGGCGCGCGGCGAGAGCGAGTATTCGACGCCGGACTTCCTCAAGAAAGTACGTGAGGTTGCAGCCTCGCTGAACATTCCGCAGGAGATGCTGCGGCGTGGCGTCAACGTCGGCTTCTCCGGCGGTGAGAAGAAGCGCAACGAAGTGTTGCAGATGGCGTTGTTCGAACCGAGCCTGTGCATCCTCGATGAGATGGACTCCGGCCTCGACATCGACGCGCTGCGGATCGCGGCCGACGGCGTCAACGCGTTGCGCTCGAGCGAACGCGCGATGGTCGTCATCACCCACTATCAGCGGCTGCTGAACTACATCGTGCCGGACTTCGTGCACGTGATGTCCAAGGGCAGGGTCGTGAAAAGCGGCGGCAAGGAACTGGCGCTCGAACTCGAAGAGTCGGGTTACGCGCAGTTCGAAGATCAGGCGGCCTGACGGGATCGATCATGAATCTTGCACTGGTTAAGCCAACGATGGACGGGGCAGCGAGCGACATCTTTGTCGCCGTACGCGACCGTCTTCCGGGCAAGGGACCTGTCGCCGAGGTGCGCCAGGCCGCTTTCGACGATTTCGCCCAAAAGGGTTTGCCGCATCGCCGGGTCGAGGAGTGGAAATACACCGATCTGCGCGTGTTGATGCGCGAGGTTGCGCCGCTGGCGGCGGCGCCGGATCAAGCCGCGCTCGACCGTGCCAAGACGACGCTGGCATCGCTCGACGTGAACGGCGCGCACCGGCTGGTGCTGGTGGATAGCGCGTTTGCACCGCAACTATCCGACGCGGCGAGCGAGACGGGCGTGACCGTGCAGACGCTGCGCGCGATGCTGGAGAATGCCGACATCGCCGCGCGCGCCGATCTGCTGCGCACCAGCGTTGCCTCAGATGCGATGATCTCGCTGAATACCGCGATGGCAACCGACGGTGTCGTGATCGACGTCGCGGAGAATGCCGCACCCAGCAAGCCGATCCACATCGTTCACGTCTCCACGCAATCGAAAACCGCCGCGTTCACGCGCTCGCTGGTGAAGATCGCGAACGGCGCGCACGTTACGCTGATCGAGAGCTTTGTCGCCGCCGACGGCGTAGCCACTTATCAGGCGCACGATTCCGTGATGCTGTGGGCAGGCGATGGTGCTGACGTTCAGCACATTCGCCTGGTCGAGGACGCGCGCGATGCGGCCAATATCGCGACCGCCATCGTCACGCTCGGAGAGCGGACGCAGTATCGTGCGTTCAATCTCACCAGCGGCGGCGCGGTCTGTCGCTATCAGGCTTTCCTTCGCTTCGGCGGCCAGAACGCGCATGCGGATGTTAACGGCGTCAGCCTGCTGAACGGCCGGCAACACGCCGACAACACGCTGGTGCTCGACCACGCGGTCCCACATTGCACCAGCAACGAAGTATTCCGCGCGGTGGTCGACGACCAAGCGCACTCGGTATTCCAGGGCCGCATCAACGTGCATCCCGACGCGCAGAAGACCGACGCACGGATGATGACGCGCGCGCTGCTGCTGTCCGACGAGGCCGAGGCCGACAACAAGCCGGAGCTGGAAATTTTTGCCGACGACGTTCAATGCGGCCACGGCGCCACCACCGGCGCGCTCGACGACAGCCTGTTGTTCTATCTTCGCGCGCGCGGCCTGCCGGAAAAGCAAGCGCAGGCGCTGTTGATCCAGGCATTCGTCGGCGAGGCGATGGAATCCATTGCCGATGAATCTCTGCGCGACGTCGCCATCGCCACGGCCGAACGCTGGCTTGCGGCGCGAGGTTGAGACATCGCATCCTTCGAGACCCGGCCTTTGGCCGGGCACCTCAGGATGACGGCGAACGAGTTGATTGCGTCATCCTGAGGTGCGAGCGAAAGCGAGCCTCGAAGGATGACAGGAAGAGAAGCAAATGACGCATCCTGCCGTCGCAAACGGAGCCTATGACGTGGAGCGCGTGCGGGAGGATTTCCCGGCGCTGGCGATGCAGGTCTACGGCAAGCCGCTGGTCTATCTCGACAACGCCGCGTCGGCGCAGAAGCCGAACGTGGTGCTTGACCGCATGACGCAAGCCTACCGCTCCGAATACGCCAACGTGCATCGCGGCCTGCACTACCTCGCCAACGCCGCGACCGAAGCCTATGAGGGCGGCCGGGCGAAAGCGGCGGCTTTTCTCAACGCGCGGCGCAACGAGGAAATCATCTTCACGCGCAACGCGACCGAAGCGCTCAATCTGGTGGCATCGTCGTGGGGTGAGCCGAACATCAAGGCCGGCGACGAGATCGTGCTCTCGATCATGGAGCATCACTCCAACATCGTGCCGTGGCATTTTCTGCGCGAGCGCCATGGCGCGGTGATCAAATGGGCGCCGGTCGACGACGAGGGCAACTTCCTGATCGACGAATTCGAGAAGCTGCTGACGCCGAAGACCAAGATTGTCGCCATCACCCAGATGTCGAATGCGCTCGGCACCATCGTGCCGGTCAAGGAGGTGACGCGCATCGCGCACGCGCATGGCGTTCCCGTGCTGGTGGACGGCAGTCAGGGCGCGGTGCATCTCGACATCGACGTGCAGGACATCGACTGCGATTTCTATGTCTTCACCGGCCACAAGGTTTACGGACCGACCGGCATCGGTGTGCTCTACGCCAAGTACGATCACCTCGTCGCCATGCGCCCCTATAACGGCGGCGGGGAAATGATCCGCGACGTCGGACGCGATTTCGTCACCTACGGCGATCCGCCGCACAAGTTCGAGGCCGGCACGCCCGCGATCGTCGAAGCCATCGGCTTGGGTACCGCCATCGATTACGTCAACTCGATCGGCAAGGCGCGCATCGCGGCGCACGAGCACGATCTCCTGACCTATGCACAGGATCGCCTGCGCGAAATCAATTCGCTGCGGATCATCGGCACCGCCAAGAACAAGGGACCGGTGATCTCGTTCGAACTCAAGGGCGCGCATCCCCATGACGTCGCCACCGTGATCGACCGGGCAGGGGTCGCGGTGCGGGCCGGCACCCATTGCGTGATGCCGCTTTTGGAACGGTTCAACGTCACGGCCACGTGCCGGGCGTCATTTGGCCTGTATAATACGCGCGCCGAAGTCGACCATCTGGCGGAGGCGCTGCTCAAGGCGCGGGATTTGTTCTCATGACGGATACTGCTGACACGAAGACCGCTGCTGCCAACGTGCAGACCATATCGGCGCTGCCGGCGGAAGAAACCGAACGGCTCGGCGTTGAGATCGTTGCCGCGCTGAAAACCGTGTTCGACCCTGAAATTCCAGCGGACATCTATGAACTCGGGCTGATCTACAAGGTCGATATCAAAGACGATCGTTCCGTCGATATCGAGATGACACTGACTACGCCGAACTGTCCGGCCGCCGCCGAACTGCCGACCATGGTGGAGAACGCCGTTGCCAGCGTCGCCGGCATCGGCATCGTCAACGTCAGCATCGTCTGGGAGCCGGCCTGGACCCCCGAACGCATGAGCGACGAAGCGCGCCTTGTCCTGAATATGTGGTAAGGCGGCTTCGCGATGCCGAAGCTCGCCGGCGTCATCGAAACCGCGCTCTACGTCGACGATCTCACGCGTGCGATCACATTCTATCGCGACATTCTTGGCGTTGCCGCGCTGAATCAGGACGCGCGGTTCGCGGCATTCGATGTCGGCGGCCACAGCGTCCTACTGCTGTTCAAGCGTGGCGCAACGCTGGAAACCGTGCATCTGCCGGGCGGCACCATCCCACCGCATGACGGGCATGGACCGTTACACATCGCGTTCGCGGTGACGACGAATGAGTTGCCGGCGTGGGAAAGGCGTCTGGTAGAGCAGGGCGTTGTCATCGAGGCCCGCACCGCGTGGCCGCGCGGCGGCCACAGCATCTATTTCCGCGATCCCGACAACCACCTGCTGGAGCTGGTGACGCCCGGCGTCTGGGCGATCTACTAGATCGCACTTCGATCGATCACCGCGCCGGCGTTGCACAGCGCGTTGATGTCCGCCTCAGGGTAGCCGTTGTCGCGCAACACTTGCCGGCTGTGCTGGCCGAGATCGGGCGAGGGTGTCAGGTCATCTTCCGCGAACCCGTTCGCGCCTGGCGTTCGCGCGGCATAGATCGCTCCGACACCGGGTGTCTCGACGCGAACCGCGCTGCGAATTGCAGTTACGTGCGGCTCGGCCAGCCACTCACCGGGATCGAGAATGCGCTCGGCGATGATATCGGCGGCGTGCAGGGCGGTCAGCCATTCGCGCGTCGTCTTTGTCAGCAACGTCGCACGAACCTCGGCAATCAAGGAATCCGCCGCATCCGCTCGCTTGGCAAAATCCGCAAACCTCGGATCCATGGCAAGGTCGTCGCGACCGAGTGCGGTGCACAGCCGCCGATACTGCGGCTCGTTCACCAGCGTCACCATCAGCCAGCCGTCCTTGGTGCGATACGATCCCGCCGGCACGTTGAGTGCACGCGGCGCGCCGCCTTCCAATACATGCTCCGCGAATTTGTGACCGAGCAAGGCAGCGGTCGATTGCGTCAGGCTGATATCGATCCGGCGCCCGGTGCCAATGCTGGCACGTGCGAACAGCGCCGCGCCGACCGCCTGAAATGCGTAGGCGCCGGTCGCGACATCGGAGATCGGCGTGCCGACGCGGTGAGGGATTCCATCGTCACCGCGATTGATGGACACAAGACCCGCGAAAGCCTGCGCGACGGAATCGGAGCAGGGCCGGTCCGAGGAGGGACCCGCCTGCCCGAATCCGCTCACCGACAGATAGATGAGCCGTGGATTGTCGCGGCTCAATTCCTCGTAGCCGAGCCCGAGCCGCGCCGCGACGCCCGGCCGAAAGCCCTCGATGAAAATATCGCTGTCCGCGGCCAGCCGTTGCGCCACGGCGCGCCCGTCAGCGGATTTGAGGTCGAGGCACAGGCTACGCTTGCCGCGATTGAACACCGCTGAGATCGCGGTGTGGCGGCCGTAAGCCGTGCCCAGCCGTCGCGACCAGTCACCTTCGGGCGGCTCGAGTTTGATCACCTCGGCCCCGTGAGCTGCCAGCAACAGGCCGCAATAGGGTGAGGCAATGCCCTGGCCACAATCGAGTACGCGGATGCCGCGATACGGCGCTTCGTGGGTCGGGCCCAATCGATCGTGGTCGGCCATTGTTGTTCTCCGATCTTGGGCGCCGCCAACGATGACGTCGATTGCTGTGCGCCATTTTTGAATCCCCAACTGCAATCCATCATTGTCCGTGCGATCTGGCAACGCCAGCACCGACAGGCCGGAACAACTCAATGCCGTCCATCAAATGCACCGACGGGGATAGAAGGACGCGCGAAGCGAAGCGCATAGGAGGTCGTCTCGACGGTTATGCGGCTGCACCTGACGTCGAATGCCTACGGATGGCCATATCCGTAATTCGCATAAGGTATATTATGGAATATAAATACCACATCAATTTCAGCGAACTAGACTTGTTTTCTCATCTTTCCCTCTGCAGCCACCGAAGGCGCCGGCTCGACGTGACGCATAGTCCGATGCGGCTGCAACGGCGCTATCCAACGATCGTCGATCTAAAAACGCTTGACCGGGCCATCGTAGGATGCTGACCAGTAGCGCGGTCCGGGTGACCGGCGCTCAGCGTTGTTTCGCAACAATTGGTATTGCAAGAAAAAGATCAGGGAGACGATCGATGCGTTTTTCACGTCGGACTTTGTTGAAGGCTTCCGCCGCCGCCGGTGTCATGGGCAGCCTCGGCGCGCCTCTGGTGGCGCGCGCTCAACAAGCCGAATTCACCTATAAGTACGCAAACAACCTGCCGGACTCCCATCCACTGAACGTGCGCGCCAAGGAGATGTCGGCGGCGATCAAGACCCAGACCAACGGCCGCTTCGATCTGCAAATCTTCCCGAACAACCAACTCGGGTCCGATACCGACATGCTCAGCCAGATTCGATCCGGCGGCGTCGAGTTTTTCACACTGTCGGGCCTGATCCTGTCCACACTGGTGCCGGCTGCTTCGATCAATGGCATCGGCTTCGCGTTCCCGGACTACGCCACGGTCTGGAAGGCCATGGACGGCTATCTCGGCGCCTATGTGCGCGGCCAGATCAATAAAGCCAACCTGATCGTGATGGACAAGATCTGGGACAACGGCTTCCGCCAGACCACGTCGTCGACCAAGCCGATCAACGGTCCGGATGACTTCAAGGGCTTCAAGATCCGCGTGCCGGTGTCGCCGCTGTGGACCTCGATGTTCAAGGCATTCGACGCCTCGCCGGCCTCGATCAATTTCAGCGAAGTGTATTCGGCGCTGCAAACCAAGATCGTCGAAGGGCAGGAGAACCCCCTCGCCCTGATCTCGACCGCAAAGCTGTACGAAGTGCAGAAATATTGCTCGCTCACCAATCACATGTGGGACGGCTTCTGGTTCCTGGCCAACCGCCGGGCTTGGGAGAAGCTTCCAGCCGACGTGCGCGACATCGTCGCCAAGAATATCAACGCTGCGGCCGTGAAGGAACGCGCCGACACCGAGAAGCTCAACGCCACGGTGATGGAAGAACTGAAGGGCAAGGGCCTGATCTTCAACCAGCCCCAGGTGGCTCCGTTCCGTCAGAAACTGCGCGACGCCAAGTTCTACGCCGAGTGGAAGGGCAAGTATGGCGAGCAGGCGTGGGAGCTGCTGGAGAAGTCGGTCGGCAAGCTCGCTTAAGCCGCTGCGCGTAACGGATCGCGACGGTGCACATTGAAACATCGGATCTGCCGGTCGGCGCGAAGGTTTCCACACCTCCGCGCCGCTCGGTGCTGGGAACGTTCGATCATTGGCTTGGGCTGCTGGTCGAAATTCCGACGGCGGTGCTGGTGGTGGTCGAGATCATCATCCTGTTTGCCGGCGTGGTGTCGCGCTACGTCTTTCACAGTCCGCTGATTTGGTCGGACGAACTGGCCTCGATCCTGTTTCTCTGGCTCGCCATGCTGGGCGCCGTGTTGGCGCTGCGCCGGTCCGAGCACATGCGGATGACGGCACTGGTCGCAGGCTCTCGGCCGGCGATGCGCGCCTATCTCGAAACCGTGGCACTCTGCTCGGCGCTGGCCTTCCTGGCGCTGATTGCCCTGCCATCGTGGGAATATGCCTACGAGGAAAGCTTCATCACCACACCGGCGCTGGAGATATCCAATAGCTGGCGCGCGGCCGCGCTGCCGGTCGGCATCGGTTTGATGGGGATATTCGCCCTGCTCCAACTGACGCGTATTCGCAATATCCGCGTGTTGCTTGCGGCGCTTGTTTCCGTGGCCGTGGTGATTGCCGTGCTGTGGTTGTTGCAACCCTGGCTGCGGCAACTCGGCAACCTCAACCTGATCATTTTCTTTGTGCTGGTAGCCGGCTCCTGCGTGCTGGCGGGAGTGCCGATCGCGTTCGCATTCGGCCTGGCGGTGCTGGGCTATCTGGCGTTGACGACCCATACGCCGCTGATGGTGCTGGTCGGCCGGATGGACGAGGGCATGAGCCATCTCATCCTGCTGGCGGTGCCGCTGTTCGTCTTCCTTGGGCTACTGATCGAAATGACCGGCATGGCGCGCGCTATGGTCGGCTTCCTCGCCAATCTGCTCGGTCATGTCCGTGGTGGCCTGCATTACGTGCTGATCGGCGCGATGTATCTCGTATCCGGCATTTCCGGTTCAAAAGCCGCCGACATGGCGGCCGTGGCGCCGGTGCTGTTTCCCGAAATGAAGACGCGCGGTGCCAAGCCGGGCGATTTGGTCGCCCTGCTCTCGGCCACCGGCGCGCAAACCGAGACCATTCCGCCGAGCCTTGTCTTGATCACCATCGGCTCCGTCACAGGCGTGTCGATCGCGGCATTGTTCACTGGCGGCATGTTGCCCGGCGCGGTGCTGGCGGTGACGTTGTCGGCGCTGGTGTGGTGGCGCTATCGCCATGAAGACCTTGGGCATGTCGAGAAGGTCGGCCTGCCGGAAATCCTCCGCAGCTTCGTCGTCGCCCTGCCCGCGCTGGCGCTGCCGTTCGTGATCCGCGCCGCCGTGGTCGAAGGCGTCGCCACCGCGACCGAGGTGTCGACTATCGGCATCGTCTATGCCGTGGTGATCGGTCTCGTCATCTATCGCCAGTTCGATTGGCGGCGCCTGCGCCCGATGCTGATCGAGACGGCGAGCTTGTCCGGCGCGATCCTGTTCATCATCGGCACCGCAACCGGCATGGCTTGGGGACTGACGCAGTCCGGCTTCTCGCGCTCGCTGGCGGCGGCAATGACCGGCCTGCCTGGCGGTTCGACCACCTTCATCGCAGTATCGATCATTGCCTTCATGATTCTCGGCAGCGTGCTGGAAGGCATTCCGGCGATCGTGCTGTTTGGACCGTTGCTGTTTCCGATCGCCCAGGCAGTCGGCGTGCACGAGGTCCATTACGCGATGATCGTGATCCTCGCGATGGGAATCGGATTGTTCGCGCCGCCGTTCGGCGTAGGCTATTATGCGGCTTGCGCGGTCGGGCGTGTCGATCCTGCCGAGGGCGTCAAGCCGATCCTCGGCTACATGCTCGCGCTTCTGGTCGGACTGATCGTGGTCGCAGCCGTTCCGTGGATATCGATTGGGTTTATAAAGTGATTAATTACAAAATCTTGCGCCAATAGGCTTGACCATCTTGTTATGAATCCGGCGCATTCTAACAAAATAGATCAAACACCATATGTAAGATTTTGATCAAGCGGTGATTTTCATGAAAGACAGCAGCAATCCCTATAACGTTGGCCTCGACAAGAACGCCGCCAATTTCGTGCCGCTGTCACCGCTCAGCTTTCTGTTCAGAACCGCCGCGGTCTATCCGAACCACCTCAGCGCGGTCTACGAGGACCGCTCCTTCACCTGGTCGCAGACGCTGGACCGCTGCCGCCACGTTGCGTCGTTCTTGAGCGCACATGGGATCGGACGTGGCGACACCGTTGCTGCGATGTTGCCGAACATCCCCGCGATGAATGAAGCCCACTTCGCCGTGCCGATGACCGGCGGCGTGCTCAACGCGCTCAACATCCGGCTCGATGCCTCCGCGATCGCGTTTCAACTCGACCACGGCGGCGCAAAGGTGATCTTCGTCGATCCGGAGTTCGCCGACGTAATCGCCGAAGCCCTCACCCTCATGAAGGGACCTAAGCCGCTTGTCATCGATGTCGACGATGCTGCTTTCGAAGGTGGCCGCCGTATCGGTGAGATCGAATATGAGGCCGTGGTTGCGGCGGGCGATCCGGACTTCGTCCCGGTGACGCCGCAGGACGAATGGGAGGCCATCGCGCTCGGCTACACCTCGGGCACCACCGGCAACCCAAAGGGCGTGGTGACGCATCATCGTGGCGCGTATCTCAACGCCGTCAGCAATATCCTCGCCGGCAATCTGGGGCAGCACCCGTCTTATCTCTGGACGCTGCCGATGTTCCACTGCAACGGCTGGTGCTTCCCGTGGACGATCGCCGCGGCGGCCGGGGTCAACGTCTGCCTGCGCAAGGTCGATCCGGCGAAGATTTTCGAGGTGATCCCGAAGCACGGTGTCACCCACATGTGCGGCGCGCCGATTGTCTACAATACGCTGATCAATGCGCCCGGCGCCCCCAAGCCAAAGCCGGGCCACCGTCCAGTGGTCGGCCTGATCGCTGGCGCGGCGCCGCCGGTCGCTGTGCTGGCGGGAGCCGAGAACATCGGCATCAAGCTGGTCCACGTTTACGGTTTGACCGAGGTTTACGGTCCGGCGTCGGTCTGCGCCGAGCAACCGGGCTGGGACGACCTGCCGGCTGACCAGCGCGCGCAGCTCAAGCGCCGCCAGGGCGTCGCCTACCCGCTTCAGGAAGCGATCACGGTGCTCGATCCCGAGACCATGCGCGAGGTGCCGCGCGACGGCGAGACCATCGGTGAAGTGATGTTCCGCGGCAACGTGGTGATGAAGGGCTATCTGAAGAACGAGGCGGCAACCAGGGAAGCCTTTGAGGGCGGCTGGTTTCACACCGGCGACCTCGGCGTGCTCGATCACGACGGCTACGTCATCATCAAGGATCGCTCCAAGGACATCATCATTTCCGGCGGCGAGAACGTGTCGTCGGTCGAAGTTGAGGACGTGCTCTACAAGCACTCGGCGGTGCTGTTTGCGGCCGTCGTCGCCAAGCCCGATCCGAAATGGGGCGAAGTGCCTTGCGCCTTCGTCGAACTGAAGGACGGCGCGACCGCGACCGAAGCCGATATCATCGCCTTCTGCCGCGAGCAGATGCCGGGATTCAAGACACCGAAGGCGGTTATATTCGGCGTCATCCCAAAAACCTCGACCGGCAAGATCCAGAAATTCATGCTGCGGAATCAGGTGAGTTCGGCGAAGGCGATTTCGGCGTGAACCGCGGAATTGAAGACCGTCCAGCTGTTGTCTGCCGAAGAACGACCACTTCTCCCTCGTCATGCCCGGCCTTGTGCCGGGCATCCACGTCTTTCAGGGCGTGACGATCGACTCAAGACGTGGATGGCCGGGACGAGCCCAGCCATGACGGATGACGTCGAGGGATGTCGGTTTAATCGGAACTCAACTCCAGCCGCATTCCGTCATAGGCAGGGATGACGCCGGGAGGCAGCTCCTTCCGCAGCACTTCATAATCAAGGTCGGCGTGCATGTTGGTGATGACGGCGCGCTTCGGTTTGAAACGGTCGATCCACTTCAACGCGTCGCGCAAACTGAAATGGCTCGGGTGCTGCGCGTAACGCAGACCGTCGACGATCCACAGATCGAGCCCTTCGAGAGCCGGCCAGCTTTCTTCCGGAATGTCGTGCAAGTCCGGCGTATAGGCGGCATCGCCGATGCGATAACCGAGCGCCGGGATATTGCCGTGCGCCACCAGAAACGCCGATAGCGTCATTGGGCCGCCCTTGCCGTCGATGGTACGGCTTTCACCGGCCTCGATCGAACAATTGTCGAGGATTGGCGGATAATCGCTGCCCGGCGGCGAGGTGAAGCAATAGGAGAAACGCGACAGGATATCTTTGCTTGTCGACTGATTCAGATAGACCGGAATGCGACGACGTTGATGCAGCACCACGGAACGCAGATCATCGATGCCGTGAGTCTGGTCCGCATGTTCATGCGTCAGGAACACCGCGTCGATGTGATCGACATCGGCGTCGATCAACTGTTCGCGCAAGTCAGGCGAGGTGTCGATCACCACGCGGGTGACACCATGCTCCGAGCGCCGCTCCGCCATCATCGAGCAGCGGCGGCGGCGGTTCTTCGGATTGGCGGGATCACATGCGCCCCATCCCAGTGCCGGACGCGGTACGCCGGCGGACGAACCGCAGCCGAGAATGGTCAGCGTGGTCGTCATGCGGTCGGCGCCGGTACTTTGCTGAACAGACGAAAGAAGTTTTCCGTCGTCTGTCGCGCGATCTCGTCAGGCGAAACGCCGCGCGCGTCCGCTAACACCCTCGCGACATCGACGACATAAGCAGGCTCGTTGCGCTTGCCGCGATGCTTGCCCGGCGCGAGATACGGCGAGTCGGTTTCGACCATGATGCGGTCGGCAGGCAGTTCGGCAGCCAAGTCGCGCAAAGCCTGCGACTTCTTGAAGGTGATGATGCCGGTGAACGAGATCGACAGTCCGAGATCGATCGCCTTCATCGCAAGCTCGCGGCCGCCGGTGTAGCAATGCAGCACCGCGCGAAACGGCCCTTTCGCCATTTCGTCCTCGAGGATACGACCGCACGCGTCATCCGCCTCGCGCGTATGAATCACCAGCGGCAGGCTGGTGGCGCGTGCCGCGGCGATATGCGCGCGAAAGCCACGCTCTTGCGCTTCGGGGGGCGAACCGTTGTCGTAGAAATTATCGAGCCCGGCCTCACCCAGAGCGACGACTTTCGGATGCTGCGTCAGCGCGATCAATTCGTCCGGCGCAATACCGTCTTCCTCATCGGCATGATGCGGATGCGTGCCGACCGAACAATAGACGTTGGGGAAACGCTCCGCGATTGCGCGCAGCTTCGCCTGCTCCCTCACCCGCGTCGAGATCGTCACCATGCGGCCGACACCCGCCGCTTCCGCACGCGCGACGACGGCATCCAGTTCTTCGGCGAAGTCGGGAAAATCGAGATGGCAGTGACTATCGACCAGCATCTTGGGTAACGGCCTATTCGTCCTTCGGTTCGACATAGCGCGGAAAGATCGGCGCGGGTGGCGGCAACGCCGTGCCGGGCGCGATGCGTGTCGCACCACCGAGATGGCCGAAATCGCGTGCGTCCGCCGACACGCCGAGGATATCGAGCAGCTTTGCCGCAGAGGACGGCATCACCGGCTGCGCGAGAATGGCGATCTGCCGCAGCACTTCGGCGGTGACGTAGAGCACCGTGCGCTGACGCGCGGGATCGGTCTTGGCCAATGCCCACGGCGCCTCGCCCGCGAAGTAACGGTTCGCTTCCGCGACGACAGCCCACACCGCGCTCAGATAATGGTGAATCTGCTCCGTCTCCATCGCGGTGCGCGCCAGCGCGACCATGCCGTCAGCCCGCGCGAGGATCGCCTTGTCGTTATCGCTGAACGTGCCCGGCTCCGGCAACACGCCGCCGCACTGCTTCGCGATCATCGTCAGCGAACGCTGCGCCAGATTGCCGAGGTCGTTGGCAAGATCGGCGTTGATGCGCGCGACGATCGCCTCGTGATTGTAACTGCCGTCCTGCCCGAACGAGACTTCGCGCAGGAAGAAGTAGCGGATCTGATCGACGCCGTACTGCGTGGCGAAATCGAACGGACTGACGACATTGCCGACCGACTTCGACATCTTCTCGCCACGGTTCAACAGAAACCCATGGCTGAACACGCGATGCGGCACCTCGACGCCGGCCGCCATCAGGAACGCCGGCCAATATACCGCGTGGAAGCGCACGATATCCTTGCCGATGACATGCAGGTTCGCCGGCCAGTAGCGCTTGAACAGATCGCTGCCGACGTCGGGATAACCGACGCCGGTGATGTAGTTGGTCAGCGCATCGATCCAGACATACATCACGTGCTTCGGCGCGCCGGGCACGTGAATGCCCCAATCGAAGGTGGTGCGGGAGATCGACAGATCCTGCAATCCACCGCGCACGAAACTTGCGACTTCATTGAGCCGTTCGCGCGGCAGCACGAAATCCGGCACACGCTTGTAGAAGTCGAGCAGCTTGTCCTGATAGGCCGACAGCCGGAAGAAATAGGTTTCCTCCTCGGTCCACTCCACCGGCGAGCCGAGCGGCTCGCGACGCACGCCATCGGGGCCGACGGTGGTTTCATCCTCGGCGAAGTAGGCTTCCTGACGCACCGAATACCAGCCGGCATATTTGTCGAGATAGATGTCGCCATTCTTCTCGATCGCCTGCCACAACGCCTGACACGACCGCTCATGGCGCGGTTCGGTGGTGCGGATGTAATCGTCGTAGGAAATGTCGAGCGCCGCCATCATCTCGCGAAAGCGCGCGGAATTGCGATCTGCCAATTGCAACGGCGAGAGGCCTTCGGCGATGGCCGTCTGCTGCATCTTCAGACCATGCTCGTCGGTGCCAGTCATGAAGCGGACGTCGTAGCCGTCGAGCCGACGGAACCGCGCGATCGTATCCGATGCCATCGCAGTATAGGCGTGGCCGATATGCGGCTCGCCGTTGGGATAGAAGATCGGCGTCGTGAGGAAGTAACGCGGACGGGATTCTTCAGACTGTGACGCCATTTGCTGCAATCGGATGCTTGAGAGGATGAGGTGGCCGGGAGCGCGGTATCAGCGCGTCGCCTCCGACAGTTGATCGAATACAGAAAAAACCAGCGGTTTTCGATCGAGATTGAAGGATTCGACGTCGCGCGCGGCGCGGCTGATCTTTTCCCATACCTCCGCCAAGCGCGCAAGTTGGGCCAGATCGGCGTTGGTCACGTCGCCGCGCAACTTGCCGGTTACCCAACGGTCGACACTGTCGGTAAAGGCTGCGAGCGTGGTCCGGTCGCTGCCGCCGAGCGCATCGCCGAGGGCATGAAGTTGGCGCTGATCGATGTGAGGCAATGCATCAAGCAGTTCGGCGGTCCGCTGGTGCAGCTTGAGGGCGTTGCCGCTCATGAGATTGAGCGCGCGCCCCACACTGCCCTCGGAGACGGCGGCGGCCTCGATCACAGCCGGCGCATCGGGCGCCTCGCCCGTTGCCGTCGCCACCGCAGCCGCGACATCCGACGGCGTCAGCGGCCGCAACGCCAGCCTGCGGCATCGCGATTGGATGGTCGGTAGCACCTTGCCGGGGGCATGACTGAGCAGCAGCAGGATCGAGCGGCGCGGAGGTTCTTCCAAAATCTTGAGCAGCGCATTGGCCGCGTTGGCGTTGAATTCATCGACCGTGTCGACGATGCAAACGCGCCAGCCATCGACCGCCGCCGTGGAGCCGAAAAATTCGATGGTGCGGCGCGTATCGTCGACGGTGATGAAGTTTCGCAGCACGCCCTTTTCGTTGAGTCCGCGTTGCAATGTCAGCAACCCGCCATGCGCGCCGGACGCCACCTGCCGCGTCACCGGATGAGATTCATCGACGTGGAGCGACGAGGCTTGCTGCACGCCTGGCGCGGCCGGGTCGCGATGTGCGAGCACGAAACGCGCCATCCGATAGGCCAGTGTCGCCTTGCCGATCCCCTGCGCGCCGCCGATCAGCCAGGCGTGGGGAATGCGGCCACTGCGGTAAGCATCAAGCAGCGTTTGCTCGGCATCGTGATGACCGAACAGCGCCGTGGTCAGTCGCGGTTCGCGAATTTCGGCTTCGGTTGCGCGAGGGCTCATGTTTGCTGCGCCTCTGGCTGTTTGGCAAGCAGATGCCGCTGATGCAATGCCGACCATATAGCATCGGTTACATGTTCGCGCGGTTGGGTGGCATCGATGACAACACAACGCTCCGGCTCACGGGCCGCGATCGCGCGGTAGCCCTCGCGCAGTGTGCGGTGAAAATCGATGTTCTCAGCCTCAAAACGGTCGGGCGTGTCGGCCCCGCGACGGCGGGTGGCGCGCTGCATCCCGACTTCCACGGGAACGTCAAGAATGAAGGTCAGATCGGGCTTCAAAGATCCGATGGTGACGCGCTCCATGGCATCGAGTACGCGCAGATCGACCTTTCCCGCATGGCCCTGATAGACTCGCGTGGAGTCCGCGAAACGGTCGCACAAGACCCAGACATTTTGCGCCAATGCCGGCTCGATGACGGTGCGGACATGATCGTCGCGCGCGGCGATGAAGAGCAAGGTCTCGGCTTCCGCGCCGAGCATCTTGCCGACGCCGGATAAAAGAACGTGGCGGATGATTTCCGCGCCGGGCGAACCGCCGGGTTCGCGGGTCACGATGGCGCGCACGCCTTCCGCATCCAGCCGCTCCGCGAGGAGCCTGATCTGGGTCGATTTTCCGGAGCCTTCGCCGCCTTCGAAAGTGATGAAGCGGCCACGTGTCGCGGTGTTCGCCGCACTGGTTTCCGCGGTCATCACAACTTCTCGATGCCCGCGCGGAACATTCCGATCATCAATTCGCTGGCGCCGTCGAATGCGCGTTGCATGGTTGTGCCGGTCGCTACGGAATCGAGCGCATAGAGCGGCTCCTCGACCGCGACATTCCCACCGCGCCATACCTTGATAGTGCCGATGCGCTGCCCCGCTTCGATCGGCGCACGAACGGGACCGGCATAGACGATCCGCGCCAGCAGTTTGTCGTTGCCATTCTTCTGCACCATCACGCGAACCGGCTCGGTCGTCGCGACGCGCACCCATCGCTGCGTACCGCCGAACACCTTGGCGGATCCTACCGGCGACTTGGCCGCGAACAAGGTGCGGGTTTCGAAATTGCGGAAACCCCATTCCAGCAGCTTCTTGGCATCGGCTGCACGATCATCCTTGTCCTCAAGGCCATTGACGGCGACGATCAGGCGCGTGCCGTTCTGCACGGCCGAACCGACCATGCCGTAACCGCCTTCCTTGGTATAGCCGGTCTTCAAACCGTCGGCACCTTCCAGCGATTTCAGCAGCGGGTTGCGGTTCTGCTGCCGGATCTTGTTCCAGGTGAATTCCTGCTGACCGAACAACTTGTAGAATTCGGGATAGGCGTGAACGAGGTGGCGCGCGAGTTGCGCCAGTTCGCGAACCGTCATCTTGTTGTCGGGGTCGGGCAATCCCGTCGAATTACCGAATGTCGAGCGCGTCAATCCGAGTTCGCGCGCACGCTTGGTCATGATCTCGGCGAACGCCTTCTCGCCGCCGGCAATGCCCTCAGCCAGCACCATGCAAGAGTCGTTGCCGCTCTGGATGATCGCGCCGTGCAACAGGTCGTCGACAGAAACATTGCTATGGATCGCCGCGAACATCGTCGATCCGCCGGCCGGCGCGCCACCTTTACGCCAGGCATTTTCACTGACCTTGAATTCGTCGGTCAGCTTCAGCTCGCCCTGCTTGATGGCATGAAAGACGACTTCGACCGTCATCAGTTTCATCATGCTGGAGGGCGCACGGAGTTCGTCGGCATTCTTCTCGAACAGGACGCTGCCGCTGCCCGCCTCGATCAGGATGGCGGTCGGCGCGTCGGTGTTGAATCCGTCGTCCTTCTTCGCACCCTGCACGCTGTTGTTGGCCGCATAGGCGACCGTCGCGAACGCCAGCCCGCACCCGATCAGGCCGGCCATCGACCACCGCCAAAGGCCAGATTTTCGCGTCCGAGAGGGATGAAATCGTTCGTTCCGCATGCCGCATGTCCTGATTGCTCAGTCTACCAGCGCGGTCTAGCCGGAACAACACATGGCGGACGATGGTGCGGGAACGCCCGGTTGCGAGGCAGAGCCATCGCCCCTATCGTTCCATCTACCGTCCCGCCCTCTCCTGCAAAGGCCGCCCGCGATGTCGTCCAGCAAAGCCCTCAGCGTCAATGGCATCGAGATGTTCGTCCGCGAACAAGGACAGGGGCCGCTGGTGCTGCTGTGCCACGGCTGGCCGGAACTGTCGTATTCGTGGCGCCACCAGATGGCCCCGCTTGCAGCATCCGGCTATCGCGTCGTCGCACCCGACATGCGCGGATTTGGGCGAACCAGCGCACCGGCCGATATCGACGCCTACAGCATCTTCGATCTCACCGGCGACATGATCGCCCTGGTCGAGGCCCTCGGCGAAACCAGCGCCGTCATTGTCGGACACGACTGGGGGGCGCCGGTGGCGTGGCACGCCGCGCTATTCCGTCCCGATATCTTCAAGGCCGTCGCCGGCTTGAGCGTGCCGCCGCCGTTGCGCGGTCGCGGCCGACCGCTCGAGACGCTGCGCAGCAACGGCATCGACAATTTCTACTGGCAGTACTTTCAGCCCCCGGGCGTGGCCGAAGCCGAATTCGAACGTGATGTCGACTTCACCATGCGCGCCGTGTTCGCGCGCGGCTTTACCGATCCGGCGGCCTCGCTGTTCGTCATCAATGGCAAAGGATTTCTCGGAGACCCAACCATCGAGCGAAGATTACCCGAATGGATCAGTGAGGCGGAGTTGGCCGAGTTCATCGCCGCCTATCGCGCATCCGGCTTTCGCGGCGGCCTGAACTGGTATCGCAATATCGATAGGAACTGGGATCTGACCGCGCCGTGGCATGGCGCGCAGATCCATCAGCCGTCATTGTTTATTGCCGGTACCGAAGATTCCGTCATCAAGGGGCTGATCGGCGCCAAGCGCGTTCACGACATGGAGCGCGTGCTGCCCAACTTGACGAAAAAATTGCTGATCGAGGGTGCTGGCCACTGGATTCAGCAGGAGCGCCCGGACGAGGTCAATGCCGCACTGATCGCGTTTCTCGCCGAAGTAACGGAACGTCGTTCCTAGTAAAGCCCACGCCCGGACAGGATTTCACGGGGGCTTTCCTGCCGCTCGACTGGCGCGTAGGCATCGACAACGCGGCTCGCGGCTATATGGCTGCGTCCGCCATAACTGACTGCGCGCGCATTTTCGAGCGGCGCGCGATCGATGCGTGCCACGCGCGACGAGGACATTTCCGACGTCGCATTGGCGGAACTGGCATCCGCAACGGTGTTGCCAAGGCTATAGGGCCGCTCCTCCGGCATCGGAACGTTGCCACGCATTGCTACGCCGCTCGTCCGCGACATCTCAGGAACGAATGGACGCGCCGAAGCCACCCTTACGGTCGAAGGCGACGGCGCGGGTTCACCGGTTCGCAGCGTTGCAACCAGCTGCCGGTCATCCGAGCCTTCCAGGGGTGCGCGGCCGACGTATTCAACGCGGACGCGCGCGATGCCGCGCCCCTTGAAATCCAGCAGATGCGCCGCCTTGTTGGACACATCGATGATGCGGTTGCCGTGATATGGCCCGCGATCGTTGACGCGCACGATGAGCGACTTGCCGTTGCTGAGATTGGTGACGCGTGCGTAGCTCGGGATCGGCATGGTCCGATGCGCGGCAGTCAGTGTGTCCATGTCGAAGATTTCGCCATTCGCGGTCAGGCGCCCGTGAAAGGCATCGCCATACCACGATGCCATGCCTTCTTCGCGATAGTGCGGATCTTCATGCGGGACATAGACCCGGCCGCCGACGGTGTACGGCTTGCCGACCCGATAGGTGCCACCACCCTTCGGCACCGGCTCACCGAATGCCACCACGCGCGGGCTGCTGGACACACCGTACTTCGGATCGACGCGGCTGAATTTTCCGGAAGAGACACAATTGGCGAGCAACAGGCACGACCCGACGGCGACGACAGCGCGCGTGGTCCCGATCACCCTGGCAGAACAGCGAATCCCCATGTGCCCCAAAATACCATTCATATGGTGCAAGGCCCAACGTCTTCGGCCTGCCACCCGTCCCCAACAGGCTCTCTATAGGAGAGCGAAGTTAACATACCGCCGTTCGATCAAGGCGGAAATTGGGTGGCGCGATTGACGTGGTAAACCGTTGGTTGCCATGGCGGAAGGGGTGGGATTCGAACCCACGGTGGGCTTGCACCCACGCCGGTTTTCAAGACCGGTGCCTTAAACCGCTCGGCCACCCTTCCAATCGTCGGCGTAGCCCTTAGCAAAGGCAGACGAAGGCTGAAAGCCCGAAACGTCAACTCCTTGCCGCGACTGGAATTGCGGCGTGCCGGACTGGTCGTAACCACCGCATCAATGTGACATCCATCACTATGCTTGCAGTAGACCGACGCCAGGCGGCCACAAAGGTCGGTCAAAGCTAAATGATGACATCCGAGTCAATAGGCTGGATCGCCGGCAGAATCATTTGCGAAAGGTTTTGACCTCGGAAATGCTGCCGTCGCGATAGGTCAGCTCCACCGACACCGATTTCGTAACGCCCGGCAGCTTGAGATATGGCTGTGCTTCGTGCGGGATCGCGTGCGGATCGCGCATGTCACAGGGCGGCATCTTCAGCACCTTGTCCGGCATCGTCGAATCGATACCAATCCGCACTTCGCGGATGGCGCAGCGATACGACATCAGGTGCGTATAATAGACGAGCAATCCGTTGAATTCGCGAAATGACAGCCAGCTCGTCGCAGTCATGTCGAGAATCTTGCGCTGATCCCTGATCAACGCGGTTTCGGGATCGAACCGGATCGGAAATGGTCCCTGCATCTCTCCGGTGACATCGACATAACGCTCCATGAGCGTCGCGGCCGGTGCATCGGCCGGCAGTTGAATGGAGGGATTCGGCATCCGCTTGCGGGTGCGCGGATCGAGCGTGTCCATGAAGCCGGTTTCGCGGAAAGGCCCCTGCTCGCCCATCCGCCAAGAAATACCAAGCGTGGGGTCGGCAATCGAAAACACCACCGTCCAACCGCCATTGTGGCGCGAAAAACTGGCGATCGGCGCATTCAATGATTCCGCAGCCTCCGGCAGCGGCTTTTGCACCGGCGGCAACGCGGCCACCTTTGTTTCAGCCGGTTTGGGCTCTGTCGCCTTGCCTGCTTGTGCATCGTCCGACACACGGCCGTTGAGGAAGACATCGTCCACCATCTGGTCGAAATAAGCGGGGATCTGCTTATGCCTGACCGTTTCAGCCATCTCGCTGACGGTACGACGTGTGCGTTGCGCGATCTGCACCAGATTTGCGCCCGGCTTGACGAGTTCCTTGATGAAGACCCGCGTGAAAACCGAGTTCGGATCCGTATCCGAGTTCGACAATCGATCGAGCGCCGTCTGTTGCGGTCCGGCGGAGAAGATCGAGAACGCGCCTTCCGGAAGCGAAGCCATCGCCGCGAGGCCGCCGCGCCCCGCCAGCGCGCGCGTGCCCTTGCGCTCGAACGGATTGTTGCGGCAGGCATCGAACACCAGAACCGCCGTTCGCGCGCCGCGATTCTGCAAACGCTCGATCACGCGATCCGCGAGGATTGAGGAATCGCGCACCAGTTCCTCCTGCCCCGCGGTGGCGGCTGGAATGTCGGTCGGCAACAGATAGTTCTGGCCGGCGATCTCGAAACCATGACCGGCGAAGAAGAAGAACGCGGTATCACCCTGCTCGACGGCGTTGTCGAAGGCCAGCAGGCTCTCGGAAAATCCCTGGCGGGTCTGGTTCTCCGCGACCATCACCTCGAACCCGAGCTTCTTCAGCGTGTCGCCCATGGCACGGGCATCGTTGACGGCTTTCTGCAGCTTCGGAACGTTGCGATAGTCGTTGTTGCCGATCACCAGCGCGACGCGTTTTTCCGCCAGCGCCGGCGACGACATGGCCGTAAACAACGCCATGGCAACGCCAAGCAGCGCAAAGGCGGAGATGGATTGCGTTCGTTTCACCGGGAGACCCCATTTTGTCCGAATCCATGAGGCCAGATTCGGTTTCCGTCATCCAATAGTCGCCGCGTACTTTGGGGCGGTTCACGGCTCTATACCATCCCAGCGGCCCCATAACGGCGCCCGGAAATCACCCACCGGGGACGATTCTGTGCTCTCCATGGGCGGAATTTCGGCGCAAAATCCCATATTTGCATTGACTTTAGCCAGTTCGCCCCTATCTTCCGCGTCGATGCGGCCCGGTATCGAAGCGCGATATCTTGGTAAGCCGCCCATCGCGTCATTTCCGATCCCCGTGCAGAATTGCGTGCCGCTCCGGGGTTGAGCGCGATAGTCCTTATCCGAGAACCCAAGCGGCAGTTTCGACCAGAGGCTCAATGTCTTTTTCCAATCTCGGCCTGTCCGACAAGGTGCTCGCCGCCGTGGCGGGTGCAGGCTACACGTCCCCTACCCCCATTCAAGAACAAGCCATTCCTCATGTTCTGGCACGCCGCGATGTCCTCGGCATCGCACAGACCGGTACCGGCAAGACGGCCGCCTTCGTGCTGCCGATGCTCACGCTGCTGGAACGTGGCCGGGCGCGCGCGCGGATGCCGCGCACCCTCATCCTCGAACCCACCCGCGAGTTGGCGGCGCAGGTCAAAGAGAACTTCGACAAGTACGGTGCGGGCCAGAAACTCAATGTCGCCCTGCTGATCGGCGGCGTGTCATTCGGCGACCAGGATCTCAAACTGACCCGCGGCGTCGATGTGTTGATTGCCACTCCCGGACGTCTGCTCGATCACACCGAGCGTGGCGGGCTGTTGCTGACCGGTGTTGAACTGCTGGTGATCGACGAAGCCGACCGCATGCTCGACATGGGCTTCATTCCGGACATCGAGCGCATCTGCAAGCTCGTGCCGTTTACCCGGCAGACGCTGTTTTTCACTGCAACGATGCCGAATGAAATTCGCCGCGTCACTGAAGCATTTCTGCACAATCCGGTCCGCGTCGAGGTGTCCAAGCCGGCTTCCACCGCGGTCACCGTGACCCAGTCGCAGGTCACGACCGGGCGCGAACCGCACGAGAAGCGGGAAACGCTGCGCCGGCTGCTGCGCGATGCCACGGACCTCAAGAACGCGATCATCTTCTGCAATCGCAAGCGTGAGGTCGCGCTATTGCACCGCTCTCTCCAGAAGCACGGCTTCAGCGTTTGCGCGCTGCACGGCGACATGGACCAGACCGCCCGCATGGCGGCGCTCGATCAGTTCCGCAAGGGCGAATTGCCGCTGCTGGTTGCGTCCGATGTCGCGGCCCGTGGCCTCGACATTCCCGAAGTCAGTCACGTCTTCAATTTCGACGTACCCCATCACCCCGACGATTACGTGCATCGTATCGGGCGAACTGGACGAGCAGGCCGCACTGGGACCGCGATCTCCATCGTCAATTCAGCCGATCAAAAATCAATCGCCGCCATCGAACGCCTGATCGGCCAAAGCATTCCGCATGTGGAACTGGCAGGGACACCGGAGCCATCCGTTGATCTGGACGGAGACGCTCCGCTCCAGCCGGCAGAGCCGCGCAGCCGCCGGTCGCGTCGCGGACCTCGCCGGCCCGACGATGGCGCGGCTCGGCCACGAGTGGCCAAACCCCATGCGGAGAGCAGCCGGCCGGTCAAACCCCGCCAGCCGGTCCCGCAGATGGCGACTGCCGAGGTGCCGTCGATCGGTCGACCCATGGCGCAGCCCAAGCACGATGCAACGGCCGAACCGGGAGACCATTCCCACCTGCCAGCCTTTCTGCTTCGTCCCATTCGGGCTCGGAGATAGCGGCCACGATCCGTATGTTTACGGGTCGTTCACGGACCTTCGTTAAGTTCGCGGAAGTTTTAAGTTTTTCATCAAGACTTTAGACAGCGCGATTTAGTCGTCAGGGACGTATCCGGTGGCCGGACCTTTGGATGAATTCGAGCGCTCTATCGCGTTCGCCGAAATCGCTCTTGGCCAGATCAGGTCCTTGAGACAGCTCGCGCTGCCGCGCAATTACGAGATCTGGTACGTCTATGCGACCGGAGCCAATCCAGCACTGAACAAAGCCATCGACGAAACCCTTGCGCGAAATGGCCGGCTGACCGAAGCCAACCTCGGACAAATCTACGATACCTATCTGTCCCATATGCGCAGCGTCGATCAGATCGACAAACTCGGCACCCGCGTCATTCACGAGATCGATGACGTGATGAACGTTGTCGACGATGCGCTTGGCTTCACATCAACCTTTGGGGACGATCTGGTCGATGCCGGCAAAAAACTAGCGCTGGCCGCCAGCCGCGATCACGTCAAGGCGATCATCGAGACGCTGGTCCGCTCGACCCACGAGATGCAGGAGACCAACCGCACGCTCGAGAAACGCCTCAAGACATCCCGGCAAGCCATTCATAGTCTGCAACAAAATCTCGAGGCCATTCGCGCCGAAACCATCACTGACCCACTCACGGGCCTTGGAAACCGGAAGTATTTCGATCGTGCGGTTGCAGACGCTGTTGCCGCTTCGATCGCTGGCGGACGTCCGCTATCGATGCTGATGTTCGACATCGACCACTTCAAATCCTTCAACGACAACTACGGCCACCTGACCGGCGATCAGGTACTGCGGTTGGTCGCGCTCTCGCTCAAGCAAACCATCAAGGGACAGGACATCATCGCACGCTACGGCGGCGAGGAATTCGCGGTGGTGCTGCCGAATACAGGCCTTCGTCAGGCGCTTTCAGTTGCGGACAATATCCGCCGTGCCGTGATGTCGCGCGAATTGAAGAAGAAATCGACCGGCGAAATTCTCGGCCGGGTCACGATCTCCGTCGGCGTTTCCACTCTGCAGCCTGGTGACGATATCTACACCCTGATCGAGCGTGCCGATTTATGCCTGTACGCGGCGAAGCGTAACGGCCGCAACCGTGTCATCTGCGAAACCGATCCGGAATATTCAGCGGAAGCGCAGGCTCAGGTCGCCTGACGTTTTGGCTTACTCTTGCTCGTTCCGGCTTTAGCGGGTGTCTCGCTGCGCGTCCTTGTTTTGCCGGACTTCCTGGCATTCTTCAAAGCTGCCACCTGCCTTGCCGCATCGAAGGCATTCCTCGCCCACACCGCCAGTTCGTCGGGATCGTCATACAGCCGCTCCGGCAGCTGCCAATAGGAATGAAGGGTGACCGGCTTGCCTCGTGCAACATATTGGAAAGCACACGTCCCCTCCGCCTCGAATTGGGGAATGGTCTGCTCATCGGCGCGAAGATAGATCGCACCACGCAAAACCAGCGCGAAATTGATTCCGTCGCGGGAAACCCCAAAGCCGCTGAACATTCGGCGTAGCGTCACCGGCCCGAAGCTTGAGAACAGGTCCAGCAGAAAATCGCGGTCCATCCGGACCCGCTCCGTTAGCCGTCGATCTTGGCCGGGGTCAGTTGCACCGACTCGCCGCAACCGCAGGCGCTCGTCTGGTTCGGATTGTTGAAGACGAACTGCGCGGACATCTTGTCGGTCTTGTAGTCCATCTCGGTTCCCAGCAGGAACAAGACAGCCTTCGGATCGACCAGGATTTTCACGCCCTTGTCTTCCACCACTTCATCGGTCGGCTTGATGTCGTGGGCGTATTCGACGGTGTAGGACTGCCCTGCGCAGCCGCCATTCTTGATGCCGACCCGAAGGCCAACGATCTCGGAATCGGTTCGTGCGGTCAAAGCGCGGACGCGCTCGGCTGCGGCCTCCGTCAGTCGCATTACCTGCGGACGGGGGCGCGGTTTGGGCTTGCTGGTCGGGCCGGTCGTCACGTCCATTGCTTCTCTCCTCGCCCCGCATGGAATCGGCGGAGCGGCAACTATGCTCCCAAGATAACAACGAAATTTGGCCTGTGAAGGGCCTGCTCTCCGGATTTCCGTAGAACTCTTCGCAGGGCTGGAGCTACGCCGCGCACGGTTTCTCGCGCAGATGCCGCTCCGTTGACGCCGGATATTTGGCGAGCATGGCGGCCGGACGAATCGGGCGTGAAACAAGATTGCCTTTGCAGTTCGGGCACACACCTTGCAGGACATTGTCCGTGCAATCAGCGCAGAACGTACATTCGAAGGTGCATATCCGGGCGGCGGTGCTGTCGGGCGGCAAATCCCGATCGCAACATTCACAATTTGGCTTCAATTTCAGCATGATGACCTCCAATATAAAAGTCGTTTCGAGGATGGTTTCGATTACCGGCCCTTGAAGCGGGGCTGGCGGCGACCGAGAAAGGCAGCCACTCCTTCCTTGTGGTCATCCGTCATGCTGGCCAGTGCAAACTGATCGACATCCATGTGGCTGGCGAGATCGTCCAACGCGTGAGTCAGACGGTTCACTGTCAGCTTAGTCATCGCCACCGAGATCGGCGGTTGTCGTGCAACCTTCTCCGCGAACGCCATCGCATCGGCGAAGGCCTGTCCCGATTCGGTTAGCTGCTCGACCAACCCCCATTCATAGGCCTCCTCTGCGCTGATGCGCTGGTCGGCAAGGATCACCGCCTGTTTCGTCCGCGCCGGCCCCATCAGATGCAGCATGCGCGGCACACTCTGCCAGCTCATGTTCATACCGAGCCCGATTTCCGGAACGCGGATGTGAGCGTCTCGCGCCATCGCGCGAAAATCCAGCGCTACCGCCAGCGCGACGCCACCGCCGATACAGAACCCTTCGATGGCCCCAATGGTGATCTGCTCCATTTCCTGCCAGGCGTGGCTCAAGCGCGGACCGAGCTTGAGGTGACGACGTAGGGTGCCGATGTCCATCGTCGCGCGCGACCGCCCCTCCGGGTCTTTCAGATCGAAGCCGGCGCTGAAGGCCTTGGCGCTGCCGGTGAGCACCACGACGGACGTTTCGCTGTCATCCTCGAAACTGCGCGCCGCGTCGGTCAATTGCCGCAAGGCCTCCGGCGATAGCGCATTGATGTTGTCGCCGCGATCGAAGCGAACGACTGCGATACGGCCTTCCGGACCCAGGCCTTTCTCAATCTGCACGAAACCTGTCAATTCCTGCTCCCGTTTTGCTGACGACAGCAAACCTCACCGCGTCCTCGTCCGCAATGCAAATGCCATCCGTGCATGGCACCCTGCCCCAACCGCGACATGTGATGCCTCGACACGATCGAGTGCCGGGGCGTATCATTTGGACATGACACACGATCACGACGACCATCATCATGGTCACCACCATGACCACGACCATTCCGAATTGTCCGAAACCGAACTTCGGGTCCGCGCCCTCGAGACGATTCTGACGGAGAAAGGTTACGTCGATCCCGCTGCGCTCGACGTCCTGATCGAGACCTATGAAACCAAGGTGGGACCACGCAATGGCGCGCAGGTCGTCGCCAAGGCATGGACCGATCCGGCGTATCGCCAGCGCTTGTTGGCGGACGGTTCGGCCGCGATCGCCGAACTCGACTATGTCGGCCGACAGGGTGAGCACATCGTCGTCGTCGAGAATACGCCATCGCGGCACAACATGGTCGTCTGCACGCTGTGTTCCTGCTATCCGTGGCCGGTGCTGGGCCTGCCCCCGGTCTGGTACAAGTCGGCGCCCTATCGCTCGCGCGCGGTGAAAGACCCACGCGGGGTGCTGCACGACTTTGGCTTTGAACTGAGTCCCGAGACCGAAATCCGCGTTTGGGATTCCACCGCAGAAATCCGTTACCTGGTGCTGCCGATGCGTCCCGCCGGGACCGACGGTTGGAGCGCGGAGCGATTGGCGGACCTCGTCACCCGCGACAGTATGATCGGCACCGGATTGCCAAAGCAACCGCACGAGGTCGCCTGATGGATGGCGCGCACGACATGGGCGGCGCTTCGGGCTTTGGACCCGTCCGGCCTGAACCGAATGAACCGGTATTTCATGCGGAGTGGGAACGGCGCGCCTTTGCGATGACCTTGGCGATGGCGAAGCCCGGCGGCTGGAACATCGATATGTCCCGCTTCGCCCGCGAGGATCGCCCGCCGTCCGACTATCTGAGCCGCAGCTATTATCAGATCTGGCTGGTCGGGCTGGAGCGGCTGATGCTGGAGCGCGATCTACTGCGCCCCGGTGAAATCGAAGCCGGCAAGGTACAGCAACAACCAGCGCCGATTTCTGGGTCGCTCGCCGCCGCTGATGTCGACGCCATGCTCCGTCGTGGCGGTCCGACGGAACGTGAAGCCACAACGCCGGCGCGGTTCAAGATCGGTGACCGCGTACGCGCGAAGGAGATTCACCCGGCGACGCATACCCGGCTGCCGCAATACGTGCGCGGACATGTCGGGGTGGTCGAACTCCTGCACGGCTGTCACGTCTTTCCCGATACCAATGCGATGGGTCAGGGCGAGCAACCGCACTGGCTCTACACCGTCACCTTCGACGGCAAGGACCTGTGGCCCGATGCGGCCGATCAGCGATCACGCATTTCCGTCGACGCCTGGGAGCCCTATCTTGAGCCAGCCGATGCCGCTTGATCGCGAGGCCGCAGCCCGCGCCACCGACGCCCTCCCCGATCTTCCACGCGACGACGAAGGGCCTGTATTCCGCGAACCGTGGGAGGCGCGCGCGTTCGCCGTGGCGCTGGCGCTGCATCAGCGCGGCGTCTTCACGTGGCCCGAATGGGCCGCGGCGCTGGCCGACCAGATCAAGCGCGCGCAGGCGGCGGGCGACGCCGACAGCGGGGACACCTATTATAAGCACTGGCTTGCGACGCTGGAAACGCTGGTGGCAGCTAAGGGCGTCGCGCCGACTGACATGCTGCATCAATATCGCGATGCGTGGGATCACGCGGCTGATCGCACGCCGCACGGCTCGCCGATCGAACTCAAGCCGGAAGATTTTCGCAGCTAACCCGCGCGGGTGGCGACGAACTGCTGCCAACCCTTGGCTCGCAATCGGCAGGCCGGGCATTCGCTGCAGCCATAACCCCAGTCGTGCTGCGCGCCGCGTTCGCCGAGATAACAGGTGTGCGATCGCTCGCGGATCAGATCGACCAGCGCAGCCCCGCCAAGTTCATGCGCCAGCGCCCAGGTCTGGGCCTTGTCGCGCCACATCAGCGGCGTGTGCAACACAAACCTCCGGTCCATACCAAGGTTGAGCGCGACCTGGAGCGCCTTGATGGTGTCGTCGCGGCAATCGGGATAGCCGGAATAATCGGTTTCGCACATGCCCCCGACGACATGACGAATGCCACGGCGATAGGCCAGTGCCGCCGCAAAGGTCAGAAAGATCAGGTTGCGACCCGGCACGAACGTATTCGGCAGGCCGCCGTCGCCCATCTCGATCGCAACCTCGCGCGTCAAGGCCGTATCGGAAATAGCGCTCAGCGTCGGGATTGCGAGCGTGTGCTCCTCGCCCAGTCGCTTGGCCCAGTCCGGATGAATCGCCTTGATGCCATCGATCAGCGCGGCACGGCAGTCAAGTTCGACGGCATGACGTTGGCCATAGTCGAAGCCGAGCGTTTCGACGCGCGAAAAGCGCGCCAGAGCCCATGCGAGGCAAGTGGCGGAATCCTGTCCGCCGGAAAACAGCACCAGCGCGGTATCACCGCCGGTTTCATGCGTCGGTTCGATCATCGACAGGCCATAGCACCGTTCGCCACGTTTTCGCTAGGCTCGAACGGCGTCTTGCGGCATAGCAGGTTGTTTCATTTATCGGTGCAAGCATGATCCCTTCGCGCGACATTTCCGGCCTCATCGAGATCATGGCGCGGCTGCGCACTCCCGTGACCGGCTGTCCATGGGATATGGAACAGACCTTCGCGACCATCGCGCCCTACACCATCGAGGAAGCCTATGAGGTGGCCGACGCGATCACGCGGGACGATATGCATGACCTCTGCGACGAACTCGGCGACCTGCTGTTGCAAGTGGTGTTTCATGCCCGCATGGCCGAGGAGCAAGGTGCGTTCGCATTCGGTGATGTGGTCGAGGCCATCACGCGCAAGATGATCCGCCGGCATCCACACGTCTTTCCCGACGATTCCGGCAAGCTAACGCCACTCGTCAAGGGTGCTTGGGACCGCATCAAGGCGGAAGAAAAAGCCGAACGCGCCGCGCGTAATCCTTCCGCCGCAAGTGCACCGCCATCGGGGCTGCTCGCCGGAATCAAGCCGGGACAGCCCGCGTTGGCGCGCGCGATGGCCTTGCAGCAAAAGGCTTCGACCGTCGGTTTCGACTGGAACGATCCGCGCGCGGTGCTCGCAAAAATCCGTGAGGAAGTCGACGAGATCGAAGCCGCGCTCGACGATGGCAAGCCGGCCGAGATCGCCGCCGAGACCGGCGATCTGATGTTCGCACTGGTAAACCTGGCGCGCCATGTCGAGACTGACCCCGAGATGGCGCTGCGCAAGACCAATGCCAAGTTCGAACGACGCTTCGCCTACATCGAGCAAGCACTTGCGGCGAAAGGCCGGGCGCTCGAGGATGCAACACTTGCGGAGATGGACGCGCTCTGGAACGAGGCGAAAACGAAAGAGGCCGCTGAGTAATCCGCGACCTCTCTTGTGCGATGATCTTCCGGCGAAACCGGAAGCGAACAGTTCGTCTCACATGCCGGTTTGCGAAATGAACTTGGTGTTGAGATAGGCTTCCATCGCCTCGATGCCGCCTTCCGAGCCATAGCCGGAATCCTTGACACCGCCGAACGGATTTTCCGGCATGCCGAGACCGACGTTGTTGATACCGATCATGCCGCTCTCGACTGCAGCACCGATCGCGGTCGCGGTCTTGGTCGAACTGGTGAAGGCATAGGCCGCCAACCCATATGGCAAGCGGTTGGCCTCCTCGGCGACTTCATCGAAGGTGTTGAAACGCGAGATCAAGGCCAGGGGACCGAACGGTTCCTCGTTCATGGCACGCGAATCCGTCGGCGTATCGCTGATCACCGTCGGCTCGAAGAAGTAACCCTTGTTGCCGACGCGATGACCGCCCGCCTCCAGTTTACCGCCCTTGGCGACGGCGTCCTGGACGAAGCCTTCGATTGCCGTAATGCGGCGCGGATTGGCGAGCGATCCCATCGTCGAATTGCTATCGAGGCCGTTGCCGACCTTGAGCGCCTTGGCGCTCTCGGCGAACTTGTCGACGAACTCCTTGTAGACCTTGTCCTGCACCAGCAACCGCGTGGGCGCGATACAGACCTGTCCGGCGTTGCGATACTTCGCGCCGCTGATGATCTTGGCTGCGTTCGCGACGTCCGCGTCGTTGAAGACGATGGCCGGCGCATGACCGCCCAACTCCATGGTCGCGCGTTTCATATGCTGACCTGCCAGCGCGGCAAGCTGCTTGCCCACCACCGTCGATCCGGTGAAGGAAATCTTGCGGATCACCGGATGCGGAATGAGATATTCCGAAATCTCGGCCGGCACGCCGAACACCAGATTGACCACGCCGTCGGGCACGCCGGCATCGACGAACGTGCGGATCAACTCCGCCGGCGAGGCCGGTGTCTCTTCCGGCGCCTTGACGATGATCGAGCAACCCGCACCCAGCGCCGCCGACAATTTACGGCAGACCTGATTGATCGGGAAATTCCACGGCGTGAAGGCCGCGACCGGGCCAACCGGCTCCTTGACCGCGAGTTGATAGATGCCGGGACCGCGTGCCGGGATCAGGCGACCGTAGGCGCGACGAGACTCTTCGGCGAACCACTCGATCACGTCCGCTGCTGCCAAGGTTTCGATTTTGGCTTCAGCAAGGATCTTGCCCTGCTCCATGGTCATCAGCGCCGCGATGGTGTCGACGCGCTCGCGCATCAGGGCTGCTGCCTTGCGCATGATCTTGGAGCGATCCAGCGCCGACATCGCGCGCCAGACCTTGAAACCTTTCTCGGCGGCCGCCAGCGCCTCGTCGAGGTCAGATTGATCGGCGTGAGCAACCGTGCCGATGGTTTCCTCGGTGGCCGGATTAAGCACCGCAATGGTCCGGCCCGACTTGCCGCCGCGCCACTTACCGTCGATCAGCAACAATGTGTTGGAATAGGTCGCCATCTTCTCCCTCTCGATCTAGCGTTGTTGTCGAATGGCATAACTCCCTGCGTGGCAGCGTCAAGTGCATCCATGGAAAGGCTGCCGTGCGTGTCTCTGTAGTCGGCGTTCCTACGGCGATGTGCCGCGGCTCGGCGGATCATCTATTGCTCCGCCAACCTGCTGCGGACGGGCATCGAACCGATCAACGACGATATCGCGTTTGGTGGGATCGACCCGAACCGTCATGGTAAACTTGCCGTCATCGAGATCTTTTGCCAGCACTTCCGTGTTGCGATGCAGCCAACTGATCCCGGCCCCATCCGATGCGTCAATAGTCAGCGACAGCGTCACCCGGCTCGCGGCGAGATGATCCTCTATAACCGCCAGCAACTCCGGAATCCCCTCGCCGGTTTCAGCCGAGACCAGACACACCCGATGATCGAGCGGACGGCGCGCGGCGATATTGGCGAGGTTGTCGCGTTCTTCCGGCGCAAAGCGGTCGATCTTATTCCAGACCTCGATGACATTTGCCCCGGATTCCGGATTGATCCCGAGTTGCCGCAACACGATATCGACGTCACGCTGTTGTGCCTCCGCATCCTCGTGCGAAATGTCGCGGACGTGCAGAATGACATCTGCCTCAAGCACCTCTTCGAGGGTGGCGCGGAATGCCGCAACCAGTTGCGTCGGCAGGTTGGAAATGAAACCGACAGTATCGGACAACATCGCCTTGCCGCCATGCGGCAGGCGAATGGCGCGCAGGGTCGGATCAAGCGTTGCGAACAGCATGTCGGCCGCCTTCACGTCGGCATCGGTCAGGCGATTGAATAGAGTCGATTTGCCGGCGTTGGTGTAGCCGACCAGTGCCACGATCCGATACGGCACACGCTTGCGGCCGGCGCGATGCAGCCGCCGCGTCGCCGCGACTTTTTTGATTTCGGCCTCAATCCGCGTGATGCGCTCACCAATCAGCCGACGGTCCGCCTCGATCTGCGTTTCGCCCGGCCCGCCGAGAAAACCGAAACCGCCGCGCTGGCGTTCGAGATGGGTCCACGAGCGTACCAGGCGGCTGCGCTGATAATTGAGATGCGCGAGTTCGACCTGCAGCGCGCCCTCCTTGGTGGTGGCGCGCCGACCGAAGATTTCCAGGATCAAACCGGTGCGATCGAGAACCTTGGCGTTCCACGCCTTCTCGAGGTTGCGCTGCTGAATCGGGGACAATGCGCAATCCATGATGACCAGTTCGACCGCATGCGCAGCGATGAGGCCGGCGATGTCCTCGACTTTGCCCTTGCCCAGATAGGTCGCCGGCCGAATCTGGCCGATCGGTGCGAGGACAGCCTCAACCACCGTGAGATCGATCGCACCTGCCAGTCCTGTGATTTCTTGGAGGCGTGCATCAGCGTCGCGCACGACGGAACCGGTGTCCGCACTATCGCTATCACCTCGCCGGGTCCGAAGATAAGGCCCGACAACGATTGCCCGTCCGGTCACGGATCTTGCGGCTGTGTCCGGACGGTTTCCGTTTCCTTCAACCTTGCGGCGCTCCAATCAGATCACGCTCACGCGGGAGAATCCTCCCCGCCTTCGAACAGTTGGATTGGTGCACCGGGCATGATGGTCGAAATGGCATGCTTGTAAACAAGCTGCGAATGCCCGTCCCGCCGTAGCAACAGGCAGAAATTGTCGAACCACGTGACGATTCCCTGGAGCTTCACGCCATTGACCAGAAAAATCGTCAAAGGCGTTTTGGTTTTGCGGACATGATTCAGGAAGGTGTCTTGTAGATTTTGTGCGCGGTCTGCCGCCATTTTTGTTCTCGCAAGTTGGTTGCTTCTTGTTATTGCGCCCCGGATCACCCGACTACGCGGGCTTTACCGGAACACCACCTGCTCGGAGTCCCCCTCTGGGCTGGTAGCGTCATAATTAGAAGGCAGGCGTTCATTTTAGGCAAGCCGGTTCCCGCAGCCACAGGTGCCAAAGATGTCGAAACCTTATGAAAATACCGAAAAGCGGTGAAATTGTTCCCTCAAACGGCGCGAAATCGCTCCTGGAGTACCAGTTCCAATGGTTGTATCGTCGATCGCCACCACCGGCATGACGATCTGTGACGCCGACGTCACGAACGCCTCGGCGGCATTCTTCGCCTCGGCCGGCGTGAACGGCCGTTCTTCAAACTTGATCTGAAGTTCCGCCAGCACGTCGATCAACACGCTGCGGGTGATGCCGGCCAGAATTCCGCTGGCGGTCGGCCGGGTCACGGCACGCCCGTCCTTCGTCACGATCCAGGCATTGCTCGAAGCCCCCTCGGTGACAAAGCCGTCGCCATCGACATACCACGCCTCATAAGCGCCCTGCTCTCGCGCCGCCTGCTTTGCCAACACATTGGGAAGCAGCGACACCGATTTGATGTCGACCCGCGGCCAGCGGTTGTCCGGCATCGTCACCACGCGAATGCCGGCCGCCGCGGTCGCCTGGTTCTTGGCGAAATTGAGCGAGCGCGCCGTGACCACCACGCTGGGTGACACGGGTTTGGTTGGAAACCCGTGATCGCGGCGCGCCACGCCACGCGTGATCTGCAGATAGACAATGCCGTAAACGATGCGGTTTCGTCGCACGACCTCGTGCATGACGACGGACAGCGACGGAAGCGGCATCGGCATCGCGATCCGAAGTTCGCTCAGGGAGCGCTGCAATCGCGCCATGTGGCGCGGCATGTCCACCAATCGTCCGTCGCGAATTTCGCACACCTCGTAGACGCCATCGGAAAACTGATAGCCACGATCCTCTACATTGACACATGCGTCGCGCATGTTTCTGTAGTGGCCATTGACGTAGGCGATACGTGACATCCAACTATTCCATCCGACGTGATGAGACTTACCCGACGCCGAGCGCCTTCAGCTTGCGGTGCAATGCCGAGCGTTCCATGCCGACGAACTCGGCAGTGCGAGAGATGTTGCCGGAAAAACGGCCGATCTGCGCGATCAGATAGTCGCGTTCGAACACCTCGCGGGCCTCGCGCAGCGGCAATCCCATGATGTGCTCGCCGTTGTTGCCGGTCGGCATCGCCGGGACCATCGAACCGACGTCCTGCGGCAGCATGTCGGCGCTGATGACGGCTTCGGGGCCGCCGCCGGCGAGGATCATCAGGCGCTCGATGTTGTTGCGCAACTGGCGGACGTTTCCCGGCCAGACGTGGGATTGCAGCACCGCCATCGCGTCGTCACCGATCTTGCGTTTCGGCAAGCCGGTCGCGGCGGAAATCTGTTCCATAAAGTAATCGATCAATTCCGGAATGTCGTCGCGGCGTTCGGATAGCGGCGGCACGCGGATCGGCACCACCGACAGGCGATGGTAGAGGTCTTCACGGAAACGTCCTGCGGCGATTTCTTCCTCCAGATTACGTGCCGTCGATGAGATGATGCGGACATCGACATGAATTTTCGCCGTCCCCCCGGTGCGCTGAAAGGTTTGATCCACCAGCACGCGTAGAATCTTGTTCTGCGTTTCGCGCGGCATGTCGGCGATCTCGTCAATGAACAAGGTGCCGCCATGAGCTTCCTCAAGCGCGCCGGCCTTGCGTGGCTGATCGGCGCTCGTCGATTCGATGCCGAACAGTTCCTCCTCCATCCGCTCCGGCGTGATGGCCGCGGCGTTGATCACCACGAACGGAGCTTCGGAGCGCGCGGAGGCATTGTGCAGGGTGCGCGCCGTCAGTTCCTTGCCGGCGCCGGACGGGCCGACGATCATAATCCGGCTATTGGCCTTCGCGGCACGCTCGATCGTCTGGCGGAGTTGATTCATGCAGGCGGAATGTCCCGCCAGGGTGTTCGAGGTCGGCGCCAGCTGTTTGAGTTCGCGTACCTCGCGCTTCAACCGCGAAGTTTCGAGCGCACGTGTTGCGACCAGGATCAATCGGTCCGACTTGAACGGCTTCTCGATGAAATCATATGCACCGCGCTTGATCGCAGCCACGGCCGTCTCGATGTTGCCGTGACCGGAGATCATGACGACCGGCAATTCGGGATGATCGCGCTTGATCTGCTCCAGCAATTGGAGGCCATCCAGCCGGCTGCCCT
This sequence comes from Pseudomonadota bacterium, assembly GCA_023386885.1. Lineage (GTDB taxonomy): Bacteria > Pseudomonadota > Alphaproteobacteria > Rhizobiales > Xanthobacteraceae > 62-47. The sequence goes on from JAEWIX010000064.1 coordinate 179,890, forward strand.
GCAGCCAGATGTCGAGGAACACCATGTTCGGCCGGCGGCTCCCGATCTCGGCCAGCGCCTGATCGCTATCGCGCGCAGTGCGTGTCGTAAAACCTTCGTCTTCAAGAATGCCTGCGACCAGATCGCGGATATCTGCTTCGTCATCGACAATCAGAATATCATTAGCCATGGGAGACGCCTGTTTCGCTATTGGTAGTTGCCACTTCGGCTTCGTTGAGGTGTTGCGCGACGTTGGTGGAGGCCGTAGTGTCGTTGTTCCTGGGCTGCCCGGTCACGGCAAACCGCAGCCGCATCCATGCTCCGCGTGCGCCAGGATGCAGGGCTGACGCATCGTTGAGTTCGATCCTGCCGCCGTGATCCTCGAGAACGCGACCGACGATCGCGAGACCGAGGCCCGTTCCTTTGGCGCGTGTCGTCACATAAGGTTCAAGCAGACGTGCGCGGCTGACCGTGGGAAGTCCAATTCCGTTGTCGACCACGTCGATGATGATGTCGTCGTCCTCCCGGAACGCCGCGACTTCGATCCGGCCCTTGGTCAGATATTCGGGTGGAACGGCTTCGATGGCCTCTGTCGCATTCTTGACGATGTTGGTCAGCGCTTGCGAGATCAGACGACGGTCAAAGCGCGCCGGCATCGGATCTTCGCGGATATCGACGTCGATATCGATATCGGGATGTCCGACCCGCATCAAGAAGACCACCTGACGCACCGTATCGGCAACATCCTCACCCTCGATCACCGGCTTCGGCATTCGTGCGAAGCGCGAGAACTCGTCGACCATGCGCCGAATATCATCGACCTGCCGCACGATCGTATCGGTACATTGCTCGAAGATCGCCTTGTCGTCGGTAATGACTTTGCCGAATTTTCGCCGAATACGTTCGGCGGACAATTGAATCGGCGTCAGCGGATTCTTGATTTCGTGCGCGATCCGGCGCGCGACGTCGGCCCACGCCGAGGTACGCTGGGCGGCGACCAGTTCGGTAATGTCGTCCAGGGTAATGATGTAGCTGTCGCGCGACTGGCTGGTCTGCTCGGCGCTGACGCGCACCGAAAGATTGCGCTCGGTCCCTTCGCGGCTGATGGTGATCTGTCCCTGCACCAGACGCTGGGTGCCCTCCCTTGCCGTCTTCATCATCTCGTCGAGTTCAGGGATCACCTCCGATTGGGCATGGCCGAGCGTTTCGGATTCCGAACTTCCAATCAGCTTTTCGGCCGACCGGTTGAGAATGCTGATCCGACCGGAGCCATTCACACCGATAATGCCGGCGCTTGCCGACGACAACACCGTCTCAATGAAGCGGCGGCGGCTGTCGATCATCTCGCTGGCGTTGACCAGTTCATCGCGCTGCGTCCGCAACTCCTGCGTCATGGTGTTGAAAGTTTCACCGAGTTGCGCGAGATCGCCTTCCGAGCGCAGCACCGGCACTTGCACATTGAGGTCACCGGTCGAGACGATATTCGCCGCGCCCATCAATCTGCGGATCGGCGCGACCAGCCAGTTGGCGAAATTCAATCCGATCAACACCGCCGACATCAACACCGTTAGCGTGATGACCGTGAACATCAAGGCGAACGTCACCTGGATGCCGAGCCGCCGCGATTCCAGATTGGCGTATTCGGCAACACCCGCCTGGGTCTGCCGAACCTGATCGACCACGCGCGGATCGAGCAACCGCGCGACGTAAAGAAACGTGTCGTCGAAGGCACGCAACCTGATCACCGCAGCAACGTAATTCGAAAGAACCGCGATTTGCGGTTCGTTGGCGGTGACGCCCTTCAAAAACTCCGGCGCGGGTGTCGCGAATTCCTGCTGAATGCCGGTCTGCGCCGACTCGAGGATGTTGCGATCCTTGTCGATCAGCATCGCGCCGGGAAGGTTTCGCTTCGCCGCGCTCTCGGTCAGCATCTGACGGAAAGTCTGCCGATCTTGATCGTAGAGCGGCCGTGCGCGCGACAGATCGCTGGCCATGCCGACAATATCGCCGCCGATCAGTTGCGCATGCTCTTGCAGATACGCATTGGCGATGATCAGCGACTTCTCGATCACGGCTCGCGTTGGCCCGGAAAACAGCCGGTCCAGACCGCGATCGATCGTGACGTTGGCGACGATCGACACCAGCACCGCCGGGATCACCGCGATCACCGAAAACAGGCTGACGATCTGGACGTGCAGCCGGGCGGCGGCCCGACCGCGGCGACGAGCCTGCACAACTTGCCAGACTTCCCGCACAATGATCGCAACCAGCAGCAAGACCGTTGCAGCATTGATCAGCAGGAAGGTGATGACGACCGGACTGGTGGGGACGATCGGGGTCAGCCCGACCAGCACAACGAAGGTCAGAAACGCCGACAATAGGGCCAAGCCGACGGCAAACGGTGCCAGCAACCGCCGCAGCGCCCCGCCGCTCGGTTCGGGAGATGTTTGCTCGAAAACGGAGGCCGGCGTTTCAGCGCTGGTCATCGCATGTCGGTATGGAGCCCGAGGTCCCCAAGGCCATAGGAACAGACTAAGTGATGCATTCCTACAACAATGTTGCTCAATTGCGACATTTCCACGGCGCGGCAGGCCACGAAGGCCGCTGATTAAACGACTTCACACCTCGAAAGCTGTGGACGACGGCCTGCTCGTACCGCACGAGCCATTATCCGCCCGAACGATAAACCTGGATATCGAGGTCGCGAATCTTCTTCCTCAGCGTGTTGCGGTTGAGCCCGAGCAGGTCGGCGGCCCGGATCTGGTTGCCCCGTGTCGCCGCCAGCGCCGCCGTCAGCAACGGCAACTCGATCTCCTTGAGGATACGATGGTAGAGTCCCGGCGGCGGCACGCCGTTGGGGAAGCCGGAGAAGTACGAGGCAAGATAGCCTTCGACCGCGCCACCAAGGTTTTCGACGTTCTGCAACATGCTGCCGCTGGACACGACCGCCGGCGGCGCCAGTTCGCCTTCGATCACCGCGCCGGTGATGACATCCTGCGGATAGAGCGCCGACAAACGTCGCGCCAGGTTCTCGAGTTCGCGCACGTTGCCCGGCCAGCGGTACTGCTTCAGCTTCTCGAGCGCCAGCGCGTCCAATTTTTTCGCCGGCAGGCCATCCTTCTCGGCCAGCGCGAAGAAATGCCGGATCAAGTCGGGCAAATCCTCGATGCGTTCGCGCAGCGGCGGCAGGCGCAGCGGCACCACGTTGAGACGGAAGAACAGGTCTTCGCGAAACAGGCCCTGCTGGATCAGGATGCGCAGGTCCTTGTTGCTGGCAGCGACGATGCGCACGTCGGTCTTGATCGGCGTGCGGCCGCCGACCGTGGTGTATTCGCCCTGCTGCAACACGCGCAGCAATCGCGTCTGTGCCTCCATCGGCATGTCGCCGATCTCGTCGAGAAACAGCGTGCCGCCTTCCGCCTGCTCGAAGCGGCCGGAGGCGCGGTTGTTGGCGCCGGTGAAGGCGCCGCGCTCGTGGCCAAACAATTCGGACTCGATCAGGTCACGCGGGATCGCCGCCATGTTGACGGCGACGAACGGACCGCTGCGGCGCTTGCCGTAGTCGTGCAGCGCACGCGCCACCAATTCCTTGCCGGTGCCGGATTCACCGGAGATCATCACCGTGAGATCGGTCTGCATCAATCGCGCCAGCACGCGATAGATTTCCTGCATCGCATTGGAACGGCCGATCAACGGCAGCGTATCGAATTCGGACTCTGCATTGTTATTGGCGGCCCGCTGCTTCGGCTCCGCCAGTGCACGGCCGATGATCGCGATCAGCTCCTTCAGGTCGAACGGCTTCGGCAGATATTCATATGCGCCACACTCCGAGGCGCGGATCGCCGTCATGAAGGTGTTCTGCGCACTCATGACGATGATCGGCAGGTTGGGCCGAATCTTCTTGATGCGCGGCAGCAGATCGAAGGCGTTTTCGTCCGGCATCACCACGTCGGTGATCACCAGATCGCCCTCGCCCTGACTGACCCAGCGCCACAACGTCGCGGCGTTGCTGGTGAGGCGCACCTCAAAACCGGCGCGCGACAGTGCCTGATTGAGCACCGTGCGGATCGCGGTGTCGTCGTCGGCAACCAATATGTTCCCAGCGGGCATCGTCGCTCCTATGGCACGGCCTGCGCGTTGTCTCGCGACGAACCGGATGCTTCGCCGTCGGAGACTTCGCCGGAGATTTTGGAGACGCTGAACATCGGCAACAAAACGCGGAACGTGGTTTTGCGCGGCTGCGATTCACATTCGACGATGCCGCCGTGATCGCCGACGATCTTGGCGACCAGCGCGAGGCCGAGCCCGCTTCCCGTGAGTTTGGTGGTGACGAACGGATCGAACAAATTCGGCATCAGATCGTCCGGCACGCCGGGGCCGTTGTCCTTGACGCAAAACTCGAGCGGCAGTGACACGCGCGTTTTCTTGCCCGGCACCGACAAGCGCACGCCGGGACGAAACGCCGTCGTTAATTGAATTTCCGCATCGTTGCCGAGGTCGCGCGTCGCTTCGGCGGCGTTCTTCACGAGATTGAGAAACACCTGAATCAGTTGATCCTGATTGGCGAGCACCGGCGGTAGCGACGGATCGTAGTCCTCAATGAACTTGACGTCGCGCGCGAAGCCAGACTGCGCCAACCGCTTGACGTGATCCAGCACCGAATGAATGTTGACCGCGCCGCGCGCCACCGGCCGTTCGTCGCCGAACACTTCCATGCGATCGACCAGCGTGACGATGCGATCGGCTTCGTTGCAGATCAGTTGCGTCAGTTCGCGATCGTCGGAGGACGCGCCCTGCTCCAGCAGTTGCGCCGCGCCGCGAATACCGGACAACGGATTCTTGATCTCATGCGCCAGCATCGCGGCGAGTGCGATCACCGAGCGTGCCGCGCTGCGATGCGTCAGTTGCCGATCCATCTTGTCGGCGATGCTGCGTTCCTGCAGCATCACGACGATGTGGCCGGGATATTCGCCGAGCGGCGCGACATGAAGATCGACCTGCCGGTCGCCGCCGATGCGCGGCGTACCGAGATCGACCTTGTATTCATTCACCGGCAGTCCCGATGCGCGCACCTGATCGATCAGCGCAAGCAACGGGCTGCCGAACGGCACGAGTTCTTTCAACGCCTGTCGCTTGAGGAATTGCGTCGAGATATCGAAGAACGATTCCGCCGCGTTGTTGGCGTCGACGATCTTGCCATCGGGCGCGACCAGGAAAATCGGATGCGGCAACGCATTGAAGATCGCCTGATTGTCCGGCGGCAGCGCACGAGGCTCGATGGCAACACGCGTCATGCGGCAGCGCTCCATGCGAAGTCGTCGAACGCCTCGCGTAGCAACCGATGGACGCTGGCGACGCTCTCGGAAGTGAGGATTTTCTGCCGCCAAATCTTGAGGCGATTTGATGGCGCGGCGGAAACTCTTGCGGCGAAATCAAGGCTCCAGCCCAGATGCTTGCGGGCGTGCTTCGCCCCGATCCGCTCGCCGTAGTGGCGGACCACGTCCTCATAGAGCGCGCAGGCGTAATCGAGTTGCTGCGCCATCTCCGGCGGCGCCTCGACAGGACCACCAGCGAGCCGGCGGCCGATCTGGCCCGGCAACCACGGCTGGCCCTGCGCGCCGCGCCCGATCATCACCGCGTCGGCGCCGGAGAGGTCGAGCGCGCGCACGGCATCGTCATAGGAAGTGATGTCGCCGTTGACCACCAATGGGACGGTGATCGCCTCCTTCACCGCGCGCACCGCCGCCCAATCCGCCGTTCCCTTGTAAAACTGGCAGCGGGTGCGGCCATGCACCGCGATCAGTTTCACGCCGGCGGCCTCGGCGCGCCGCGCCAGCTCCGGCGCGTTGAGCGAGGCATGGTCCCAGCCAAGCCGCATCTTCAGCGTCACCGGCACTTTCACCGCGGCAATAGTCGCCTCGATCAAGGTGAGCGCGTGATCGAGATCGCGCATCAACGCCGAGCCGGACTGGCCACCAGTCACATGCCGCGCCGGGCAGCCCATGTTGATGTCGATGATATCAGCGCCGGCGGCTTCGGCGATCCGCGCGCCTTCGGTCATCCAGCGCGCCTGACAACCGGCGAGCTGGACGACATGCGGGCCGAGCCCGGTCGCCTCTGCCCGCAGCAGCGTCATCGGCCGGCCCCGCGCCAGATCGTCGCTGGCGGTCATTTCCGAGACGACCAGTCCCGCGCCCAGTGCCGCGACCTGCCGGCGGAACGGTACGTCCGTAATGCCAGACATCGGGGCCAGCAGCACCCGATTGGCGATTGCGACATCGCCAATCTTGAGCGGCGGAGCCGCGGACTGCGTCCGGTCGGTCAAAACAGTGCCTCGCTGGCTCGGAATGTCGCGTTGCAAATACGCAATAGCTCAATTAGTGGGCAATCAAAGTTTATGCCTACATTTTATCCAAGAACCCGGCTTTTGCAAGTGCGCCGCACAATCGAGCCACCGCTGCTAGGGCATAATGCGCCGGAGGGGTGAAAAGCTGCTGTTTTCGCTGCCCGACGTGCTATGGGGCTGTCGTCGCGCGCCGCGCGATCCCAGTTACCTCCAGACTTCACCGTAGCCTTGCTGATCCATGCCGACACCGAATCGAAACGCCGTCATCATCGTCGCCGCCGGACGCGGCCTCCGCGCCGGGCCGGGTGGGCCCAAGCAATATCGCACGCTCGGCGGGCGCAGCGTCATCGGGCGAGCGATGGCGGCCTTCTGCGGCCATCCGCAGGTCGCAGCCGTGCAGCCGGTGGTCAATCCGGACGACATCGCGATTTTCAACCAGGCGGTTGGAAACATCCGGATGCTGGCGCCGGTCAACGGCGGCGCGACGCGGCAGGCCTCGGTGCGCGCCGGGCTGGAAGCACTGGTCGCGACCGCGCCGGACATCGTGCTGATCCACGACGCCGCGCGGCCCTTCGCCAACGACGCACTGATCGCGCGCGCCATCGAAGCCGCGACGACAACCGGCGCGGCCGTGCCGGTGATCCCGGTGACCGACACCATCAAGCAGGTCGATGCGAGAGGGCATGTCGATGCGACGCCGGAGCGCGCCAAGCTGCGCATCGCGCAGACGCCGCAGGCGTTCCGCTACGACGTTATTCTCGAAGCGCACCGCCGCGCCGCGCGCGAGGGCCGCGACGATTTCACCGACGATGCCGCGCTCGCCGAATGGGCGGGATTGACGGTTGCAACCTTTGAAGGCGATCCTGCCAACATGAAGCTGACGACTCCCGAAGATTTCGCCCGCGAGGAAGCACGGCTCGGCGCCGCGCTCGGCGACATCCGCACCGGCACCGGCTACGACGTCCATGCTTTTGGCGACGGAGATCATTTGATGCTGTGCGGCGTCCGCGTGCCGCACAATCGCGGCTTCCTCGCACATTCCGACGGCGACGTCGGCTTGCATGCGCTGGTCGATGCCATTCTCGGCGCGCTGGCGGATGGCGACATCGGTTCGCACTTCCCGCCGAGCGATCCGCAATGGAAGGGCGCTGCGTCGGACAAATTCCTCGTCTACGCCATGGAGCGCGTCAAGGCGCGCGGCGGCCGCGTCGCGCATCTCGAAGTCACGATGATCTGCGAACGGCCAAAGATCGGTCCGCTGCGCGACACCATGCGCGCAAGGATTGCCGAGATCACAGGCCTGCCGCTGTCGCGTGTCGCGGTGAAGGCGACGACCAGCGAGCGGCTCGGCTTCACCGGCCGCGAGGAAGGCATCGCTGCCACCGCATCCGCAACGATCCGCCTGCCTTGGGACGACGACGGCGAGACCGCCGACAAACGGAGCGCATAACATGCGCGGCAGTGATGCACGTGCCCTCTCCCGCTCGCTGCTCGATCTCTGCCGTATGCGTAAACTGACCGTCGCCACCGCCGAGTCCTGCACCGGCGGATTGGTGGCTGGCGCGCTCACCGACATTCCCGGCTCGTCCGACGTGATCGACCGTGGCTTCGTCACCTATTCCAACGACGCGAAGCGCGCGATGCTCGGCGTGAAAGCCTCTACGCTCGACACGTTCGGTGCCGTCAGCAAGGAAACCGCGCAGGCGATGGCGATCGGCGCGCTGGAACGCGCCGGCGTCGACCTCGCGGTATCGATTACCGGCATCGCCGGCCCCGGCGGCGCAACGCCGAACAAACCGGTGGGGCTGGTGCATTTCGCAGTCGCCGCGCGCGACGGCCGCATCCTGCATCGCGAATGCCGCTTCGGCGCCCTCGGTCGCAGCGTGGTGCGCGAACGCTCGGTGATCGAGGCGCTACGGATGCTGACGGAAATGGCGCGCGGGCCGAAAGCGCCGGCGCCGAAGAAACGCGAACCCGCCGTGCGCGCCGTGCCGCGCGTCGCGCGTGCGCCGCGCCGTGTCGCGGTGAAACGCCGCGTGGCAAAGCGCAAGGGGAAGTGAGTGAAAAGCCGTCACCCTGAGGTGCGAGCGTAAGCGAGCCTCGAAGGGCGACGGCGATCCTTCGAGGCTCCGTGCTTCGCACGTCGCACCTCAGGATGACGCCGTTGCGCTCAATCAGCTATCGCTCAGCTCGTCGAACTCGCGAGTGCGCCGGGGCGGCCATAGACCTTGTCGGCGCGGGCCTCAAAAGCGGCGGCGAATTTCTGGAATGCAGCGTCGAACATGCTGCCCATCAGCATCGCCAGCACGCGGCTCTTGAATTCGTAGGAGATGAAGAAGCCGACGTCGCAGGCGCTCTCGCCCTTCGCTTCAAAAGTCCAGCGGTTCTCCAGCGAACGAAACGGGCCTTGCAGATACTCGACAAGGATTTTCAGGTTCGGACGATCGAGCGTGACGCGGCTGGTGAAGGTCTCGCGCACCAGCTTGAACGACACCGTCATGTCCGCAACGACGACTTCCTTGCCGTCAGGCTTCGGCGTGCGCTGGCGTATCTTGAGCGCGCTGCACAGCGGCACGAATTCCGGATAGCGTTCGACGTCGGCGACGAGATCGAACATCTCGGACGCAGTGTGGCGAACGCGGCGCTTGTTGGCGAATTGCGGCATTGGATCGAACTCAGTCGAACCTGGCGGCGCGCGCGGCCCGCAACTTGGCGAAGTCGTCGCCGGCGTGATGCGACGAGCGCGTCAACGGGCTCGCCGACACCATCAGGAAGCCCTTGGTGTAGGCGACCTTCTCGTAACCCTTGAACTCGTCGGGCGTGACGTAACGCTTCACCGCGTGATGCTTGCGCGTCGGTTGCAGATACTGGCCGATGGTGAGGAAGTCGACATCGGCGGAGCGCAGGTCGTCCATCACCTGCAGGACTTCGTGGCGCTCCTCGCCGAGCCCGACCATGATGCCGGACTTGGTGAACATCGTCGGATCGAGTTCCTTCACCCGCTGCAACAGCCGGATCGAATGAAAGTAGCGCGCGCCCGGTCGCACCGAAAGATAGTGCGAGGGTACGGTTTCCAGATTGTGGTTGAAGACGTCCGGCTTGGCCGCAACGACGACCTCGAGCGCGCCTTCCTTGCGCAGAAAATCCGGCGTCAGGATTTCGATGGTCGTGGTCGGGCAGCGCGCGCGGATGGCGCGGATGGTTTTGGCGAAGTGCTCCGCGCCGCCGTCAGTGAGATCGTCACGATCGACCGAGGTGACGACGATATGGGCCAGCCCGAGCTTGGCGGTCGCTTCCGCGACGTGCTCCGGCTCCGACGCGTCGAGCGCGCCCGGCATCCCGGTTTTGACGTTGCAGAAGGCGCAGGCGCGAGTGCAGGTGTCGCCCATGATCATGAAGGTGGCGTGCTTCTTGTCCCAGCACTCGCCGATGTTCGGGCAGCCCGCCTCCTCGCAGACGGTGACGAGGCCGTTCTCGCGGACGATGTTGCGGGTGTCGGCATAGCCGCGCGTATTCGGCGCGCGCACCCGGATCCAGTCCGGTTTCGACGGCGACAGCGCATCCGGCCGGTGCGCCTTCTCCGGGTGCCGGGGGCGGATCTGCGTGGTGGAAACGGTGTCGACGACAACAACCATGGTTTTTCCGTCGGTTTCTTCGGTCTGCCATAGGTAGTCCGCAGGGACAGTTGCCGCAACCCGCTCCATCGTTGCATCCCCGGCCGCATCGGCCCGGCCCGCCGCGCCGATG
>JAEWIX010000026.1 GCA_023386885.1 Pseudomonadota bacterium
GACTTGGCGATATCCTTGACGTCCACGGGCTGTTCCTCGCGCGAGACCAGTTTCTCGGCGGCATTTCCGGCAGCCATTCGATCCTGAATCTGCTTGCTGGCATTTTCGGCAGCCGAGGGCGGCACCACCTTGTTGGGGCCGGCATCGGCCTTGATGATCGGAGGCTCACCGGTGCGCGGCGACCCGACGAATGTGCGATAGGCAAACGCGGCACCGGTCCCGACCACCGCGAGCGCGACAACCGCCGCGACCATGGCAAATCCTTTGCGGCGCGGCTTTTCCTCGTCGGCCTCGTCGACGTAATCGTCCTCGTAGGAATAATCGTCGTGATATCCGGCGTGCTGCTGATCGGCGTAGGCCGCGTGATCCGTATCCGAATCCGCAGCGCCGTAGAGCGCGTCATCATAACGCGACGCGTGGTCAGCATCGGGCTGCACCTGCGGCGAGGTATGATAAGTCGGCTCGGGCAAATGATGCGCGGCTGCATAGCGACGCAGCGGATGCACGTCCCGAGGGACGGCAGACTCGGCTGGCTGGTGTGCTTCGGCGCGACGCATCCATGGCGGAGGCCCGGCCGCGCGATCGTCCTCGGCCTCATACTCGGGTTCGACCGGACGCGATGGCTGGCGGCGATAAGACGGTGCCGGCGCGGCGGCCCTCTCCTGGCCGAAATCCGCGTTCGGATCGGACTGGCCAATCAATCGGGCCAGTTCAGCCAAGGGGTCGTTCTCGACCTTCGCGGACGGATGATAATCGCGATCCATCGTATCTGCCGTTGCGTAAGTGCGCTCGTGATATCGATCAGCCATGTGATGTGCATCCCCTTCGGGAAAGCGCCGACCCGTCGTTCTAACGAAACGAACGCTACCGGATGCCGACTACACACCCCATGCCGCCGGCGATCCAACCAACTCTATCGCATCTCGACTGGCGCATCGACGCCGAGAACGGCGAGACCGGATGCCAGAACCGAGACGACGCCCTGAACCAATGCCAGACGCGATAAGGTAAGTTCTGCATCATTATTGATAATGAAGCGTAAATGAGGCGCATCCCGCCCCTTGGTCCACAGCGCGTGAAATTCGCTGGCAAGATCATAGAGATAGAAGGCCACCCGATGGGGCTCATGTGCCAGCGCCGCAGCTTCGAGGATGCGAGGGTAAAGAGCAAGCCTGCGAATTAAATCAATTTCGGCTGCATCGGTCAGCCGATCCAGCTTCGCTGACCGCAGGAATTTAAGCCGCGCGCCATCGTCTTCCGGCAGGTCCGCGATCACTTCACGGGCGTTGCGGAAGATCGAATGGCCGCGGGCATGTCCGTACTGCACGTAGAAGACCGGGTTGTCCTTCGACTGCTCGATCACCTTGGCGAGGTCGAAATCCAGCACCGCGTCGTTCTTGCGGAACAGCATCATGAAGCGCACGGCGTCGCAGCCGACTTCGTCGACCACTTCGCGCAACGTGACGAAATCACCGGCGCGCTTCGACATCTTCACCGGCTCGCCATTCCGCAACAGCTTCACAAGCTGCACGATCTTGACGTCAAGCGCGGCCTCATCGTTGGTGACGGCCTTGATCGCCGCCTGCATCCGCTTGATGTAGCCACCGTGGTCGGCACCCCAGACGTCGACGAGATCGCGGAAGCCGCGATCATACTTGGTCTTGTGATAGGCGATGTCGGAAGCGAAGTAGGTGTAGCCGCCGTTCGACTTCAACAACGGACGATCGACATCGTCGCCGTAGGCGGTGGCGCGAAACAGTGTCTGCTCGCGATCCTCCCAATCTTCTACCGGCGCGCCCTTCGGCGGCGGTAGGCGGCCTTCGTAGACGTCGCCCTTGGCACGCAGGAAATCGATCGTCGCGGCGACGCGGTCGCTGCCACCTTCGATCAACGAGCGCTCCGAGAAGAACACTTCATGCGTGATGTTGAGCGCGGCAAGGTCGCCACGGATCATCTCCATCATCATGGCGATGGATTTGGCGCGCACGCCCGGCAGCCATTCGGACTCCGCCTGCTTGAGAAGCGTATCGCCGTGCTCTTTCGCCAGCGCTTCACCGACCGGCTTGAGATAGTCGCCCGGATAAAGCCCCTCGGGAATCTCACCGATGTTTTCGCCAAGCGCCTCGCGATAGCGCAAGTAAGCGGAGCGCCCCAGCACATCGACCTGCGCGCCAGCGTCGTTGATGTAGTATTCGCGCGTGACGTCATAGCCGGCGAAGGCGAGCAGACTTGCCAGCGCGTCACCGAATACCGCGCCGCGGCAATGACCGACATGCATCGGCCCAGTCGGATTGGCCGAGACGTATTCGACGTTGACCTTCCGGTCGCTGCCGATCCGGCTGCGCCCATAGCGGGCGCCTTCATCGAGAATGCTGCCCAGTGCCTCGATCCAGACGGCCGGCTGCAAGGTCATGTTGATGAAACCGGGACCGGCGACATCGACGGAGGCCACCAGCGGATCGGCACGCAGACCGCTCGCGATCCGCTCTGCCAGATCGCGCGGCTTGGCCTTGGCCTCTTTCGCCAGCACCATGGCGGCGTTGGTGGCCATGTCTCCATGGGAGGCGTCGCGAGGCGGCTCGACCACGACGCGGGACAGGTCGATTCCGGCCGGCAGCGCGCCATCGTCGATCAGTTGGCGACAGACCCCCTGCACCCGCGCAAGCAGATTGGCGAAGGGATGCGGTACAGAAACGGGATCGGCCATGAATGTCGCTCGGGTTATTCGGAATTGGGGTACGCGGGCCGCCTGGCGCGGCGAAACGGGCGTCCGCGCCGCCTAACGCAAATCCGGGGTCGAGTCAAAAATCCGACGGTGCTCGGTCAGGGCGTAACGGTCGGTCATTCCGGCGATATAGTTGCAAACGCGGCGGGCGAAATCCGCCTCCGGCTCGTTCCCGCCGCGCGGCAGCCACTCCGCCGGCAGATCCGCCGGGGCCGCCCGATAGTGCGCAAAGAGGTCGCTCACCACACGCTCGGCATCGCCCATCACCCGCATCACGCGCGGATGGCGGTACATATGCTGCTTCAGGAAGGCTTTGATGGCCGCCTCCTGCTCCGCAATCTCCGCCGTGAACGTCACCAGCGTGCGGCCGTGGTTGCGAACGTCATCGACCGACATCGGCTTTGCCACCGCAAGTCGATTTCGCGTTTCGGTCACCACCGCGCCGATCAGACAGGAAATCAGTTCACGGATCAGTTCGGCCCCGAACCGCGGTTCGGCCAGATCAGGATAGCGCCGCCGCGTCTCCTCAATCAGACGCGCCATCACCGGCGCTGCCATCAGATCGTCGATGCTGAACAACCCGGCGCGCAGGCCATCGTCCATGTCGTGAGCGTCGTAGGCGATATCGTCGGCCACTGCCGCCACCTGCGCCTCCAGCGATGCGAAGCTCCACAATTCGAGATCGTAGACACGATTGAACTCGGCGATGCCAACGGGCAGCGCGGGACCGGCCTTCGGGTCCTCCCGCTCGAGCAACGGACCGTTGTGCTTGACGATACCTTCCAGGGTTTCCCACGAGAGGTTGAGTCCGTCGAAGTTCGGATAGCGATGTTCCAGAGCGGTCACCACCCGTAACGTCTGGGCGTTATGATCGAAGCCGCCATAATCCTTCAGGCAACGATCCAACGCCCGCTCGCCGGCGTGGCCGAACGGCGGGTGGCCGATGTCATGCGCCAGCGCGAGCGTCTCGGTCAGGTCCTCATCGAGCCCCAATTGCCGCGCCAGCGCACGGGCGATCTGCGCCACTTCCAGCGAATGGGTCAGCCGGGTGCGATAATGATCACCCTCATGAAAGACGAAAACCTGGGTTTTATGCTTGAGCCGGCGAAAGGCGGTGGAATGGATGACGCGGTCGCAATCGCGACGAAAGGCGCTGCGGGTCGCGCTCGGCGGCTCCTCGAACTGCCGGCCCCGGCTGCGGGTCGGGTCGCAGGCATAAGCCTGCTGGGGAGCAGCCATTCCAACCGACACCGTCTTTTTAGCCCTCTAAAGTTTGATTCCGCGATTTGCCACACTTAACTATGCTTTACGGCATATACAATTGATCTGCATATGGCTGCCCTTGATTCCGGAGCGATATAAAATGACGGATACCAACGTCACCATCAGCGAGCGGGCCGCCCGCCGCATCGGCGAAATCCTAAAGACCGAGGGTGACGGCGCCATGTTGCGCATCAGTGTCGAAGGCGGCGGCTGCTCCGGTTTCCAATACAAATTCGATGTCGAGCGCGCCCGCGCCGAGGATGACATGGTGATCGCCCGCGACAACGCGGTGGTGTTGGTGGACCCCGCCTCCGCGCCATTCCTCGCCGGCTCGGAGGTTGATTTCGTTGATGATCTGATCGGCGCCTCGTTCCGGGTCAACAATCCGAACGCCACCGCCTCCTGCGGTTGCGGCACCAGCTTTTCCGTATAGCGACCCAGGCTATTCCAACGCGAATAACTTTCGCGCATTGCCGTGCGCGATCTTTTTCGCAACTTCAGGCGGCAATTGCGCCAGCCAGCCGCGATATTCGGTCATGATCTCGCTGTAGCGCTGCCAGCGCTCCGGCACCCACGTGTCCGAACCAATCAGGAAGCGATCAGGATAACGCTCAAACAACGCGCGCCATTCCGGCGTCAACTTGCCCTGCCCGTCGACGATCCCGCCGCGATACGACAATTCGCCCCACACCGCCGGGTACTTCTCGAGCAGCGTCGCGACGCGATCTGCCGGCAGCCCGAAACCGGTATGCGCCCAGATGATACGCGCCTTCGAATTGTGCCGCACCAGAATTTCAAGCGCCTCGGCGTCAGCATGAGCGTGCAGGTAGAGGTCGTGGGCGACGGCAAAGTCGACGGTCTTTTTCACCATCTCAGTATCGGCCGCCTTACCGGAGAGATGAAACTCGCCGACGCCGCGATAATAGCCGCGCTTGAACTCCTCCTCGACCAGATCGAAGATCACCGGATCCTTGAACCATGTGCCGATATCGGCGCGCACCCGATAGGGGCGGATGAAAGGCACCACCTGCAGGTCTGCCGCTTTTGAATCCATCAGCGCATGCGTGCCGGTGTTGGGGCGGCTGGTGGCGAGAATCCCCGTCACGCGGTTCTTTTTGAACAGCGCCAGGACCTCATTGAGCTTGTAGGTCGGCACTGGCTCCCAATTGTAGTGCAGATGCGCGTCGAAGATTTCGATCGGCTCATTCGCGCGTGCATCACCCGAGAATGCAAGAGCGACAATCGCCGCCAGCGCGATCCCAGGCAACTTGCGCAAACGCCATCGCGACGTCATTCGGCCGCCGCCGCGTGAGCACGCTCGAGTTCGGCCTCCTCGAACTGCGGCTCCAGCTTGCGCTTCAGGCGACGGTCGATGCGATCGAGATAGATGTAAATCACCGGCGTAATGAACAGCGTCAGAAGTTGCGACACCATCAAACCACCGACCACCGCGACGCCGAGCGGCTGGCGCAATTCCGCGCCGGCGCCGGTGCCGAGCGCAATTGGCAGCGTGCCGAAGATCGCCGCGAAGGTCGTCATCATGATCGGACGGAAACGCAATAGCGCCGCCTCGCGGATCGCATGTTCGGCCGACAGCCCAACGCGGCGTCGCTCGATGGCGAAATCGACCATCATGATGGCGTTCTTCTTGACGATGCCGACCAGCATGACGATGCCGATCATGGCAATCACCGACAACTCCATCTTGAACAACATCAAGGTCAGAATGGCACCGATGCCGGCCGAGGGCAGGCCCGAGATGATCGTGATCGGATGAATGAAGCTCTCATAGAGAATGCCGAGAATGACGAAAGCGGCGAAGATCGCCGCGAGGATCAGGATACCCTGCCCGCGCAAGGAATCCTGGAACACCTGCGCGGTTCCCGAGAAGCCGGTAACGATGGTGACCGGTAGCCGTGCATCGCGTTCGATTTCGGTGATCTTGTCCACCGCGTAACCGAGCGAAACGCCGGGCGCGAGATTGAACGAAATCGTCACCGCCGGCTGCTGCCCCTGATGGTTGATCTGCAACGGCCCGACCGAGGGCACCATGCGCGCCACCGCGTCGAGCGGGATCGGCCGCCCCTGTGCCGTCTTCACATAGAGCTTGGAAAGGTCGGCCGGATCGACGCGATATTCCGGCTTGGCCTCCATGATGATCTTGTAGTCGTTGGATGGCATATAGATGGTGCCGACCTGACGGGTGCCGTAGGCATTGAACAGTTCGTTACGGATCTGGCCGACGCTGATGCCGAACACCGCCGCTTTCTCGCGATCCACCTCGACGGTAAGTTGCGGATTCTTGATGTAGAGGTCGGTGGTGACATCGAGCAGGCCCGGCACCTGCGCCATCTTCTCGCGGATTTGCGGCGCCAGCCGATAGAGCGCATCGGCGTCGCCGCTTTGCAGTACGTACTGATACTGGCTCTTGGAGATACGACCGCCGATGTTGAGGTTCTGGATGCCTTGGAAGAACGCCTGCAACCCCGGCACCTGCAGCGCGGTCCGGCGCAGCCGCCCGATCACGGTCTGCACGTCGTCACGCTCGCCCTTTGGCTTCAACGAAATGAAGAAGCGGCCATAATTCGTCGTCGCATTGGGGCCGCCTGCACCGACCGTGCTGTTGACGTACTCGACCGCCGGATCGGCCTGTAGCAGCGCCGCCAGCGCCTGCTGCCGCTCGGCCATCGCCTGATAGGACGTATCTGTTGCCGATTCAGTGACGCCGATCAGGAAGCCGGTATCCTCCTGAGGAAAGAACCCCTTCGGAACGACAATGTAGAGTGCAACCGTGCCCGCAAGCGTCAGCAGTGTCACGACCAGCATGACGGACTTGAAGGCCAGCACGCGATCGAGCGCCCATTCGTAGGCGCGCAGCCAGGCCGCGAACATCGCCTCGAAGGCCCGGAGAATGAAGTTCGGGCGCTTCTCGTGATCGTGCGCACGCAGCACACGGGCGCACAGCATCGGCGTCAACGTCAGCGAGACAAAACCCGACACCAGAATGGCGACCGCCACCGTCACCGCGAATTCGCGGAACACCCGGCCAACGATACCGCCCATCAGCAGCACCGGATTGAACACGGCGATCAGCGAGAAGGTGATCGAAATGATGGTGAAGCCGATTTCGCGGGCGCCCTTCAACGCCGCCTCGAACGGCCGCATCCCCTCCTCGATATGGCGCATGATGTTTTCGAGCATGACGATGGCGTCGTCGACGACGAATCCCACCGATAGCGTCAACGCCAGCAGCGTCATGTTGTTGATCGAGAAGTCGAACAGATACATCACCGCGCAGGTGCCGATCAGCGAGATCGGAACCGCCAGCGCGGGAATGAAGGTCGCCGATGCCGAACGCAGGAACAGGAAGATCACCATGATGACCAGCGCCACCGCGATCATCAGCGTTTCCTCGACATCCGCCACCGCCTGACGGATCGAGATCGAGCGATCCATCATGACGCTGACTTCGACGGACGGCGGAATCTGCGCTCGCAATGCCGGCAGTTTGGCGCGTACGCCATCCACCACCGCGACGAGGTTGGCATCCGGCTGCTTCTGAACCGCCAGCACGATCGAGCGATTGCCGTTGAGCCAGGTCGCGATCTTGTCGTTCTCGACGCTGTCATAGATCGAAGCGATCTCGTCGAGTTTCACGGGCGACCCGTTACGCCACGCGACAATGACCTTACTGTATTCCGACGCCTTCGGCATCTGGCCGGAAGCGACCAGCGCGACGTCCTGCTTCGGACCGTTCAGGGTTCCGACCGGCGTGCTCGAATTGGCGTTGGTCACGGCCGCACGCACGTCATCCAGCGTCAGACCGCGTGCCGCCGCAGCCTGCGGATCGACCTGGACGCGGACGGCGAACTTCTGGCTGCCGTAGATCAGAACCTGCGCGACGCCGGGAATCTGCGACAGCGTCTGCCCGACGGTGATCTCGCCGTATTCGTTCACGGCCGACAACGGCAACGTATCCGAGGAGAGCGACAGGTAGATCACCGGATAGTCCGCGGGATTCACCTTGCGGAAGCTTGGCGGGATCGTCATCTCGATCGGCAACCGTCGTTGCGCGATTGTCAGCGCCGTTTGCACATCGAGCGAAGCCGCGTCGATATCGCGATTGAGATCGAACTGAATCGTGATCGTCGACTGACCCTGCGACGATTGCGACGACATCGACGAGATGCCTGCGATGGTCGACAGTTGCCGTTCGATGATGCCGGCGACCGACGCCGCCATGGTTTCCGCGCTGGCGCCCGGCAAGGTTGCCGTCACCGCGATGGTCGGGAAATCGACTTTGGGCAACGCCGAAACCGGCAGCAGACGAAAACCGAAAATGCCGAACGCGATGATCGACGCCGTCAGCAGCGTCGTCAGAACCGGACGGCGGATACAAAGCTCGGAGAGCGTCATCCGTCAGGCTCCCGCCTTGCGTTCCCGCAACTGGACAAGCGTGCCATCGCGAAGCAGCAACTGCCCTTCGACGACGACCTCTTCGTCGCCGTTCAAGCCACCCGAAAGGATGGAACTGCCGGAGGACGTGCGGGCGACCGTCACCGGCTGCACCTTGGCCTTGCCAGAAGCAACCACGAAAACAAAATCGCCGTTCTGGCTGCGCTGTACCGCCGCCGATGGCACCACGACAGCGTTCTCACTACGGACAATCAGACGAGTGTTGACCAGCGTTCCGGGCCACAATGCCTCACGGCCATTGTCCATGATGCCGCGCACCGTCACCATGCCGGTGGTGGCGTCGACGGCGTTCTCCACCATGGCGACTTTGCCCCGTTCGGACGCTTCACGACCCGGCACCGTGGCGATCACCTGCGCCGTGCCGGTCGCCATCGCATCGCGCAAATCGCTCAACACCGCTTGCGGCACCGCGAACGTCACATAGACCGGCGCCATCTGGTTGATGGTCGCCAGTGGCGCGGTATCGGCCGGACGGACGAAGTTACCGATCTTGACGTTGGCCGCGCTGATGCGGCCGTCAAACGGCGCGCGAACAAGGGTGTAGCTTTTCTGGACCTTGAGATTATCGAGCGCAGCCTGATCCGCCTTGATGGTCCCGATCAGGATGTCGGCCTGCGTCCTGGCGTTGTCGAGATTGACCTGAGTGGTCGCACCCTTGCCGATCAGTTCACTGTAACGATTGAGGTCGCGTTGGGCGCCCGCAAGCTGCGCGCGGTCGCGGGCCAGCGTTCCCTCCGCCTGCTCGATCTGCGCATCGATCTGCCGCGCATCCAGTGTGAACAGCAGATCGCCCTGCTTCACACGCGCGCCGTCCTCGAAGTGTACGTTGAGAATCGTGGTTTCGATGCGGGATTTCAGAGCAACGCTGGAAATCGGCATCACCGTGCCAATCGCATCAACATCAACGGGAACCGGCTGCTTGACCGCCTTGGCGACCTCGACAGTTACCTTTCGCGGCCCTGCGGGAGCCTTTGCGGCCGTGCTTTCCGGATACCAGGACGCGCGCGTCTGGTAGGCGACAACACTTCCAGCCGCCAGCAAAACCGCCAGAACGAGCCAACCACGCTTTGCCATGACCATCCTGCATTAGCCGTCGCGCGTCGCAAAAATGGCGCGGCTTCAATCCGTTGGAAGCCCTATCCGGCCTCCGTCCCGCCTAAGGTTTTACCACACCGCTCTGGATCGTGGTATGCGCCATAGCGGAATCTCGGGTCATCGTTAGTGACAACTCCGTCATGTTGAGCGGCGAAACTTCCCGTTCGCGGCGGGGTCTGAAGACCTGCAATCGCCCGGTCGGGCATCCTGCCACAAAAACAGCCCGCATGAGGCCTCCACGGGCATAATCCCGCCCGATGGAGGCCGCCTCGCGGTCAGAAGCTGCGCTGGGCCCGAACACCGAAAGTCCACGTGCCCTCGCTCGCCAGTGTCGCGCCGCCGATGGGCGTGACCCCGACGTTCTTCTGATCAATGTAAGTGTAGAGAACTTCGCCGGAGAAAGTCAGATTCTTGACCGGTGTCCATTTGGTGAGGAAGCCGAGTTGCGCGATGTTGAAGTCCGGATTGCAGGCGAGCAGTCCGGAGCAGATCGACGTTCCCGCCAGCAAGGCCTTGGCCGTGTCGTTGTAACGAACCTGGGTGTAGGAGCCAAACAGCGACGACGACCAGTGGGCGTCCCAATTGTGGTTGAACGCGCCGCGCAGGCCCCACGCATCGGTCTTCTGGATGCTGCCGCCCGCTCCGAATACACCGTCGCTGGAATAGGCGTAGGCAACCCGCGTGCCGCCACCGCCCCAGATCTGGAAGCTGTCTGGGCTGACGCCGCCGATGATGTTGCGCAAGGCGCCGTTGGCATAGCCAACCGATACATTGATGGTGTCGCCGGGTCCTGTGGGCAGGTTCTTCAGCGATAGCGCGAGTTGACCCGCAAAGCCCCACGTATCGTCGGGATGACCTACGCCAGCAACGCCGCCACCACCGCCAAAGTAACCGTAATAGCCCCCGCGAAGCTGATGCGCGAGCGCCGACGCCTGGAACACGCCCCACGCCTGATCGACACGAACCTGACCGACAATATCGGGAACGTTGGTGCCGCCCCAATTGCTCGACGGCGTGAAGCCCGACGTCAGGTCATAGAGCGGAGCACGGGTGTAGGAATTGAGCGTGCTGGCACCGTTCAGGCCGCTGGATTCTTCAAGGCTGACCGCAGCCGACACGCCATTACCGAACTGCGCAGTGTAAGCGATCTGATTGATGCCGCTGTCAATGTCCTGGCCGCCGATCAGATAGGACGTATTGTTGCCCGGAAAGCCCGTCCATGGTGCGGAGAATTGCGAGACCGCCTTGCCCATGGTGAAGCCGGCGAACTGGATGAAGGCATAGTAGAGGCCGACATCCCCTCCCGCGCGGGCGGATGTATCCGTCGTCCAATTGTAGCGCATGTCGGCGTAGGTACGGACCACGCCATATTCGGTCGCGGTGCGGGTATCGAGAGTAAGGGCCAAACGCGAGCGAGCAATATAATCGTTCGAGGCGCGCGTCACGCGGCCGTTCCATCGCGGCGCATCGTAAGCACCCGAGGCGTTGAACGACGTATCGGCGCGGACATAGCCGCCAAGTTTGATGCAGGTATCGGTTCCCGGGATGTAGTAAAAGCCGGCGCCATAGAGCGAGCAGACTTTCACATACTCAACGGCCTTGGCCTTCAGTGGCAAATCCGCCGCCTGCGCCCCGCTGACGGCAAGCAAAGCCGCTGCCGAACCGATCATTATTGTTTTTGTTGTCGCCATCTTCATCTCCAAACCCGCGCGATCGCGGGACCCTGCCGGTTGCCACGAATCCGGTGCGGCCCGACGCCGCAGGGAGGATGTCGCCACCCGACGCCGACAAGCAAATACAAAACGGCGTATCGCCCCTGGAGCGCACGCTTTTCTGGAGACGTGCTGCACAATGGCAACGGCTCCCGTTGCGAAGGAAATGACCTATTCCGTGGGAGCCATCATCCATGGATGAATTTTCCCCGGCCGATTGCCGGAGCTGCCTTGCCGGGCTTCCCTATCCCGCCTGCACGCGAGTCGATATATTCGAGAGCCAGTCCATCAGATTGCCGGGCGGCACACTTTCCCGAGGGAAAGATACCGGGCCGCCGGCGGCCAACCGCAACGCATAAAGGCAGCACGATCGATGAGGATAGCGACCTGGAATGTCAATTCCGTGCGGCAGCGGCTTGACCATCTGCTGACCTGGTTGAGCGAATGTTCTCCGGATATCGCGTGCCTTCAGGAGATCAAGTGTGTCGATGAAGCCTTTCCACGGGACGCCATCGAAGCCCTCGGCTACAACGTCGTCACCCACGGCCAGAAGACCTTCAATGGCGTGGCCTTGCTGTCGCGCCTGCCGTTCGACGAAACCACGCCACGACTCGCCGGCGACCCCGAGGACGCGCATGCCCGTTTCCTCGAAGGCGTGGTGTCGCTCAAGCACGGCGCGCTGCGGGTTGCCTGCCTTTACCTGCCCAACGGCAACCCGGCGAATACCGACAAGTACCCCTACAAACTCAATTGGATGTCGCGGCTTCTTGAGTACACGAAAGAACGTCTTAAAGCGGAGGAGCCACTGGTGCTCGCTGGCGACTTCAACGTCATTCCGGCGGCGCGTGATGTCCACAATCCGGAGGCCTGGGTCGACGATGCGTTATTTCGTCCGGAAACGCGGGAACGGTTTCAAGCCCTGCTTGGGCTTGGGCTGACGGACGCGCTACGCGCCAGTACCGATGCGGCCGGCCAATACACGTTCTGGGATTATCAGGCCGGCGCCTGGCAGAAGAACAACGGGCTGCGTATCGATCATCTGCTGCTGTCGCCGCAGGCCGGCGACCGACTGACCGGCGTCGGCATCGACAAGTATGTCCGTGCCTGGGAAAAGCCGTCCGATCACGTTCCGGTTTGGATCGATCTGGATCTGGAAGCTGCGTAGGCTGGCATCCGGCTAGTGTCCCGAATCCGAAGTTCGCCTCACTTTACAGCACCTCCCTTAGCGAACTTCGGATTCGAACAGACACTAGCAATCAGATGTTTCTAGTGTGGTTTAGGTTCAGAAATTCGCTTGAAGGATGCGCTGATACAATGAAGCGAACTTCTGAACCACCACACTAGTCCCGGCGGGACTTAATCCCGGCGACCCTGCACCCAGTGTTCGAGCATTTGCAGCGCCATGGCGCGATCGTCCTCGGACGCCTTGGCAATCGCCTTGTTGTAGCTGTCCTTGATCCAGGCTTCCTCGGGGCCAGCGCTGTCACGCGCCAAGGTCAGCCACATCAAGCCGCGCGCCGCCTGCCGCGGCAGGTGGTCGCCATTGAACAGCATCTGGCCGAGCATCGCCTGCGCCTGATGCTGCCCCTTCTGCGCGGCAAGCCCAAGCCAGCGGATGCCGTATTTCGGATCACGCGGCGCTCCAACACCATTGAGATAAAGTCGCGCCAGATCGTATTGGGCGTCGGCATTGCCGAAATAGGACGCGGCATAGGAGAACATCTCTCGCGCGCGCTCGGCATCGGCCTTGATCTTGGAATTGGGAATGCCGGCCAGATAGTAACGGCCGAGCGCCACGAAAGCATTGGCGACCACGGCGGCCTGCGGCGCCGTCGGGCTATCCTCTGCATGCGCGTTGGCAATGCGGCTGAAATACTGGAACGCGCGCAGATCGTCCTGCGCGACGCCGTCGCCCTTGGCGTACATCCGGCCGAGCTTCCACTGCGCGATCGGATGACCATCCTCGGCGGCATATTGCAGGGCGCTGAGCGAATTATTCGAGGGGGCGGCCTTGCGCAACGCGCCAGCAGCGCCGACCGGCGGCGCAGCCGAAGCCATTGGCAGGGCCGAATCCTGTCCAACAGTAGTGCCGTCGAAGGCAAACGCCGGCGTGCCCGCCAACGCGAAGCCCACACTCAACGCAACAACGATACGCTCAGATATCCGCATAACACTGTTTCTCATGCGCCCCGCCCGGATGGGTGACGGCGCCGTCCACGGCGGGGCCGACCTGCTGGGCGTATTTCCATAGCGCGCCCGAGCGATAGTCGCTCGCACGCGGCTTCCAACTCGTCTTGCGTTCGGTCAACTCGGCGTCGGACAATTTGACGTCGAGCGTGCCGTCCACGGCATCGATTTCAATGATATCGCCGTCGCGCAGCAGCGCGATGGGGCCGCCTATCGCGGCTTCCGGCCCGACATGGCCGATGCAGAAGCCGCGCGTTGCGCCGGAGAAACGGCCATCGGTGATGAGCGCAACCTTGCCGCCCATGCCCTGCCCGTACAGCGCCGCGGTGGTTGCCAGCATTTCCCGCATTCCGGGGCCGCCTCGCGGTCCTTCGTAGCGGATCACCAGCACTTCGCCTTCCTTGTAGGTACGATTCTTCACCGCCTCGAACGCATCTTCCTCGCGGTCGAAACAGCGCGCCGGGCCGGTAAACTTCAACTCCGACATGCCAGCGACCTTCACGATCGCACCCTCCGGGGCCAAATTCCCTTTCAAGCCAACGACGCCGCCCGTTACGGTGATCGGCTTGTCTGCTGAACGCACCACATCCTGGTGCGGATTCCACTTCACCGATTTCAGGTTTTCCGCGATGGAGCGTCCGGTTACCGTCAGACAGTCGCCATGCAGAAAACCGTGATCGAGCAAGGTTTTCATCAGCAGCGGTATGCCGCCAACCTCGAACATGTCTTTGGCGACATAACGGCCGCCCGGCTTCAAATCCGCGACATATGGTGTCTTTTTGAAGATTTCGGCGACATCGAACAGGTCGAATTTGATGCCGCACTCGTGCGCGATCGCCGGCAGGTGAAGCGCGGCATTGGTCGAACCGCCGGACGCGGCAACCACGGCCGCGGCGTTCTCCAGCGCCTTGCGGGTGACGATGTCGCGCGGGCGGATGTTGGCGGTAATCAGATCCATGATCTTCTCGCCGGCCGCCATGCAGAACGAGTCGCGGATTTCGTAGGGCGCCGGGGCCCCCGCGGAGTACGGCAACGCCAGCCCGATCGCCTCGGAGACCGTCGCCATGGTGTTGGCGGTGAACTGCGCGCCGCAGGCCCCCGCCGAGGGGCACGCCACCCGCTCGATCTCGTCGAGGTCGGCATCGGAAAATTCGCCGGTCGAGTGCTTGCCCACCGCCTCGAACATGTCCTGCACGGTGACCGGCTGGCCGCGGAAGTTGCCCGGCAGGATCGAACCGCCATAGATGAAGATCGACGGGACGTTCAGCCGGACCATCGCCATCATCATGCCCGGCAGCGACTTGTCGCAGCCGGCAAGGCCGACCAGCGCGTCATAGGCGTGACCGCGAATGGTCAGTTCGACGGAATCCGCGATGACCTCACGCGACGGCAGCGACGAGCGCATGCCGTCGTGGCCCATGGCGATGCCGTCGGTCACGGTGATGGTGCAAAACTCGCGCGGTGTGCCTCCGGCCGAGGCGACGCCCTTCTTCACCGCCTGCGCCTGGCGCATCAGCGAAATGTTGCAGGGTGCGGCTTCGTTCCAGCACGAAGCAACGCCGACAAAGGGTTGATGAATCTGGGCTGTCGTCAGCCCCATGGCATAGAGGTAGGAGCGATGTGGCGCGCGCTCGGGGCCTTCGGTCACGTGCCGGCTTGGCAACCTTGCCTTGATGTTGGTCTTCGCGTCCATCGCGAACCCATCCAGGGACCTGTACTGTATCGATCGCGCCCGGCCCGACAGGCGAAATCTCTAAGCCCTCGGAAAGCTCATGCTGGAAAGCTCGGCTGCCGAAGTGCTTAGAATGACTTCATCAAGGGGTGTGGCCAAATAGCGGCGTAGGCAAGGGTTGCCTGCCTCCAGGGTTAAATGTTCGATGAGTGTTGCCTGTACGCAACATTCGTTGCCCGGCGGCAACCATCCCTCAGAACGCTCCACCGAACGATTGTTTGAAAATACCGCGAAGGCGGTACGGACGAGTATTCCCACAGCCGCCTGCATACGGATTACGCCCGAGCGGAGATCAGACGTTCAGCACCCGGCCGTAGGCGTCGAGCACCGCTTCCTTCATCATTTCCGACAGCGTCGGATGCGGGAAGACGGTATGCATCAGTTCTTCCTCGGTGGTCTCGAGGTTCATCGCCACCACGTAGCCCTGGATAAGTTCGGTGACTTCCGCGCCGATCATGTGCGCGCCGAGCAGTTGCCCTGTCTTCTTGTCGAAGATCACTTTGATCAACCCCTGATCTTCGCCAAGCGCGATGGCCTTGCCGTTACCGACGAACGGGAAGCGGCCGACGCGGATGTCGCGGCCCTGCTCTTTCGCCTTGGCCTCCGTGAGGCCGACCGAGGCCACCTGCGGCTGGCAATAGGTGCAGCCGGGGATCAAGCTTTTGTCCATCGCGTGCGGATGCAAGCCCTTGATGGCCTCGACGCAAATCACACCCTCATGCTCGGCCTTGTGCGCCAGCATAGGCGGACCGGCAACGTCACCGATGGCGTAGATGCCCGGCACGTTGGTCTTGCCGTAGCCGTCGACCACGACGCAGCCGCGGTCGGTCTTGACGCCGAGTTTTTCCAGTCCCAGCCCCTCGATGTTGCCGACCACGCCCACCGCCGAAATCACGCGCTCGAATTCTGCCGTCACCGGCTTGCCGTCGCCCGCATCGATGGTAGCGACAACGCTGTCGGCCTTCTTGTCGAGCTTGGTGACTTTGGTCGAGGTCATGATCTTGATGCCCTGCTTCTCGAACCGCTTGCGAGCAAGACCGGCGATCTCGGCATCTTCGACGGGCAAAATCTGCGGCAGCACCTCGACCACGGTGACTTCCGCGCCCATGGTGCGGAAGAACGAAGCGAATTCGATACCGATGGCGCCGGATCCGACCACCAGCAGCGACTTCGGCATCCGGTCCGGGACCATGGCTTCGAAATAAGTCCAGACCAGTTTCTTGTCGCCTTCCAGCCCCGGCAGCGCACGAGGGCGCGCGCCAGTAGCGAGGATGATGTGCTTGGCCTGATAAACCCCCTCGCCTTGCGTGCCCTTCGGCGCTTCCACGGGCGACTTCTTCACGGTGATCTTGCCGGGTACGTCGATCGACGCCTCGCCCCATATCACGGTGACCTTGTTCTTCTTCATCAGAAAGCCGACGCCGTCGTTGAGACGTTTGGAAACACCGCGGGAGCGCTGCACCACCGCTTTCGGATCGAAGCTCACCTTCTCGGCCGATAGGCCATAGTCCTTGGCGTGCTGCATGTAGTGATAGATTTCCGCCGAGCGTAGCAGCGCCTTGGTCGGAATGCAGCCCCAGTTGAGACAGATGCCGCCGAGATATTGCTTCTCGACAATCGCGGTCTTGAGGCCGAGCTGCGCGGCACGGATCGCGGTGACGTAACCTCCGGGACCGGAGCCGATGATGATGACGTCGAAGGATGTGTCGGCCACGTTACACCATCATCATCACGGGGTTTTCGATGAGTTGCTTGAATGCGCCGATCAGTTCCGCGCCAAGCGCGCCGTCAACGGCGCGGTGATCGCAACTCAGCGTGACGCTCATGATCGTCGCGACCTCGATCTTGCCGCTCTTCACAATCGCCCGTTCCTCACCGGTGCCGACCGCAAGAATGGAAGCGTGCGGTGGATTGATCACCGCGGTGAAATCCTTGATGCCGTACATGCCGAGGTTGGACACCGCCGTGGTGCCACCCTGATATTCTTCCGGCTTGAGCTTGCGGGCGCGTGCCCGCGCGGCAAAGTCCTTCATCTGGTTCGAGATCACCGACAACGGCAGCGCTTCCGCCTTGCGGATGATCGGCGTGATCAGCCCGCCCGGCATCGCGACCGCGACGCCGACATCGGAATGCTTGTGCTTGAGCATGCCGCTTTCGGTCCAGCTCACATTGGCATCCGGCACCCGCTGCAATGCCACCGCCAGCGC
Organism: Pseudomonadota bacterium; assembly: GCA_023386885.1. GTDB lineage: Bacteria > Pseudomonadota > Alphaproteobacteria > Rhizobiales > Xanthobacteraceae > 62-47. The sequence goes on from JAEWIX010000026.1 coordinate 17,398, forward strand.
CTTGATAACGAAATCGTTGACCGAGAGCTTGTAGGCCGGCTTCTTGTCGGCGTCTTTCGGCGCCGCTGCGTTGATCTGCTCTCGCGCGGCCATCAGCGCGTCGATGTTGCAATCCATCGTCAGATAGAAATGCGGAATGGTCTGCGTCGATTGCGTCAACCGCTGCGCGATCACGCGGCGCATGTTGTCGTGCGGCACGACCTCGTAGGAGCCTTCCTCGAACAGCGCACGGATCTGTTGATCCGACATCGATGGCGCAACGCCCGGCGAGGCGGATGCTGCCGCGGCCGGCGCCTTCAGGCCCTTGCCGGATTTCGCCGCCTCGACGTCGCGGGCGATGACGCGGCCATGCGGTCCGCTGCCGGTGATGCGCGACACGTCGATGCCGGCATCCTTGGCAAGCCTGCGCGCAAGCGGCGAAGAGAATGTGCGCGCCTCACCGCTGCCCTGCGCAGGCGATGCCTGCGGTGCGGCGGCCTTGGGCGGGGCTGACGGCGCGGAAGCGGCGGCGGGTATCGGCGCCTTCGGCGTTTCCACTTTGGCTTCAGGCTTCGCTTCGGCTTTCACCTGTTCGGTTTTAGGCTCTGCTTTCGCAGGTGTTGCCGATCCCGCTGCCTTCACATCCTCGCCATCACCGGCAAGGATTGCGATCACGTCGTTGACCGGCACATCCTGCGTGCCTTCGGGCACCAGGATTTTCGCGATGGTGCCCTCGTCGACCGCTTCGACTTCCATCGTCGCCTTGTCGGTCTCGATCTCGGCAATCACGTCGCCGGACTGAACCTTGTCGCCCTCTTTCTTAAGCCACTTGGCGAGGTTGCCCTTCTCCATCGTCGGCGACAGCGCGGGCATCAGAATGTTGATCGGCATGAATTTGGCCCTGCTCTCTCAGCGATAACAAACGGCCTTCGCCGCTTCGACCACTTCCGCCACCGACGGCAGCGCCAGCTTTTCGAGATTGGCGGCATAGGGCATCGGCACGTCCTTGCCCGAGACCCGCGCGACCGGCGCGTCGAGATAGTCGAACGCGTGTTCCATCAGGCGGGCCGCGATTTCCGCGCCGACACCCGACTGCTGCCACCCCTCCTCGACCACCACTGCCCGGCCGGTCTTCTGAACCGATGCGACGAAGGTTTCGGTATCCATCGGCCGGATGGTGCGCAGATCGATGACTTCCGCATCGATACCTTCCTTCGCCAATTCATCGGCGGCCTTCAGCGCATAGGTCATGCCGTTCGACCAGGCGATCAGCGTGACGTGCTGTCCCGCGCGCGCAATCTTGGCTTTGCCGATCGGCACAACGTAGTCGGCTAGCTTCGGCACTTCGCCGGAGTGGCCATAGAGAATTTCGTTCTCGAGGAAGATCACCGGATTGGGATCGCGGATCGCTGCCTTGAGCAGTCCTTTGTAATCGGCGGCCGAATACGGCGCGATCACCTTCAGGCCCGGAATCTGCGAATACCACGCCGAGTAATCCTGGCTGTGCTGGGCGGCGACGCGCGCCGCAGCGCCATTCGGCCCACGAAACACGATGGAACAACCCATCTGTCCGCCGGACATGTACAGCGTCTTCGCCGCGGAGTTGATGATCTGGTCGATCGCCTGCATGGCGAAGTTGAAGGTCATGAACTCGACGATCGGCTTCAGGCCCGCGAAACCCGCACCGACGCCAACGCCGGCGAAACCGTGCTCGGTGATCGGCGTATCGATCACGCGACGCGCGCCGAATTCCTGCAACAGGCCCTGCGTCACCTTGTAGGCGCCCTGATACTCGGCCACCTCCTCGCCCATGATGAAGACGTCTTCATCGCGGCGCATCTCCTCGGCCATCGCATCGCGCAACGCATCGCGAATGGTCATCGTCACCATTTCGGTGCCTTCCGGAATATCCGGATCGGTCGGTGCAACGGATTTCGGAGCTTCGGGCGCGGGCGGCGTGGCGGACTTTTCAGGCGCGGGAGCGGGCTTCGCTTCGGCCGGCGCGGGTTCGGCTTTCGCCTCCGGCTTGGCCGGAGCCGGCGCCTTGTCCAGATCGGCTGCACTCTCGCCATCGGCGAGAATGGTGGCGATCGGTGTGTTCACCGCCACGTCGGCGGTGCCTTCGGGGATGAGAATCTTGCCGAGTGTGCCTTCGTCGGTGGCCTCGACCTCCATCGTCGCCTTGTCGGTTTCGATTTCGGCGATCACGTCGCCGGACTTGATCGCCTCGCCCTCTTTCTTGAGCCACTTGGCGAGGTTGCCCTTCTCCATCGTTGGCGACAGCGCGGGCATCAGAACTTGAATCGGCATATTCGCTCCAGAACTTCTAGGGGCCGCGCGCTCAGCGATAGATGTCGGTGTAAAGCTCGGACGCGTCCGGCTCGGGATCGTTCAAAGCGAAATCCGCCGCAGCGTTGACGATCTCGCGCACCTCGGCGTCGATCTTCTTCAAATCCTGTTCGTCGACCTTCGCCGCCAGCAAGCGGTTGCGCACCTGCTCGATCGGGTCGGAATCATGACGGACCTTGTCGACCTCTTCACGGGTGCGATACTTCGCCGGGTCCGACATCGAATGGCCGCGATAGCGATAGGTCTGCATTTCGAGGATGTAGGGGCCGTTGCCCTCGCGGCACCACTTCACCGCTTTCTCGGCGGCGGCCTTCACCGCGCGCACATCCATGCCGTCGACCTGTTCGCCGGGAATATTGAACGACGCGCCGCGCTTGGAGAAATCCTGCTGCGCCGACGAGCGGCTGACCGAAGTCCCCATGGCGTAGCGATTGTTCTCGATCACGTAGATCACTGGGAGTTTCCATAGCTCCGCCATGTTGAAGCTCTCATAGACCTGCCCTTGATTGGCGGCACCGTCGCCGAAATACGCGACACTGACGTTGTCATTGCCGCGATAGCGATTGGCGAAAGCAAGGCCGGTGCCGAGCGACACCTGCGCGCCGACGATGCCGTGACCGCCATAGAAGTGCTTCTCCTTGCTGAACATATGCATGGAGCCGCCCTTGCCCTTGGAGTAACCGCCGCGACGGCCGGTCAATTCGGCCATCACACCGTTGGCTTCCATGCCGGTTGCCAGCATATGACCGTGATCGCGATATCCGGTGATGACCTGGTCGCCGTATTTGAGCGCCATCTGCATCCCGACGACGATGGCTTCCTGACCGATGTAGAGATGACAGAAGCCACCGATCGCACCCATGCCGTAGAGTTGACCGGCCTTTTCCTCGAACCGCCGGATCAGCAACATCTCGCGCAGCGCCGCCAGTTCCTGCTCCTTGGTAAACTCCAGACCGGACGAACGAGAGGCCCCGCTCTTTTTTTCCTGCCCTGTTGCCTGCGATGCGTTCTTCTTGGATGCGGCCATAGCTTGTCCGGATAAGAGAGGCGATGATCCTCTCTACTCCAACTCAAACTGGCTTGAAAGCCAAGTCCGACGATCGATCCGGTCGCGCTATATCGCAGCGCAGCGAGGCGACATTTTCGAGATTGAATCGCGCGGATTTTGAAATTTCAGCACGGCTGACAATCACCCGCCGCCGCAAATGACCGCATGGTCGATTTTCCGCGAGCGATTTCAGTTCGGCCGATTGATCTTGACGACCAGATCGCGCGGATTGGCGTATTCGAGTTGATAGCGGACCCGCTCGTCGAGCATGTCGGGGTCCATGCGGTCGGCGCGAAGCAACGACACGCGCTGTTCACCCGCGATACGCTCTTTCTTCAACCTCGCGAGTTCGGAGGTGAGCGCGATGATTTCCTGGTCCAGTTCCTGACGCGCGTTCAAGCCGTACTTGCCGGTGTAGGCATTGACGCTGAAATAGCCAACCGTCGCCGCGGCCATCGCATAGAGGGCCACGCCGGTCAGCAATGCTTTCAGTCTTGCGCGAGAAACCATGCGCCGACGATGCGACGGCCCGGTTAACGGACTGCTAACCGAACCGTCCGGCCGCAAATCTATTTTGCGATTCGGGCAACCCAACCTTCGAAGGCGGCGAGGTACTGCTTGAGGAAGCCGCGCAGCGAGTCCTTGGTGAGGTCGCCCTTCTCATCGAAGGCATCGCCCAACATTCCCAGATAGGTTTCCGGCTGCTGCATGATCGGACCGCTGATGCCCGGCAGGATCTGTTGCAGATGCTTGACCGCGCTGACGCCGCCATGCGCGCCGGGCGACGTCCCGACGATCCCGACCGGCTTGCCATTGAAGACGCTCTTGCCGTAGGGCCGCGACCCGACGTCGATGGCATTCTTGAGAACGCCCGGAATCGAACGATTGTATTCAGGGGTCACGAACAGCACCGCGTCGGCGGCCTTGATCCTGTCGCGAAAGGCGACCCAGTCGGCCGGCGGATTGGCCTCCATGTCCTGATTGAAGAACGACAAGCCGTGAAGCGTGACAATATCGAGTTTCAATGACGGCGGTGCCAACCGGACCAGCGCGTTAGCGGTCCGAAGCGAGAAGGCCTCCTTGCGGAGGCTGCCGACGATGACGGCGACGTTATGGGCGGTCATGATCTTCCTTTGAGCGTGAGCCAGGTGGACTCGCCTCACCTACGCACGACCGGAGAAAGATGCAAGTGCATCGATCTGGGTGGAGCACCTATATACCGGCGATCAACCAGCCTTGCTTGGATCGATCAGGAATTTCTCGCCAGTCGCGCGCTTGTTGTAGATAGCGATGCTGGCCAGTTGCAGCGCTTCCGGCAAGGAGATGACGCGCGTGTAGTGGCTGGCGAACGTAGTCTTGAGTTCGTCCAGCACGCGCTGGCGCAGCCGGGCGCCGTCCGCCGGGCCGATCTTTTGCAGGAACGGAAACAGCAGCCAGCCGCCGACGCCCCAGGTCATGCCGAACGAGCGATTGATGATGGTCGGCCCGGTATCGAGCCCGCCATAGATATAGACCTGCTTGTGCACATCCGAGCCGTAGCGGCTGTAGACCTTCGCGGTCCTGTTGGCCGCGATCTCCATGCAGGTCAGAATTTGTCCGGCGAGCTTGCCGCCGCCGATGGCATCGAACGCAATCGTCGCGCCGGTCTCGATCAGCGCTTGCGTCAGGTCGTCCATGAACGTCGACGACGTGGAATCACAGATGTATTTCGCGCCGATGCCCCGCAACAGCGCCGCCTGCTCCGCGCTGCGCACGATGTTGACCAGCGCGATGCCGTCCTTGATGCAGATGCGGTTGAGCATCTGTCCGAGATTGGACGCAGCCGCAGTGTGCACCAATGCCTTGTGCCCCTCGCGCCGCATGGTCTCGACCATGCCGAGCGACGTCAGCGGATTGACGAAGCACGACGCGCCGTCGGCAGCCGTTGCTCCTGCCGGCAGTGCCATGCAGTCGCGTGCCTTGATGGTGCGGTACTGCGCGTACATCGCGCCGCCGATCATCGCCACCGTCTTGCCGAGCAACGCCTTGGCCGCATCGGACGAACCGGCCTTGACGACAACGCCCGCGCCTTCGTTACCGACCGGCATCGATTGATCGAGCCGACCGGCCATCGCGCGCATTGCGGCTTCCGGCACCGGTGCGGTGATCACGGGCTGCTGCGCCGTCCCAGAAGCTTTCGCGCTGGACATATCGGCCGCGCCGAACAGCAGACCGAGATCGGACGGATTGATCGGCGTCGCCTCGACGCGCACCACCACCTCGTCGGCGGCAGGTTCCGGGACATCGACCTGTAACAGCGAGACTTCGAGTTCGCCGCTTTTCTTGATCAGGGAGCGAAGCTCCAAACCCTTGGTGTGGTCCGAACTCATGTTACGTCTCCCGTGATGCCGTTGTTGGTTGCGTCGTGGCGCGTTGCGATGAGCGCCACCCTATCTTGCCGTGTCGATAGATCCCAGTCCGTTAGTCCAGGTCGAGGGCTGACCTTCGAACGCCGATTTTGCACGCTTGTCGAGCCAGTAGGAATATGGCGGCGGGACGAGTTTGAAATCCGGATCGATACCCAGCTTCTGCGCGGCATCCATCGGCCAGTTCGGATTGTAGAGCATCTCACGGGCCAGCGCGACCAGATCGGCGCGGCCCCCTTGCAGGATGGCTTCGGCCTGGTCGGCATGCACGATGTGCCCAACCGCCATCGTCTTGATGCCTGCTTCTTTCCGGATCTTCTCGGCATACGGCACCTGATAACCGTATTTTTTCGAACGCTCGCCATCCATCGGCGAGCGCGCCAGCGTTCCGCCCGATGAACAGTCGATGACGTCGACGCCCTTGTCTCTCAGAAGTCGCGATAACCGGACGCTCTCCTCGGGTCCGAAGCCGGCGTCGTCCTCGCACGACAGCCGCATGAACAGCGGTTTGTCCGCCGGCCACGCTGTGCGAACGCATTCTGCGACCTCAACTGCGAAGCGCGCGCGGTTGAGCTCGGAGCCGCCATATCCATCGGTGCGGACATTGGCCAGCGGCGAAAGGAATTGATGAATCAAGTAACCGTGCGCGGCGTGAATTTCGACCATATCGAAACCGGCCCGATCGGCGCGCGCGGCCGCCTCGCCCCACTTCACCGCAAGATCACGCACCTCGTTATGTGATAGTGCGCGCGGCGTCGGTGACTTATCGGAATGCGGGACTGCGCTCGGCGCCACCAATTCCCAGCCGGCCCAGTCGAACACACCGGGCTCATTGCCAGTGAGCGGCTTGCCACCCTCCCATGGCCGGGACAGTCGCGCCTTGCGACCGGAATGGCCAAGCTGAATGCCGGCATGCGCGCCATGCGCCTTGATGAACGCAGCACAGCGCGCCAGCGGCGGTATGAACTGATCGTCCCATAGCCCGACGTCGCCCACAGTACCCGCACCGTTGCGCGCCACCTTGGTCGATTCCATGATAACGAGCCCCGCACCGCCCTGCGCGAATTTTCCGGCGTTGACGAGGTGCCAGTCGTTGGCCAAGCCCTCAACCGCCGAATACTGATGCATTGGCGCCACGACGACACGATTGCGTAAACGCAGGCCGCGGATCTCGAGCGGTGAAAACAACATCGGCTGCGGCATCACACATCACTCCTTTCGAACGGCGTCCGTCCAGAGAAACAAATTGACGCAGCAGCGACAACCCCGCCCGAAGCGACGCTGGCTTACGCCAGCGCCTTCAGCGCCGCCCTGCCGGCATATTTCGCCTGCGTCCCCAATTCCTGCTCGATCCGCAGCAACTGGTTGTATTTGGCGGTGCGGTCGGCGCGCGCCAGCGAACCGGTCTTGATCTGACCGCAGTTGGTGGCGACCGCGAGGTCGGCAATGGTGGAATCTTCCGTCTCACCCGAGCGATGCGACATCACCGCGGTGTAGCCGGCCTTGAACGCCATCTCGACGGCGGCAAGCGTTTCGGTGAGCGAGCCGATCTGGTTGACCTTGACCAGGATGGAATTGCCGAGGCCCTTCTTGATGCCGTCAGAAAGTCGCGTGACATTGGTGACGAACAGGTCGTCGCCGACGAGCTGGCACTTGTTGCCGATCAGGTCGGTCAACTCTTTCCAGCCGTCCATGTCGTCTTCGCTCATGCCGTCCTCGATGGTGACGATCGGATAGCGCGACACCAGTTCGCCGAGATACTTGGCCTGCTCGGAAATCGAGCGCGTCTTGTTCTCGCCCCCGTAGACATACTTGCCGTCCTTGAAAAACTCGGTGGAGGCGCAGTCGAGGCCGAGCATAACATCCTCGCCCGGCTTGTAGCCGGCCTGTGCGATAGCGTTCATGACGAAATCGAGCGCCGCATCGGCCGACGGCAGGTTCGGCGCGAAGCCACCCTCGTCGCCGACGTTGGTGTTGTGCCCGGCCTTCTTCAGGCCCGCCTTCAGCGTGTGGAAGATTTCCGCGCCACAGCGCAGCGCTTCCGCGAACGACGACGCGCCGACCGGCAGGATCATGAATTCCTGGAAGTCGATCGGATTGTCGGCATGCACGCCACCGTTGATGATGTTCATCATCGGCACCGGCAGCAGCCGCGCCGAGGTGCCGCCGACATAGCGATACAGCGGCATGTCGAAGGAGTCGGCCGCGGCCTTCGCCACCGCCAGCGACACACCGAGGATCGCATTGGCGCCGAGCCGACTCTTGTTGGCGGTGCCGTCGAGCGCGATCATGGTTTCGTCGATCTGCACCTGCTCCTCGGCGTCCATGCCGCCAATGGCATCGAAAATCTCGGTGTTGACGGCGTCCACAGCCTTCTGCACGCCCTTGCCCGAATAGCGCGCCTTGTCGCCGTCGCGCAGTTCGACCGCCTCATGAGCGCCGGTGGAAGCCCCCGACGGAACCGCCGCGCGGCCCTGCGAGCCATCCTCCAGCACGACATCGACCTCGATGGTCGGATTGCCCCGGCTGTCGAGAATTTCGCGGCCAATGATGTCGACGATGGCGGTCATGAGAACCTCTTGTAGGTCAGGGGGAAATATTGGCGCTGCTTCTACAACAAGGCATCCAGCGGGGAAAGGCCGGGCGGAACCCTGCCATACCGCCGATCTTGCGGGATCGCCGCGCAGGCGCTACGCAGACGGCCATGTCAAAATCGCCCCGCGCCCCCAAGCAAGCCGGCCTGCAACTCGGCCGCGCCGTCGAATGGCCGACCTCCCCCGAGGCGGCGCAGCTCGACCGCGTGCCCAACCCGCAGAAAGACACGAATTACGTCGTGCGTTTCACCGCACCGGAATTCACCTCGCTGTGCCCGATCACCGGCCAGCCGGATTTCGCGCACCTGATGATCGACTACGTCCCTGGCGCGTGGCTGGTGGAGTCGAAGTCGCTGAAGCTCTATCTCGCAAGTTTTCGCAATCACGGTGCGTTCCACGAGGACTGCACGGTGGCGATCGGCAAGCGTATCGTCACCGAGATCAAGCCGCGCTTCCTGCGCATCGGCGGTTACTGGTATCCGCGCGGCGGCATTCCCATCGACGTATTCTGGCAGACCGGCAAATTGCCAAAGGATGTCTGGCTGCCGGAGCAAGGCGTCGCATCCTATCGCGGCCGCGGATGACGCCACTTTAGGTGACGGAGCGTTGCTCGGTCGCCTTGGTCACCAACAGTTTCGCGCCGATGATGCCGACCAGCGTGACAATGACGCCGCATATAATCAGCGTCGGCATCTTGCCGATATGGGAGATACCGAAGCCGTAGGCGATCGGCCCCGCCGTCTGTCCGAGAAAGAAGAAGCACGAGTGCAGCGACAGCGAGGTCGCGCGGGCCTCGACCGCGAGTTCGCTGGCGAACACCTGCATGCAGCCATGCAGCATGTAGAAGCCGAGCCCCATTACGACGAAGCTCGCCATCTGCGCCTGCCACGGCAGACCAAGACCGAGCACGACGAGTTGCAACGCCATCAGGGCGCCGCCGCCGATCATCAACCCACGCACGCCGAGCCACGGCAGCAGCCGCGTCACGCTCGCGGTGTAGACCAGCCCGCCCAGCGCGAAGCCGGCGATGACGATGCCGGCGATCGACAATCGCGTCTCGCCGAGATCGAACAGGAACGCCGCGACGAAAGGAAACACGCCGAGGACGCAACAGCCTTCGGCGAACACCACGCTGTAACAGACGCGTGTACGCGGATTGTGAAACAGCACCTCGTAGCCATGCCACAGCGTCTTGAGATTCGAACCGCCAGAGGCGATCGTGGTCGAACTCTTGCTGAGGCCAAAGCCGACAGCGACGGAAGCGATCACCGTTGTTACGCCGAGAAATCCCAGCACGCCGCGCCAGCCGAACAGATCGCCGACCACGCCGCCGAGCGTCGAGCCGAGAATGTTGCCGATCATCGCGCCCGCCAGCACCCGACTGATCGCGATCTGCCGTCCCGAGACCGGGACCAGATCGCTGGTCAGGCTGAGCGTCACCGGGAATACGCCGCCGGCGCCGACGCCGCACAGGATGCGCGTCACCAGCAGCAACGGATAAGTTTCCGCGAACGCGCCGAGAATGCTGCCGACGCCAAGCAAGGCCAAACACGCCACCATGACGCGGGCCTTGCCGATCAGATCTGCGAACGCGCCAATGATCGGCTGCACAATGGCGAAGGTAAAGGCCAGCGCCGACGACAGGCCGGCGGCCTGCGCGATCGAGACGGACAGATCGTCGGCGATATGCGGGATCACCGGGTCAATCGCGCGTACCGAAAGATTAGCCGCGAACGACGCCAGCGCGATCAGGTAAAGGACGGATGGCATCAGAGCGAACGCCACCTCGCAGAGTCGAAATTGTGTGACGCGTTTTCTTGACGCGAACCGGCCACCACTTCGCTTGAAAACGCTTCTGGATAGGCGCGCATCAATGCGCCCCGGTTTTGGCGAGTTTGTCGAAGGCCATCAGCGTCCGCACCAGTGCCTCGAACTCGTTCAGCGGCACCATGTTGGGGCCGTCCGACGGGGCATGATCGGGATCGGGATGCGTCTCGATGAAGACGCCGGCGACGCCGACGGCGACGGCCGCCCGCGCCAGCACCGGCACGAATTCGCGCTCGCCGCCGGACGAGGTCCCCTTGCCGCCCGGCTGTTGCACCGAATGAGTCGCGTCGAAAATCACCGGCGCCTTGGTGGTGCGCGCAAGGATCGGCAGCGCACGCATGTCGGACACCAGCGTGTTGTAGCCGAACGACGCGCCGCGCTCGGTCACCAGCACGTTGGGATTGCCGCCGCCGACGATCTTCGCCACCACGTTGGTCATGTCCCACGGCGCGAGGAACTGGCCCTTCTTGACGTTGACCACCTTGCCGGTCGCAGCCGCCGCCAGCAGCAGGTCGGTCTGCCGGCACAGGAAGGCCGGGATCTGCAACACGTCGACCGCCTGCGCCACCTCGGCGCATTGGCTAGGCTCATGCACGTCGGTCAACACCGGCAGGCCGAGCGACGAACGGATTTCGGCGAAGATCGGCAACGCCTGCTGCAAGCCGATGCCGCGCGCCGCCGTGGCGCTGGTGCGGTTGGCCTTGTCGAACGAGGTCTTGTAGACGAGCCCGATGCCGAGCCGGCCCGCGATCTCCTTCAGCGCGTGAGCCGTCTCCAGCGCATGCGCCCGGCTTTCAAGCTGGCACGGCCCGGCGATCACCGCGAGCGGCAGCGCATTACCGAATTTGGCAGCACCAAGATCGACGACCGACGACGGCGTGGAAGACGTAACGGGGTTCAAGCTGGAATCCTTTCGCGGCGACCATGCCGGATGGCCCCCGCCGTCACAAGCGGCGGATGGCGATACGAGGGTTGCGCCAGATGCGTTATGGCGCCGCTTACTTGACCGATGAAAATGCCGTCGGTTGCAGGAACTGATTGACGATGTTGTCGACGATCTGGCCGTCCTTCTCGCTCTCGGCGCGTGCGGTCAGCCAGGCCGGATCGGTGGCGAAGGCGGTCCATTTGGTTTCCCGCTCTGCCATCGAGTCCCATGCCAGGAAATAGGTCAGTTCCTGATTGGACGTCCCCACCAGCGTGGTGAAAAATCCCGCCTGGCGGATGCCGTGCTTCTCCCACAACTTCAACGTCACCGTATCGAAGCGCCTGAGCAGCGCCGGCAGCCGGCCGGGGACGCAACGATAGACGCGCATTTCATAGATCATGGGTGTTTCCTTTTGCACGGCGATGTCATGTGTGGCGGTTATAGCCGGAGCCTGCTCGACTGTCCCAATGGCGTCCGAAACATTTTCGCCGCGATTGGCCGGTTCAATCGACGCTCAAATCGAGAATGGCAATGAGGGGCTGAGAATGCGAATGTTTCTCCTGACCGGACTGGTGGCGGGCGCCATCGTCGCGACGGCGGGCTTGGCGGCGGCACAATCGCCGAGCCCCTCGCCCGGCGTCATCACCGGCGGCGCGGATAACGTCATGGTCAACGGCAAGCCGGCGGCGCGGGTCGGCGACACCACGAGCGACGGCTCGATCGTCGAGGGCGTGCCCAACGTCTTCATCAACGGAAAACCCGCGACCGTGATCGGTAACCGCACCGGCTGCGGTGGCGCCGTCGCCGGCGGGGCGACGGGCGTTTTCATCAACGGCAAGCCGATGGCCCGCCAGGGCGATCAGACGTCGGGCTGCGCGAAGTAGACGAGCGCGGAATAAGCTTGCGCTAGACCAGCCGGCTCTGCACCACCGCAGCCTGAATGAACGAGGCGAACAGCGGGTGCGGCTCGAACGGCCGCGATTTCAGTTCGGGGTGATACTGCACGCCGATGAACCACGGATGGTCCTCGTATTCGACGATCTCCGGCAGCACGCCGTCCGGCGACAGGCCGGAGAAGCGCAGGCCGTGCTGTTCGAGCCGGTCCTTGTAGGCGGTGTTGACCTCGTAACGATGACGGTGGCGCTCGGACACTTCCAGCGCGCCGCCATAAATCTGCGAGACCCGGCTGCCTTTCACGAGCGCGGCGGGATAGGCACCGAGCCGCATAGTGCCGCCGAGGTCGCCCGCCTTCGAACGCTTTTCGAGTTCGTTGCCGCGCAGCCATTCGGTCATCAGGCCGACCACCGGCTCGTCGGTCGGGCCGAACTCGGTGGAGTTCGCCTTGTCGATTCCAGCGAGATTGCGCGCCGCCTCGATCACCGCCATCTGCATGCCGAAGCAGATGCCGAAATACGGCACCCGCCGCTCGCGCGCGAACCGCGCCGCCCGGATCTTGCCTTCCGCCCCGCGCTGACCAAATCCGCCCGGCACCAGAATGCCGTCGACATGCTCCAGCATCGGCGCCGGATCGTCCTTCTCGAACACCTCGCTCTCGATCCAGTCGAGGTTGACCTTGACGTTGTTGGCGATGCCGCCGTGCGACAGCGCCTCGATCAGCGATTTGTAGGCGTCCTTCATGCCGGTGTACTTGCCGACGATGGCGATGGTCACCGCGCTTTCCGGATTGCGGACGCGTTCGTTGATGGTGTGCCAGCTTTCGAGCGCCGGCGGGGCCTTCGGCTCGATGCCGAACGCGGCCAGCACCTCGTCGTCGAGCCCGGCCGCATGATAGCCTTCCGGCACGGCATAGATGTTGTCGACGTCGCGCGCCTCGATCACCGCGCTCTCGCGGACGTTGCAGAACAGCCCGAGCTTGCGCCGCTCCTCCTTCGGGATAGGACGGTCGGTGCGACACAGCAGGATGTCGGGCTGGATGCCGATCGAGCGCAATTCCTTGACCGAATGCTGGGTCGGCTTGGTCTTCAACTCGCCCGCGCTCGGGATGAACGGCAGCAGGGTCAGGTGGACGTAGATCGCATGACCGCGCGGCAGATCGTTCTTGATCTGGCGGATCGCCTCGAAGAACGGCAGACCCTCGATGTCGCCCACCGTGCCGCCGATCTCCACCAGCACGAAATCGTAGCCGTCATTGCCGTTGAGGACGAAGTCCTTGATGGCATTGGTCACGTGCGGAATGACCTGAATGGTGGCGCCGAGATAATCGCCGCGCCGCTCCTTGGTCAGGATGTCCTGATAGATGCGGCCGGTGGTGATGTTGTCCTGCTTGGTCGCCGGACGCCCGGTGAATCGCTCGTAGTGCCCGAGGTCGAGGTCGGTTTCGGCGCCGTCGTCGGTGACGAACACCTCGCCGTGCTGATACGGCGACATCGTGCCGGGATCGAGGTTGAGATAGGGATCGAGCTTGCGAAGCCGGACCTTGTAGCCCCGGGCTTGCAGCAAAGCGCCGAGCGCCGCCGATGCCAAACCCTTGCCGAGCGAGGAGACCACGCCGCCGGTGATGAAAATGTACCGCGCCATGGGACTTAACCTCTACGCTGACCTGAGCGATTCGCCAAAACGAATCGGAACCACGGCCCGATCGCGAGCCATGCTGTGGGTGACTTGAAATTCAAAACGAAAACAGGATATTGGAGACGTTTCTCAACAATTCACATTGAGGAGCCTTGCAGAATTGCAAGGCCTCACTGCGAGCGCGGAGGCTGCGGAGCGCTGGGCGCCTGCTGTTCCTGCTGCTTCAACGAATCAAGCACGCCGCCACCCGTCGGGGCGACCGGCGTTGCCGGCTGCGACAAAGGGGCGGTGGTATTGTTGATGAGCGAGGTGGGCGCCCGCTCGTGATTCGCAAGCCACGACAACAGCAGGCTGGTGACGAAGAACAGCCCGGCCACGATAGCGGTGGTCCGCGTCAACAGGTTGGCGGTGCCACGGCTCGACATGAAGCCGCCGCCCCCGCCGCCGCCGATTCCGAGGCCGCCGCCTTCGGACTTCTGAATCAGCACCACGCCGATCAGCACCACGACCAGCATCAGGTGAATAACGATAATGACGGTATCCATCGGGACCTTCCATCGCAGCGCCGGCAGCGGACGACGTCCGCGGGCAGCAGGCGAGTTATGAATTCGCAGGGTGTCTACACGACCGGCGGGGCGATTGTCACCCCTGCCCGGTCAGGCTAGGCACGCAATCAGGCGTCGGACCGGCTAACGCCTAATTAGGGACAGGCGGTGGCAATCGCAAGAAAGTCGGTCGCCTTCAGGCTGGCGCCGCCGACCAGCGCGCCGTTGACGTTCGACACCGCCATCAGTTCTGCGGCGTTCGACGGCTTGACCGAGCCGCCATAAAGCAGCCGAATGCCGACGGCCTCGCCGCCAAATCGACTGGTGAGGGTTTTACGCATGAAATCATGCACTTCAGCGACTTCCCCGACAGTCGGGGTGCGTCCGGTGCCGATCGCCCAGACCGGCTCGTAGGCGACCACCGTATTGGACGCGGTCGCGCCGTCCGGCACCGAACCCGCGAGCTGCCGCCCGACCACATCGAGCGCCTGCCCGGCATCGCGCTCGCTTTGCGTCTCGCCGATGCAGATGATCGCCACGAGGCCCTCGTTCCAGGCGGCCTCGGCCTTGCGCCGCACCAACGCATCGGTCTCGCCGTGATCGGCACGGCGCTCGGAATGACCGACGATGACGGCGGTGGCCCCGGCGTCGACCAGCATCTGCGGGGAAATATCCCCGGTATGTGCGCCGGAGGCCGCGACATGGCAGTCCTGCGCGCCGATCGCCACCCGCGAGCCGATCACCGACGCGGCCGACGCAAACAGCAATGTCGCAGGCGGGCACACCAGAAGATCGGCCTTGCGCCAGATGTCACCGGCGCCGCGGGCGATGGCCGCCAATTCAGTCAGGGATGCCTTGAGGCCATTCATCTTCCAGTTGCCCGCGATCAGCGGGCGAAGCGGCTTGGTCATGGGATCGAACTCTCGGATTTCGGCTGACGGATGTGCCGACGGCGCAACGCCATCGTGCAAAACGGAATTCGGACAGAGCCAATAGCCGCCGCGACCGATGCTGACAACGGCTAAGCCGTGGATTGCGCGTTTCCGCCACGGTTGCGACGGCGCGACGGGCTCTTTATGATGGCCGGATCAGTTCGTGCCGCCCTTCGGACGCCTTCCGGCGACGTGGAACGCCGGTTCATGCCAGCACTTGTCCGGAACCCGCGCCGGCGGGCGGCTTGGCGCTTCACCGCACTCCATGACGCCCGAATTCGCTCCGGAGACGGCCCGCTCCCTCCTGCAGACAAGATAGGCCCATGCTTCGCGGAATTCGTAACGCCACATCCAACTGGTTCGGCAAGGCCATCATGACGGTCGTGATGGGCGTCCTGATCATCAGCTTCGGCGTCTGGGGTATCGGAGACATCTTCCGGGGATTCGGCCAATCGACACTGGCCAAGATCGGCAAGACCGAGATTTCGATCGAGCAATTCCGCCAGCTCTATACCGACCGGCTGCAACAGATCAGCCGCCAGATCGGCCGGCCGCTTGCCCCCGACCAGGCCCGCGCCTTCGGCATCGACCGGCAGGTTCTGCAGCAGGTGATCGCGGAGACGACGCTGGACGAAGCAGCGCGCAATCTCGGCCTGAAGCAGTCGAACGACGAGATCATGAAGTCGATCACCAACGATCCGAACTTCAAAGGCGCGAACGATGCCTTCGATCCGGTGCGCTTCGCCCAGCTCATCCGCCAAGCCAATTTCACCGAGCAGCGCTATATCGCCGAGCAGAGGCGGGTGGCGCTGCGACGGCAACTCGTGGGATCGATTTCCGGCGAGCTGGAGCCGAGCAAAACCGCCGTTGCCGTCCTCAACCAGTTCCAGAACGAGCAGCGTTCGGTGGAATTCATCAAGCTCGAAACCGCGCAGGCCGGCACCATCGATGCACCGACGCCCGAAACGCTCGCAAGTTTCTACGACGCGCACAAGGTGCAGTTCCGCGCGCCCGAATATCGCAAGATCGCATTCGTCGCGATCACACCCGACGAACTGGCAAAGTGGACGACGGTGTCCGACGAGGATGCGAAGAAGGTTTACGAGGAGCGCAAGGACACCTTCGCCACCCCAGAAAAGCGTGAGATCTGGCAGATCGTATTTCCCAATGCCGAGGATGCCGCTGCCGCTCGCACCCGCCTGACCGGCGGCCTGTCCTTCGATGACCTCGCCAAGGAGCGCGGCCTCAAGCCGTCCGACGTCGATCTCGGCACGGTTGCCAAGTCGGCGATCATCGACGCGAAGGTGGCCGATGCCGCCTTCGCGCTGAAAACCGGCGACATCAGCGAACCGATTCCGGGCACGTTCGGCACGGTGCTGGTCAAGGTCGGCAAGATCGAGCCGGGTAGTCAGGCCAGCTATGAGAGCGTCGCCGCGAACCTGAAGAAGGAAATCGCGCTGGAGCGCGCGCGCAAGTCGGTGAAGGAACTGCACGACAAGCTCGAGGACGAGCGCGGCGGCGGCGCCAACGTCACCGAGGCTGCGGAGAAATTGAAGCTACCGGTCGTCACCATCGAGGCGGTCGACCGTTCCGGCCGCGCCCCCGACGGCAAGCCTGTCACGACTATTCCGCAAGGGCTTGATCTTGTTTCGCAGGCCTTCGCCAGCGACGTCGGTGTCGACAACGAGACGATTTCCTACAACGGCGGTTACGTCTCGTTCGACGTGGTCGGCGTCACGCCCTCGCGCGAGCGGACGCTCGACGAGGTGAAGGATCAGGTCGAAGCGCGCTGGCGCGCCGACCAGATCACCAACAAGTTGCGCGCCAAGGCGACCGAGATGGTCGAGAAACTCAATCAGGGCGGCAAGCTGGCCGACCAGGCGTCAGCTGTCGGCCTCAAGGTCGAAACCGCAGAGAAGTTCAAACGCGACGCCACCGTGGCCAACCTGCCAGCCGGCGCGGTCGCGAGTGCGTTCCGCACCGCGAAGGACTCGGCAGGCCAAAGCGAGGGCGCAAGCCCGACCGAGTGGGTGGTGTTCCGCGTCACCGACGTGATCGAGCCGACGCTGGACCTCGCCTCGGAGGAGGCCAAGAAGCTCAAGACGTCCGTGGAGCGCGGCCTCGCCGATGAACTGGTCGGCCAGTACGTCATCAAGATGGAAAACGAGATCGGCGTGACGATCAACCAGCCGGCGGTCGCGCAGATCACCGGCGCCAACAACTGAGAACGACGTGAAGGCACGGATTCGATGGACGATCTGAAAACGATTATCGCCAAGGTCGCCACCGGCGCCAGCCTCACCCGCGACGAAGCCGCCAACGCCTTCGACCGCATGATGTCCGGCGAAGCGACACCCTCGCAAATGGGCGCCATGCTGATGGGCCTGCGCGTGCGCGGCGAGACGGTGGACGAGATCACCGGCGCGGTCTCGGCAATGCGCGCCAAGATGCTGCGCGTAAGCGCTCCCGCCGATGCCGTCGACATCGTCGGCACCGGAGGCGACGGCTCCGGGTCGGTCAACGTCTCCACTTGCGCCTCGTTCATCGTGGCGGGCGCGGGCGTGCCGGTCGCCAAGCACGGCAACCGCGCGCTGTCCTCGAAATCAGGCGCGGCCGACGTGCTGGCGGCGCTCGGCGTCAAGATTGACCTGACGCCGGATCAGGTGGCACGCTGCGTGAAGGAAACCGGCATCGGCTTCATGTTCGCGCCCGCGCATCATCCCGCGATGAAGAATGTCGGCCCGACCCGCGTCGAACTCGCTACCCGCACCATCTTCAATCTGCTCGGCCCGCTGTCGAACCCCGCCGGCGTCACGCGGCAGATGGTCGGCGTGTTCTCGCGGCAATGGGTGCAACCCCTGGCGCAGGTGCTGAAGAATCTCGGCGCGGACTCGATCTGGGTCGTGCACGGCTCCGATGGCCTCGACGAGATCACCCTCACCGGCCCGACCTTCGTTGCCGCGCTTGAAGGCGGCAACATCCGCACCTTCGAGATCACACCTGACGACGCCGGCCTGCCACGCGCCAGCGGCGATGCGCTGAAGGGCGGCGACGCCGACGCCAATGCGGTTGCGCTCCAGGGCGTGCTCGACGGCAAGCCGAGCGCATATCGCGACGTCGCGTTGCTGAACGCAGCCGCCGCGTTGATCGTCGCCGGCCGCGCCAAGGATTTGAAGGAAGGCGTCGCCATCGGCGCGAAGGCGCTGGACAGCGGCGCGGCGGCGCAGCGGCTGAAGCGACTTATCGCCGTCTCCAACAATTGATGCACGGGAGGCGGCCATGTCCGACATCCTGACCAAGATCGAAACCTACAAGCGCGAGGAGATCGCGAGCGCCAAGCGCGTGCGCTCGCTCGCCGACCTCGAACATCTCGCGCGCACCGCGACCGCGCCGCGCGGCTTCATCGCGGCGCTGCGCCGCAAACTCGCCAACGGCGACTACGCGCTGATCGCGGAGGTGAAGAAGGCCTCGCCATCGAAGGGCCTGATCCGCGCCGACTTCGATCCACCTGCACTCGCCAAGGCATACGAGGCCGGCGGCGTAGCGTGCCTTTCGGTGTTGACCGATACGCCGTCTTTTCAAGGCCACCTCGACTTCATGGTGGCGGCGCGCGCGGCGGTGTCTCTGCCGGTGCTGCGCAAGGACTTCATGTTCGACCCCTATCAAGTGGTCGAAGCACGCGCTCACGGCGCCGACTGCATCCTCATCATCATGGCCGCGCTCGACGACGGCGCGGCGCGCGAGATCGAGGATGCCGCGCGCATTCACGGCATGGATGTGCTGGTCGAAGTGCACGACCGCGCCGAACTCGATCGCGCACTCAAACTGCGCTCGACGATGATCGGCATCAACAACCGCAACCTGCGCACGTTCGAAACAACCTTGAAGACCAGCGAGGATCTTGCCGCGCACATGCCGGCCGATCGCCTGATGGTTGGCGAGAGCGGCATCTTCACACCCGACGATCTCGCGCGACTGTCACGCGTCGGCATCTCGACATTCCTCGTCGGTGAAAGCCTGATGCGGCAGGACGACGTCACCGCCGCCACGCGAACGCTGCTGACGCGCACCGCCGGAGCGCATTGACCGTCATGGCCCGCAAGCCCGCTCTCACCCACATCGACAGCAAGGGCGAAGCCCGCATGGTCGACGTTTCGGCCAAGCCCGCCACCGAACGCATTGCCGTGGCCGAGGGCAGCGTCGTCATGAGCAAGGCGACGCTCGACCTGATCGTGAAAGGCGACGCTGCCAAGGGCGACGTGCTGGGCACCGCGCGCGTCGCCGGCATCATGGCGGCGAAGCGGACCTCCGAACTGATTCCGCTGTGCCACCCGCTGGCGCTGTCGAAAGTGACGCTCGACATCACACCCGATGCCGCGCTGCCGGGGTGCCGGATCGAGGCCACGGTGAAAGTCACCGGTCCCACCGGCGTCGAGATGGAAGCGCTCACCGCCGTCTCGGTCGCGGCGCTGACGGTCTACGACATGATCAAGGCAGTGGAGCGCGGCGTGCGCATCGAAGGCATACGTCTCGTTGAAAAACGTGGCGGCAAATCCGGCCACTACCGCGCGCCGACGCGCAAGGCCTCGAAATGAATCGCGCGCATCGCCATGGGTGGAGTTCGTCATGGCGTTGATGCCGGTCGCCGATGCCATGGCCGCCGTGCTCGACGGAGCTACCGCTCTGCCGGAGGAAATGGTCGCACTGCCCGACGCGCATCATCGCGTGCTCGCCCGCGACATCGCCTCGCTACGCACGCAGCCGCCTGCCGATATGTCGGCGATGGACGGTTACGCGGTGCGCACCGCCGACGTTGCGAAAACGCCGGCGCGTCTGAAAGTCATCGGCGAAGCCGCTGCCGGCAGTCCGTTCGATGCATCGGTGAAACAAGGCGAAGCGGTTCGCATCTTTACCGGCGGCGTGGTCCCAGCCGACGCCGATGCGGTTGTCATTCAGGAGAACACCACACGCGACGGCGATGTCGTCGTCATCAACGAGCCGATCGCCGCCGGGCGCAATATCCGCCGCGCCGGCATCGATTTTCGCGAAGGCGACGTGCTGCTGCGCGCCGGCCGCCGCCTCACCGATCGCGACCTCTCGCTCGCGGCCGGCATGAACCACCCGCACCTGCCGGTGCGTCGTCGCCCGCGCGTCGCGGTGCTGGCGACCGGCGACGAACTGGTGCTGCCGGGCTCCGATCCAAAGCCCGGTCAGATCGTGCTGTCAAATGGCTTCGCGCTTCACGCGCTGGCGCGGCAGGAAGGCGCCGACACCATCGATCTCGGCATCGCCGCCGATACGATGGAGGCAACCACGGCCGCGATCCGCAAGGCGCGCGACAGCGGCGCGGATGTCCTTGTCACCACCGGCGGCGCATCGGTCGGCGATCACGACCTGATGCACGTCGCGTTGCAGGCCGAAGGCGTCGATCTCGCGTTCTGGAAGATCGCGCTGCGTCCCGGCAAGCCGATGATGCATGGCCGCCTCGGCGACATGCGGGTGATCGGGCTGCCGGGCAACCCGGTCTCGTCCTACGTCTGCGCCTTCTTGTTCATGGCGCCGCTGCTGCGTGCCCTCTCCGGCCGCGCCGACGTTCACCACGCGCTCGAGCCCGCCGTACTCGGCAACCCGCTGCCCGCCAACGACCAGCGGCAGGACTACCTGCGCGCCAGCCTCGCGCGACGCGCCGATGGCGCGACCGTCGCCACCACCGTCAGCCAGCAGGACAGTTCGCTACTGGCGAATCTGGCAGCGGCGCAGGCGCTGGTGGTTCGGCCGCCGTTCGCCCCTGCCGCGACCGCCGGCGATGCCTGCACCTTGATCCGCCTGCCGGGCTGATGCCCCGAATTGAGCCGGCATTGACCTAAAATTAAGAGGTTGCGGAACACATATCGAACATATAGTGTCCGTTCATGATTTGTTTCGAACGGCCACCTCGTTCGATGTGAGTATCGGCCGGTGGATGACCGGCGGCGAAGCAACTGCTCGATAGCTGTTCTGGGATTTGGGGATGGGACCGACATGCTGACACGCAAACAATATGAGCTTCTGCGGTTCATCAACGAGCGGTTGAGCGAAAGCGGCGTGCCGCCCTCCTTCGACGAGATGAAGGATGCGCTCGACCTGCGCTCCAAATCCGGCATCCATCGCCTCATCACCGCGCTGGAAGAACGCGGCTTCATCCGCCGCCTGCCCAATCGTGCCCGCGCCATCGAGGTCATCAAACTGCCGGAGACGAATACCGGTGGCAACACGCGGCGCGGCTTCACGCCCAGCGTCATCGAAGGCAATCTCGGCAAGGTTCGCCCTGCCGCGAGCCACGCGGACAACGACGCCGAGCATCCCGTCGCCGTTCCGGTGATGGGCCGCATCGCTGCCGGTACGCCGATCGAAGCGTTGCAAACCCGCAGCCACACCATCAGCGTCCCGCCGGACATGCTCGGCTCCGGCGAGCATTACGCGCTGGAAGTGCGCGGCGATTCGATGGTCGAGGCCGGCATCCTCGACGGCGACATGGCGCTGATCCAGCGCAATGACAGCGCCGACACCGGCGATATCGTCGTCGCCCTGATCGACGAGGAAGAAGCCACGCTGAAGCGCTTCCGCCGCCGCGGCGCATCGATCGCGCTGGAGCCGGCCAATGCCGCTTATGAGGTTCGCATCCTGCCGCCCAACCGCGTGCGGATTCAGGGCAAACTGATCGGACTGTACCGACGCTACTGAGCGGTTCGCGCTCAGTCATCCGGCTGACGATCCGCTTCCGCCGGTGTCGCATCGACCGGCGGCATGGAACGCGGACGCGCTTTCGTGACAGGCGTTGTTGTTTCTGTTGACGACGCCGGCGACCATGGCCGGTCGACGCCATCGGGCCGGATCGCGGTCACCGCAAAGCCCTCACCCGCCTTGCGCAGCGCCAGCGTCCCCTGCCGTTGCAACCTCTTCCGATCGATCACCATGGCCGCGCAATCCGGCGGCGCCTGCTGCTGCGTGACGATGATCGCGACGCGCTTGCAATCGTCGTCGAATGCCCCCGGCCGCAAGGTCAGCGCCACCAGCCGGCCGTCGCCGAGCGGCGTCACGCAGCCGTTCGGATCGCAGGACACATCCGTGGTCAGCCCCGGATCGGCAGGCTCTCGCTTGTCGGCGTCGGCCGCGAGCCATTCGCGAACGAGGAAGGTATCTTTCGCCGTTCGCATGATCCGCAATCGGCCATCGCCGCCGCGCACCGCGACGCTATGGCCGTCGCTGGCGACGATCACGTCAGGCGGCGTCACCGACAGCGCCCAGACTGTCGACACGACCACAGCCACTCCGCCCGCCCAGCGCAGCGGCGTGCGCAGCAGGCCGAGCAGCACGATCCCGGCGCTTGCCAACAGCAACGGCCCGGTCCCGAACGCCGCCATGCGGCCGATCGCGCCGGGCAGCGCCGCGACCCAGACGGACACCGCAATCATCCAGTCGATGCCGAGCCCCATGATCTCCCAGAACACGCGGTCGAGCCCGAACGGCGCCGCGATCAGCCCCATCAGCCCCGCCGGCATGACGATGCCCGACACCACCGGCATCGCCGCGAGGTTGGCCAGCACGCCGTAGGGCGTGACCCGATGGAAATGAAAAGCCGCATAGGGCGTGGTCGCGAGGCCCGCGACCAGCGAGGCCAACGCCAGCGTCATGATCTCGCGGCCGCCCCATAAAGCCGCGCGCGCCGCCGCGGAATTATCCGGTGTCGCGAACAGGCGCGGCATGCCGATCTGGATCAGCGCGACCAGTCCGAGCGTCGCCGCGAACGACATCTGGAAACTCGGGTGGACCAGCGATTCCGGCGCGGCGATCAGCACGATCATCGCCGCGATCGCCAGCGTGCGAAAGGTGATGGCGCGGCGATCGACCATGACCGCGATCAGCACCACCGCCGTCATGAAGTACGAACGCTGCGTCGCGACCTCCGCGCCCGACAGCAGCAGATAGAACGTCGCCGCCAGCAGCGCCGCGGCCGCCGACCATTTCTTGATCGGGAATGTCACCGTCAGTCCCGGGATCAGCGCCAGCAACGCGCGCACCGCGAAGAACACCACGCCCGCGACCACCGCCATGTGGTAACCGGAAATCGATAACACGTGACCGAGACCGGAAATGAACATCGCGTCGTTGACCGGCGGCGTGATGGCATCGCGCCGGCCGGTGAGCAACGCGGTGGCGATGGCGCGGTTGTCGCCTTCAAGTGCGGTGCGGATACGCGCATCGATGGCGTTGCGCATCCCCTGCATGACGGCGGCATAACGCAACGACCACCCGCCGCTCGCCGGCGGATCGAGCGTCTTGACCGCGCCCATCACAAACCCGGATGCACCGATGCCGTGGAAATACAGATCGCGGCCGAAGTCGTAACTGCCGGGGCGCAGTGGCGACAACGGCGGCAACAACCGCGCCTTCAATTCGACGTAGCTGCCGACCGGCGGCGCGGTACCCTTGCGCACCGAGAGCCGCACCCGCGTCAGCGCCATCGCATTGCGTGTCGCGTTCAACTCGGTGACACGCAGCACGAAACGATCTGTGCGCTCGCGCTCCTCATGGGTTTCAACAAAGCCTTGCAGCGACGCCGCGTAGATCGGATGCGCCAGCACCGGATGCGCGACCCACGCCGTCCTGACAGCTGCAACGGCAAAACCTCCGGCGATTGCCGCAAGCATCAAGGCGACTGCGAACGCCTTGCGTCGACGCAGCGCGAACGCAACGGCGAACAATGCCACCGCCACCAATACTGCCAGCCAGACGACCGGCTCGCGATCGGCGGAGAAATACAGCGCGATGCCGACGCCGAAAGCGATCGGCACCCACGGCAACAGGCGCCCGTCGCCAGCATCCGCACGCAACCATTCGCGCAGGCGCGCGGCAAGCAATGACCATAGGCTCGCGTTCCGCGCGGAACCGACAGCCGCCCGCGCGTCGTCCGATACCGGCCAGGTTCTCGTCTTGGCTCTGCTTCTGGTCGGGCTCCTGGCCCTGCCCTCGCCGTTGTCCGCCACGCCTCACCCCCAAGCGGAGGGACAGCATGGAACAAGCCGGCGGCGGCGGCAACCTGGCAGGACACATCCCGGTTCGTCATGCCCGGCTCTATGCCGGGTATCCACGTCCTGGAAGCATTGCAGGTTTCAAGACGTGGATGGCCGGGACATAGGCGAGCGAAGCGACGCCGTTCTTCGAACGGCTATGCCCGGCCATGACGAGATATCGATGATAACGTATCGGCCACGACAACGCATGTGCCTCAACGCTAATTCGAGTATCGGCAAGAGTTATGGCTTGGTAGTTTCCTTCGCGAAACTGTCACGCAGGCCGATGGTGCGGTTGAACACCGGTTTTTCCGGCGTCGAGTCCCGGTCGCGCACGAAGTAGCCCTGACGCTCGAACTGCACGACGTCGTCGGAGTTCGCCGTTGCCAGCGCCGGCTCGATGCGGGCGTCGCGCAGCACCTCGAGCGAGTCCGGATTGAGATCGGCAACGAAGTTGGCGGCGTCCGGCGCCGGATTGCTGAACAGCGGATTGTAAACCCGAATTTCCGCCGGCACGGACTGCGCGGCCGACAGCCAGTGCATCGTCGCCTTCACCTTGCGGCCGTCCGGCGCGTTGCCGCCGCGAGTTTCGGGATCGTAAGTGCAGCGCAGTTCGATCACCTCGCCGCTGGCGTCCTTCACCACCTCGCGACAGGTGACGAAGTAAGCGTAGCGCAGCCGCACTTCCTTGCCCGGCGACAGGCGGAAGAATTTCTTCGGCGGATTTTCCATGAAGTCGTCGCGCTCGATGTAAAGCTCGCGGCCGAAGGTGATCGTGCGCGTGCCGGCGGACGGATCGTCCGGATGGTTGACGGCTTCCATCTCCTCGCTTCTCCCTTCTGGATAATTCTCGATCACCACCTTGAGCGGCCGCAGCACCGCCATGCGCCGCTGCGACGTGCGGTTCAACACCTCGCGGATGCAGAACTCCAGCATGCCGACGTCGACGACGCTGTTGGCCTTCGCGACGCCGATCCGCTTGATGAATTCGCGGATCGCCTCCGGCGGCACGCCGCGACGCTTCAGGCCGGCGATGGTCGGCATCCGCGGATCGTCCCAGCCGCCAACATGACCGCCGCGCACCAGTTCGGTGAGCACGCGCTTGGACAGCAGCGTGTACGTAAGATTGAGCCGCGCGAATTCGTACTGATGCGGATGCGACGGCACCGGCAGCTTGTCGAGCAGCCAGTCGTACAGCGGACGATGATCCTCGAACTCCAGCGTACAGATCGAATGCGTGATGCCCTCGATCGCGTCGGACTGGCCGTGCGCGTAATCGTAGCTCGGATAGATCGACCACGCCTTGCCGGTGCGCGGATGCTCGGCATGCAGGATGCGATAGAGCACCGGGTCGCGCAGGTTGATGTTGCCCGACGCCATGTCGATCTTGGCGCGCAGCACCCGCGCGCCGTTGGGGAATTCGCCCGCCTTCATGCGCCGGAACAGGTCGAGGTTCTCATCGACGCTACGGTCACGGAACGGACTGTTCTTGCCGGGCTCGGTCAAGGTACCGCGCGCGAGGCGGATCTCCTCCTGCGACTGGTCATCGACATAGGCCAAGCCGGCGCGGATCAGGTCTTCCGCCCAGCCGTACAGGCGCTCGAAGTAGTCCGAGGCATAGAACAGGTTGTCGCCCCAGTCGAAGCCGAGCCAGCGCACGTCGCGCTGAATTGAATCGATATATTCCTGTTCTTCCTTGGCGGGATTGGTGTCGTCGAAGCGCAAGTGGCACTTGCCGCCGAACTCCTTCGCGATGCCGAAGTTGAGTGCGATCGACTTGGCGTGGCCAATGTGCAGATAGCCGTTCGGCTCCGGCGGAAAGCGGGTGACAATCCCGGTATGCCGTTTCGCGTCGAGATCGGCCTGAACGATGTCGCGGATAAAATCGCGCCCTGGTTCTGCCGTCGTCAGTTCTGCCGTCATTCTAATGTCCCGAATCCGAGGCTCGCCTCATTTGCAGCGTCATCCTTAGCCAAATCCACCCGCCACCGCCAAGCCCGCATATCGAACACGGACCGCTTCAAGAAGGCTTTAGTTATGCCGCGATCCTGCTATACACCGACCGCGCGTTCCCAACCCGCCCCGTTTCCCTCGTTTCCGGTATCATGACCAAACCAGTCGTCACCCGCTTTGCGCCTTCGCCCACCGGTTTCCTGCACATTGGCGGCGCCCGGACCGCGCTGTTCAACTGGCTGTTCGCCCATCACAGCGGCGGAAAAATGTTGTTGCGGATCGAGGATACCGATCGCGAGCGTTCGACGGACGCCGCCATCACGGCCATCCTCGACGGCCTGAAATGGCTCGGGCTCGATTGGGACGGCGACGTGGTCTACCAGTTTCAGCGTGCCGAGCGGCATCGCGAGGTGGTGGCGCAGTTGCTCGCCTCCGGCAATGCCTATCGCTGCTACGCCACGCCGGAAGAACTGACCGCGATGCGGGAAAAGGCGCGCGCCGAGGGCCGCACGCGGCTCTACAACGGCCTGTGGCGCGATCGCGATCCTTCCGAGGCGCCGGCAGGCGTCGCGCCGGTGATCCGTCTCAAGGCCCCTCTCACCGGCGAAACCGTGATCGAGGATCAGGTGCAGGGTCGCGTGGTCTGGCAGAACGAGAACCTCGACGATCTGGTGCTGCTGCGTTCCGACGGCAACCCGACCTACATGCTCGCTGTGGTGGCCGACGATCACGACATGGGCGTCACCCATATCATCCGCGGCGACGATCATCTCACCAACGCGGCACGGCAGAAACAGATTTACGATGCGCTGGGCTGGGAACTTCCCAGCATGGCGCATATCCCGCTGATCCACGGGCCCGATGGTTCGAAACTCTCCAAGCGGCACGGCGCGCTCGGCGTCGACGCCTATCGTGCGATGGGCTATCTGCCGGCGGCACTGCGAAACTATCTGGTGCGGCTCGGCTGGAGCCACGGCGACCAGGAGATTTTCTCCACGCAGGATATGATCGATGCGTTCGACCTGCCGGCCATCGGTCGCTCCGCGGCGCGGTTCGATTTCGCCAAACTGGAAAACCTCAACGGCCACTACATCCGTCACAGCGACGATCAATCTCTCGTGACCATGCTCGCCGACCAGGCTGGCTATCTGCCCAACGGGGCAACGCTGAAGGAAAAACTCGACGACACCACGCGCGATCAATTGCTGCGCGCGATGCCGGGCCTGAAAGAACGCGCCAAAACGCTGATCGATCTGATCGACGGCGCGCATTTCATTTTTGCCGATCGGCCGCTGCCGATGGAAGCCAAGGCGGCCGCCCTGCTGACGCCGGAAACACGGCAATTGATCGGCCGGATTCGCGAAGCGCTGGTGGCGGTGACGGATTGGCGTCATGACACCACCGAGGCGGCCATGCGCGGATTCGCGGAACAGAATGGACTGAAACTGGGTTCTGTCGCACAGCCGTTGCGCGTCGCCTTGACCGGCCGCGCAACGTCACCAGGCATCTTTGACGTGCTGGCGGTGCTGGGGCGGGATGAGTGTCTCGGTCGCCTCGCGGACCAAGCCGCCGCCTGACGCTACCAAAGGCGTAAAACCGCATCTTGCGGTGCATACTGCAATGCGATACCCCTTGGCCCGGCGCTTTTCGGCCACCCCGGCTGCCACCCGTCGCCACAATCTTGACGCCTGGCAAGCTCGGCCTTTCAACGATCTCATCGGGGATACGCGATGGACGCAAAAACCAATTCAAAATCGGCCACCCTGACCGTCGGCGGCAAATCCCACGACTTCCCCGTCCGCTCGGGAACCGTCGGGCCTGACGTCATCGACATCAGCAAGCTCTACGCCCAGGCCGGGATGTTCACCTACGATCCGGGTTTCACGTCCACCGGAAGTTGCGAGTCTAAAATCACCTACATCGATGGCGATGCCGGCGTTTTGCTCTACCGCGGCTACCCGATCGAGCAACTGGCCGAAAAGGGCGACTTCCTCGAAACCTGCTATCTCCTGATGCACGGCGAGTTGCCGACCAAGGCGCAGAAGGACGACTTCGACTATCGCGTGAGCCATCACACGATGGTGCACGAGCAGATGACGCGCTTCTTCCAGGCGTTCCGCCGCGACGCGCATCCGATGGCTGTGATGGTCGCCTCTGTCGGCGCGCTGGCCGCGTTCTATCACGACTCCACCGACATCAACGATCCGCAGCAGCGCATGATCGCGTCGATGCGGATGATCGCCAAGGTGCCGACGCTGGCGGCGATGGCTTACAAATATTCGGTCGGTCAGCCGTTCGTTTATCCGCAGAACGATCTCGACTATGCGTCGAACTTCCTGCGCATGTGTTTCGCGGTGCCGTGCGAGGAATACAAGATCAACCCGGTACTCGCCGACGCGCTGGACAAGATCTTCATCCTTCATGCCGACCACGAGCAGAACGCCTCGACCTCGACCGTGCGCATCGCCGGCTCGTCCGGTGCCAACCCGTTTGCCTGCATCGCGGCCGGCATCGCCTGCCTGTGGGGCCCGGCGCATGGCGGCGCCAACGAAGCGGCGCTGCAGATGCTCGCCGAGATCGGCTCCGTCGACAAGATTCCCGAGTTCATCGCCAAGGTGAAGGACAAGAATTCGTCGGTGCGCCTGATGGGCTTCGGCCACCGCGTCTACAAGAACTACGATCCGCGCGCCAAGATCATGCAGAAGATGTGTCATGCCGTGCTCAAGGAAACCGGGCACGCCAACGACCCGCTGCTGCCGATCGCGCTGGAACTGGAGCGGATCGCGCTGAGCGATGAATACTTCATCGAGCGCAAGCTTTATCCGAACGTCGACTTCTATTCGGGCATCACGCTGAAGGCGATGGGCTTCCCGACCTCGATGTTCACCGTGCTGTTCGCGGTCGCCCGCACCGTCGGCTGGATCAGCCAGTGGAGCGAGATGATCGAGGATCCGGCGCAGAAGATCGGCCGTCCGCGCCAGCTCTACACCGGCGCAGCCAAGCGCGATTATGTCGATCTCGGCAAGCGCAAGTAAACGCGTTCTTCTCCTGACCGCTTGAAGATTTGCAGGCCCGATCCGACAATCCGGATCGGGCCTGTTGATTTTCGCTCTTACGACGAGGTGAGCCATGACCAGGACGATCGATACGTTATTCCGAAACGCTCTCCTGGCCGATGGAACATTGGCCACCCTCGCCGTCACCGACGGCAAGATCTCCGATATTGCGACCGAAGCAACACATGGCCTGACGGCGTCATCCGACATCGATCTCGGCGGACAATTGGTCGTGCCCGGCTTCGTCGAGGGGCACGTTCACCTCGATATCAGTTTTCATGGCGACGCGTGGCAGCCGTATGTTCCCTACACGGCCGGCTTCAATGTCCGTGAGCGCGTGGCGATTCAGCACCGCAAGATGGCGGCGGCCGCACCGATGGCAGAGCGCGCGCGCAATCAACTCGACCTCTGTATCGCCAACGGCTCGACGCGGATGCGCAGCCACGTCATGGTCGATGCCAGTGTCGGATTGAAATCGCTGCAAACCATCGCGGCGGTGCGCGAGCAATACCGCGATCTGATCGATATCCAGTTGGTGGCGTTTCCGCAGAGCGGCCTCCTCACCTGCCCCGGCACTAAGGAATTGCTGGACGCCGCCTTCGATCACGGCGCCGATCTGATCGGCGGCCTCGATCCCGCCGCGGTCGACCGCGACGTCAAGGGCCATCTCGATGTCGTGTTCGGTATCGCCGAAAAACGCGGCGTCGGCATCGATATCCATCTGCATGAGCCCGGTACGATGGGCGTGTTCTCGATCGAGGAGATCGTCACGCGCACGCAAGCTCTCGGTATGCAGGGCAAGGTCACTGTCAGTCACGCCTACGCGCTGGGCGACGTCTCCGCCGATGTGGTTCGGCGCACCGCTGATCTCCTCGCGAAATCCGGCGTGGCGGTCATGACCACCGCGCCCGGCGCGCGCGCCTTTCCGCCGGTACTGGCGCTGCGCGAAGCAGGCGTCACCGTATTCGGTGGCAACGACAACATCCGCGATAGCTGGAATCCCTACGGCGACGGCGACATGCTTCGTCGCGCCATGATGATCGGCCACCGCTCGGATTTCCGCACTGATGAGGAGCTTGGCATCGCATTCGATGCAGTCACCGCGGCAGGCGCCAAGGCGCTCGGCATTGCGGACTACGGCCTGCATCTCGGCGCGCCCGCCGACTTCGTGACGCTGCGCGCCGCGCATGTGCCGGAAGCCGTGGTTGGCGTACCGAAAGGGCGTTCGGTCTATCGTGGCGGTGTTTGTGTTGTCCGCGACGACGTGCTGGTCGCTTCGCCGTCACGATAGCAAGCGACGAATGACGTCGCGCGTTATCGCAGCAATCCGATCACGACGTCGGCGGCGCGCTCGCTTGGCGATAGCGCGCCGGTCGACATGATATCGTCGATGCGCGCGAATGCCACCTGCTGTCGCCGCCGCATCGGCGTGTCGGTCAGCACGTCGCGCAAGGCCGGCGTCAGCTTCAAAGTCGTGCACTCCTCCTGAATGAATTCGGGGATGACGTTCTCACCGATCACCAGATTGGCGAGGATCACCGACGACGAGGTGATGCGCCGGCGCACGATCCAGGCTTCCACCGCACCTGCCCTGTAAGCGGTGACCATCGGTATCTGCGCCAGCGCCAGCTCGAGCGTAACCGTGCCGGACTTGGCGAACGCGGCGTGGGCGACGCGAAAGGCCGCGCGCTTGGCCTCCTCGCCCACCACGACGCGCGGCCGCACCGGCCACGTCTCAAGCTCGCGCGCGATGATCCCTTCGAGGTGCGGCATGGTCGGCAACACGGCCTCGAACGCCAGGCCTTGCGCCTGCAATTGTCCGAGCGTTTCACCGAACACCGCCATGTGGTGACCGATCTCGCTGCGACGACTGCCCGGCAGAACGAGCAGGATCGGCGGAGCTTCGTCACGGCGTGATTGCTCGACAGGGTTCGGCCGCAACGAACCAAGCTGCTCCGTCAACGGATGACCGACGAAGGTACAGGGCGGCCCGTCAAGTCTCCGCAGCGCATCCGGCTCGAACGGCAGGATCGCCAGCACATGATCGATATAGCCGCGCATGGTGCGTGCGCGGCCCGGCCGCCACGCCCACACCTGCGGCGACACGTAATCGACGATCGGAATTTGCGGCGCGCGCGCACGCACCCGTCTGGCGACGCGATGCGTAAAGTCCGGACTATCGATGATGACGAGCATGTCCGGCTTTGCAGCGATCACAGCATCGACGGTTTCCCGAATGCGGCGCAGGATGCTGCGCAATTGTTTCGCGACCGCCGCAAGGCCGACGATCGACAACTCCTCGATGGGAAACTGGGAGACGAGCCCCGCCTCCGCCATCGCGCGGCCGCCGACGCCTTCGAACCGTACAGTCGCACCAAGACGTGCTCGCAACTCGCGCATCAGGCTGGCGCCGAGCCGGTCGCCGGATTCTTCCGTCGCGATCAGAAATATCGTGCGCGCATCGCTTGGCATCACGTGGGCAATCCGATGACGAAGACACCTGCGCGATCCGCCGCGTCGATCATCGGCTGAGGATCGGCAACGATAGTATGGCCGGCAACGGTCGCAAGTCCGGCCAGCCCCGCCGCGATTACGCCGTCGACGGTCTGCAATCCGGTGGTCGGCAGATCGAGGCGCAGATCCTGGCCACGCTTCGGCATCTTCACCAGAACGCCGCGCTGCAGCTTCGACCGAATGCGCCCCTCGCTGCGCAACTGCGCGATGCGCGCAAGCAGCGAATCGGTGCCTTCGATTCCCTCGACGCCAACGACATGGCCATCGATTACGACAACGGCCTGACCGATATCGAATGGTCCGAGCGCATGCAGTACCTCGCGGCCTCTGGCGATATCCGCCTCGGCATCGCGATCCGGCGTCGCACGTGTGAGGCAACCAGCCGGCATCAACAACTCGGGTGCAAGATCCTTGACGCCGACGAGACGGAAGCCATCCTTCTCGAGCAGGCGTCCAATGCTCGACAGCAGATGATCGTCGCCGCCGCGAAACGCCGCCCACACCCGCGGGAGAACGCGCATCGTTCCCCAATCGAGGCGTATTTCGGATAGCGCAGGCCGGATCAGCGTGCCGATGAAGGCGAGATCGCGACACTTCTCGGTGCGTAGCAGCCGCGTCAGCCGACCAAGCTGACCGAGCGATATCCAATGATGCTTGAATCGCGCGACCGCGACGGGATCGCAAAATCCCTTGATCGCAAAGATCACCGGCGTGATGCCGCGCGCCGCCAACGCCTCACCCACCGCGAACGGCAATACGCCGCCGCCGGCGACCAGTCCGACCGGCGATGAAATCGGCAACGTGTCGTTGGTCATGGTTAGCCCATCGCCTCGTCGTCACGACTTGTCGGTGTTGTCTCCAGGCAGGCAAAGCGGACGGAGCTTGCCTTCGCCGATGAAGGTCAGGATTTCCGCGATGGCCGGATCCTCATCCGCCATCGGCTGCACCTGTTGCAGCCGCTCGGCGAACGTACCGGGGCCGTGAAACAGTTTGCGATAGAAGCCGCGCACCGCGGCAAGCCGGTCGCGGGTGAATTTGCGGCGACGCATGCCGATGATGTTGAGGCCCTCGAGCCGTGCATACTGCCCGTTGACGAGGCCATAAGGGATGATGTCGCCGCGCACGCCGCAGACGCCGCCGATCATCACTTGCGGCCCCACACGTGTGAACTGATGCACGGCCGACAGGCCGCCGATAAAGACGAAGTCGCCGATCTCGCAATGTCCGCCCAGCGTCGCCGACGTCGCGAAGATCACGTCGTTGCCGACCTGACAATCGTGACCGACGTGCGCGTTGTTCATGAAGTAGCCGCGTGCACCGACGCGGGTCACTCCGCCTCCGATGACAGAGCCGACATTCATGGTGACGCCTTCGCGCATCTGACAGGCTTCGCCGATTTCAAGCCGGGTGGGTTCGCCGCGATAGGCCAACGACTGCGGTGCGCTGCCGAGCGACACGAACGGCGACATCTGACAGCGCGGCCCCACCGTCGTGTGCCCCATGATCGACACATGCGCGTCGAGGCGGCATTCCTCTCCAAGCACGACGTCGGGGCCGATCACGCAATACGGACCGACGACACATCCCTCACCGATCACCGCGCCATCCGCAATCCGCGCGGTGGGATCAATTTTGCTCATGCCTGCTCATATATGGCTTAGGGTCTGATCCAACTGCGTTGAATCAGATCCGTCGTTTATCTTTTCTGTTGAGCATGATCTTCTCCGAAAACCGGTTTCCACTTTTCGGGATCATGCTCCAGGTCAGTCGGTCAGCATGGCGCCGACATCGGCCTCGGCCACGACGACGCCATTGACCTTGGCCTCACCGTGAAACCACCACATGGTCTTGCGGCGACTGGTGTTGCGCATGTGATATTCGATGGTGTCGCCCGGCAGCACCGGCTTGCGAAACTTGCACTTGTCGATGGTGAGGAAATATACCGCGCGCGGCTGAATGCCGTTGCCCGCCGACAGGATACCGATCACGCCCGCCGTCTGCGCCATGCCTTCGATCACCAGCACGCCCGGAAACACCGGCCGTTCCGGGAAATGCCCCTGAAACACCGGCTCGTTCATGGTGACGTTCTTGATTCCGATGCCGCTGTGATCTTCGCGAATCTCGATGACTTTATCGATCAGCAGGAATGGATAACGGTGCGGCAACGTCTGGAGGATCTTATTGATATCGACGGCCTCGATGGCGATCGGCGATTGCATCAGTCCTGTCCCTCAGCCTTGGTATTGGATCCCTTGGTGCCTTGCAGTCCGCCCTCACGGACCAGGCGCTCCACCGCGAGAAACTCCCGGAACCACTGCTTGGTCGGCTTGGCGAAGAAGCCTCCCCATCGCTCGCCCGCGGGAATGCTGTCCTTGACGGCGCTCATGGCGGTGATCTGCGCACCGTCCCCGATATGAACGTGGTTGTTGACGCCGACCTTGGCGCCCATGGCCACGTTGTCACCGATCGTCAGACTGCCCGCCAGCCCGCACTGGGCTGCGATCAGCGAATGACGGCCGATGCTCACGTTATGGCCGATCTGCACCTGATTGTCGATTTTGGTGCCCTCGCCGATCACCGTATCGCGCAGGCTGCCGCGGTCGATGGTTGTCCCGGCGCCGATTTCGACATGGTTCTGGATCAGCACCCGGCCGGTCTGCGGCACCTTGATGTGCCCACCCTTGCCGAAAATAAAGCCGTAGCCGTCCTGCCCGATATGGCAGCCAGGATGGATCAGCACCTGGTTGCCGATGAAGGTGTTGTGGATCGACGAGTTCGGGCCGACGTTGCAGTCCCGGCCGATCTTCACGCCGGGGCCGAGCACCACGCTGGCACCGATCACAGTCCCCGAACCGATTTCCACATCGGGGCCGATCACCGCCAGCGGATCGACGATGACGTCGTCCTCTAGGCGCGCGGCGGGATCGATGATCGCCGAAGGCGAAATACCGGTGTTGCCGCAGGATGACTGCGGCCGCAGCGCATCGCCATGAAGGTGGCTGGCCAGATCGACGAAGGCGCGAAACGGCTGCGCAGCGCGCAGCACCGCGACATGCGGCGGCACCCTGCCCTCGAATCTTTCGTGGATCAGGCAAGCCCCGGCATGGGTATGATCGAGTTGGTCGGCGTATTTCAGGTTGTCGAAGAAGGCCAGATGCATCGGCCCGGCCTCGTCGAGCGAAGCCAGCCCGTGAACGGGCTGGGCCGCGCGCGCGTCATCGACCAGATGCGCCTTGGTCAACGCGGCGACCTCAGCCAGTGTCAACCGTGGCGGCTGTCGGAAGAATGTCGGTTGCGCCATGCTACCCGCCGCGAACGGTCGCGGGGGCACGCCTCGTGGAGCGGATGTGAGCCACTAGAACGTCGTGCCGCCGCCGAACCGGAATTCCTGTACGCGATCATACTTACCCTTGGTGAGGGGTATAGCATAATCGAAGCGCAGCGGTCCGAACGGAGACTGCCAGATCAGGCCCACGCCCACGGACGACCGAACGACCTCGTCGTCGAACGGCGAGAATGTGCGCGCCGCGAGACCCGGCGGGACACCCACGCCCGGATATGGAGGTCCCTTGTAGCCGGTCAACTGGCCTGCATCGGCATAGATCGCGCCCTTCAGGCCAACTTCCTTGGGCAGGAACCAGAACGGCATCTGCAACTCGACCGAGGCGCCCCAATACTGCGTGCCGCCCAGCGCGTCGCCGTAGCCATATTGACCCCACAGCGAGATATCACGCGGACCAATGCCGTTCGGCGCAAAGCCACGCACCAGGTTCGGGCCCATCTGGAAGTGGTCGAGCATGCGAATTTCTTTGCTGCCGACCTTGTTCATGATGCCGCCCTGCAGACGGATGATACCAACGATGTCGGATACCAGCGGCGTGTAATACTTCGCATCGATCGCCGACTTGAAGTAGCTGACATCACCGCCGACGCCCGCGAAGTCCTGCTTCCAGTCGATCAGCAGACCGTCCGTCGGGTTCTTGTTGTTGTCGAGGGTGTTGTAGGTCAGCGTGTAGCCCACCATCGAGGTCAGCGCCGCACCCTGGTTCAACTCCATCAACACCGGCAGTGAGATCGTCGTCGTCGCCGGATCGCGCAGATAGTCAGGCAGCGTGATTTCCTGCTGGTAGAGCGAGTACCGCAACTGCAACGACAGGTCTTCGCGCAACTGGAAGCCGAGGCGCGGGCTGAATCCCAGCGTCTTGGTGCCGTACTGAATGTATTGGTTCTGCAGCTGCGTGCGCTGATACACGTCAAGACCGAGCGCGATACGGTAGTCGAGCAGGTAAGGCTCGACGAACGACAGCGAGTAACCGCGCGCGTACTGGCCGTACTGCACCGACGCCTTCGCGAACAGGCCGCGACCGAGGAAATTGCGCTCGGCGATGCTGATTTCGCCCAATGCACCGTCGGTCGTCGAGTAACCACCCGACACCGAGAAGTCACCGGTCGATTTCTCTTCAAGGCTGACCACGACAATGACCCGGTCACTCGAGGAGCCCGGCTCGGTGGTGATCTTCACCGACTTGAAGAAGTCGAGATTCTTGAGGCGACGTTCGGCGCGATCCACCAAGGCGCGATTATACGCGTCGCCCTCGGAGAGATCGAACTCGCGGCGAATAACATAATCGCGGGTGCGGGTATTGCCGCGCACGTCGATGCGCTCGATGTAGGTGCGCGGGCCTTCGTCGATGGCGAAGGTGATCGCCACGGTATGCGCCTCGAAATTGCGCTCGCCGCGCGGTCGGACCACTGCGAAGGCATAGCCGCGACGCGACGTCTCGACCTGCATCTCCTCGACCGACTTCTCCAATGCCTCGGCATTGTAGACACCGCCGACGTTGACGCGGGACCAGCTTCGCAGCGAATCGCCATTCAGTGTCGGGATCGTCGACTGGAAGTTGACCGAGCCGACGCGATACTGCTGCCCTTCCTCGATCTTGAAAGTGACCAGGAAGCCCTTCTTGGCCGGATCGTATTCCGTCAGCGCGGCAACCACCTGCACGTCGGCATAGCCGTTCTTCAGATAGAAGCGACGAATCAGATCGCGATCGGCCTCGACGCGATCCGGATCGTAGACGTCGCCCGACGACAGGAAGCTCAGCCAGTTCGACTCGTGGGTCTTGATGACGTCCTTCAGACGATAGGACGAGAAGGCGTGATTGCCGATGAACTCGACCGACTTCACGCCGGTCTTATCGCCTTCGGTGATCACGAAGATCAGATCGACGCGGTTGTTCGGCTGCTGGATCATCTGCGGATCGACGCGAACGTCATAGCGGCCGGAGCGGCGGTAGATTTCGGTAATCCGCAGCGCATCGGCCTGCACCATCGGGCGGGACAACGTGCCGCGCGACTTGCTCTGCACCTCGGCCGCGAGTTGCTCGTCCTTGACCTTCTTGTTGCCTTCGAAGGCGACGCGGTTGATGACCGGATTTTCAACAACCGACACGACAAGCCGGCCGCCGGCGTGGTTGATCTTCACGTCCTGGAACAAGCCGGTTTCGATCAGCGCCTTGAGGCCCTCGTCGATGGCATACTGATCCAGACGCCCGTTCGGGCCGGCCTTGAAATAGGAGCGGATGGTCGCCGCTTCGACGCGCTGGTTGCCCTGAACCCCAATGGAGGACGCCGTCTGAGCCGTCGCCGCCGACGAAACCAGTACGGTCCCCATCGTCGCCGCAACCGGCATGGCCATCATGACAAAGGCAGCAAGGAAACCACCCCGTAGAACTCGCATTCCGACCTTCATGCGCCGTGCGCCCTTATTCTTCATTTCCAGTGCCCAGCCCCATCCCCCGGAACACCGGCAGATTCTCTCGTGTTGCCCTGCTTGTAGCCAATTTTGCCCACCTGGCAAACGCTCTTTCGCAGCGCAATTTCAATTTCAATCCAAGACGTTGCCCAATAGTCACGCCTACCCGAAGAAGCCCTTCACCCACGCCAGTTGCCGGGTGTCGTTGAAAACGGTGAAGACCATCAACATCATCACCAAGGCAAGGCCGACACGAAACCCCATCTCCTGAGCGCGCTCGGACAGAGGCCGTCCCCGGACACCTTCGATAGCGTAGAACAAAAGGTGTCCACCATCGAGCAGCGGTACGGGAAACAGATTCAACAGGCCGATCGACACCGACAGGACCGCGGCCAGATGCATCAGCGCCGCCAACCCAAGGGTCGCAACCTGACCGGAAATCTGAGCGATTTTGATCGGCCCACCTAGCTGATCCACGGACTCGCTACCCGTGAACAAGCCCCCGACATAGGCGAACGTCCGGTCGATGACGAACCAGGTTTCCTTGACCCCGAGCCATAGCGCCGTGGCGGGATCGACCTGCTCGGTCAGAACATCGCCCGGCGCGTTGGAACGGGTGATTCCGAGCACGCCCAACTTATGAACATTGCCGAAGTTGTCCTTGATTTCCTTGAACTCCGGCGTGGCCTGGAGCGTCAACGAGGTATCGCCGCGCTTGACGGTGAAGGCGAGTTGGCGGCCGGCCTCGGTGCTGACGATCCGCTGCATCTCGGAAAAATTGCCGATCTTGGTGCCGTCGATCGCAATAACGAGGTCCCCGGACTTGAATCCGGCGACGGCGGCGGCGCTGCCCTCCATCACCTTGTCGACCCGTGCGGTTGCATTCGGCCGGCCGAAGAACGTGAACAGACCCGCGAAGATCACGATCGCAAGAATGAAATTGGCAATCGGCCCGGCGGCGACGATCGCGGCACGCGGGCCAAGTTTCTTGTGGTGGAAGCTGTCTTTGCGCTCCTCGTCCGTCATGGTCGAGAGTTTCGCATTGTCCGGCGTGCTGGCTTCGCTTTCGTCGCCAAAAAAGCGCACGTAGCCGCCGAGCGGTATCGCCGAGAGCTTCCAGCGTGTTCCGTGCCGGTCGTTGAAACCCGCCAGTTCGGGGCCGAAACCGAGGGAAAACGTCAGAACTCTGACGCCGGCCCAACGGGCGACCAGGAAGTGACCCAGTTCATGAAAGAAAACGACAACTGTCAGAACGAACAGGAAGGGAACGATATAACCGATCACGCCATGGCTTAATACATTGAAACCATGCAGAAAAAAGTCAGACATTATATTCCCTCACCCAAGGCCGACGGTGCTGCGCCAGTCCGGCAACCTTGCCCCCAACTTGCTAAGATGCCTTTGCGGCAATTTGAGGCAAGAGGGAGGCGGCGAGTTTTCTCGCGTTATGGTCAACAGCAATCGCATCGTCCGCCGAGGTCAGCGATGCGAGATTCCCTGACCGGATCCATTGCTCCAGCGTCGCCTCGACCAGTCGGGCGATCGCGCCGAACCGGATTTTCTTGCCGATGAAGGCCGCCACCGCGATCTCGTTGGCGGCATTGAAAACCGTCGTGGCCCCCTGCCCGGTCCGTAGCGCCTCGAACGCCAGCCGCAGGCCCGGAAATCGCTCGAAATCCGGCGCCTCGAAGGTCAGTTGGCCAATCT
The DNA here is from genome assembly GCA_023386885.1 of Pseudomonadota bacterium. Taxonomy (GTDB): domain Bacteria; phylum Pseudomonadota; class Alphaproteobacteria; order Rhizobiales; family Xanthobacteraceae; genus 62-47. Next base: position 56,572 of record JAEWIX010000026.1, read on the forward strand.
TGGCCAGGTCGAGCCGCGTCGATGGGCCGACAATGCGATCCGGCCAGCCAAGGCAATGCGCAATCGGAATACGCATATCGGGCGAGCCGAGTTGCGCCACCACAGAGCGGTCGGAGAATTCGACGAGGCCGTGGACGATCGATTGCGGATGCACCAGCACATCGATCTGGTCCGGGCTCAAGGCGAACAGGTACGCCGCCTCGATCACTTCGAGGCCCTTGTTCATCATCGAGGCCGAGTCGATGGTGATCTTCTGGCCCATGCTCCAGTTGGGATGCTTGAGCGCCTGCTCAAGCGTCGCTTGTTCGATGTCGGCTGCGGCCCAGGTGCGGAACGGCCCGCCGGATGCCGTGATGATCACCCGCGTCAGCTCGGCGCGATTGCCGGAACTGAGTGCCTGAAACAGCGCATTGTGCTCTGAATCCGCTGGAAGAATGCGCGCGCCGGCATCGACCGCGCGCTGCATGAAGAGGTCGCCGGCGCAGACAAGACACTCCTTGTTGGCCAGTGCGATGGTGGTGCCGCGATCGACCGCCGCCAGTGCCGGCTTCAGGCCCGCCGCGCCACTCACCGCTGCCATCAGCCAATCGGCCGGGCGTGCCGCCGCTTCGATGATCGCGCTCTCGCCGGCGCCGCACGCGATGCCGGAACCCGCCAGCGCATCTTTCAATTCGCCGAGGCGGGCGGGATCGGCAATCGCCGCGAAGCCCGCGTTGAATTCGCGCGCCAGCTTGGCCAAGCCCTGCACGTTGCTATGGGCGGTCAACGCCTCCACCCGGTAGCGCTCTGGCGCGAGCCGCAACAGGTCCATGGTGCTGTCGCCGATCGATCCGGTGGCGCCGAGCACCGTGATGGCGCGCGGTCCGTTCCCGGCCGGCTGATCGTTCCTTAGCGGTACTGCACTCATTCAATCACCAAATCATAAGACCACGGCCGACGCCATCGAAGCCGCCACGAATTACGCCGATCACGGCAGCCATGACAATGGCCACGACGAAGCCATCGAGCCGGTCGAGCAACCCGCCATGGCCGGGAATGACGTTGCTGGAATCCTTGACGCCGAAGCGCCGTTTCACGGCGGATTCGAACAGGTCGCCGAGTTGCGAGACGATCGACAAGGCCGCCGCCAACAGCAGCAGCGGCAGCATCCGGCCGAATCCCGAGGCAGCGAAACCCGCGGCAACCACCAGGCTGCCCCCGAAGCCGCCGAGCGCACCGGCCCAGGTCTTCTTGGGGCTAACGCGCACCCAGAGCTTTGGTCCCCCGATGCTCCGGCCGGCGAAATAGCCGCCGATATCTGTGACCCAGACAATCAGCAGCACGAACAGCAACGCGATGAAACCGGACTGTGGATCGGCGCGAACCAGCACCGCGCCGAACAGCGCCGCGGCGGCATAAAGCAATCCTGCAAGCGCCCATTCCCGGCAGACGCGGGCCAGGAGCGCGATGGCAATCAGTCCGACCGCAATCGCCAGCAACGCCTTTCCCGGCAACCCGAGAGCGAGCGCAATGCCGGCGACGACCAGCGGCGCGATGCCGGCAGCCACCACGCGCGGCCGGATCGCCTGCACCACGAACAGCCATTCGACATACATTCCCGCAGTGGCGAGCGTAGCGAGAGCGGCCCACAGCCATCCGCCGAAATACGCGGCAGCGATGGTCAGCGGCGCCAGAACGACGCCCGCCAATATCCGCAGTGTCAGATTGCTGGACTCGCGCACGGCATCTTTGGCGCGCACCGGATCCGGCGTCACGCGTGGCCCGATCCGGTTTTGGCAGCGAGGCCACCGAAACGACGTTCGCGCTTGGCGTATTCGGCAATCGCCTCCTCGAGCGCCGCCTTGTCGAAGTCGGGCCAATGCACCGGCACGAACACCAGTTCGCTGTAGGCCGCCTGCCACATCAGGAAATTCGACAGCCGCTGTTCGCCCGAGGTGCGAATGATCAGGTCCGGGTCCGGAACGTCCGACGTATCGAGATATCCGGAGATCGCGGCGATATCGATGCTGGAAGGATCGCGCTTGCCCTCGGCGACTTCCCGCGCAAGCCGTTGCGCGGCGTTGGCGATTTCCTGACGCGAGCCGTAATTGAACGCGACCGTGAGATCGAGCCGCACGTTGCCGCGCGTCAGTTCCTCGGCCTCGTCGAGCAGCGCCACGATATCCGGCTCCAACCCTTCGCGCTCACCGATTACACGAACGCGCACGCCGTCGCGATGCAAGGTCGCGAGGTCGTTGCGAATGAAACGTCGCAGCAGACCGAACAGATCGCCGATCTCGCTTGCAGGTCGCGACCAGTTCTCGGAGCTGAACGAAAAGATCGTCAGATAGCGGATACCGAGGTCGCTGGCCGCGCGCACCACGCGCCGCAGGGCCTCGACGCCGCGACGATGCCCCTCCGCGCGCGGCAGTCCGCGTGCCGCAGCCCACCGTCCATTGCCATCCATGATGATCGCAACATGCTCCGGCGTACCGGAACGGTCCGGTCCATCGGTCAGGGGCATTGCGACATTCGACATGAGTTGGTTTCCTGGAAGCGCGGCGGCGAACCGTGGACGTTAGACGGTGAGGATTTCCTTTTCCTTGCCGGCCAGCATCTGATCGATCTCGGCGATCACGCTGTCGGTCGCCTTCTGCACGTCGGCGGCGAAGCGCTTCTCATCGTCCTCCGAAATCTCACTGCCCTTTTCGAGCTTCTTGAGCACGTCGAGACCGTCGCGGCGGACGTGGCGCACCGCGACCTTGGCGGCTTCGGCATATTTGTGCGCGACCTTCACCAGTTCCTTGCGGCGCTCCTCGTTGAGTTCGGGAATGCGCAGCCGCAGCACCTGTCCCTCGGTCGCGGGGCTGAGGCCGAGATTGGAATCGACGATCGCCTTCTCCACCGCCTTGACCATCGACTTGTCCCAGACCTGCACCGACAACAGGCGCGGCTCCGGCACGCTGACGGTGGCGAGCTGATTGAGCGGCATATGGCTGCCGTAAGCCTCGACCTGCACCGGCTCCAGCATCGAGGCCGCGGCGCGCCCGGTGCGCAGTCCACCCAACTCGTGCTTGAGCGACTGGGTCGCGCCCTGCATGCGCCGTTTCAATTCGTTGATGTCGAAACTGCCGGACGGCATACCGCTCTCCTTCTTGAAATCGCGATCTTATTCTTAGAGTAGCTTTGTCCGAGTGTCGCCCGGCCCTTGCTCTTGCTGTGCGGTCATCGTGACTCAGACCGCTCCGCGGCGGCATCAGCCGGCGACAATCGTCCCGTAACCCGTTCCGCTGAGAATCGCCCCGATGGACCCTGCCTCCACGATGGAGAACACGATGATAGGCAGCGACGTCTCGCGGGCAAGGGCGAATGCGGTCGCATCCATCACCTTATAGCCGCCTTCCAGAGCCTGAGAATGGGTCAGCCGGTCAAATCGTTTGGCCGACGGATCGCGCTTGGGATCGGCATTGTAGACGCCGTCGACATTGGTGGCCTTCAGCACCGCCTGGGCGCCGATCTCGCCCGCTCGCAACACAGCCGTGGTATCGGTCGTAAAGAACGGATTGCCGGTTCCCCCGGCCAGCAGCACGATCTTGCCATCGGCGAGATAACGGTGCGCGGCACCTCGGGTGAACAATTCGCAGACCTGCGGCATCACCATCGCCGACAGCGTCCGCGCCGCCTGTCCACGCCGTTCCAACGCCGCTTCCAGCGCCAGACAGTTCATGACGGTGGCGAGCATACCCATGGTATCGCCGGTCGGGCGGGAGACGCCACGCGACGACACTTCGACACCACGAAAGATGTTTCCGCCGCCAACGACGACCGCGATCTCGACGCCGAGTTGCCGCGCCGCAACAAGATCGCCGGCGACGCGATCGATCGTCTCCTGATCGATGCCGAACGGCTTGCCGCCGGCGAAATATTCGCCCGACAGCTTGACGACAACCCGGCGGTAGATTGGCTCACCCATGATGCGATCGATCCTCCGATGAGCCTTTGCCTCTACAAATCTCCGCCGTCTCCAGGGAAACAGCGGAGACTTGATATTCTCGACTTAGCGCGTTTTCTTCATGTGAACCGGTACCCACTTCGCTCGAAAACGCTACTGGCCTCCCGATGCCGTTCTTTCGGCATCAAGCCTTGGTCTGTCCGCTCGCCGCGGCGACCTCGGCGGCGAAGTCCGACTCGGCCTTCTCGATTCCCTCGCCGAGAGCATAGCGTACAAAGCCGGCGATTTTCACCGGACCGCCAACCTTGCCTTCGGCTTCCTTCACCGCCTGCGCCACCGACTTGCCGGTGTCATGAATGAAGGCCTGCTCGAGCAGGCAGACTTCCTTGTAGTAGGTCTTGAGACCGGACTCGACGATCTTCTCGATCACATTCTCCGGCTTGCCCTGCTGACGATACTTGTCGGCCAACACGTCCTTCTCGCGCTTGACGACGTCCGGGTCGAGGCCGGAAGCATCGAGCGCCAGCGGATTGGCGGCAGCGACGTGCATCGCGATCTGACGACCGAGGGCTGCCAGTTCGTCAGCCTTGCCGGCCGACTCCAGCGCGACGATCACGCCCATCTTGCCGGCGCCGTCGATCACCGCACCGTGAACGTAGCTTGCAACCACACCCTTGCCGACTTCAAGCGAAGCGGCACGGCGCAGCGACATGTTTTCGCCGATGGTGGCGATGGCATCGTTGATCGCGGCCTCGACAGTGGCCGAGCCGACCTTGGTGGCCTTGATCTTCTCGACATCGGCGCCGGCGTGCAGCGCGACCTGCGCGATCATCTTGACCAGGCCCTGGAACTGGTCGTTGCGCGCGACGAAGTCGGTTTCGGAATTGACCTCGACAACAACGCCCTTGGTGCCGGATGTCATCGCACCGATCAGACCTTCAGCGGCAACGCGGCCGGCCTTCTTGGCCGCCTTCGAAAGACCCTTCTTGCGCAACCAGTCGATGGACGCCTGCATGTCGCCGCCGTTTTCCGTCAACGCCGCCTTGCAGTCCATCATGCCGGCGCCGGTGGTCTCGCGAAGCTCCTTGACCATTGCCGCGCTGATCGTTGCCATGTCCGTTTTCCTTTGCCTGTTTGGGCGAACGCCGCGACGTTGCCGTCGCGCCGCTCACCATCAGGGATGTATCAAATGATAAAGCCGAAAAGCGCGCGGTCGGGTGACC
>JAEWIX010000053.1 GCA_023386885.1 Pseudomonadota bacterium
CATAAAACCATTCCTCTCGGCTCGCTTGGTGCACGGGCCGTCAGGTCGTCCGGTCGATCGAACCGGAAACGTCCGCGTCAGTGGACGCTGACCGCCTGCAATTCGTTGCTCCAGGCATTGGCGATCGCCGCTTCGCGGCTATCGGTCAGCATGATCGGCGTGCCGTCGGCGGCATGCAGCGCGAACAGTTTGGTGCCCGGCGCAAGCTCCGGCGCCTGCGGGAACAGCCCATGCACGTCCTCGGACTTGATCTCCTTGACGTAGGCGATGTGGCCGCCGCCCAGCGAGGCGAGCGCCTCCGGCGTGACGGTATTCGGGGTGAAAACGGTGTTTGGTTCGGTCATGGTCTCGACTCCTCTACAGTTACAAGCGGTCGAGTCCGCTCCAGTTCTCAGATTATTCGTGCTCATTGATAGCGATTGTCTTAACGACCCTTTCAGGTTCCGGCCTGGCCAGATCGATCGACAACAGCCCGTTCTTCAGGTCCGCACCCAGCACCAGCATCCCCTCCGCCAGCACGAAGGTGCGCTGGAAGTGGCGCGCGGCTATGCCGCGATGGATGTATTGCCGGGTCTTGTCGTCCTGCTGGCGGCCGCGGATGACGAGCTGATTTTCCTCCATGGTTACATCGAGTTGGTCGCGGGTGAACCCGGCCACCGCCAGCGTGATGCGCAGGCGATCAGGCTGACCGTTGGTACGGTCGCACCGCTCGATGTTGTAGGGAGGGTAGCCGTCGGCACCTTTCACGACGCGGTCGAGCGCACGCTCGATCTCGTCGAATCCCAAAAGGAACGGACTGGACAACGTTGGAACACGAGACATACCAAAGTCCTCTCGAAGCGACTTTGAGGGTGGGCCCTTGCGGCGCCCGGTTGACCGATCGGCACTTGGCCCCTCGGTCATTACACAATATGGGCATATTCGGGGGCCGTTCAAGCGCTCCCCGACCGTCGCATAAGGTGTTGTAAAGACTAGAGTTCGATCCGGCCGCGACCGTCGGCACCGAAGATATGCAGCTTGTCGCGCGGTGCGACGGCGACGATCCGCTCGCCGATGCCGGGGGCGGCCTGGCCGGGGAGACGGACGATGATCTCGCCCGGCGGCAGTTCCCCCGGCTTGGCACTGACGGCGGCGGCTTCGTTGGCGCCGTTGCGTGAGCCGTAGACGAAGGTTTCGGCGCCGACCCGCTCGATGGCCTCGACGGTGAGGTCGTAGCGCACGCCGCCGTCCGGCGCGGTTCCCGTGGTCAGGGTCAGGTCTTCGGGACGGACGCCCAAAATGCCGCCGGCCCCGCCAGGAATCGGAACGCCGGCCTCGCCGGGCTTGAACGGCGTCAGGTTCATCGGCGGCGCGCCGATGAAGGAGGCGACAAAGGTGGTGGCGGGCTTCTGGTAGATGTCGAGCGGGTTGCCGATCTGCTCCACCACGCCGCCGTTCATCACCACGAGGATATCCGCCAAGGTCATCGCCTCGAGCTGGTCGTGGGTGACGTAGATCGAGGTGGTGTTGAGCCGGCGTTGCAGCTTGCGGATTTCGACGCGCATGGCGATGCGCAACTTGGCGTCGAGGTTGGATAGCGGCTCGTCGAATAAAAACACTTTTGGTTGACGGACGATGGCGCGGCCCATGGCGACGCGCTGGCGCTGGCCGCCGGAGAGTTGCTTCGGCTTGCGGTCGAGCATCGGGCCGATCTCGAGGATCTGTGCGGCCTCGCGCACGCGCTTGTCGATCTCGGGTTTGGCCATGCCGCGATTGCGCAGGCCGTAGGCCATGTTGTTGTAGACGCTCATGTGCGGATAGAGCGCGTAGTTCTGGAACACCATGGCGATGTCGCGATCGGCCGGCTCGATCTGGTTGACGACGCGGCCGCCGATATCGATCTCGCCGGAGGTGATGGTTTCAAGTCCCGCGACCATGCGCAGCAAGGTGGACTTGCCACAGCCGGAAGGGCCAACCAGCACGCAGAACTGTCCGTCGCCGACTTCGAAGTCGACGCCCTTGATGGCGTCGACGCCACCCGGATAGGTCTTGCGGACGTTGCGGAGAACGACGTTAGCCATGTGAACTCACTTCTCCGTCTCCACCAGTCCGCGCACGAACAGTTTCTGCATCACGATGACCACCAGCACCGGCGGCAGCATGGCCAGGATCGAGGTCGCCATCACCACCGGCCATTCGGTGAGTGCATCGGACGTGACGATCATCTTGCGGATGCCGACCTGGACCGTCTGCATGTCGTCGCGCGTGGTGATCAAGAGCGGCCACAGGTATTGATTCCAGCCGTAGATGAACAGGATCACGAACAGCGCCGCCATGTTGGTGCGCGACAGCGGCAACAGCGTATCCTTGAAGAAGCGGAACGGCCCCGCGCCGTCGATGCGCGAGGCTTCCAGCAATTCGTCCGGCACCGTCATGAAGAACTGCCGGAATAACAATGTCGCGGTGGCGGAGGCGATCAGCGGCAGCGCCAGCCCCGAATAGCTGTCGAGCAGGTTGAGGTCGGCGGCGATCTTGTAGGTCGGATAGATGCGCACTTCGACCGGCAGCATCAATGTAATGAAGATGATCCAGAACACCGTCATGCGGAACGGGAAGCGGAAGAACACGATGGCGTAGGCGGAGAGGATCGAGATGAAGATTTTGCCGAACGCGATCGACAGCGCCATGATCAGCGAGTTGAGCAGCATCATGCCGACCGGCTCGCGCGTGGTGCCGGAGGAGCCGACGAACAACGTCTTGTAGTAGGTCTCGATGAAATGCCCGCCGGGCCACAGCGACATCTGGCCGTTGGCGATCACGGCGTTGTCCTGCGTCGAGGCGACGAAGGCGAGATAGACCGGAAACGCCACGATGGCGATGCCGATCCACAGGATTGCATGGGCGACGTAACGCTGAAGGCCCTCGTTCTCGACCATCAGACGATGCCTCCGATGGAGCGGGCCGCGCGTGCAGACGCGATCGGTGAATCAAACCGACGCAATCGCCGGAGCCACCCCTCTCCCTGGCTCTCCCCCACAAGGCGGGAGGGAACTGAGAGGATTGGTGTCAACGGATCAGCAGTCAGTTTGCTCTGTGTGGTGTTTCGGTGAGCTTTCTGCGTCAGCCAGACGCGCAGCGCGGCTCCCTCCCCCCTTGTGGGGGAGGGGTGGGGAGGGGGGTCGAACACGAGGCCGGCGTGAAAGATGCTCGACATCAGTACGTCACCTTGCGTTCGACGAAGCGGAACTGGACCGCGGTGAGCGCGATGACGATGCCCATCAGAATCACCGACTGCGCCGCCGATGAGCCGAGATTGCCGCCGAGCAGGCCGTCGGAATAGACCTTGTAGACCAGCGTTTCGGTGGCTTTCGCCGGGCCGCCGCGCGTCATGGTGTCGATGATGCCGAAGGTATCGAAGAAGGCGTAGACGACGTTGATGACGATCAGGAAGAAGATCGTCGGCGTCAGCAACGGGAAGGTGATGGTCCAGAACCGCCGCACCGGCCGCGCGCCGTCGATGGCGGCGGCTACATGCACGCTTTTCGGGATGCTTTGCAGGCCGGCGAGGAAGAACAGGAAGTTGTAGGAAATCTGTTTCCACGCCGAGGCAAGAATGATCAGTAGTGCGGCCTGATTGCCGTCGAGCAGCGGATTCCAGTCGATGCCGATGGCGCGCAGGCCGTGCGCCAGAATGCCCAGCGACGGATTCAGCATGAAGATCCACAACACGCCGACCACCGGCGGCGCCACCGCGTAGGGCCAAATGAGAAGCGTGCGATAGACGCCGACGCCGCGCAACGGCTTGTCCGCCATCACTGCCAGCAGCAGCGCGGCCGACAGCGACGACAGAGCGATCGCGGCGGCGAAGACGAAGGTGCGCGCGACGGAGGCGAAGTAATCGGGATCGGCCAACAGTTCCTTGTAGTTCTCGAACCACACGAACACGGTCGAAAGGCCGAATGCGTCCTGCAGCAAAAACGATTGCCGCACCGCCTGCGCCGCCGGCCAGTAGAAGAACACCAGCACGACGATCATCTGCGGCGCGATCAGGAGCCACGGCAGCCAGCGGGAGGTGAAGACCGATTGCTTTTGCATCGGCTACCGCCCCGCGTCGCGGCCGTTCCCCTCCCCCCGCTCTTGCGGCGGGGAGAGGGGAGCATGGCGCGCGTCGCCGAAACGAGATCGACTAGCTTCCATGCATCCCCGTGCCATCGTTGTTACTTCGCCACGGTCCGTTCGAACTGGCGCAGCATGGTGTTGCCGCGCGAGACGGCGGCGTCGAGCGCTTCCTTGGCGCTCTTCTTGCCGGCCAGCGCCTGCTCGATCTCCTCGGCCCAGACGTCGCGAAGCTGCACCATGTTGCCAAGCCGCAGGCCGCGCGAATTCTCGGTCGGCTCCTTGTTGGTGAGTTCCTTCAGCGGTGTTTCGAGATAAGGCTGATCCTTGTAGAAGCCTTCCTCCCTGGCCTTGGCGTAAGCCGCCTTGGTGATCGGCAGATAGCCCGACGCCTTGTGGATGTAGACCTGGCGGTCGGTGTCGGAGAGGAAGGCGAGGAACTTGGCGACGCCCTTGTATTCTTCCGGCGACTTGCCGCCCATCACCCACAGCGACGCGCCGCCGATGATCGAATTCTGCGGCGCGCCCTTGACGTCCGGGTAGTAGGGCATCGGCGCATTGGTCCAGTTGAACTTGGCCTGCGACTTGACGTTGCCGAAGAAGCCCGACGAGGTCAGGAAGATAGGGCATTCGCCGGAGGTGAAGCGGCCTTCGCCGGCATTGGTGCGGCCGGAATAGTCGTAGGTCTTGTCCTTCTGCAACTCGATCAGCTTTTCGAGGTGCTTGACCTGCAACGGACCGTTGAATTCCAGCACGGTGTCGAAGCCGTCGAGGCCATTGGCCTTCGAGGACAGCGGCACGTTGTGCCAGGCCGACAACTGTTCGAGATTTACCCAGGTCACCCAGGCGTTGGAGAAGCCGCAGGTCGCGTAGCCGGCGGCCTTCAGCTTCTTGGCGTCATCGAACACTTCCGGCCACGTCTTGGGAATGTCCGCGATGTTGGCCTTCTTCAGCGCGTCGAGATTGACCCACATCACCGTCGACGACGAATTGAAGGGGAACGACAGCATCTCGCCCTTCGAGGTCGAGTAGTAGCCGGTGATCGCCGGCAGATAGGCCTGCGGGTCGAACTTCTCGCCGGTTTCCTTCATCAGTTGATAGACCGGCTTCACCGCGCCCTTGGCGGCCATCATGGTCGCGGTGCCGACTTCGAACACCTGCATGATGGCGGGCGCGTTGCCGGCGCGGAACGCGGCGATGCCGGCGTTCATGGTGTCGGCGTAGCCGCCTTTGTAGGTCGGCACCACCTTGTAGTCGCTCTGCGATGCGTTGAAATCGTTGGCGAGCTTGACGACCACCTCGTTGTTGCCGCCGGTCATGGCGTGCCACCACTGGATCTCGGTCACGGCGAAAGCGGGGGTGGTCAGCGCCGAGGTCAGGGTCAGGGCCAGCGCGGCGGCGGTGGTTGCAGCAGCAAGTCGTCGAAATGACATCGCGTTCCTCCAGGTTAATCCGTCATCTTCGTTTCGCGCGATAACAGCGGCGGATGACGTGCAAGTGACCGTCCAACCGAACGTGCGGCGGATGGTAAGGGGGAAGCTTGCTCCAAGGAAAGGAGAAAAACACCTTCCTCCGCAGAACTTATCGGATGCGGACGCCCCCGGGCGCGGCGGCCTGTGCCGCCGGGCCGGGCGAAGACACTGTCGGAATACGCAAGGATTCGCTGCGAGGACCGCAGCGAATGTCAAATTCGTGCCACTAGCGCCGCCGGTCCTTGCCGCAGACCACACCCTGCGCCACCAGGTCCGCGATCTGCTCCTTGGAGTAGCCGAACTCCTGCAACACGGTTTCGGTGTGCTGGCTGAATTTCGGCGGCAGATGGCGCAGGCTGGCCTTGGTGCGCTCGAAGCGGATCGGCGAGGCGACGCCCTTGTACCAGTCTTTTTCGATGATATCGCCGCGATGCTTGACGTGCTCGCTGGTCAGCGCCTTGTCGATCGACTGCACCGGGCCGGCGGGTAATCCGGCCGCCAGCAGGCGACGACACAGCGGCTCGCTGTCGTGATCCTTGAGGATCGCTTCCAACTCCGTGCGCAATGCCTGCCGGTTGGCGACGCGGTCGCGGTTGCGGGCGAAGCGCGGGTCGGTGCCGAGTTCCGGACGTCCGAGTTCGCGGCACAGCTTGCGGAAGGTGCCGTCGTTGCCGACCCCCATGAAGATATCGCCGTCGCGCGCCGGAAACACCGAATAGGGCACGAGGTTCGGATGCTCGTTGCCGGTCAGCGCCGGCGGCTTGCCGGTGAAGAAGAAGTTCGCCGTGTGCGGATGCATGATGGCGAGGCCGGTCTCGAACAGCGTGGTTTCGAGGAACTGACCCTTGCCCGATTTTTCGCGCTCGGCCAGCGCCATCAGGATGCCGACCGTGGCGTAGAGCCCGGTGGTGATGTCCACCAGCGCCACGCCGATGCGGGTCGGGCCGCTTTGCGGCGATCCGGTCGCCGCCATCATGCCGGTCATCGCCTGAATGATGGCGTCGTAGCCGGGGTGGCCGCCATGCGGGCCGTCGGCGCCGAAGCCGGAGATGCGGCAATGAATCAGCCGCGGAAATTTTCCGCGCAGCACGTCCTTGCCGATGCCCCATTTGTCGAGCGTGCCCGGCTTGAAATTCTCGATCAGCACGTCGGCGGTCTCAAGCATCTTCATCAGCACCGCGCGTCCGCCGTCGGAAGCGAGATCGAGACCGATCGCGCGCTTGTTGCGGTTGGTGCCGATGAAATAAGCCGCGTCGTCGTCATGGAACGGAGGGCCCCAGTCGCGGGTCTCGTCGCCGGCGGGCGGCTCCACCTTCACCACGTCAGCGCCGTGGTCGGCGAGGATCTGGGTGCAATAGGGGCCGCCGAGCACGCGCGAGAGATCGACCACGCGCAGTCCGGCCATGGCTTCCATGCCAGGAATTGAGGGAGTTTCGATTGTCATGAGGCGTTTCTTGTGAGGCTTTCGAATAATGCAGGCGAACTAAAGCATAACAGGCGCTTCTTGGCGAATGCCCGACCGGAATGAGACTTGAGGTATTTTTCGAAGTCGAGGGCGTGGTGTTTGTCTTGGAAAGCACAGTACCAAGCCAGCTCCCACGGTTTAAATTTCGCAGTATGCGTGGATTTTCCGGCGTTGTGGTCCGCCAAGCGTTGCTTCAGATCAGAGGTTGCACCGGTATATTCTTGGGCCGGCATGCTCCGACTGCGAATGATGTAGACGTACCACATTGCATGCTTCGCCCTTGGCTACACGCGGCTGTGCTAGCCTGATCAGCGCGGATATTTGCACCGGTGGCTGAGAATGTCACATGGAGGAGATGTCAGCCCGTCTTCGCCCTGCGGGCTATGCCGGGCACGCTTCGCCTTCGGCTACATGGCTGCGCCACGTGTAGCGTCGAGGTGCAATGTGGGAAATACCGTGAAGTTTTAGATTTCAGGATGGAGCCCGTCGTCGCCCTTCGGGCTATGCCGGGCACGCTTCGCCTTCGGCTACGTGGCTGCGCCACGCGTAGCCGGAGGCGAAGCGTGGTGGAGCCAGGCGGGATCGAACCGCCGACCTCTTGCATGCCATGCAAGCGCTCTCCCAGCTGAGCTATGGCCCCTTAACCGTATCGCACGCGCCTTCGATGATCTGGGTGATTCATCGTCCAGCGCGGCGGCGCAACCCTGACCACAGATCAGGGTCGATCTCAAGTCCCTTTTAAGGGATCAACTCTCTTCGTCGTCGGAGACGTCGCCGATGATGTCGGTGACGTCCTCGTCGCCTTCTTCCTCGTCGGCGATGAAGGTCGAATCGTCGTCATCGTCGTCGTCGAGCGTGTCGTCGACCTCGATGTCGTCCTCCGACTCCGGCGTCGTGGTCTTGACCTTGCCGGTCTTTTCCTCGGCATCGGCCTCCTCCAGCGAGACCATGTCTTCGGTCTCGGCCATCTCCGGCGCGTCTTCGTTGGCGTTGCGCGCTTCGGGACGGCCACGCGGCGGAGCGACCGGAGCGATCGGCACGACTTCGCCGGTATAGGGCGAAATCACCGGATTCTTGTTCAGATCGTAGAACTTCTTGCCCGTAGTCGGGCAAATGCGTTTGGTTCCAAGGTCGGCTTTGGCCACGTGTCAATCCTGGGGATTTCTGAAAGCGGTGCATCACTTGGCTAGTTGTCACGGCGCTGTCAATAGCCTTGCGCGCGCAGTGCGGCTTTACCGCGGTCGCGGCGTGACGCGGCGGGTCGTGTGTGTTACCAGCCCGGCCGTATTAAAGGATTGCGATCGTGACCCATTCCAGCCAGCTCTCGCCGCTCCGGGCCAGCAAAAGTTCGCCGTTGACCGGGCGGATCCGGGTGCCCGGCGACAAATCGATCTCGCACCGCGCCCTGATTCTCGGCGCGCTGGCGGTGGGCGAAACCCGCATTCAGGGGCTGCTGGAAAGCGAGGACGTGCTCAACACCGCCAAGGCGATGCGGGCGCTCGGCGCGCAGGTCACGCGCGACAGTAACGGGGTCTGGTCGGTGCATGGCGTCGGCGTGGCGGGATTCGCGCAACCCTCCGCGCCGCTCGATTTCGGCAATTCCGGCACCGGCTGCCGGCTGGTGATGGGGGCCGTCGCCGGCTGCCCGATCTCCGCGACGTTCGACGGCGACGCCTCGCTGCGCTCGCGGCCGATGCGCCGCATCGTCGATCCGCTGGCCCTGATGGGCGCGAAGGTGACGGCGCAGAGCGAGGGCGGCCGATTGCCCCTCACCCTGGCGGGTGCGCGCGATCCGCTACCGGTCGTATACCGTTCGCCGGTGGCCTCGGCCCAGATCAAATCGGCAGTACTGCTGGCCGGGTTGGCTGCGCCGGGCGTCACCACCGTGATCGAGCCTGCCGCCAGCCGCGACCATACCGAATTGATGCTCAAGCATTTTGGTGCCGAGATCGTCTCGATTCCAGAGGGCGCGGACGGGCGAAAGATTTCGCTGACCGGGCAGCCGGAACTGCATGGCGCGCCGGTGGCGGTGCCGGCCGATCCGTCCTCCGCCGCATTTCCGATCGTCGCGGCGCTGATCGTGCCGGGGTCCGACGTCACCTTCGACGACGTGATGACCAATCCGCTGCGCACCGGCCTCTTCACGACGCTGCGCGAGATGGGCGCGTCCATCGAGGAAACCAACGCGCGGGGCGATGCCGGCGAACCGATGGCGCAATTGCGGGTGCGTGCTTCAAAACTGCGCGGCGTCGAGGTGCCGGCGGCGCGCGCGCCATCGATGATCGACGAATATCTGGTGCTGGCGGTGGCGGCGGCCTTCGCCGAGGGCACCACAATCATGCGCGGGCTGCACGAGCTGCGCGTCAAGGAATCCGATCGTCTCGAGGCCACCGCCGCGATGCTGCGGGTCAACGGTGTCGAGGTGACGATTGACGGCGACGACATGATCGTCGAGGGGCGCGGCCATGTGCCGGGCGGCGGCGTGGTCGCCACCCACATGGATCATCGCATCGCGATGTCGGCGCTGGCGATGGGCTGCGCCTCCGATGAGCCGGTGGGCGTCGACGACACCGCCTTCATCGCCACCAGCTTCCCGGATTTCATCCCGATGATGCAGCGGCTGGGAGCGGATTTCGCATGATCATCGCCATCGACGGCCCGGCCGCCTCGGGCAAGGGCACGCTCGGCAAGCGGCTCGCCGCGCACTACCATTTTCGGCACCTCGATACCGGCGTGATCTACCGCGCCGTCGCCAAGGCGCTGCTCGACGCGCGGATCGATCTGGCGGACGAGGCGGCTGCCGTCGCTGCTGCGATGGAACTCGACCCGGAGAAGTTCGGCGATCCCGTGCTGAAGACGCAAGCCGTGGGCGATGCCGCCTCGGTGGTGTCGGCTTATCCGCGGGTGCGCGAGGCGCTGGTGACGTTCCAGCGTCAGTTCGCGGCGGAACCGCCCGGCGCGGTGCTGGACGGCCGCGATATCGGCACCGTGATCTGCCCGGATGCCGACGTGAAGATCTTCGTCGTCGCCGCGCCCGAGGTGCGGGCCCGCCGTCGCACCCTCGAGGCAAAAGCGCGCGGCGAGGCGGCCGACGAGGCGCTGGTGCTGGCCGATATCCTCAAGCGCGACGACCGCGACAGGAATCGCGCCGTGGCCCCGCTGAAACCCGCTCCGGATGCGCACTTGCTGGACAATTCCGCTCTCGATATCGAAGCTTCGCTCCGCGCGGCCATAACCATTGTCGAGGCGGCCCGCTCCGCGCGATAGCAAGCGGCTTTCGCAAGGCCGACGGGGGAAGTATGAGAACGCGGTTTCTGTGGCGGGCGATGAAGGCGCGGCTTCGCGATCAACGGGCGGAACTTGGGATCATTCGCGCTCACATCCAGCCTGGCGACCTCGTCTGTGACATCGGTGCGCACAAGGGCAGCTATACGTTTTGGCTCTCGCGCTGGGTGAAGGACGGGCGGGTGGTCGCATTCGAGCCGCAACCGGCGCTTGCCGCCTATCTACGCGTCGCGCTGCCAAGGGTTGGTTGCCGCAATGTCATCGTCGAGGAAAAGGGCGTAGCGGCGACGACTGGTGATGCGACCTTCTTCATTCCGTCGCCGAACTCGCCTGGTGCATCGTTCGTCATGCGCGGGGAAGCCCCAGTGGATACGCAGCGCCTGTCGGTGCCTGTGGTCGCGCTCGATGACTATTTCGCGCCGGGCCAACGAATTGCGCTGCTCAAGATCGATGCTGAAGGCATGGAGGCGGCGATTTTCCAGGGCGCGCGGCGGATACTGCGTGAATCCCGGCCGATGCTGATTTTTGAATGTGAGAACCGGCATCTGGCGACCAGCTCGGTCGCCGACGTCGTCGCCTTTCTGCGGGGCTTCGGCTATGAGGGGGCGTTCTTCGGCCCCGATGGCGCATTAAGGCCCGTTGCCCAGTTCGATGCCGGGGTGCATCAGCGGCAGGACAAGGTGCGTTTCTGGGACGACCCGGCCTATTGCAACAACTTCGTGTTCCGGCCCAGTTGAGCGGTTGGGAGCTGACGTCTTCGCAGCACGGATGACAGCCTGCCGGCTTTGCCGCAAAATCAAGCATTTGCGGTCGAAACCCCGGACGGTTGAGGCTTGCCCCATGGCGAGACGCCGGTTATATCCTCCCGGTCCGGGCTGCCATCGCGATTGTCGAGGCTGTCCGAGCGGGCCGGCAGCGGGTCTGAACCCCTGCCGTTTTGGAGGACCGCCCCGCTCGGCCTTGCAACCGATGGCTCGAGGAATCGACGTGAGGATCGCTGGCGATCCTGTTCGACCCACCTTAGATTTCCGGTGATGAAGCGACGCGTCTGCTTTCCTGCTTTTGCGCGGGATCAAAGGCGCCATCAGAATTACGTTTATCGGAATTGCATCGATACGTATCGAGCGTGCAGGCACAGGCCGGCCCGTGATTGCCATTTCCCCTCGCGGAGTGGCGGCGCGGACGTCAAGGGTTGCGGACCTTTGACCCTTCATGCGCGATACGCCCTTCAACCCGAACGGCCGGCACATCCCGCACTGGAGAACAAATGGCTTCGACTGATACTTACAATCCGTCCCGCGACGATTTCGCTGCGATGCTCGACGAGTCCTTCGCCGGTGGCAATCTGCAGGAAAGCTCGGTCATCAAGGGCACGGTTGTTGCGATCGAGAAGGACATGGCCGTCATCGACGTCGGCCTGAAGACCGAAGGCCGCGTGGCGTTGCGCGAATTCGCCGGGCCCGGCCGCGAGAATTCCCTGAAGGTCGGCGACGAGGTCGAGGTGTTCCTCGACCGCATCGAGAATGCGCTCGGCGAAGCCGTGCTGTCGCGCGACAAGGCGCGCCGCGAGGAAAGCTGGGGCAAGCTCGAGAAGGCGTTCAACGCCAACGAGAAGGTGCACGGCGTCATCTTCAATCAGGTCAAGGGTGGCTTCACCGTCGATCTCGACGGCGCAGTGGCCTTCCTGCCGCGTTCGCAGGTGGATATCCGTCCGATCCGCGATGTCGGCCCGCTGATGAACAACACCCAGCCGTTCCAGATACTCAAGATGGATCGCCGCCGCGGCAACATCGTGGTGTCGCGCCGCACGGTTCTCGAAGAGACCCGCGCCGAGCAGCGTCAGGAGCTGGTGCAGAACCTCGAAGAGGGTCAGGTGATCGACGGCGTCGTCAAGAACATCACCGATTACGGTGCGTTCGTTGATCTCGGCGGCATCGACGGCCTGCTGCACGTCACCGATATCGCGTGGCGTCGCGTCAACCATCCGACCGA
>JAEWIX010000040.1 GCA_023386885.1 Pseudomonadota bacterium
GTTCAGGGCACCGACACCATCGAGGAAACGGCGTTCGTGCTCGATTGCCTCGTCGGCGGCGACAAGCCTGTGATCGTCACCGGCGCGATGCGTGGCGCGGAAGCCCCGGGAGCGGACGGCCCGGCCAATCTGTTGGCCAGCGCCATCGTCGCCACCTCGCTCGCGGCGCGCGGGCTCGGGACGCTGGTGGTCTTGAACGAAACCATTCATGCCGCGCGCTTTGTGCAGAAGGCAAGCACGTTTCTCCCCTCGACATTCGCGTCGCTTTCGGGCGGAGTTCTCGGCGACGTCATCGAAGGTGCGGCGCGGATCAACCTGCGCGTGACGCGCAGCGCCGTGATCGCCGGTGGCGATGCGGGCACGGATCAACCCGTTGCGCTGATCACGGCAGCTCTCGGTGACGACGGCCGGATGCTCGCGGGTCTGCCGGCGCTTGGCTATCGCGGGCTCGTCATCGAGGCGATGGGCGTGGGTCACGTGCCGGCCGCGATGGTGGACGCACTCGCCAGCCTCGCGGCAGCCTTTCCCGTCGTGCTCAGTTCGCGCGTCGCGTCAGGGCCAGTATTCGCCAAGACCTACGGTTTTCCCGGTTCGGAAACCGATCTGCTCGGGCGTGGCCTCATTCCAGGCGGTGCGCTGGGCGGATTGAAGGCGCGGTTGCTGCTGTCGCTGCTTCTCGGCGTGGGGCTGCAGGGCCAGCCGCTGCGTGACGCGTTTCTCCGGATGGCGCTTCCATCGGCCTAGATATTGTGGTGTCGCTTCTCGCAATGCGAGACGTGCAGCAAAATCGCGCAGGTCTTAGACCAAAATGATGTTTCAAATCGAAAAGTCCTTGCGCATAATCGCGGTAACATGATCTGACAACAAGCATCAAGGATGCTGATCCGAAGGGGGAGGTTACAAAATGGCAGGTTTACTGCGTCGAGATATGCTGGGTGTCGCGCTGACGGTTGCGGCGATCATGCTTCCGGTCGCCGGAGCGCAGGCCGCCGATCCGATCAAGGTCGGCGTCACCATCACACAATCGCCTCCCGGTTCGGTGGTGCAGGGCACCCAGGTCAAGGACGGTTTGGAAGTCGCCGCCAAGATTATCAACGATGCCGGCGGCGTCGACGGCCGCAAGATCGAACTGGTGATCGAAGACACCCAAGGGTTGCCGGAAAAGGCGCGTGCCGCAGTCGAGAAGCTCGCGACCCGCGACAAGGTGGTGGCGATCACCGGCGAGCATCAGAGTTCTGCGGCATTGGCCGGCATCGAAGTCGCGCATCGCTACAAGATTCCGTACGTCAACACCAATGGCTGGTCCGACGTCATTCGCGAGAAGGGCTATCCGGAAGTCTTCAATCCGGGCAACTACAATAGCCGCGTCGGCAGCGCCGCTGCTGCGACGATGAAGGATTTGGGCGTCAAGAGCGTCGTCTCCATCGCTGAGAACACCGACTACGGCATTGGCCTTGCGAAGGCGATCGGGGAAGCGCTGAAGAAAATCGCGCCCGATGTTCAATACAAGTACGAAACGCTGGATCGTGCCTCGAAGGATTTCCTCCCGGCCATTCTGCCGATGCGCGCCAAGGCACCCGACGCCATCATCAACCTGATGCTGCCGCCCGCGGCCTACATCATGATGAACCAGCTTTACGAGCAGGGCGTCGCGCCCTCGGCGAAGACCTGGCTCTATGACGGCTCCGGCCTCGCTGACTATCCGGACTTCTGGCAGAACGTGAAGGAAGCCGGCAAGGGCATGCTGGTGTTCGGTCTCTACCATCCGAAGATGGCGCAGCCGGCGCTCGGCAAGCAGGTGGGCGATGCCTACACCGCCAAAACCAAAAACGAACCGAACCGTCTGCTGTTCCAAGCGGCCGACTCGCTGTTCCTGATTGCGGACGCCATCAAGCGCGCCAAGTCCACCGACTCCGAAGCCCTGATCAAGGCGCTGGGTGAAACCAAATACACCGGCACCCGCGGCGAGATGACCTTCTCGAAGGACAAGGGTTACGCCTTCAACCAGTGGCTGGACGTGCCGTACGTGACGTTCCAGCTCACCGAGGTGAACCAGAAGGTCGGCGATTCGGCGCTGGTGTCGCAGCCGGGCCAGGCGCTCGACAAGGCCAAGCTCTGGAAGCCCGCGAAGTAAACGCGGGCTGATTCCTTGTTGATAGGCTGGCCTGCTTCATGAGTGGTATCGACGTCGACCTTGCGGTGAACGGCCTCATCACGGGGCTGTTCTATGCGCTGATGGCCATTGGCCTGTCGCTGATCTTCGGCATCCTGAAGATCGTGAACTTCGCCCATGGTGAGTTCTACATGGTCGGCGCCTATGCCTATACGCTGATCGCGTTGGCGCTCGGCGTGCCGGTGTGGATAGCGTTGCCGCTCGCCTTCATGGTCGGCGCGCTGCTCGGCTGGCTGACGGAGCGGACGTTAATGCGTCCGCTCTATGCCGGTTACACCTCGTGGGGCTTGATGCGCGACGAGTACGCGGTGATCGTCACGTTCGGTCTCTCGCTGTTCCTGATCAACTTCGTCGACAAGGTGATCGGGCCTTATGCCTATCGCGGCCCACCGCTGGTGGAAACCAGTCGCGTGGTGCTCGGCCCGGTGCTGATCAGCGGCCACCGGTTGCTGGCTGCGGGTATTGCTATCGCGGTCATCGCCATCACGGCGGCGTTGATCAAGTGGTCGTTCTGGGGGCAGCAGATCCGTGCCGTATCGCAGAACAGGCTCGGTGCGTCGCTGGCCGGTATCGATACCGCGAAGGCCAGCGTCATTGTCTTCATGCTGTCGGGCGGACTCGCGGCGTTCGCCGGTGCGCTCTTGTCGCCGGTGATCAACGCCTCGCCGGACGTCGGTATCTTCCCCGCCATCAAGTCCTACATCATCGTCGTGCTCGGTGGTATGGGATCGGTGCCGGGCGCCATCATTGCCAGCCTGTTGCTGGGTGTCATCGAGAGCTTTGGCGCGGTGTATATTTCCTTCCAGTATCGCGATGCGTTTGGCCTGATCCTGCTGATGCTGTTCCTGCTGTTCCGTCCGCAAGGTTTGTTCGGTGAAAAGGGGCGGGAGGTGTGATGGCGCCGTCATCTGCAAACTCGCCCGCCGCCAAACCGTCCGGCGCGCAGCTTTCGACCACGAAAACCACGGTGGAGTTTCGCGCCGCGCTGGTGGCGATGGCGGTCGTCGCGCTGATTCCGCTCGGCGTCAGCAATCCCTATTGGCTCGGTGTGCTGATCGTCTCGATGTATTTCGCGATCCTTGCCGGTGCCTGGAATCTGCTGGCGGGCTACACCGGGCAGTTCTCGCTGGCGCCGGCGACCTTTGCCATGATCGGCGCTTACACCACCGGCCTGCTCAACCATTATTTCGGCGTGCCGCCGCTGCTCGGCATCGTTGCCGCCGTCATCGTTTCGGGTCTGGTCGGCTTGCTGCTCGGCCGCGCCGTGCTGCGCCTAGTCGGGCCGTATCTCGCGCTCACCACCCTGAGCTTCGCCGAAATCATGCGGCTCGTCGCTTCGAACTCGATCGACATCACGCGCGGCGATCTCGGGCTCGGCGTTGCCGGACTGATGAACAGTCGGATCGGCTGGTACTATCTGTTCCTCGGTGCGCTGGTGGTGTTGCTCATCCTGTTCTACATGCTGCTCCGCTCCAAAGCCGGGTTGTTCTTGCAAGCGATCCGTGATGACGAGGTCGCGGCGCGTCGCGCCGGCGTCAACGTCGTGTTCTGGAAGACGGCGGCCTTCGCCATTTCGGCAGCGGCCTCCGGTTTCGCCGGCGCGCTCTATGCGCATTTCGCCGAACTGGTGACGCCCGAACTGGGCTTGATCGGCCAGACCGGCCTGATCGTCAGCATGACGGTGATTGGCGGCATGGGTACGCTCGCGGGCCCGCTGGTCGCGGCATTCCTGGTCTACGTGCTGTCGGAATGGCTGCGCGACGTCGGTGGCTATCAGCTCGTAGTCTTCGCCGCGCTTGTCGTTATCTTCGCGCGTTTCTTCCGCGAGGGCCTATGGGGACTGGCCAGAGCGGCTGCGCAACGCTGGGGGCGGGCATGACACTTTTGTCCGTGCTAGGTGTCAGCAAGCGGTTCGGCGGCCTCACTGCCGTCGATAATGTGTCGTTCGATGTCGCGGCCGGCGAGTTGGTCGGGTTGATCGGCCCTAATGGCTCGGGAAAGACCACGCTGCTCAACATTCTGAGCGGATTGGCTGAGCCCGACGGTGGAGAGATTCTGCTCGACGATGTGCCTTGCCATGGCCTGACGCCGGAGCGGCTGGCCCATCGCGGCGTCATGCGCATGTTCCAGCTCACCCGCGTGTTCCGCCGGATGAATGTCATCGACAATCTGCTGGTGGCCGGCCGTGCATTGGGCCTTGGTGCCGACGAGGCGCTGTCGCGCGCCGACGCGCTGATCAGCGAATTGCGGCTCGATGTGGTGCGCCATCTCGATGCAGGGCAACTCTCCGGCGGACAGATGAAATTGCTGGAATTCGGCGTGTGCTTCATGGTGCCGCCACGCATCGCATTGCTTGACGAGCCGTTTGCTGCCGTACATCCGACCATGAAGGAGATCATGGGAGCCTTCATTCGTTCGCGTCACGAGAAGGGACAGACCTTCATCCTTGTCAGCCACGACATGCCGGTGGTGGTCGAACTGTGCCCGCGCGCCGTCTGCATGAACGCCGGCGCCGTCATCATCGACGCCACCACGCGCGAGGTGCTGAACGATCCGCGCGTCATCGAAGCATATCTTGGAGGGCAGGCGGCATGAGCGCGGTGCTGACCCTCGATAACGTCACTGCCGGCTACAGCGTCGATATCGACGTGCTGCGCGATTTGAGCCTGAATGTTGACGCCGGCCGCATCACCGGCCTGATCGGGCTCAACGGTGCCGGCAAGTCAACGGTGATGAAGGCGATCTGCGGCTTTCTCAAGCCGAAAGCCGGCAAAGTTGTCTATGAGGGCAACGATATCACCGGGCTTGAGCCGCATAGGCTGAGCGCGCGCGGCATCTGGTACATCCCGCAGGAATCCAGTCTGTTTCCGTTCATGACGGTGATGGAAAACCTGCGGTTGCCGCTGGAAGGTCTGTCACGCGCGACCGGGACGCCGGCGCGGAACGAGATCGAACAGCGCTTCGAGGCGATGCTGGAAAAGTTTCCGGCGCTGCGGGTGAAGTTGCGCGCGCAGGCCGGCGATCTCTCCGGTGGCCAGCAGAAGATGGTGGAATTCGCCAAGGCGTGGCTGATGCGGCCGCGCCTGTGCCTGATCGACGAGCCTTCCATCGGCCTCGCGCCGAAGATCGTCGAGGAAGTATTCGAGTGGATTCGCCTCTTTGCGTCGGAGGAGATGGCAATCCTGCTGGTGGACCACAACGTGCGACGCGTGATTGCGATGTCCCATCGCATCTATGTGCTCAGCCTCGGTGAAATCACCGCTTCCGGCGAGCCCGCCGATTTTGCCGGCGACCTGCACGAGCAGGTCAAGCAATGGCTCGGCATCAATTTCTGAGATGGCGGGCGCGAGATATCCCCACCGTCTTCGCGCGCAGCCTTTAACGGCGGAAGCATTCGCGCCGTTCGGTTCGCTGGCCGCGATCGATGCGGCGGGCGGCCGCTCCGTCAATCAGGATCGCGGACGCCGCATTCCTGGTTTGAGCGATCTGGCGCATGACTCTGCTGCAATCCGGCCGGTGCTCGATGTCTATCACCTCAAGCCATCGCCCTTGCCGTTCGCGATTGCCTGCTTCGAACGCCATATGTTGACGTCGCAGGTGTTCATTCCGATCCGTTGTGCGCGGCTCCTGATCGCGGTGGCGCCGGATGATGCGAACGGGCGGCCGGACGTCGCGCGGGCGCACGCCTTCGTCGCTGGCGGCGATACCATCATCCATTATCGCGCTGGCGTGTGGCATTCGCCGTTGGTTGCACTCGACGGACCTGCGGTGCTGTCGATGGTGATGTGGGAAGCGGGCGATGCCCGCGACTGCGAGGAGGTCGCGCCGTCGGATGCCATCGACATTGTGTTATGATTGGCGATGATGCCGGTGCCCGGAGGCGAAATGCGATTTGTCAGTGATGCCGAGGTGGCAGGCGCGTTGTCGTTTCCGGTGCTGATCGCGGCGCTGGAAGTTGCTCACAAGCGGCCTAAGATCGAGATTCTCGATGGGTTCATGGGCGTTGAGGCGGCGCAATACGTGATCCGCAGCGCGGTCGATCCCGGCCGCTACATGCTCAGCAAGATGTTCACCAGTTTCCCGTCCAATCTCACGGCCGGCACTTTGCCTGCGGTGCAGGCGGTCTGCGTGTTGTTCGACGGTACCGATGGGCGACCTTTGGCGGTGATCGACGGCACCTCGATCACGCATTGGCGCACGGCGGCGGATTCCGCGCTCGGCGCCAGACTGCTCGCCAATCCGGAGCCCGAGACCATGCTGGTGGTCGGCGCCGGCAAGATGTCATGGTGGCTGGTGCAGGCGCATCACGTCGTGCGGCCGTCGCTCGGGCGTGTGCTGATCTGGAATCGCAATCAAATGCGGGCCTCCGAATTGGCGGATCGCTTGGCGCAGGACGGCATCCGGGCTGAGGTCGTCACCGATCTCGATGCGGCAACGCGTGAAGCCGATCTCATCTCAGCCTGTACGAGATCCCATACGCCGCTGATCAAGGGCGCGAACCTCAAACCCGGTGTCCATCTCGATCTGGTTGGCGGTTATACGCCGCAAACGCGCGAGGCGAACGACGACGCCGTGCGGCGCGCGCGCGTATTCGTGGATCGACGGGAAACCGCGTTTCACGGCGTCGGTGACATTCTTCAGCCGATCGCGAGTGGTGTGATGACCGAGGCCGATGTGCTGGGCGATCTCTACGATCTCGCCAGTGGTGCGGTGGCGGGCCGCAACTCCGCGAGCGACATCACCTTCTTCAAGAACGCCGGCGGCGGACATCTCGATCTGATGACCTGCGAAACGGTGTTCGAGCAGATTGGTGGAACGCCGGCGCGGTAGAGTGTTCAGCAGTAAGCAGCGAATGCAAAAAGCCCCGCTTCTGACGCATCAGAAGCGGGGCTTTTGGCTATCGCCGTGATGGCCGGAATAAATCCGGCCATCACGTAACCTTACGCGGGCGCTTACTTGTTCGCGTCGGACTTGGCGTAAGCGGCCGACTGCTCCTTCACGACGCTCCAGACTTCTTCGGGGAACGATGCGATCCAGTCGGTCTGCGGCACCCACTTGGCGCCATCCCACATCTCGATGCGGGTCTTGCCGCCGCCGCCATGATCCTTCGCGGTCACCGTCACCGGAGCCATCAGGCCGTTGGCGTCGAAGGCCTTGATGCTCTCAAGGCCATCCTTGAGCTTCTGCGGGGTCAGCGGCCAGCCATCCTTCTTGATGGCAAGACGGGCGCCTTCGAAACCGATCGACCAGATCGCGAGGCCGGTGTTGTAGTACACGTCCTCGAGATGCTTGCGGTCGCCGTTGCCCTTGCCCTTGTCGTAGAGTTCCTTGATGATCTCCTGAACCAGCGGCTGGGTCGAACCACCGGCGACGTTGGTGCCGCGTTTGATCCCCTTCGCGGCATCGGCACCGATATTCTTGATGTCGACCTCATTCAGCCAGTTCACGCCGATGTACTTGTCGATCGAGATGCCATTGCGCTTCATTTCGCGTGAAGCGATGACGTGCATGTTCGACAGGCTCCAACTGATGATCCAGTCGGGATTGAAGCGGCGCACCTGCGTCCAGGCCGAAGCCTGGTCGTTGCCCGGCAGCGGGTAAGGGAACAGTTGCAGGTCGAACCCTTCCTTCTGCGCCAGCGTCTTGAGGATGCCGATCGGCTCCTGGCCGAACGGATAGTCGACGTAGACGAAAGCGACCTTGACGCCCTTCAGGTTGCCCTTGGATTGCTGCTTGATATAGCCGATGTCGTTGGCGGCCTGTCCCCAATAGGTCGGGCCGATCGGGAATACCCACTTGAAGACGTCGCCGTCCACTGCGTCACCGCGGCCGGCGAGCGATTGCATCAGGATGTTGCCATCCTTCATGACGCGGGGCAGCACGGCACGCGACACCGGCGTCGACAACATGTCGAACACCATGACGCCTTCGCGCTTCAGGCGCTCATAGCACTCGATGCCGCGCTGCGGCTCGTTGCCGTGATCCTGCACGATCACCTCGATCGGATGGCCTTCGAGGCCGCCCTTGGCGTTGAGCAGGTCGGCATAGTCCTTGGCTGCCTGCGCCACTTGCGGGGTGACGAAGGTGTAGGCCTTGCTGAGATCGTAGCACAGCGCGAACTTCACCGGGTCGGCGGCGTGCGCGGTCATGCTGCTGGTCAGCATCAGCGCGAGGCCGCCGATGATCGATCTAAGTTTCATATTCATGTCCTCCCTTGTTCGGACGGTGGAATGGTCGTTTCTTTCTTGGTCTCGGCTTGGGGTGAGTTTGGCAGGCGCCAATCTCACGTCAACCAGCGCTTACGCCGCCGGTAGTGCTTGATGTCGTGAAAATTCTTGTTGTCCGCGCCTCCGAGGTAGAATTCCTGAATGTCGGGGTTCCTCTTCAGCGCTTCTGCGGTGTCGTGCATGACGATGCGGCCGCTTTCGATCAGGTAGCCATGCGAAACGATCTCGAGCGCGGCAATGGCGTTCTGCTCGACCAGCAACACCGAAAGGCCTTCCTCGCGGTTGATGCGGCTGAGGATCTGGAAGATCTCGGCCACCAGGAACGGCGCGAGACCGAGGCTAGGTTCGTCGAGCATCAACAGCTTCGGTTGCGTCATCAGCGCGCGGCCGATCGCCAGCATCTGCTGTTCGCCGCCGGAGAGATAGCCGGCGGCGCTGCCACGACGCTCGAACAGGCGCGGGAAGTAGCTGTAGACGCGATCCTTGTTGCGGGCGGCGTCGTGGCGGCTGCGAACCGCGGAAGCGGCGATCAGGTTTTCGTCAGGCGTCAGATGTTCGAAGACACGGCGGCCTTCCAGTACATGTGCGATGCCGAGCTTGACGCGATCCTGCGGCATCAATCCGCTGATATTGCGGTTCTGAAACTGAACCTCGCCGCGCCGCACCTCGCCGCGTTCGGCGGTGAGCAGTCCGCTGATCGATTTCAGGGTCGTGCTTTTCCCGGCGCCGTTGGCGCCGAGTAGAGCCACCATACCGCCGTTCGGGACCGCCAGAGACACGCCCTTGATCGCCAGCGAGACGTAGTCGTAGACGACCTCGACGTTGTTGAGCGTCAGGATGTTGTCGACTTCGGTTTCGGTCATGGCTGCCATGGTCCGCTATTTCTTGACGTAGCCGAAAGGCCAGACAAGCAGATAATCGCGAATGTTGTTGTAGATTTTCCCGAGCCCCAACGGCTCGATCAGCAGAAATCCGATGATCAATGCGCCGTAGAGGGCGTGAGGCAGGTGTGCCAGGGTTTCGATGCCGAGCGAAAATCCGAACTGTTCCGTCAGCCAGGAAATGAAGGCATTCATTGCGCCGGGCATTAGCAGGATGAAGGCGGCGCCGAAGTAGCTGCCGATGATGCTGCCGAGACCGCCGACGATCACCATCGCCAGCGCCTGAATCGAAACGTCGACGGAGAATTGCTCCGGCGTGACCGCGTGATAGAACGTGCCGATCAGGATCGCACCGCTGACGCCCGCCATGAAGGACGATGTCGCGAAGGCGACCAGCTTGAAATAGAAGCTGTTCACACCAATGACGGCGGCGGCATAATCCTTCTCGCGTACCGCGACCAGCGCACGTCCGAGCGCCGTGCGCCGCAAGTTCAGCATGAAGGTGGTGACCAGCACGCACCACACCAGCGCCACGTAATAAAGTCCGGCATCGGAGGTGATCGCCTGGCCGAGAATGCGGATATCCGGCGCCTGCAACGTCGCCTGTGTACCGCCCGAGATGGCGGGAACGTGCGAGATCGTCCAGTCCATCACGAATTGCAGCGCCAGCGTCGAGAGCGCGAGATAAAGTCCTTTGACGCGCAGCGCCGCGAAGGCGAATACGCTGCCGATCACCGCGGCCGTCAGGCCGGCTAACACGATGGCGATTTCCCACGGAACGCCGTTGCGCTGCGCATGCACGGCGGCATAGGCACCGATGCCCATCACTGCGGCATAGCCCAGATGAAATTGCCCGGCCCAGCCGAGAATGAGGTTGAGGCCGAGTGCGGCGGCGGTCCACACCAGCCACGGCAGCATGTAGCTGCTGAGATAGAGCGTGCTCATGTAGACGGGCGCGGTGGCCGCCAGCAGCAGCAGACCGCCGATCATCCAGCGGTCGGCCGGGATCGGGAACAGCGCCCGATCCTGAGCGTAGTTCGTGTGAAGGATGCCGGCCTGACGAAACAGCATGATCTTACACCCGCTCGATGTCGTGGCGGCCGAACAGGCCGTGTGGCCGCAGCATGATGGTGAGGATCAGCATCGCGGCATCGACCAGTTCGCGGCTGGCGCCGCCGAGCAGGGGATCGAGCACGATGGAGGCCAGTCCCTCGACGATGCCGAGCAGGATGCCGGCGAGCAGTGCGCCGCCGATGCTGTCCAGTCCACCGAGCACCGCGACGGTCACGCCCTTGAGCAGCAACAGCGCCAGCGATTGATCGACGCCCTGCACCGATCCCCACAGCACCGCGGCAATGGTTGCCACCACCGCCGAGATCGCCCACGACAGTGCGACGCCGCGTTCGACGGAAATGCCGACTGACCACGCCGCCGTATAGTCATCGGAGATCGCGCGCAGTACCACGCCGATCCGGGTACGGAAAAACAGAACCAGCAGCACGAACATCGCAACCGCGACGCCAGCGCCGACGGCATAGGCGCGATTGATCAACAGCGGTCCGATGAATAGCGGCGCATCGCTGATGCCGATCGGCAGCGGCCGCGAGGTGCCGCCCCAGATGGTCATGGAGCCGGCACGGAGGAAAATCTCGATGCCCAGCGTCATCATCAGGATCATGATGATCGGGCGGCCGGCGAGCCGTCGCAGCGCCACGCGCTCGATGCCGACGCCGATGAAGAACATGGTCACGATGCCGAGCGGGATTGCCGCCCACAGCGGCAGGCCGAGTTGATTGGCAAAGGCCAGAATGACATAGCCAGCCAGCATCACCATCGCGCCCTGCGCCAGATTGGGCACCGACGACGACTTGTAGATCAGCACGATGCCCATCGCGACCAGCGAGTACATCAACCCGACGAGGGCGCCGTTGAGGGACGATTCAAGCAGCAGCAGGACATCCATGGTTCAGACCTCCTGCACAGAGAGCGTTCGCTCGATCACGCCGACCTCGCCGGTCTCATAGGTGATCTGGGCTTTCATCAAAACGCTTCCCTGATTGTCGTAGATGGCATGAATGATCGGCGCGTAGCGATCTTCGACGACGTTGCGGCGGATCTTGCGCGTCCGGGTGATTTCGCCGTCATCGGCGTCGAATTCCTTGTGCAGGCAGACGAAGCGTTTGAGGTGAAGCCCTTCTGGAAGCGTGCGGTTGACGTGTCGGACCGCGTCCAGGATGAGGGTTGCGACTTCCGGCTTCTGCGACAGATCGGCATAGGACATATAGGAGATGCCGCGCAGTTCGGCCCAAAAGCCGACCGACTCCATGTCGATGCAGACCAACGCCGCCAGCGTGTCGCGGTTGGCGCCGAGCACGGCGGCTTCCTTGATGTAAGGGCTGAACTTGAGACGGTTCTCGATATAGTTCGGGATGTAGCGTTCGCCCTTCGCGGTGTGGACCACGTCGGAAAGTCGCCCCAACACAACAAGGTGGCCGTTGGGCTCGAGATAGCCGGCGTCGCCGGTATGCAGCCAGCCGTCGCGCAAGGCTTCCTGCGTGGCGGCCTCCTGCTTGAAATAGCCGCTGAACACGCTGCCCGAGCGGATCAGGATTTCGCCTGCCTCGCTGATCTGCACATCGACACCGGGGAAGGGGCGACCGACGGTGTGCAGCCGCACTTCGTCGGGGCTTTGCAGTGCATTGTAAGCACTGCTTTCCGTCTGGCCGTAGAGTTGCCGCAGCTTGATGCCGAGCGCGCGATAGAACACGAAGGTGTCCTCGCCCATGGCTTCGCCGCCGGTGAACGCGCCGCGCAGGCGCGATAGCCCGAACTGATCCTTGATCGGGCCGTAGACCAGCCACTCACCGAGCGGACCGAGCAGCATTTCCCTCAATGTCGGCTGGCCGCCTTCGAGCTTGCGGCGCTCGGCCGCAAGAGCTGAACTGATGAAAAACTTGTAGATCGCTTTCTTGAGTGGCGTCGAATCCTCCATGCGCACCTGAATCGTGGTGAGCATGTTGTCCCAGCTTCGCGGCGCGGCGAGATAGAAGGTCGGCGCCACCTCGCGCAGGTTCTGCAGCACTGTTTCCTGCCGCTCGGGGATGTTGATGGTGAAGCGCAATGCGACGCCGGCCGCCACGGTGACGGCGAAGTCACCGACCCACGCCATCGGTAGGTAGGCCAAAATGGTTTCGCCAAAGTCGAATGCGCCACCGTGATAGGCGTTGCGCACGCCCGACAGCAGGTTGCGATGCGACAACACGATGCCCTTGGGCTTGCCAGTCGAGCCCGAGGAGTGGACGAATACCGCGGGGCCGTCCGGCGTAGCGCGCTGGATCAGGGCTTCGCGCAAGGCCGGCTCCGCTTTCAGGCGCGCTTCGCCCTTGGCGCACAGCGCATCCCACGAGATCAGCCCCGGAAACGGATAGGTCGCCAGTCCGCGTGGATCGTCATAGATGATGTGCTCGATCTTGGCGCCTTGCTCACGCAGATCGAGCATCTTGTCGACCTGCTCCTGATCTTCCGCAAGAACGAAGCGAACATCCGCCTCGTGAACGAAATGGCGCACTTCGTCGAGGGT
Organism: Pseudomonadota bacterium; assembly: GCA_023386885.1. Classification (GTDB taxonomy): domain Bacteria; phylum Pseudomonadota; class Alphaproteobacteria; order Rhizobiales; family Xanthobacteraceae; genus 62-47. The sequence continues at coordinate 12,862 of JAEWIX010000040.1, forward strand.
AGCATCGGGGAAGGCCGGCATCGCATGGCCGCCCAGCGTACCGGCCGAAATCATTCCGGTGTAAAGCCGCGGCCGATTGTCGCCAACGACGAGCAGAACATCCTTGGCATCGAAACCGATGCTTTCCAGCCCGGCGGCGAATTGCAGCATGCTGTCGAGCACCTGCCGCCAGGTCATCTCCTGCCAGATGCCCTTGCTTTTCTCCCGCATTGCGATGTCGCCGGGAAACACGTCGGCATTCTTGGCGAGCAGGCGGCTTAAGGTGGTGTCGGCGCCGAAATCCCACGTAGTCGTCGCGGAGGTGCCGCCTTCAATGGGTCGCATGGGCGCCTCCGATATAGGCTTCCACCACGCGTGGGTCGGCGACAACGTCCGCCGGTATGCCGGAGCCGATCATCGCACCGTAGTTCAGCGCCAGCATGCGATCGCAGATGCCGGTGATAACGTCCATATGATGCTCGATCAGCAGCACCGTAACATGACGCTCGTCGCGCGCGTCGAGGATGAAGCGCGCCATGTATTCCTTTTCCTCCTGATTCATACCGGCCATCGGCTCGTCAAGAATCAAGAGGCTCGGTTCTGCGGCGAGCGCGCGCGCGAGTTCGACGCGCTTCTTCAGGCCGATCGGAATGCCGTCGACCAGTTCGTCGCGCACGCTCTCCAGTTGCAGGAAGTCGATGACGTCCTCAACCGCGGCGCGATTTGCGGTTTCGTCACTGCGCGCCAGCCACCAGTAACCGGCGGTGCGCAGCACGCTAGCATGCATGTGAACGTGGCGGCCGAGCAGGATATTGTCGAGTACGCTCATGCCGTTGAAGAGCGCGAGATTCTGGAACGTGCGCGCAACACCCAAGCGCGCGACTTTATGCGGCGCGAGTCCCGTAATGTCGTGCCCATTCAGCAGGATATTGCCGCGCTGCGGCGGATAGAAGCCGGTGATGGCGTTGGTGAGGGTCGTTTTGCCGCACCCGTTCGGCCCGACGAGACCGAAGATCTCACCCCGATTGATCTGAAGGTCGATCCCGTTCAACGCAATAATGCCGCCGAACCGGCGTTCGACGGACCTGCATTCCAACACAGGACCGGCACTTCCCTGAGCGCCCCTCAACTTGTCGTCTCCGTCCGTCATCTACAATTCGGCTCCGCGCGGGCGGCGCACATGAGAAGGTGACAGCCTTTCTTTGAAGGCTTTGAGGTTAAGCTAACCAGCGCAAGATTTTCACGCAAGCGCGATATTCGGCGTAGACGGTGAAATGGTCCGAAGAACGCGAACATCATGAATGCACGCGCGAGGCCGATGCTTGTTCGCGCAGGAATCCGACGATGGCTTCAGTGAAGGCGTCGTTGCGGTCGCCGACCACCATGTGCCCGGCGCCGGCGATATCGGTATAGGTCGCGTGCGGAGCGAACTGGAGAAACTGTTGTGCGGCCTCGGTCGTCACCAGATTGCTGGAGGCGCCCCGGATCAGGTGAACGGGAAGGCGGAGCCGGCGGGCGGCGGCGGCAAAGCGTGCTTCCGAATCCTCTGGGGAGGATTGACTCGCGGCCGTGATGAATTGCGGGTCCCAATGCCAGCGCAGCCGCCCGTCCTCGCACTTCCGCAGATAGCGTTCCAGCGTCTCCGATGGTCCTCGTTGTTTGCGATGCGGCAGATAGGCGCCGATGGCGGCGGCGGCTTCGTCGGCTGTGGCGAAGCCTTCGTCGATGTGCGCGGCCATGAAGCCGAGAATATGGGCGACGCCCTCAGGCTCCAGTTGCGGCGTCACGTCGACCAGCGTGAGCGACGAGAAGACGCCGGGTCGCAATTCGCCTTCGGCCAACAGTCCGGCAAGTCCGCCGAGCGAAGCGCCCACCAGCGAAGGCTTGCCTGGTAATGCCTCGGCGATCGCGACGAGGTCCGCGGCATAATCGGAAAAGTGGTAAGCTCCGGAGGGCGACCACTCGCTTTCGCCATGGCCCCGCATGTCGATGGCGATGGCTAGATAGCCGGCCTTCGCCAGTGCGCGCGACACCTTCGACCATGCGGCGCGGGTCTGTCCGCCGCCGTGCGCGAGCAATACCGGCTGCCCCTCGCCAACAGCTTCGGCTGCTATCGTCTGACCGTGCGCACCGGTGAAGGTTCGTCGCTGCATGGCGCGCGCCTAATCCCTGAACTTGGGCTTGCGCTTCTCGAGGAAGGCGCTGATGCCCTCGCGCGCATCCTCGTGCATCATCAGCAGTGGGAAGCCGTCGACGGCATGGCGCATCTCGTCGCCGCCGAGGCCGCGATTGTAGAACGATTTCGCCATCGCCACCGCGAGCCGCGGCTTGGCGGCGATCCGTTCGGCAAAGTCCATGACATTTGCCATCAGCGTGTCATGCGGGACGACGCGCAGCACCAGCCCGATCCGCTCGGCTTCCGCCGCGCTGATCGGATCGCCAAGAATGCTGAGTTCTTTTGCTTTCGCGCGGCCGACGATCTCATGCAGGCGGACGATGGCGAAGCCGGGCAGCAGGCCGAGTTGGATTTCCGGCACGGCGAACTTGGCGCGGTCGGACGCGATGATGAAATCGGAAGCCATGGCGAGCTCGAAGCCGCCGCCATAAGCGAGGCCGTTGACGGCGGAGATCACCGGCTTGCCGCAGCGTTCCGGCGCGGCAAGCACGTCGAGCGCGGCGGCAAGGAATTTGCGGCCCTTTTCGGCTTCCAGTTCAAAACCCGAGATGTCAGCGCCGGCGCAGAACGCCTTGTCGCCGCTGCCGGTGATGACAGCGACGCGAATGTTCTCGTCAGCATCGGCACGGGCGAGGCCAGCAAGAATGCCTTCGCGGATGCCGCTGGTGAGCGCATTGAGCTTGGTCGGTTCGTCGAGGGTCAGGATCGCGATCTTGCCCTTGGTGTCGTAATTGACGCTGCCCAATCTCATGGCGTTCTCCCTGTTTGTTTCCCGGCGTTGACTGGCGCGACTACGATGAGGGCTCCGGCTCGACCACCACGACGACGGCGTTGCGCTCGACGGTTTCGCCGGCACGGCAGTTCACTGCCGTAACGACGCCGTCGACTTCGCTCGCGATGCGCAATTCCATCTTCATCGATTCGAGCACGGCGGCGACGTCGCCGATCTTCACCTTGTCACCCACCGCGACATTGACCTTGAGGATCATGCCCGTCATCGGCGCGCGCAGGTCGCCGCTGGTTTCGGCCGACGCGCTGATATAGCTGAGATAGGGTAGCGCCTGCATCGCGTGAACGCCGCGTCCATCGTGGACGAAAATAGCATTCTGCTCCTGACGGATGCGGACCACCTCGCGGCGCGAGCCGACCACGGCGGTGAAGCGATCGTCGTCGATCGGGTCGAGCCGCACCGTCAGTTCGTCGTCGTTGATACCGACGGTCATTGCGCCGTCGGGGTGTACCGGCGCGAAGCGAATTTCGGCGCTGTGGCCGGCCGTCGTCAAATGCAGTTCCGGGATAGGCGACAGACCAGCGTCGCCCGCCGCCATGTGCCAGCCGGTGAGATCGCGTGATTGCCACGGATCGCGCGCCGCCGTCTCGCGCTGGCGGATCATCCAGAAGCAAGCTCCGAGCGCGAGCGCCTCACGGTCGGCTTCCGACGATGTCGCAGTGAACTGGCCAATGCTTTCGTCGATCGATCGGGTGTGGAATGTCGCCTCGCGCGTTGCCTTCCAATCGAGCAGGCGGCCGAGAAACGCCTGATTAGTGGTGACGCCGAAGATCGAGGTCGCGCCCACCGCCTCGCGCAGCTTGTCCAGCGCCTCGTTGCGGGTCGGGGCGAAAGCTATCAATTTCGCCAGCATCGAATCGTAATAGGGCGTCACCACCGATCCGGTTTCCACGCCGGTCTCGACGCGGATATCGCTCGCCGGGAAACTGACGTGAACGATATCGCCCGTGCTCGGCAGGAAATTGTTGGCGGGGTCTTCGGCGCAGATGCGCGCCTCGACGGCATGGCCGTGACAGGCGATCTGCGCCTGCGTCAGCGGCAGGCCCTCGCCGGAGGCGATGCGCAGCATCAGTTCGACGATGTCGAGGCCGGTAATGCTCTCGGTCACCGGATGCTCGACCTGCAAGCGCGGATTGACTTCAAGGAAGTAATAGGCGTCGTCCTGCAGGATGAATTCGACAGTGCCGGCGCCGCGATAGTTCAGCCGCTTGCCGAGCCGCACCGCGTCCGCCGCCATGAGGTCGCGCAATGCTGCCGGCAGGTTCGCCGCCGGCGCTTCCTCGATCACTTTTTGATGGCGGCGCTGCAAGGTGCATTCGCGCTCGAACAAATGGATGACGTTGCCTTTGCCGTCGCCGAGAATCTGGATTTCAATGTGACGGCCGCGCGGGATCAGTTTCTCGACGATCAGACCGGCGGAACCGAACGCGTTTTTGGCTTCGCGCATCGCGGATTCGATATCGTCGGCGAGGCCATCGAGCGTGGAGACCACACGCATGCCCTTGCCGCCGCCGCCGGCTGCGGCCTTCAGCATCACCGGCAGGCCGGTGTCGCGCACGATGCGTTCGACCTCGGCCTTGTCCTCGCTTGGCGTGGTGCTGCCGGGAATGATCGGCACGCCGGCAGCGTCCGCTTCCTGCTTGGCCAGCGCTTTGTCACCGAGCCGCTCGATCACGTCCGGCGTCGGGCCGATGAAGGTGAGGCCGGCTGCTTCGACCGCACGGGCGAATGCGGCGTTCTCGGCAAGAAAACCGAAGCCGGGATGGATTGCCTGCGCGCCGGTCGCTTTCGCGGCGTCGATCACGGCATCGATGCGCAGATAACTGTCGGATGCAGCCGCGCCGCCGATGGCGATGGACTCCCCGATCTCTTTCACGTGCAGCGCATCGGCATCGGCGGACGAGTGGACGCCGGCGACGGCGACGCCGAGCCGCTGGCAGGTGCGGGCGATCCGGCAGGCGATTTCGCCGCGATTGGCGATCAGGATTTTATCGAACACGACGTGCTTCTCCCGTCATCACATCCGAAGCACGCCGACGCGCGTTTCCTTGGGCGGCAACCGGCCGGCGAGGTCGAGCAAAAGTGCCATCACGTTGCGGGTTTCCAGCGGATCGATCACCATGTCGCACCAGATGTTGCGTGCGAAATTGTAGGCGTTGGCGAAATCCTCGAACTGCTGGCGCACCGGCGCGCGATAGGCTTCGCGTTCCTCCTCGCTCCAACTCGTCCCTTCACGCTTGTGCACTTCGTCCCGCACCATGGCGAGCGTGTTCGCAGCCTGATCCGGACCCATGATGGCGGAGCGGCCGTTCGGCCACATCATCATGGCATTGGGCTTCATCGGGCGGCCGCACATCGACATGTAGCCGGCGCCGTAGGAATTGCCGATGATCAGCGTGTATTTCGGCACGTCGGCGCTGGCCATCGCGGTAATCATCTTGGCGCCGTGCTTGGAGATGCCGCCTTCTTCCGCTTCGCGGCCGACCATGAAGCCGGTGACGTCCGCCATGAACAGCAGCGGAATGCCGCGCTTGCAGCACAGGTCGATGAAGTGCGTCGCCTTCAACGCGCTTTCGGAAAACAAGACGCCGTTGTTGCAGACGATGCCGATCTCGAAGCCCATGATGCGGGCGAAACCAGTAATCAGCGTATCGCCGTAGAGCGGCTTGAATTCGTGAAACTCGCTGCCGTCCACCAGCCGCGCGATAATGTCGCGGTTGTTGGTCGGTACGCGCGGATCGGCGCTGATGAGGCCGTAGATGTCACGCGGATCGAAACGCGGTGGCCGTGGCTCCGCCACCTGCCAGCGTTGCTGCGGAATGTCGCCGAGATTGGCGACGATGTCGCGGGTGATGGCAATGGCGTGGCTGTCGTTCTCGGCGAGGTGATCGGTGACGCCGCTGATGCGGCTGTGCATTTCGCCGCCGCCCAACTCCTCGACTCCGACTTCTTCCTTGGTCGCGGCGTAGACGAGTTGTGGCCCGCCAAGGAACATTGCCCCCTGATTGCGCACGATCACGGTCTCGTCGCACAGCGCCGGCATGTAGGCGCCACCGGCGGTAGAGGGGCCGTGCACGATGGCGATCTGCGGGATGCCTTCGCCGGACATGCGGATCTGGTTATAGAAGATCGAGCCGAACTGGCCTTCATCGGGGAAGATGCCGGGCTGATCCGGCAGGTTGGCGCCGCCGGATTGCACCAGCGTGATGCAGGGCAGGCGATGCTTCCAGGCGAAGTGCTGGGCGCGGACGTGCTTCTTGCAAGTGATGCCGTAATAGGTGCCGCCCTTCACGGTGGCATCGTTGGCGATGATCATGCACGGACGGCCGGAGACAATGCCGACGCCGGTAATGATGCTGGCGCCGGGCGGCACGCCTTCATGCATGCCTTCGCCGGCCAATTGGCTGAACTCGAGAAACGGCGAACCGGGGTCCATCAGTGCGGCAATGCGCTCGCGTGGCAACAGTTGCTTGCGCTCCTTGTGCAGCTTTCGGGCCCGCTCTGGCCCGCCCAGCATGGCGGCGGCGCGCCGCCGCTGCAGATCGGCGATTCGCTCGCGATAAGCGCTTTCGTTGCGGCGATATTCATCGCTGCTGCTCGAGATGTCCGATTTCATCACAGCCATTGCGGCAGGATCCTAATAGCTGCGCGGCAAGCCCATAACGCGCTCGCCGATATAGTTGAGAATCATTTCGCGGTTGAGCGGCGCGGTCTTCAACAACCGCACCAGCGGATAGATGTCGAAGATGCCGTATTCCTTGGTAAAGCCGTTGCCGCCGAAGCATTGCAGCGCGGTGTCCACCGCCTTGGTGCCGGCATCGGCGGCGGCGAGCTTGGCCATGTTGGAGAATTCGCCGGCCTCGCGGCCCTGATCGTAAATCCATGCCGCTTTCAGCGTCATCAGCGACGCCATTTCGACGTCGGTGTAAGCGCTGGCGAGCGGGTGTTGCAGGCCCTGATAAGCGCCGATCGGCGTGTTGTTGAACACCTTGCGGTCGCTGGCGTACTCCACCGCGCGGTTGAGCGCGTAGCGGCCGAGCCCGCAGCAGATCGAGCCGACCAGGATGCGTTCTGGATTGAGACTGTTGAACAGGATTCCGAAACCCTGATCGATCTCGCCGATCGCATCTTCCGGCCCGAGATCGACATCGTCGAAGAACAGTTGCCATTGGGTTTCCGGGGCGGGGATGCTCACCGGAATGTATTGCTTGCTGACGCCCTTGGCCTTGAGATCGACGACGAACAATGTGAAGCCATCGGTCTTCCGCTTCACTTCGGTGTGCGGAATGGTGCGCGTCACCACCAGTGCATAATCGGATCCGTCGGCGTCGGTGATGAAGGTCTTCTGACCGTTCAATGAGAAGCGGTTGCCGTTGCGTTTCGCCACCGACGTGATGCGCATCGAATTGGTGCCGGCATCGGGCTCGGTGATCGCGAAGCAGAACCGGGTCTTGCCCGCGCAGGCGTCGGGCAGGAAACGCTGCTTCTGCGCCTCGGTACCATACTTGGCGATCAGGCCGAGGCTCATGGTCGCGCCGACCACGAGATTGAGCAGCGGAATGCCGTTGTTGGAAAGCCCCTCGAGGAACAGGTGCATTTCGGTCATGCCCTGACCGGCGCCACCATATTCCTCCGGCACCATCATGCCGACAAAGCCGTCCAACGCGACCTTCCGATAGAGCGCGGCGGGAAACTCGTGCTTCTCCGCGCAGTCGAGCCAGTAGCGGCGATCGTACTGCTTGGCGACGCTGTTGCCGTAATCGAGAATTTGCTGCTGTTCGGTGGTGAGGTCGAAATCCATGGGCAGGTTCCGGTGAAGGCGGCGCGAGCTTAGGGACAAGCCCCGGCCGTTGCAATCTAACAGGTGTTCAAAATCTAACAACTGTTAGAATTATGCCCAAACGTCTTTTGGGCTCACTTGCGTCGAGTGGCTAGTGGGGATCAGACCCGCTTGAACCGCGGCAGAGCGATAGCGTCCGAGACCGGTTCGCAGACCAGCACGACATCCATGTCGAACGTCACCTCGTCCGGTTTTCCGCCGGTATAGGTCGAGATCATCCGCGGGCCTTCGGCCAGTTCCACCAGCAGCACGGCATAGGGCACGTCGTTCTTGAAAGCCGGACCGGGCGCGCGATGGACGACGCTGAAGGAATGCACCTTGCCCCGCCCGCTGGCCGGGCGATGCGTCAGGTTCTCGCCGCTGCAATGGCGGCAGAAACCCTGCTGATAGAACTGCACGTTGCCGCAATCGTCGCAATGCTGCAGCAAAAGCTGGCCGTCGCGCAAGCCGCGCCACAGCGCGGCGGTATCGGCGTCGGGCGAGGGAAGCGGCTTACGGGCAGCGTCTTCGAGCGAGATCACAGCGTGTTCTCCGTGCCGAGAATGGTAGTGGCGTTGGTGGCGAAACCGGCGCCGAGGCTGTGCACGAGGCCCAATTCGGCGCCCGCGACTTGCCGTTCGCCGCATTCGCCGCGCAGTTGCGCGACCACCTCGTGGAAATGGAACAGCGAGCCGGGAATGCCGGAATGCGCGAAGGACAGCAGCCCGCCATGGGTGTTGGAGGGGATTTGCCCGCCATAGGTCATCTGGCCATCGGCGACAAAACGGCCGCCTTCGCCCTTGGGGCAGAAGCCGAGATCTTCCAGCATCATGATGACGGTGCCGGTGAAGCAATCGTAGACGCCGGCGGTGTCCATGTCCTTCGGGCCGTAGCCCGCCATGGCATAGGCTTTGCCGCTCGATTGCACCGCGCCGGTGGTGGTGAGCGAGGGCATCAGGAAGATATGTTCGTGGGTGTAGCACTCGCCGCCGCCGAGAATGTAGACCGGCTTTTCGATGCCGAGCGCCTGCGCGCGCTCCGCTGAGGTGAGGACAAAGGCCGCGCCGCCGTCGGAGATCAGCGAACAGTCGAGCTTGCGATAAGGCGTCGTCACCATCTTCGAGTTGAGCACATCCTCGACCGTGATCGGCGCGGTCTGCTGCGCGCCAGGCGTGCGCGCGGCGTGCTGGCGCTGCGTCACCGCCACCTGCGCCAGTTGCTCCGGCGTGGTGCCGAATTCCTTCATGTGTCGATGCGCGGTCATCGCGAAGGTGTTGGCGACCGGAATGCCGAAGGGCATCTCGTATTGCTGGTCGCGACTTTCGGTGAGCGAGCGCAGCGCCAGTTCGGGCGTGAGACCCGAGAGCAGGCTGTCGCCGCCGACCACCAGTACGGTTTCGGCCAAGCCGCCATGGATCGCCGCCGCCGCGATGTTGAACATGGTCGCGGCGGTCGCACCCGAGACCTGCAACGTGTTGGAGAAGGTCGGTTGCACGCCGAAATATTCGCTGAAGGCGACGCTGAAACGGTGAAACTGCGCGGCCATCGCCGGGCTTGCCAGCACGCCGTCGATCTCACTCTTTTGCATGCCGGCATCGGCCAGCGCCTGCTTCGCGGCGGCGGCGGCGAGCCACAGCGGGCTGCGGCCCGGCACCTTGCCGACCGGCGACAGCCCGATGCCGACGATGGCAACCTGTCCGCGCAACGAATTCTTGTGGCCGGCGATGGCCGCAGCCTTGGTCATGAAATCTCCTATGTCGCGGCGGCGGAAGCGGTTTGCGTCAGCCGCGCCTCAAGCTCGTGCCGCTGCACCTTGCCGCTGGTCGAGCGTGGGAAGTCCGCGAAGTCGATGAAATGGAACTGTCGCGGGCATTTGTAGCCGGCGAGATCGCGCCGGCACATCGCGGTCAATTCGGTTTCGTCGAGGCTGTCGTCGCGGCGAGCGATGAACGCCACCGGCACCTCGCCCCACTTGGCGTCCTTGGTGCGCACCACGGCGGCTTCGGTGACGCGCGAATCCGTCATCAGTACGCGTTCGATCTCGGCCGGATAGACGTTCTCGCCGCCGGATTTGATCATGTATTTGGCGCGATCGACGAAATCGAGCGTGCCGTCGGCGTTGCGGCGAAATACGTCGCCCATGTGAAACCAGCCGCCGCGAAAATCGCGCGCGTTGGTCTCGTCCGCCTGCCAGTAGCCGGAGAACAGCGTGGGGCCGCGCATGGCGAGTTCGCCGGGCTGGCCTATCGCCACTTCATTGTCGTCGGGATCGACCAGCTTGATCTCGCAGAAACTGCTTTGCTGTTTCGACAGCCTTGCGGGTATGTCCCCGATCGCGATGAGGTTGGTGCTGGCCGGCGGCAGGCCGGTCTCGGTAGACCCGAAGCTATTGATGTAGGGCGCCTGCAAAAGCTGCGTGATGTCGGCGATCGCCTGCGGCGGCACCAGGTCGGCCATCGCGCCGCAGGTGCGGATACCCTTCACGGTGACGGGATTGGCGCGGAATCCCTCGACAAGAGCCTCGACCATACCGGGGATCAGCACGAACCAGCCGATGCGGTAGCGCGCGGCGGCGGACAGCAGCGGCGCGACCTGGAAGCCGTCGACCACGATCACGGTGCCGCCGCGCAACAGTGTGGCAATCGCGTGGTCGGTCGAAGCCATGTGGAACAACGGCGCCCAGGCGACAAAGGATTCATCGTGCGCGATGTTGAGTTCGGATGAGAACACCAGCGCGCGCGCCATCATCGCGCGATGCGAGATCACCGCGCCTTTCGGCAGGCCAGTGGTGCCGCTGGTGTAGAGAATGACGAGACCGTCCTCCGCCTCAGCCGCGATCGACGATGGGACGCCGGTCTGCGCTTGCAATGCCTTTTCGTAATCGGTGCCGAGCGTCACGACGTCGCGGACCGAGAGCGCGCCGTCCAGCGGCGCGGCCAACTCCGCTTCCGCGATCAGTAGTTTTGGCGAAACAAGTTCGATGCAGTAGACCAATTCGCGCTTCGACAGTCGCCAGTTCAGGCAGGCGGTGATGACGCCGAGTTGCCCGGCCGCGAGTTCGATCTCGAGATACTCTGGGCGGTTGCGCGACAATAATGCGACACGGTCGCCGCGCTTGAGTCCACGCGCGGCCAGCATCGCGCTTGCGCGGTTCACCCGATCGTTCAGTTCGCCGTAGCTGACGACTCGGTCGCCATATTCGATGGCGGGAGCGGCCGGCTGGATCGCGGCGCGAGCGCGGAACAGGCTACCGACCGTCGAACTGGTGCCGGCGGCCGTCGTCGGCGAATCTTGTCGCTCGCTTTGCATGTGGTCCTCCGCGATCGGAGTGTCGCTTCAACGGCGCCACGTCCGTCGTTCCATCGTATCTTGTTATTGCATCTCGGCAAGTCGGCGCTTGCGGTGCGAGACAATCCCACCTAAAATTCTAACATCTGTTCGAAAAATTTCCATAGCTGGTTGCGCGGCGAAAGGGACTCTTAGTTCCGGGGCGTGGATCAGTATAGGATGAGTATCGCAGGCACGCCAAACAGGCCGTTGAAAACGAGGAAGCGAAGATGTCGGACCGCTATGCTGCCTATACCAAGTTGAAGCTTGATTATCCTTCGAAGCGGATTCTTCGGATCACCTTCGATCGGCCGGAAACCTACAATTCGGTGGATGCGGAGACTCATACCCAACTCACGCACATCTGGCGCGACATCAACGACGATCCGGATATCAATGCGGTGATCGTGACCGGCGCAGGCAAGGCGTTTTCCGCCGGCGGGGATTTCGAACTGATCAAGAGCATTCTCGACAATCCGGTCGCGCGTATGTCGACCTGGAAGGAGGCCAAGGATCTCGTTTACAACGTCATCAACTGCAACAAGCCGATCATTTCGGCTATCAACGGCGTCGCGGTGGGCGCCGGGCTGGTCGTCGGCATTCTTGCGGACGTGTCGATCTGCGGCAAATCCGCCAAGATCGTCGACGGCCACACGCGACTCGGCGTGGCGGCAGGGGACGTCGCCTGTATCATCTGGCCGCTGCTGTGCGGGCTTGCCAAGGCGAAATATTATCTGCTCACCTGCAAGCCGCTGTCGGGCGAGGAAGCCGAGCGCATCGGACTGGTCTCGTTGTGCGTCGAGGATGCCGAGTTGCAGAAGATCGCGCTGGAAACCGCGGAAGACCTCGCCACCGGTGCGCAGAGTGCGATCCGCTGGACCAAGTATTCGCTCAACAACTGGCTGCGCGTGAACGGACCGCTGTTCGACACCTCGACGGCGCTGGAAATCCTCGGCTTTACCGGGCTCGAGGCGCGTGAGGGGTTGGCCTCGCATCTGGAGAAGCGCAAACCCTCGTTCCCGCCGGAATGCCCGATTTAGGGCAACAGTCGCGTCATTGCGAGCGAAGCAATCCAGTTCTTTCTTCGTCATGGCCGGGCTTGTCCCGGCCATCCACGCCTTTCTTGCTGCAACGTCGTCAAGACGTAGATGGCCGGAATTAATCCGGCCATGACGACGGATGGCTTGTCGTCGAGCGATTAGCCCGCCAACTGTTTGCGCAGCGCGTCCACCGTCTCAGGATTGGCGAGCGACGACAGGTCACCCGGGTCCTTGTTCTCAAATACCGCGCGCAGCACACGACGCATGATCTTCAGGTTGCGGGTGCGTGGCAAGTCATCGACAAAGACGATACGTTCGGGGCGATAGGACGCGCCCATGCCCTTCACCAGCGCATTCGATAGTTCCTCGGCGATGCCTTGCTCCGCAGCGTCTGGCATCAGCACACAAGCGCAGACGATGGCCGATCCCTTCACAGGATGCGGAATGCCGAACACCGCGGCTTCCGCCACCTTGCCGGTTGCGACTAACAGCCCCTCGAGTTCGGCCGGGCCGGTGCGCTTGCCGGAAATCTTGATGGTGTCGTCGGAGCGGCCGAGAATGTAGTAGAGGCCGTCGGTGCCCTGCATGGCGAAGTCGCCGTGCACCCAGATGCCGGGCAGCGTGCTCCAGTAATTGTCGATGTAGCGCGCGTCGGCCTTCCACAGGCTTTTCGTCAGGCCGATGGAAGAATGGCGCAGGATCAATTCGCCGACTTCACCGGGTGGCACCTTGTTGCCGGAGAGATCGACGATATCGGCGCCAACGCCGAGCGCGCGCCGCGAGAACGAGCCGGGATTCATCGGGTGGTTTGGCGTGCCGAGGAAGATGCAACCACCGACTTCGGTGCCGCCGGAAATGTTGATGATCGGCAGTCGCTCTTTGCAGACATGTTCGAAGAACCATTGCCACGGCGCGGCGGTCCACGCCTCGCCGCCCGAGGTCGTGATGCGCAGGCTGGAGAGATCGTAGTTCTCAACTTCCTCGCCGTAACGCATCAGGCTGCGAACGATGGTGGGCGAAACGCCGAGATAGCTGACGCGGTGATCCTGGATCAGCCGCCAGAATCGGCCGGTGTCCGGATAATCCGGCGTGCCTTCGGCCACCAGCAGGCTGGCGCCGGCGAAGCTCGGGATGCAGGCGGTCATCGCGCCGACCATCCAGCCCATGTCGCTCATGAAGAAGAAGCGATCGATCGGCTTGAAGTCGCCGCAGATGATGATGTCACGCGTCACCATTGAGCCGATGAAACCGATCTGGGTCCAGACGCAGCCCTTCGGCTCGCCGGTGGTGCCGGATGTGTAAAGCAGGATGGCGGGCGCATCGGCCGGCATCTCAACGGTCGCGATGTCGCCGTTCTTGCCGGCGGTGATGTCGTGCCACCAGTGATCGCGGCCGGCGCGCATCGGCGTCTCGATGGACAATCCGCCGCGATTGACCACGATCACATGCTGCACGCTCGGCGCTTGCTCCAGCGCGGTGTCGAGCACGGACTTGAGTGGCGCCGGCGAGCCGCGCCGCCAGGTGCCGTTGGCGGTGATCACGGCTTTCGCCTCGCCGTGGTTGAGACGGGAGATGATCGGGGCGGGGCCAAAGCCCGAAAACAGCGGCAACAGGATCGCGCCGAGTTTCATCACCGCGAAGAATGCGATGAATGTTTCCGTCAGGTTCGGCATATAGAGCGCGACGACGTCGCCCCGCTTGATGCCGAGATCGTGCAAGCCCTGCGTAAGACGGCCGACCTCGCGGTCAAGCTCGCGGTAGCTGAGGGTGCGTTGCTCCGTCTTGTTTTCGCCTTCCCACACCAGGAAAGTCTGGTCCCAGACCGCCGTGTCGCGATGCCTGTCGATACAGTTGAGCACGATGTTGGTGGTGCCGCCAGCGCACCAGCGCGCCCACGGCTCGCCGCGCGAGGTATCCAGCATCTTGTCGTAAGGTTTGTAGAAGCGCACGTCGCAGAATTTGAACACTTCCTCCATCAGCCAGGCCGGATCGGCTTCGGCAGCAGCTGCGAGGCTGTCGTAATCCGCGTGCCCGGTGGCGCGCAGGAAGGCCGTCAGATTGCTTTGCGCGACGAGGTCGGGGGAGGGTTCCCAAACATAACGGTTGGCGTCGCTCATAGGCTATCCTACGGTCTTTGAATTGAAAGCGCGGGAGGACAATACCGTGCCACCGCGATTGACAACAACATGTTTCTAACATCTGTTAGATTCCAGATGCCTTGCTGCGTGGATGGTTGACGTGATTGCTTCTCCCTCTGCCGATTTCCTCAAGCCGACGACCTTCGTCGACAGCGATTCCGCGCCGGTGCGTGATTTCGCTGTCTCGGCGTTGCGTGGTTTCGAAAATGCGTCGCCGACCGACAAGGCAATCCGCTTGTTCGATGCGGTGCGCGACCGCATCAAGTACGATCCGTTCAATGTCGGCACCACGCCGCACGATTACCGCGCCAGCACGGTGGCGCAGCGACCCTCGAACTACTGCGTGCCCAAGGCGATCCTGCTCGCCGCGGTGCTGCGTGCGGCCGGCATTCCCGCGGCTCCCGGATTCGCCGATGTACGCAACCATCTCAATTCGGCGAAACTAGCGGATCTGATGGGGACGGATCTGTTCATTTATCACGGTTACGTCGCGCTTTGGCTCGACGGCCAGATGTTCAAGGTAACGCCGGCTTTCAATACCGAACTGTGCCAACGCTTCGGCGTGCGCGAATTGGTGTTCGACGGCAAGAGCGACGCGCTGTTCCACGAATTCGACACCCAGAACCGGCGGCACATGGAATATGTCAACGACCGCGGCTGGTTCGTCGATCCGCCGATCGATCAGTTGCTGAAGGATTTTCGCGTCACCTATCCCAAGCTGTGGGAGAAGGGCGCCTCGGCGGCGGACGCTGCACCAGTCGAGTTCGCGCCGGACAAGTAGACGCCTATTATTCGTCATTGCGAGCGAAGCGAAGCAATCCGATAGCGTCTTTGAGCGTTAGGCTTTCCCCGCATCCTGCTTGGCGTATTGCACCGCTATCCGGCCGACCTTCTCGCGTGCGATTACCAGTTTCTGGATCTGCGCGGTGCCGTCGCCGATCTGTAGTCCCATCACGTCGAGATAACGCTGATGGAAGGGCAGGTCGGTGGTGTAGCCGTAATGCCCGTGCGTCAGCAGGCACTGGTGAATGATCTCGCACGTCGTCTTCGGCACGTACCACTTGCACATCGCGGCCTCTGCCGTGTGCGGCAGGCGGCGGTCGCGTAGCGATAGCGTGTGGAAGCAGAGCTGGCGCATCATGGTGAGCTGCGTTTCGGCTTCCGTCAGCGGAAAACTGACGCCCTGGAATTGGGCGATCGGCCGCTCGAATGCGGTGCGCTCGCGGCTGTATTGCCACGCCTCGTCCACCGACGCCTGTGCCGGGCCGATGCATTCGAGGCCGATCAGGGCGCGGCTGTAGTCGAAGCCGGTCATGATCTTGGAAAAGCCCTTGTTCTCCTCCGCCATCAGGCATTCGGCGGGAATGAACACGTCGTCGAAGAACACCGAGCCGCGCCCGACCGGCTTGGTGCCGATGTCATCGAAATGGGTGCGGGTGATGCCCTTCTGGTTGAGATCGACGAAGAACGCGCTGACGCCGCGCGCGCCGTCCTCTACCTTGCCGGTGCGGGCGAAGATCACCGCGGCGCCGCATTGGTCGGCGCAGCTCATCGAGGTCTTTTCGCCGTTGAGGCGGTATCCGTTGCCGGATTTTTCCGCGCGCAGAATAAGGTTGGCGGCGTCAGACCCGCCGCGCGGCTCAGTGAGGCCGAGGCCGATGATGGCTTCGCCCCGCGTCACCTTCGGCAGCCATTCCTTGGCGACGTCGGGCGTTGCATGCTGCGCCACCATGCCGCCCATCAGCGAAGCCAGCAGTTGCACATAGCTGGCATTGAAATCGGCGTAGGCGATCTGCTCGATGATGACGCCGGCGGTGACGCTGCTTTCGCCAAGGCCGCCGTAGGCTTCGGGAATATCGACGCCGATCAGGCCGAGCGAGCCCATCTCTGCGAGCATCGCGCGGTCGAGCCGGTGTTCGGTGGCGCGCTTCTGGTAGTGCGGGGCCAGCTTCTCGGTGGCGAAGCGCTGCGCGGCCTCGCGAAAGGCTTCCTGCTGTTCGTTCAGCGTGGTGTCCACCGGCGTCCTCACGATTTGTCTTGATTATTCGAACCATTCTAACAATTGTTAGAAAGCTGACAATGCCAACGAGAGCCATGCCATGCAAGCCGATCCGGGTCTGTCGCGCTATCCCCACCTTCTCGCGCCGCTGAAGGTCGGCGGAACGACTTTGCGTAACCGGATCATCATGGGCTCGATGCACACCCGGCTCGATATGGAAGAGAACGGCGTGGAAAAGATGGCGGCCTTTCTCGCCGAACGCGCGAAAGGCGAGGTCGGCCTCATCATCACCGGCGGCTACGCGCCGAATACCGCCGGCTTGATCGAGCCCGGCGGCCCGATGCTGACGGATCGGGCGCAGGTGCCGGAACTGCGGCAGATTACCGACGCGGTGCATCGCTACGATAGCAAGATCTGCCTGCAAATCCTGCATTCCGGCCGTTACGCCAAACAGGAAGAGTGTCTCGGGCCCTCCAGCATCCGTTCGCGCATCAACCGTTACACGCCGCGCGCGATGACGGGCGAGGAGATCGAACAAACCATCGCGGACTATGTGCGCTGCGCGACCTTGGCGCAGGAAGCCGGTTTCGACGGCGTCGAGATCATGGGCTCGGAAGGCTATCTCATCAACGAATTCACCGTGCTGCGCACCAACGACCGCACCGACGAATGGGGCGGCTCGGAAGAAAATCGTCATCGTTTGCCGGTCGAACTGGTGAAGCGCGTGCGCGCCGCGACCGGAAACAATTTCATCATCATCTATCGCATCTCCGCGCTCGATCTCGTCGAGGGCGGCGCGACGGGCGATGAGATCGACCGGCTGGCGCAGCGTGTCGAAGCTGTGGGCGCCGATATTCTCAACACCGGCATCGGCTGGCACGAGGCGCGGGTGCCGACCATCGCCTATCCGATCCCGCGCGGGGCGTGGCGCTTTGCCGCGGCGCGGATCAAGCGCGCGGTCAAAATTCCGGTGGTGGCGTCGAACCGCATCAACACGCCGGAACTGGCCGAGGAGGTGATCGGGGCCGGCGACAGCGATCTTGTGTCGATGGCGCGGCCGATGCTGGCCGATCCGTTTTTTGCGAAGAAGGCGCGCGAAGGAAAGCCGGAAACCATCAACACCTGCATCGCCTGCAATCAGGCGTGTCTCGATCTGATCTTCTCCGAGCGTAGCGCCACCTGTCTGGTCAATCCGCGCGCCTGCCGCGAGACATTGTTCGACGAAGGTCCGGCGGCGCGCTCGCGCAAGGTGGCGGTGATCGGCGCCGGAGCCGGCGGACTTGCCGCGGCCGCGGAAGCCAGTCGACGCGGCCACAAAGTGACGCTGTTCGAAGCTTCCGATCGTGTCGGCGGCCAGATCAATCTGGCGCGCGCGGTACCCGGCAAAGTCGAGTTCGATGAGATGCTGCGCTATTACAACGGCCGCATTGAAGCAGGGCAGGTGAGCCTGCGTTTGAATACCCTTGTGTCGAAAGCGGATATTGCCAATCAGGGTTTCGATGCGGTGGTCGTGGCCTCCGGCGTGCATCCGCGCGTGCCCGTGATCCCCGGCATCGATCATCCCAGCGTCGTGGTCTATCACGATCTTCTGAGCGGTCGGCGCAAGGCAGGTCGTCGCGTCGCGATCATCGGCGCGGGCGGGATCGGCTTCGACGTCGCCGAATATCTCTGCCACTCGCAGCCCAATGAAGCACCGAAACACCGCGCGCTCGATCTTTCGGATTTCCAGCGCGAATGGAGCATCGACGCGAGCCTGACGCAGCCGGGCGGTCTCTCCGGCGATCCACTGGCGCCGCGCCAAGCGTCGCGTGAAATCACCATCCTTCAGCGTAAGGCGTCGCGCCCCGGCGCGGGGCTTGGGGTCTCCACCGGTTGGATTCTGCGCTCGAGCCTCGCCAAGCGCGATGTGAAACTGCTGGCGGGCGTCAGCTATGACCGCATCGATGACGAAGGGCTGCACATTACCGTTGACGGTAAGCCGCAGGTGCTGGCGGTAGATACCGTCGTGATCTGCGCCGGGCAGGACTCCAACCGCAGCCTTTACGATGAGTTGCGCGCCAGCGGCATCGAAGCGCATGTCATTGGTGGCGCGAAAGAGGCCGCCGAACTCGATGCCATGCGTGCGATCGATGATGGTGTTCGTGTGGGGCAGGCGCTTTAGGACTTAACCCTTCCCTGGCTGGCCGTCGCCGCGTTCGCGCGTGGTGAATTTCATCATGTCGATCATCTGCCGCGCGTCATGGGCGAGATGCAGCGTCTCGCCGCCGTCGATGTACCATTCCTCACCGGTGACGAATTTGCCGAGCGGCGAGGCGAGAAAGATGATCGCGGCCGCGATGTCCTCGACGTCGCCCATATGGCCCATGATGTTGCGGTTGAGCTCGAGCCATTGTTCGGGGGCGATAGGATAGTGGCCCATGCCCTCGGTCTTCACCGTACCGGGGGCGACGCAGTTGAGGCGGATGCCGAACTCGGCCCATTCGAACGCCAGCGTCTTCATCATCGCCAGCACGCCGCCACGCGCAGCCGCGGTGTGAACGAAGCCGCTGAGCCCTGAACGCACGCAAGCGGTAACGAATACGATGGAGCCGCCGTTTTCGAACATGAAATGATCGGCGACCGCCTTCGTCATCTGCCACGAGCCGACCAGATTGTTACGAATGACGGTCTCGAACCCCTTGTTGTTCAGTTCGCGCGCCGGCGTGACGAATTGTCCGCCGGCGTTGTTGACCAGAATGTTCAGCTTACCGAATTCACTGTGGATTTGCGCCATCGCCGCTTCGATCTGTTCCGGCTGCCGAATGTCGCCGGAAATCGCAATGGCATCGCCGCCGGCCTCGCGGATGGTCTTGGCGCAATCCTCGATCGGTTCCGGCCGTCGCCCCAGCACCACAATCCTGGCGCCGGACTGCGCCATCTCCAGCGCGGTGGCGCGGCCCATGCCGGTGCCGCCGCCGGTGACGAGGGCGACCTGATCCTTCAGCAGGTCGGGAGCGAAGCGCATCTTGGCTGTGAGTTGCATGGCGGTCCTGAGGTTGATCGTTGCAGTTTGGGGTCGCGGCCAAGGCGACTTTGCGATAATCTAACAGATGTTAGAATTTGTGAAAGGGCTCCCGATGCCGGAGAATGCGCCGATCCGTTATGTCGTCGAAGACGGCATCGCTACCGTCACCATCGACCGCCCCGAGCGCAAGAACGCATTATCGGTCGAGGCGATGAACGGCCTGACGGAAGCATGGGCGCGCGTCGAGGACGACAAGGCAGTGCGCGTTGTCATCCTGACGTCGGCGGATTGCGGCGTGTTTTCGGCCGGGCTCGATCTCAAGCAGGCTGCCGAGATACGAGCGCGCGACGGCGTCGATATCCTGACCTTGATGCGCGACCCGATGCAGAGTGCGATGCGCAACGTCACGAAGCCGATCATCGCGGCGATGACCGGATCGCTGATGGCAGGCGGCATGCTACTGGCGATCAAGTCGGATTTGCGCGTCGGTCTGCGCGGCACACGCGCCGGGATTACCGAGGTCAAGATGGGTCGGGGCTCACCATGGGCTGTGCCGCTGCTCTGGATGTTGCCGCAGCCGGTGCTGATGGAACTGGTGCTGACCGGCGAAACCGTGCCGATCGAGCAACTCGCAACCTATGGCTTCCTGAATTATCTCGAGGATACGCCGGATGCGGTACGCGCCCGCGCGCTGCAACTGGCCCGCAAGATCGTCGAAGGCGCGCCGCTGTCGGTGAAAGCGGCCAAGGGAAGCGTCCTGGCGGCGATGGACCTTGGTCTTGAAAAGGGGTTGATCGAGGCTGGCCGCCTTCACGAGGAGGTTTATGCCAGTCAGGATGCTATCGAAGGGCCGAAGGCGTTTGCCGAAAAACGCAAGCCGAACTGGCAGGGCAAGTGAGGGGCAACTCGACGCAATGACGATTGTGATTTGCGCTCACCTTCGTCATGCCCGCGCTTGTCGCGGGTATCCACGTCTTTCCCTATAGTAATGTCTAAGACGTGGATGGCCGGGACAAGCCCGGCCATGACGATAAATCCTGACGTTGCTGTGCTTAGCCGCGATCGCCCTACCGCTTCACGCCATCAAAAATGATCGACTCCGTGCGGCGCGCCAGTTTCTGCACGGCGTCTTTTTTGCTGAGATCGAACCACTCCACCGTCCAGTTCAGCGCGCCGAGCACGAAGATGCGCAGCGGAATGAGTTCGATGTCGGAGCGGATTTCGCCGGCCTTCTGCGCGTCCGAGAGCAGGCGATCCCAATAGCGCGCATACGCCCGGCGGATAGCGCGGTGCGGACCTTTGAGATGCTCTGGCAACTGGCCGTAGATGCGGATGTTGGCTGAAGTGAAATCGCTGGCGTCGTGCAGCGCGACGAGATGCGCCTCGATGGCGAGTGCGATCTTCTGGCGATGCGATATGTCGCCGGCCTGCTTGAGCTTCAGCTTCACCCCGTTGAAAACGCGACGCAGGCCTTCGTCCAGCACTTCGTCGAGGATCGCGCTCTTGGAGTCGAAATAATAGTAGATACTGCCGGCCTGGATTTCGGCGAGATCGGCGATCTGGCGCAGCGTCGTCGCGGAGTAACCCTGGCGACGGAACAGTTTCGCGGCCGATTCGAGAATCGCCTCACGCGACTTCTGCGATTTCGAACCGGTTGCGGCGTCGGCCGCCTCGTGCGCCGCGACGTCGATGTCGTTGCCTGTGGGTCGGCGCTGGCGAGTCGGCGGGGGTGCGGTTCTGGCGCGGCTGGGCGATTTGGCTGGCGGCATCGTGGGAAAAGGGCGGCTGGAATCTTGCATCGTCCGTCGCCTCGGGGCCATGTTTTGCGGCTTCTCGGTATGGGAGTGATCGGACTGAAGGAGCGGATGTTCTGCCAAGTTTAGGCCAGAATTCCGTTTCGCGCTACCGTTGGCTGTTGATGATGGCGCAGACGCGGCAGCGGGAGCCGCCACCGTGATTGTCGCGATCAGCGACTCCACGCAAGTGACCCATTCGGTTTGGCGGCATCCTGCCGCAACAACCGAGGATGACAGGAATGGTGCCAGCCGTGGCCAAGAGCCCGTTCTACAACGCCGATCATCTGGCCTTTCGCGACGTCGTGCGCCGCTTCGTCGAGAAGGAAATCGAGCCTTACGCCCATGAATGGGACGAGGCCGGCACCTTTCCGCGTGAGCTCTATCGCAAGGCGGCGGAGATCGGCCTGCTCGGGCTCGGCTTTCCGGAAGAATGCGGCGGCACCCCGGCCGATAATTTCATGTGGATCGTCTCGGTACAGGAATTGGCGCGCACGGGGGCCGGGGGCATCAGCGCCAGTCTGAAAAGCCATTCGATCGGCGCGCCGCCGTTCGCACGCGCCGGTACGCCGGAGTTCAAGGCGAAGGTGCTACCGCAAATTCTGTCCGGCGAGAAAATCTCGGCGCTTGCCATCACCGAGCCGAGCGGCGGCTCCGATGTCGCCAACCTGCGCACCAGCGCGCGGCGCGAGGGCGACGCCTATGTGGTCAACGGCGAGAAGACATTCATCACCTCGGGGATGCGTGCCGATTACATCACCACGGCGGTGCGCACCGCCGGACCGGGGCCGGGCGGTGTCAGCCTGCTGGTAATCCCCGGTGATACGCCGGGCCTGTCACGCACGCCGCTGAAGAAGATGGGCTGGTGGGCTTCCGACACCGCCACCCTGCATTTCGACAATTGCCGCGTGCCCGCCGGCAACCTGCTCGGTGAGGAAGGCGCGGGCTTTAAGATCATCATGCATAACTTCAACAGCGAACGCCTGACCATGGCGGCCGGCTGCACGGCGGCGGCGCGGGTCTGTCTCGATGAAGCGATCGATTACGCCCGGCAGCGCCACACCTTCGGCAAGCCGCTGACGCAGCATCAGGTGATCCGCCACAAGCTGGTCGACATGGCGCAACGCGTCGCGGCTTCGCAGGCCATGCTGGAAATGCTGGCGTGGCGGCTCGATCAGGGCGAAAGTCCGGTGGCCGAAATCTGCATGTTGAAGAACCAGGCAACCCAGACCATGGCGTTCTGCGCTTCCGAAGCAGTGCAGATCTTTGGCGGCGCGGGTTTCATGCGTGGCGTCAAGGTCGAGCGTATCTATCGCGAGGTGAAGGTCAATGCGATTGGCGGCGGCACCGAGGAGATCATGAAGGATCTCGCCAGCCGCCAGATGGGACTATAACAAGACTGCAATAAACGAGAGGAACGACCGAGGATGCTTTTCACCGCCGATCACGACGAACCGCGCCGCATTCTGCAAAGGTTCATCGCCAACGAGATCAACCCGCACGTCGATCAGTGGGAAGCCGACGGCATCTTCCCGGCGCATGAGCTGTTCAAGAAACTCGGCGATCTTGGTTTCCTCGGTCTCAACAAGCCGGTCGAGTTCGGCGGGCAAGGGCTCGATTACAGCTACGCGCTGATGATGGCGGAAGAACTCGGCAACATCCGCTGCGGCGGTGTGCCGATGGCCATCGGCGTGCAGACCGACATGGCGACGCCGGCGCTGGCGAAGTTCGGCTCCGATGCGGTACGGCGCGAATTCCTTGCACCGGCGATTGCCGGTGACATGGTGGCCTGCATCGGCGTCTCGGAGCCCGGCGCCGGCTCCGATGTGGCCTCGATCAAGACCAATGCGCGTTCGGACGGCGACGATTACGTCATCAACGGTGGCAAGCTGTGGATCACCAACGGCACCCAGGCCGACTGGATTTGCCTGCTTGCGAACACCAGCGAGGGAGCGGTTCACCGCAACAAGTCGCTGATCTGCGTGCCGATGAAGAGCAAGGGCGTGAACGTCGCCCGCAAGCTCGACAAGATGGGTATGCGCTCGTCGGATACCGCGCAGATTTTCTTCGAGGACGTCCGCGTGCCGAAACGCAACCGGATCGGCGAAGAAGGCAAGGGCTTCACCTATCAGATGATCCAGTTTCAGGAAGAGCGGTTGTGGGGCGCGGCTGCCGGGCTGAAACGACATGAGGTCATCATCAACGAGACCATCGAATACACGCGTAACCGCAAGGCGTTTGGCCAGAGCATTCTCGACAATCAGGTGGTGCATTTCCGGCTTGCCGAACTGCAAACCGAGGTCGAGTTGCTGCGCTCGCTGATTTATCGCGCGGCCGAGGCACTGGTCGCGGGCGAGGATGTCACCAAGCTTGCCACCATGGCCAAGCTGCGCGCCGGGCGGTTGAACCGCGAAGTGCCCGACGCTTGCCTACAATATTGGGGCGGTATGGGCTTCATGAATGAGACGCCGGTGAGCCGCGCCTATCGCGACGGCCGCCTGACGTCGATCGGCGGCGGCGCAGATGAGGTGATGCTGTCGATCCTGTGCAAGATGATGGGCACGCTGCCAGGTGCGAAGGCCAACAAGCCGGAGGCGAAATGATCACGCTCTATCACTGTTTCGGTGCGCGCTCGTTTCGTCCGTTGTGGATGCTGGAAGAGCTGGGGTTACCCTACGAACTCAAGATGCTGCCGTTCCCGCCGCGCGTGCTGGCGAAGGAGTATCTCGCGATCAATCCGCTCGGCACCATCCCGTTCATGATCGATGGCGAGACCAAAATGTCGGAATCCTCCGGCATCTGCTACTACCTCGGCACCCGTCATGGGCCGACACCGCTGATCGTCGGGCCGGACGAACCTGCATATGGCGCATTTCTCAACTGGATGTATTTCAGCGATGCCACGCTGACGTTCCCGCAGACGCTGGTACTGCGCTATACGCAACTCGAGCCCGAGGAGCGGCGCAATCCGCAGGTCGCGCAGGACTATGCGAAATGGTTCCTGGGTCGCCTGCGTGCCGTCGAGGCGGCGACCGGGCAGGCGGAAATGTTGTGCGCCGGCCGCTTCACCGCCGCCGATATCGTTAACGGCTATGCGCTGCGTCTCGCCGGGAACATCGGGCTCGCCAAGGATTTTGGGCCGAATGTTGCGGCCTATTGGGCGCGCCTGCAGCAGCGCGAGGGCTACCAGCGCGCCGTGGCCTCCGAGACCCGCGCCAGTGAGGAGCAGAAGGTTCCGCGGCGAACCTGAGGAGAGCGCAGTCATATCAGCGCGATGCTTCGCCGCAGGCGTTGCGACAGGTTGAAACCGGCGCCGTTCGGCGGTGACTTCCGGTCCGGTTGTTGTATGCTCGGCAAGCCCCGGAGAGGGCCGCGCCGAGGGCCAATGCGCCAGCGCGACAGGCAACAGCGATCGCGGGAGCGAACAGTATGGACGACGGCGCGCGCCCGGCTTCAGGACATCTGATGTTGATCAGTCCGGAGCGGGTTTTCTATGCCGGACTGCTCGGCAAGCCGAAACGCCGAACCAGCGGCGGTTTGAATGTCTATGTCGCGCTGCATGGGGAACTCAGCGTCACGCAGGGAGGCACGGTCACGCGAGGCGAGATGGTCGTGGTGCCGCCCTATACCGTGCACAGCGTCGAAAGCGACTACCCTTCGACCATTTGTATCCTGATCGAGCCTGAAACCGTGCTGCCGTCGGCGCTGTGCGCGCTCGAACAGCGCCTGCTCGGTCCGGCCGGCGAGGCGATGACGGCTCGGATTCGCGGGGCCTACGATGCACTGCGCATCACCGGCCGTCGCGAGGGGTTCACCACCTGCGAGTTCGACACGATCTTTTTCGGCGAGCCGCTTGCGGCGCGTCCGCTTGATCAGCGGATCGTCGATTCCATCGCAAGGCTGTGCGAGTTTTCCAACGTCAACGTCAACGCGGCCGAGTGTGCGGCGGCGGTGCGGCTGTCGCAATCGCGCTTTCTGCATCTGTTCAAGGAGCAGACGGGGGTGTCGTTCCGCGCCTTCAGGGCCTGGAAACGGGCGCGGCATCTGCTGCATTACGTCAATGAAGACATCAATCTCGCGCATCTGGCGCAGGACATTGGCTATCCGGATTCGACGCATTTCAGCCATTCGATCCGCCGTTTCTATGGATTGAAGCCGCGCTCCATCTTTATCGGCTCACGCGATCTCGCGATCTATCGCAGCGATGCCTCGATCGAACTCGGCTTGCGTTCCGGCCGGTCCTGAGGCGCGACGGGTTGCGATAGCCGGTTGACGCAAGAAGCCGTGCAAGCGGTTTCGCATCATGCCCTCACGCATCCGCCGACCATGATCGGCAGGCAAATGAGGGCTTTTCCGGCATGAGTGACAAGGTTGTCATCACCTGCGCGCTGAACGGCGTGCTGACCGATCCCAAGCAGCATCATGTGCCGGTGACGCCGGAAGAAATGGCGCGCGAGGCCAAGGCTGCATACGACGCCGGCGCCAGCGTTATGCATATCCATCTGCGCCAGCAGGCGCCGAACAAGGGCCATCTGCCGTCGTGGGAGGTCAGCGTTTCGCGCGAAATTCAGCAGGCAATCCGCGAAGCCTGCCCCGGCGTCATCATCAATCACACCACCGGCACCTCAGGTCCCGAATATGCCGGCCCGCTCGCCTGCGTGCGCGAGACGAAGCCGGAAATGGCGGCCTGCAACGCCGGTTCGCTGAACTACTTGAAAGTGAAGGCTGACAACACCTGGGCCTGGCCGCCGATGATGTTCGACAATTCGGTGGAGAAGGTGCAGGATTTTCTCGATGCGATGAACGATGCCGGCACGCTGCCGGAATTCGAGTGCTTCGACGTCGGCATCATCCGTTGCGTCGGCATGTATCGCCAAACCGGCATGTATGCGGGGCCGCTGGAGTACAATTTCGTTATGGGTGTTGCGTCGGGCATGCCGGCCGATCCCGAATTGCTGCCCATCCTCATCAAGCTGAAGCTGCCAGACGCGAAATTCCAGGTCACTGCGATCGGCCGTGCCGAAATTTGGCCGCTGCATCGGCGTTGCGCCGAACTCGGCGGTCACTTGCGTACAGGGCTTGAGGATACGTTCTATCGTCCCGACGGCAGCAAGGTGACGTCCAACGGCCAGTTGATCGAAACCATGGCGCAAGTTGCCCGCGAGGCCGGACGCACGATTGCAAGCCCGGCCGAAGCGCGGCAGATTTTCGGCATCCGGAACTAGCATCAAATAACGGAAGGCCAGCGGCCGTAGAGCCGCGGCATCGCACAATCGGGAGGAAGATCATCATGAGCAATCTGGAAGCAACCGGTGGCGTGCCGGGACCGGGCCGCATCGGTCGCGTCGCGGTCGGAGATCTGTTGAAACGCGCCGCGCGCCGTTTTCCTGATCGCATCGCACTCACCGAAGGCGCGCGCAGCATTTCGTATACGGAACTGGAGCGCGACGCTAACCGCTTCGCCAATTATCTCGTGGCGCGTGGTCTCAAGCCCGGCGACAAGATTTCAACCATCTGCAACAACTCGGTCGAGTTCGTCAAAGCGTTGTTCGGCATTCATCGCGCCGGACTGGTGTGGGTGCCGATCAACACCATGCTTGGCCCCGACGACATGAGCTATATCCTCGATCACGCCGGCGTCGGCTTCGCACTGATCGATGACAATCTCCACGCGCAGCCGGATCGTCGCGCGGCGCTGGAGCAGCGTGGCGTCAAGCTGGTCGCGGTCGATCTTGCCGGCAAGGCGAAAGAGCAGGGGCTCGAGGAATTCAACGCGCTGCTCGAGGGGCAGTCCGACATCGAGCCGGAGATCGCTTTCGACGATCGCGATCTGGCGATGATCATCTATACCAGCGGCACCACGTCGCGGCCAAAGGGCGCGATGCACTGCCATCTCGCGGTGGTTATGGCGGCGATGAGCAATGCGATCGAGATGCATCTCGATCGTAACGATGGCATCACCGGCCAGTTCCCGCTGTTTCACTGCGCGGCGCATGTGCTGCTGCTGACCTATCTCGCGGTCGGCGGCAAGATGGCGCTGATGCGCGGCTTCGATCCGGTGGCCTGCATGGAGGCGATCCAGCGCGACAAGCTGTCGATCTTCATCGGCCTGCCGCTGATGTATCAGGCGATTCTCGATCATCCGCGCCGCAAGGAGTTCGATCTCTCTACTCTGCGAACCTGCATCTACACCATGGCCCCGATGCCGCGCCCACTGCTGGAACGCTGCGTTGCCGAACTGTGCCCGAACTTCGTGCAGCCGAGTGGCCAGACCGAGATGTATCCCGCAACGACGATGTCGCAGCCGGATCGCCAACTCAAGCGCTTCGGCAACTACTGGGGCGAATCGATGATCGTCAACGAAACCGCGATCATGGACGATGACGGCAACCTCTTGCCGCGCAATCAGGTCGGTGAGATCGTGCATCGCGGCCCCAACGTCATGCTCGGTTACTATAAGGACCCGAAAGCAACGGAAGACGCGCGCAAGTTCGGCTGGCACCACACCGGCGATCTTGGCCTGATCGACGATCACGGCGAGGTGCTGTTCCTCGATCGCAAGAAGGACATGATCAAGTCCGGCGGCGAGAACGTCGCCTCGGTAAAGATCGAGGAGACCTTGATGGCCCATCCGGCGGTGCTTGCCGCCGCCGTGGTCGGCCTCCCGCACCCGCAGTGGGGTGAGGCGGTATCTGCCTTCATCAAGCTCAAGCCCGGCGTCGAGACGGACGAGGACGCGATCATCGAGCATTGCCGCAAGCATCTCGGCGGTTTTCAGGTGCCGAAATTCATCAAGCTGCTGGACGACATGCCGATGACCGCCACTGGCAAGCTGCGCAAGGTCGAACTGCGTCAGCAATACACCGATCATTTCGCGCAGGGCTGATTGCCTTCGCTCAATTGGAGTAACAGCGCCAACATGGCTGTCATTGAATCGACCATCGCGACCGGCAGCGCCGGTTTCAAGGCCAACCGCGACGGCATGTTGGCGCTGATCGAGCGGATGCGGATGCTAGAGGAGCGCAGCCGCGCCAAGTCCGCCGCCGCCAAGGATCGTTTCCACAAGCGCCACCAGTTGCTGCCGCGCGAACGCGTGGCGCTGGTGCTCGATCCCGGCGCGCCGTTTCTCGAACTTTCGACGCTCGCCGGCTACATGTTTGACGTACCGGATCCTGACAAGAGTGCGCCGGGCGGCGGCCTTATCGCCGGCATCGGCTTCGTCTCCGGGATTCGCTGCATGGTCAGCGCCAACGATGCCGGCATCGATGCCGGGGCGTTGCAACCATACGGCCTCGACAAGACTTTACGGGTGCAGGAACTGGCGCTGGAGAATCGGTTGCCTTATGTGCAACTGGTGGAGAGCGCCGGCGCCAATCTGCTGCGCTATCGCGTCGAGGACTTCGTGCGCGGCGGCAACATCTTCCGCAATCTGGCACGCTTGTCGGCAGCAGGGCTGCCTGTGGTTACCGTCACGCACGGCTCGTCCACGGCGGGCGGTGCCTATCAGACAGGTCTGTCGGATTACATCGTCATGGTGCGCGGCCGCACCCGCGCGTTTCTCGCCGGGCCGCCGCTGCTGAAAGCCGCGACCGGCGAGATCGCTACCGAGGAAGAATTGGGCGGCGCGGTGATGCACACCAGCATCTCCGGCCTTGGCGATTATCTCGCAGAAGACGACCGCGACGCTTTGCGCATCGCGCGCGACATCATGGCGGGGCTCGACTGGGATCGCCCGCAAGCGGACGAGAAGCGCATCGAGGCGCGGCCGCCGCGCTACGACGCCGAAGAGTTGCTCGGCATCATGCCGATGGATCACAAGCGGCCCGTCGATATGCGGCAGGCCATTGCGCGCTTCGTCGACGATTCCGATTTCATCGAGTTTGGTCCGGACTATGGTCCGGCAACGGTATGCGGGCAGGCGCGTATCGAAGGCCATGCCATCGGTATCATTACCAATAACGGGCCGCTTGATCCCGCCGGCGCCAATAAGGCGACGCATTTCATCCAGGCGTGCTGCCAGTCGCAGACGCCATTGCTCTATCTCAACAACACCACCGGCTACATGGTGGGCAAGGCCTATGAAGAAGCCGGCATGATCAAGCATGGCTCGAAGATGATCCAGGCGGTGACCAGCGCCACTGTGCCGCAAATTACCATCTATTGCGGCGCGTCGTTCGGCGCCGGCAATTACGGCATGTGCGGTCGCGGCTTCCACCCACGCTTCTGCTTCTCCTGGCCCAACGCCAAGACGGCGGTGATGGGCGGTGAGCAAGCTGCGGAAACCATGGCGATTGTCACCGAGGCTGCCGCCGCGCGCAAGGGCGCGCCGGTCGAGCGCGACAAGATCGATGCGATGAAGGCGAAGATCACCGCTGTGTTCGACGGCCAGATGGATGTGTTCTCGACCAGCGCCCGTGTGCTCGACGATGGCGTCATCGATCCGCGCGACACCCGCGCGGTATTGGCCGAAGTGATGGCGATTTGCCGTGAGGGCGATGCCCGCACCCCGCACCGGATGCAATTCTCGGTGGCGCGGCCATGAGCGGGGACACAATCGTGAAGCTCACTCCGTTCCGCAAAATCCTTGTCGCCAATCGCGGCGAGATTGCGCTGCGCGTGATGCGCACCGCGCGCCGTCTCGGCTTCGCGACAGTCGCGGTTTATTCCGATGCCGACGCCGATGCGCCGCACGTCCGCGGCGCCGATCAGGCAGTCCGAATCGGCGAGCCGCTGCCGGCGCAATCCTATCTGCGCATCGACGCCATCATCGCGGCGGCGAAGGCCACCGGCGCCGATGCGGTGCATCCCGGTTACGGTTTCCTCGCCGAGAACGAGGATTTCGCGAGCGCTTGCCGCGACGCTGGGCTGGTGTTCATCGGCCCGTCGCCGGAAGCCATGGAATCGATGGGCAATAAGGCCGGCGCCAAGGCGATCATGCAGAAGGCCGGCGTGCCTTGCGTACCGGGCTATCAGGGCGAGGACCAGTCCGACGCCACCATGGCAACGGAAGCCGCGCGCATCGGCTTCCCGGTGATGATCAAGGCTGTCGCTGGCGGCGGCGGGCGCGGTATGCGGCTGGTGGAGAGCGCGGCTACGTTCCCCGATCATCTGCGCAGCGCGCGCTCCGAGGCGCAGGGTGCGTTCGGCGATCCCACGGTCATTCTGGAGCGCGCCATCGTCGAGCCGCGCCATATTGAGATCCAGGTGTTCGGCGACCGTCACGGCAACGGCATCCATCTCGGCGAGCGCGACTGCTCGGTGCAGCGCCGCCACCAGAAGCTGATCGAGGAAGCGCCGTCACCGGCGGTGACGCCGGAGTTGCGCGCGCGCATGGGTGAGATCGCGGTGAAGGCGGTCAAGGCTATCGGCTACGAGGGCGCGGGCACGCTGGAATTCCTGCTCGATGGCGCGGGAAATTTCTACTTCATGGAGATGAATACCCGCCTGCAAGTCGAGCATCCGGTGACGGAGGCCATCACCGGCCTCGATCTGGTCGAACTGCAACTGCGCATCGCTTCCGGCGAGCCGCTGGCACTCAAGCAGGAGGATGTGCGCTTCTCCGGCCACGCCATCGAGGTGCGGCTGTGCTCGGAGGACGCGCGTCACGGCTTCATGCCGCAGTCGGGCCGCATGCTGGAATGGCAACCGGCGGAGCATCTGCGCGTCGAGCACGCGCTGCATTCCGGCATCGAAATCCCGCCGTTCTACGATTCTATGATCGCCAAGGTGATCGCTCACGGTGCAACGCGTGACGAAGCGCGGCGTCGGTTGATCTATGGGCTTGAGCAGACGGTGGCGTTCGGCGTTACTACCAATCAGGAGTTTCTGACCTCCTGCCTGCGCAACGATGTATTCGCGCAAGGCGGCGCCACCACCGCCTTCATCGGGCAACATACCGGCGAGTTATTGGCGCGGCCGCCTGTTGCCGGGATTGCCAACGACGTGCTGGCGGCGCTCTTGCTCTATGTCACCGATCCGCACGCCGCGTCGTGGCGTGCCGGCCGTTCGCTGGCGACGACCTTCCCGATGCTGATGCGCTTCGCCATTGATGGCGAGACCTGCGAAATCGAGATCGCACGAACCCGCGAGGGGGATTACACGATCGGTTCGAACGGGGAGGGCCAGCGTATCGCCATCGCGGCTCTTGAAATCGATACTATCCGGATCAAAGCCGATGGCCTGACCGAGAGCGTGCGCTATCGCCGTGACGACAGCCATCTCTACATCCTGCGCGAGGGCGCGGTGTTGGCCGTCCGCGATCTCACCCGCGCCGCGCCGGAACGGGCTGCGGCGGGCGGCGGCGACGGCAAGCTGCGCGCCGCGCTCAACGGTCGTGTGGTGGCGGTGCTGGTCAATGTTGGCGATGCCGTCAAGGCCGGACAGCCGGTGGCGACATTGGAAGCCATGAAGATGGAGCACGTGCATGTCGCGCCGGTTTCGGGCATCATCGCGGAACTCGGCGTCACCGAGGGCGAGCAGGTCACGACCGGCCACATCGTCACGGTGATCGATCCGGTGAAGGATGAAGCGGCATAACCACAGGACACAGCGGACGATGGCGGACAATACGGGCGTAGTAATACAGGAGAAGCGCGGGCAGGCCCTCTGGATCACCATCAACCGGCCGGAGAAGCGCAACGCGCTCAACGCCGAAGTGATCGCCGGCATCGTGCGCGGCTATCGCGAGGCGCATGACGATCCCGCCATCCGCGTCATTGTGCTGACCGGGGCGGGCGACAAGGCGTTCTGCGCCGGCGCCGATCTGGCAAACACCGGCGGCGCGTTCGCGGCGATGGATTTCGCCAAACCTAATGTCGACTATGCGGACCTGTTGCGGTTGGCGCAGAACGCCACCAAACCGTCGATCGCGCGCATCAACGGCGTCTGCATGGCCGGCGGCATGGGTCTCTTGTGCATGACCGATATGGTGGTGGCGACGGAAACGGCGATCTTCGGTCTGCCGGAAGTCAAAGTCGGCGTGTTCCCGATGCAGGTGATGAGCCTCTTGCAATCGCTGGCGCCGCGTCGCCTGATCAACGAGTGGTCGCTGACCGGCGAACCATTCGACGTCCACGCCGCGCAGGCCGCCGGCCTCGTCAATCACATCGCGCCGGCCGGCGAACTCGACGCCAAGGTGGACTGGCTGATCGGCCGCCTCACCGACAAGTCGCCGACCGCGATCCGCCGTGGCAAGTATGCCATGCGCGCCATCGCCGCGATGTCGTTCGACGAGGCGATCGCCTACACCGAAAGCCAGATCGCGCTGTTGGCGATGACCGAGGATGCCAAGGAAGGTTTGAAGGCCTTCGGGGAGAAACGGAAGCCGTCCTGGCCGGGGCGCTGACGACTACCGAAACGACACAAGCCGATAAAACAAAGCGGGAGGTTACGATGTTGATGACGGAGCTGGTGGGCCGTGGCGCGGTTTACTACGGCCCGCGCACGGCGGTGATGTACGGCAACGACAAGCTCACCTTCGCGCAGGTGGACCAGCTCTCGAACCAGATCGCCAATGTTTTCATCAACGCGCTGGGGCTCGCGGTCGGCACCCGTGTCGGGCTTCTGTTGAACAATTCGGTGTTCACCATTCCGGTGGACTTCGGCTTCGCGAAGGCGCGGCTGTCGCGGGTGCCGCTCAACTCGCGACTATCCGCCGCCGAACAGCAGCAGATGCTGGAAGGCGCCGGTGTCGGCATCCTGCTGCACGGCGCGGAACTCGCTGACCGCGCGCGCGAACTGACGCAGACGATGCCGGGGCTGCGTACGATCAGTATCGGCGATACCGTGAGCGCGAACGATCTTCAGGCGCTGGCGAGAGCGCAGCCGGTCACACCTCCGGATCGCAAACCGGAAGCTGACGACATCGTCGTCACCATCTTCACCTCCGGCACCACCGGCAAGCTGAAAGCCGTCGAGCACACCCAGGCAAGCTGGGCCGCGATGGCGCTGAATATCCTCGCCAATCACGATGTGCGCGAAGGCGACATCATGCTGCACGCCGCGTCCATGATCCACGCCAGCGGTTGTTTCATCCTGCCGTACTGGATCCGCGGCGCGACGGCCGCCGTGCTGCCCGGCTTCACGCCGGCGTCTTATATCGACGCGGTGGAGCGCTGGAAGCCGACCGCGCTCAACATGGTGCCGACCATGCTCGGCATGCTGCTGGATCAGCCCGGCATCGCGGAAGCCGACTTCAGTTCGGTTCGCTCGATCATCTACGGCGCGTCGCCGATGCCGCGCCCGACCATCAACCGTGCGCTGAAGCTGTGGGGTCCGCGCTTCCTGCAATATTACGGGCAGACGGAGGCACCGGTGTTCATCACGCACCTGACCAAGGAGGACCATATCGGCCCCGATGCGGAGCGGCGCCTCGCCGCTTGCGGGCGACCGAGCATTGATTGCGAGATCCGTCTGGTGGACGAGGATGGCAACGAGGTCGCGCCGGGTGAAGTCGGTGAGATTGCGCTGCGCTCGCCGTTCATGATGCGCGGCTATTTCGACGCGCCGGAGCTGAACGCACAAATGGCGCTGCCCGGCGGCTTCATTCGCACGCGTGATGTCGGCCGCTTCGACGAGGACGGCTACCTCTATCTGGTGGATCGCACCTCCGACATGATCGTTACCGGCGGCTACAACGTCTATCCGCGCGAGGTGGAAGACGCGCTCGCCGCGCATCCGGCGGTGCGGGAAGTCGTGGTGGTCGGCATTCCGGACGACAAGTGGGGCGAAGCGGTCGCTGCCTTTGTCGCGCTCCGACCCGATCAGCAGGCGGACGACGCCGCGCTGATGGCCTTCGCCCGCGATCGGCTTGCCGGCTATAAGGTGCCGAAGTCGGTACACTTCATCGACGAGGTGCCGAAGAGCCCGGTCGGCAAGTTGCTCCGCCGCGCGGTGCGCGATCCGTTCTGGAAGGGCCGCGACCGCCGCATCGGATAGCGGAACCGGTTCTCACCCTATGTTGCGGTCGGTCGTCCGATCACCTGTGGCAGTGCCTCAGCCTCCTTGATAACTAGCGAAATGCATTGCCCTTGATCTGAGGGCAGGATGTCGATCCGGTTGAAGAAATTTGCACGATCCGTCCGATTCCGAATCTCCGTTGCAGGTCCTTGCGACCGAGAAAGCGAAGGGTAGCACGAGGGTACGCGTTGCAGAACCGCGACAGCGTTGCGGCGGTAGCAGGGATGGTATCCTGCTTCGGAATTGCCGCGATGCCGCCGTCGCGCAAAATAAAGGCGTCCTTCACATTGGGCATCGAGATTGTGTCGAGGCAGACCTTGAAAAGATTGCGGTACGTGCCCGCCGATCCCGGCAAATTTCCCGCGTTGCCGCCGAGGAGGTAATCGCGGCTCTTGGTACAACTCTCGGCATGAGCCGGCGTTGCGGCAAGCATGGCCACTGCGACGAGAAACAACATCAGATGTCTGAACATGCCGTCTCCGGGTCGTCGATCTCGGGGGTTAATTTTCGGCCGGGATCTGCGATCTTTCGCCATCGGCACTCGCCTGGTGTGACGCTTGCATGTGCCGTGCGTTTCGTTCGGCCGAATGCGGCAAGCCGTAGGTCTTGGCCGCGCAACGTTCCCAAGACAATGTGCGGGCGTGTATTATGGCGTGCTCCGCCAGCGTAACGCGCAGATCGCGTTCGGTGACAAAGCGCGTGATGGCGTGAGCGATTGCGTCGATCGACGGTTCAACGAGAGCGCCGGTCTTGTTTGCGACGACGGCATCCGGCACGCCGCCGATCGCTGTCGCGACGCTCGGCAAGCCAACCGCGGCAGCCTCCAGGTAGACGAGCCCGAAACCTTCGACGCGGCCGGACGGATCCGGAATTCCCGTAAGGCAGAAGAAATCACATGCAGCGTAGAGATTGCGAATGTCGTGATCCGAAAGTTTGCCGGGCATGCGAATGTCGCAATCCGTCTCCGAAGCGAGACGACGCAGTTCATCGACATAATCCGCCTCTCCCGGAGGACCCACGATCAGCCAGACGATCCGTCTGCGTATCTCATCCGGCAAACGAGCCAGTGCGGCGAGGGCCATATGATGACCTTTGCGTCGAGTCAGCCGGGCAACGGTCACCATGACGATTTTATCATCCGGAATCACATGAGCTTGCCGAACGGCGTCACGCGAAGCGCGTGGTCCAAACCAGAAGTCGGACACGCCAAGCGGGACCGCATTGATCTGCCCCGGATTGATGGCGAAGCGTCGCTGGAACAGGTCACGCGTATATCGGCTGTTGGCGACCACTTCTGTGTGTGGCCCGAAGACGCCCGTCGCGGCGATGGCAAGACGCTTTAGCCGCGTTTGGGTTTCGTTGATCTCGGTGCCATGCACCGTAACGATGAAGCGCGCAGATGTACGCCGTCGCGACAAGGCGGCCGGGATGAAGAAGGGCCAATCGGCAGCGTGAACGACATCGTAAGGCTCGGCGGCAACCCGATCGCGCGTCAACCGGATTTTCGCCGGCAGATCCTTCATCGAATGAAGACCGCCGCGAAAACGATGAACTTGAAACGGTAGTCTCCGATCATCAGAAGTCAAATCGCATCCATAATCTGGTGCAACCAGGGTGACTTCAGCTCCGAGTCCGACCGCTGCCGTGGCGATCTCGCGCGCGTAGGTTCCGATGCCACCCATCGCCGGAGAGAACTCGCTCGTCAGAAGCAGGATATTCAATGTCGTCTCAATGAGAAGGAATGGCTCTGACGATCCCGCGTGCGTTTTGAATCTCCTGATGATAGCGGAAGACGCGTGCGAGCTGTGTATCCGGTGTAAATGTTCTTATATTGGTTGCGACCTGAGCCGGATCGATCGCTCCCATCTCAATCTTCCTTTCGATGTCGATGAACCGTTGAACGAGTTGATCCGCCATGTCGTCGCGCGAATTGGTGCGGGGGACGAGGAAGCCGCTCTCACCGTCCCGGATGACCGATTCCAGTTGGGGGAGGTGGGTTGCGACCACCGGACGGCCGACCGCAAGCGTTTCGAGCACGAAACGCGGCATACCTTCGAATTCAGACGTAAGAATGCCGGAGTGTGCATTCGCGAGTGTGGCAGCCATTCCAGCGGCGTCCTTGAAGCCGTGTTGGACGGTGATGTCCTCGATCTTGTTGAATTCAACGAAACGATGCGGATCGCTGGTGCCGACATAGTGAAATTCCACCGGGCGTGCCAGCCGCTGGCGCAGCCGGTCGATCGTCATGAACATCAAGGCGGGGTCCTTGAATTCATCAAGGCGCCCGGCGAATGCAATACGGAAGGCATCGGAATGATCGGAGAAGGACTGTGGTTGAAATATCTCGGTGTTAACCCAGGTCCATAGCGTATCGATCTTGCCCCGTCGGCTGGGGTAGGTGGTTTGAAGCCGTTCCGTGATGAACGGATTGACGCAAAGAAACTTCTCGCTCATCGCGACCGCAAACCGTTCGCTGGCATTGTGAACGAAGGAGTACTTCTTGAGCAATGAATCCATCTGCAGCTTTGGCGCGCCTTCGCCGTGCAGCATTTGTATGAATGGAGAGCGCAGAATGGCCGGCAACCAGGAAAATTCGACTCGTCGCAAGTCGATCGAGCAGCGTCGTGTTCGAATCAATCGCGCAATCAGTCCGAAATGACTGATCAATGCAGCGAAAAACTGGCCGGTCAGTGAAGAGCGAATGCTGCGCGCCGCTTCGCGTGCTTTCTGATCCGAATAGTGAAGAATCGGAAGAAAGTCGAACGATCGTCCCCTGAACGTCAATCGGTGGATTTTCCCGAGCGGCATCTGACCAGTTGAATCCACGCCGATCAACAGCAGGTCCGTATTATCGGGATGAAACGTGATGAAATCGCGAATGTAAGTCTCGAGACCTCCGACTTTCTCTCCCCGGGGATCGAACGGATGGATCAGGCAAATATTGTAACGGGCTTCTTTCACGGGAGGTGCATTACGCGCGCGTTGCGCAAGCGTGATGGTCGAGATCATGCGGTCCTTCTCCTACGTGCATTCAGGATCTGTGGAAGGCTTCGGATGGCGAGCCTTGGAATCATCACCGCGCAGCGGGCATAACGAGGACCGAGACGCCGGGGATCGCGCATCATGCGCCATGCCCATTCGAGGCCGGTCTTCTGCGTAAACCGGGGAGCGCGGTTCTGGGTGTTTGCGACGAAGTCCAGCGCGGCGCCGATGCATAGCAGTCCGGTGGAGGGGAGTTGATCGAGACAGCGTGCCGCAAAGATCTCCTGCCTGGGTGCGCCAAGTGCAACAAAGCAAAGTCTTGCGCCGGAATCGCGGATACGTTCGATCGCCTCATTCGCCTCGTCGGAATGGGGATCAAAAGTCGGGCCGGGCGAATGGGACCCGACAATCTCGAGGCCCGGATGACATTTCGCGAGGCGCCTCGCGGCCCGGTGAAGCGTCAACTTGTTTGATCCGAACAGATAGACTGGAAGACCGTTTCGTCCGGCTTCGGCACACAGTGGATGCACAAGATCGGCGCCCGTCGTGCGTTCGATCGCGGCGCCGGCGAGGCGACCCAGGATGACGATCGGAAATCCGTCTGCCGTGATAAACCTCGCTCGTCGATAGGCTGCCCGAAATTCCGGTTGCTTGTTGAGCTTCTCGACATGATCGAGATTGAGCGTGCAGACGCTGAAGGCATCACCGGCCTGTGCCGCCGTGACGATCGAGGCAACCGCTTCGGGCATTGTGAATGTGTTGATGGCGAGACCATCGATCACGAGGCCATCGTCTTGCCGCATCCGCGCGTCCAACATGGCAATCTCCAGGCTTTACTTTGGCAATTGACTGCCGCGGGCGATGTCGCAGCAATTTATCCTGACATGCATCGACGATCGATGATCGTCGTCATCAAATCGAACTATTGCGACGCAACGATGGCGCTGCTTGCGAAGAATGCATGGATGAAATTTCGAAATGAAGGAGTTGCTATGCAACTGATCCATTCGCGACGACGAATGCTGTCGCTCCTTGCTGGTGCGGGTGTTGGCATGTGCACTCGGGCAGCAACCGCGGCGACAGATCCCAATCTCGGTGAAGTCGCTGCCGCAAATGGAATAATGTTCGGTTCTGCCGCTGGACCGGTCATCGACAAGGATCTCGCTTATCGTGCGCTATACGAGACGCATACGCGGATCATTACAACCGATGTCGCGTTGAAGATGGGAACCATCGCGCCGCGTCCCGGTCCGAAACAGTACGGCAGTGCCGATCGGTTGCTTCAATTTTGTGCGCAGAACAGAATCCCGATGCGCGGGCATTGTTTGATCTGGAATGAATGGGTTCCAGCTTGGATCAAGTCCATGAGCGCAGAGGAACGAAGAAGCTTCTTCGATCGCTACATCGATGAAGTGGTCGGCCGGTACGAAGGAAAGCTCCAATCCTGGGATATCGTGAACGAGCCGTTCTGGCCGGGCCATAAAGCGCCCGGCGGGTATCGGCTTGGACCGTGGTATGATGCGTTTGGAACCGATTATGTGCGCCGCGCCTTTGCGCGTGCGGGACAAATCGACAAGACGACGAAGTTCGTTCTCAACGAGGCCCAGACCGAGCGTGACGACGACGTCGGACACGTTGTCCGCGCCGGACTCCTGCGGCTGGTCGACGAACTGAAGCACGCCGGTGTACCTCTTCACGCTGTCGGCCTGCAGGGGCATCTGCAACCGCGCTATCCGCACGATCCGGCGAGATTCATTGAATTCGTGCATGCGTTGGCCGAACGCAAGGTCGACATTTACGTGACCGAGTTCGACGTGCGGGACGATACCTTCCCGGATGACATCCCAAGCCGCGACGCCAAGGTCGCGGAGACGGCCGAGAAATTCTTGTCCGACATTCTGCGTGTTCCGGCAGTGAAGATGGTTGTGACCTGGGAGCTTTCCGACACCTATTCGTTTTATACCGACGCGGCGCGGAAAAAGAATCCATCCGCGACCCGCTTGCCGCGGCCGCTGCCTTTCGACAGCAACATGAATAAGAAGCCGCTCTACTTTGCGATGCAGCGCGCCTTCGAAAGGTCGCGGAGGTCATAGCGGCATGCGCTCATGCGCCGGACCGTTGCAGCCGATGCCGTAACTGCCGCGACAACATGGGTGCGTACAGAACGGATAGTGCAACGCCGTAGATCGCTGCACCGAACGCGATATGCGCAGCGAGCATGACATAGCTCGATGCTTCGGAAAGCAACTGTAACGCAACGGCCATTGCTGCCGTTGCGAGAGAGATGCGAAGCAGATGGCCGATGGGAAGCGTCAGATCGAAAGCACGAAAGCCGATGGTGAAGCTTGCTGCCGCTGCCACTGCGGCGGCAACGACGGTCGCGATCGCACCCCCAACCACGCCCCAGAGCGACACGCAGGCGATGCCGAGGATAACGCTCATGACGGCATCGATGCCTGAGATTGCCATCATCATGCGGGTGTGGCTGTGC
Source organism: Pseudomonadota bacterium (assembly GCA_023386885.1). Lineage (GTDB taxonomy): Bacteria > Pseudomonadota > Alphaproteobacteria > Rhizobiales > Xanthobacteraceae > 62-47. Next base: position 52,357 of record JAEWIX010000040.1, read on the forward strand.
AGGAGAAATACCTGATCGCCAAAGTGTGCGCGGAAATTGCGGATGGCGCCAGCGAGAACCGCCAGCGGCAAAACCGAGAGGGTGATCTGCTGAAAAGGCGCGGCGATCAGTAATGTGACAATCTCGGTGCGGAGCACGAAGATGCCAATGATGCTTGGTGCCAGGATAGCGACCAGAAGCGCGCTGTTTTGAGCGAGCTGTTCCATGGCCGCCTTGCTCCCGCTTTCCTCCATGCGTTTGACCGCGAGCGGAAAGGCGGCTGCCGTGACCAGCATGGCTGCGACTGCGGCTGCGCGCTGGCCGAGTCCATATCCGACCGCGAAAAGGCCTGCTGCCGCGACACCGAGCATATCATTCACGACGAATCGCGAAGCATTCAATCCGACCCAGCTCAGTGCGCCTCCGACAATCAGGGGAAATCCGTACTGCAGGGCGTGGCGAATAATATTGCGGTCTATCGATTGAAGCCGAAAACTACAGCGCAATTTCGGGAGGACGATGATGGCGGCGACGAACTGGGCAATCGCGTAACCCGCAAGCGGCCACTCCGGCCGCTGTCCCAGCCATCTGATCAAAACGACGCCGATGAGAAAACCAGCCGCCGGACCAACAATCTGTTGGATGGTGTAAATGCCGATGCGCTGGCGGACACGCGCGCGCTCCGCAATATAAAGGTTGAACGATCGTGTCACGACGTAGCAAATCGCGGCAATCTGCAGCGCCGCATCGGCATCCGGCACGATAACCCAGCGCAAGATGGCAATCATCGCGAGGCTCTGCAGGATCACCGACGTCAGCATGACCACAGTTTCGGTGGGATAGAAGCGCGATGACGTTCCATCGGCGTCAAATCGGCCGAGAAATCGCAGGACGAATTGCGACCACCAAGCCAGCAGACCGATCTGCAGCAATTCATGTGTGGCGGTTACGAGGGTTATGACGCCGAGCGTATGATCGTTGACGATATGCGTCCAGACGATCATTGCGATCAGTTGGAATAGCGGCCCGATGATCTGGGCCGGCATGTATAGAAGCGTATGCCTGAGCAGCATGTTACGCTCCGAGCCAGCGTATGACGGACGGTGGCGCAAGCGTCCGCACGGCAAGGAGTGCGCCGGCACTGGCCGCGACAGCGATTGAATATGTCGCGAGAAAATCCACGGCCGCCCCGAGGTGCGGAAGCGGAGAGTGATCCCGCAGGACCATGATGACGAAAATGTGCCAAAGGTAGAGAAAATAGCTCCCGGAACCAAGCGAGGCGAGGCAAGGGATCTGGATTTGCAACGACAGAAGCAGCAGGCAAAGCAGCGCGGAGTATCCGAAATACGCGATCGAGTCGTAGTTTCCCGAATCGCCGATGACCATCACTCGGGCGGTGGCATAAACTGCAAATAACGCCAGCGTCACGCCAACAAGAAGAGCATGCGAGCGCCCCAACCAGCGTGACGACTGTCCAATGCCAACGAGTGTTCCGAGCGCGACGAAGCAGAACCAGAATGGAAGGTCTCGAAGTCGAACTTCCTGGATGATGGATGGTGACGCTCCGAACCGATCGAGCAATGGATCGATATAGCTGCCGACAATCAGGCCGATCGTGATAGCGAGGAGCAGGATGACCACGAGCTGGTCGGATCTTTCTTCCGGATCGCGGGCGTCCGTGATCCGGAAGACAAACCACAGCATTGCTGTGCAGCCGAGATATACGAAGACGTAATAATAGACGAACACGTAGGCCAGCATGTAGCGGGCGACGGTCGTCGTGGCCCGATGATCCATACCGGGATTATGCGTCGCCATATAGACATAGGCGGCGATGAAGGCGACGGTGTAAGGGATCAGGGCGGTTTGAAAGCGCTTGGCCAAGGCGACGCGACCCGACCGAGCGGTGAGAAAGCCAGATGCAAACAGGAAGATCGGAACGCATGGCCTGAGAACGGCGTCAACGACGATGCCCCACGGCGTCCCAAGCGGTTGCGGAAGAGCGTGAATTCCGATCACCATCAAGATCGCAATGCCGCGCATGGTATCGATACTTGCGTCGCGCGAAACCGCGGAAGCGCTCCGCCGCCACGTCGTTCGTTCCGCGACCGGCGAGACCGTCATCGGGATTCGCCTTCCGGGGACATGGCTGCGGCGGTGCGGCTTGCGCTCCAGCGATCGAACGCTTCGTTCAACGCATTTCGAGCCGGCGTTTCGAAATAGCGATAGGAGAGAATGCTTGCTGCAGCCAGAACGGCGATTGCGATGAGAAGCAGTGCAGGTACCAGACCTGGGATACCCGATGTAAGGCGACTGCCGAGTGTGATGACGATCGTTGCCACGGGAATGTGCAGCATATAGCAGGAGTAGGTGAAGGGCGACCCTCGGGCGATGTCGAGTCGCGTCAGAAGTGTTTGACGTCCTGCGCAGTCACAGTGAATCGCAATGACTGCAATGACGTATATCCATCCGAGAGCCATCGTTTCGGAGATCGACCAACCCAATAGTGTGAAACCGGCCAGTGTGATCATGAGAACAGCGGGAGGAATGCTCCATCGCGTGATTTGGTCGCGGTACACGCTGCAGGCGACGCCAAGGATAAAGGCGGGAAATGCGCGAAAGACTCCGCCATGATTGATCCAGCTTGCCCACGGACCGGTTCCGGTTGCCACTGCAAAGAGGCTGTTTGCTGCAATCAAGACCACCAGCAAGGGAAGCAGTAGATTGCGTCGGTGTGCCACCATCATCGCGAGCAGGGGGAATATGACGTAGCAGAACATCTCCGCCGAGAGCGACCAACTCGGAAAGTTGAACGTGAGACGGTCGCCGATCAACGCATGAAGGAGCAGCAGCTGAGCCGGGAGGTCGGAGAGCGGATAACGCCCGGAGTTGGCTGTATTCGCCAGGTTGCCGTGAATGGCGGCGGCAACAACGAGGTAAAATACAAGTGTGGCGAGATGCAGCGGGTAGATGCGCGCAAGTCGTCGCCACAGGAATCGGCCGATGGATCGCATGTCGCCGACCCTGCGCAGATACTGGCTTGCGATCACGAATCCCGAGATGACGAAGAAGAGATCTACGAACAAATTGAAGTGTTGCGTATGCTCATGGATGAAACGGCCGGCGCTCTCGCCTTTCACATAGTCGGAGTAATGCAGGATCACGACCGCACAGGCGGCGATGATCCGCAATGCGTCGAGATGCCGGGTCGTGATCCTAACGTCCTGCAATGCGCTGGTTCCGAGGAGTGATTGATACTGGATCCGTTGGGTGCGTGGTGCGGCGAGCCCAAACGCTTGTCTTAGTTGGGTAAGCCGGCATCGATCCTCCTCCGGCCGGAACCGGCAGGCGATTGCCGCACGTCGTGAGTCAACCGGGTGATGAGATCGATAACGATCGAGCGGTCGGCAGATGCCAGATCGTTCCAGCGACGCAAGTTTCCTGTCCCAAGTTCCGCGTAGCCCGTGCGCCAGCCTGGAGAAGAAATTGCTCCGGCAATCTGCTCGGCGGAGGTCCCGGGATTACTGACGTCAAGGAAAATTCCGGACTGTCCCAGGACCTCATGAAAGATCGGTGCGTCGGGGGCTGCCACCGGAAGGCCAGCGTATTGGGCTTCAAGCAGAGGCAGCCCGAGCCCCTCTTCATGCGACGTGCAGACGAGAATATCCGCGCGATCAAGAATTTCCCTGACGCGCTCGCCGGACTGATAGCCGTGCAACGTCACGCCGGGACGTTTGGCCAATCTGGACCAGTCGTCGCCCCAACCGGGGCGCCCGATGATTTCCAGGCGCGCGCCGGGATATCCGCGTGCTCGTAGTGCATCGAGAATGTCCACTGCCGCTTCGAAATTCTTTCGTGGTTCAACGGTGCCGAGGGCGACTAAACGCAGCGAGGAATCGTCGTCGGGACGTGATCCGCGGTAGCGCGGATCGAGATCAAAGACGTTTCGAACGGATGGGCGATACAGGACGATTTCGGAGTCTGGACGACAATGTCGGGACAACTTGCTTCTTGTCTCCAGCGAGTTGACCAGAAACCGGGGATACGTTCGCAACGCGAGGGCAAACGGCGGAGCCATATAGATACGCGCGCGCGGATTGAGGTCGGCGCGGCGGGACAATAGGAAGATGTCGTGAATGTAGGGAAGGACGCGGTCGGCAAACGGACGAAGCAGGGGTGTTGGCGGAAAGCCGGGACACAGCAACAATGATGATGACGTGGCGAGGCGCATCGGCAGCCCCAGCGTTTGGGTTGCGATCATTCGTGCCGTTCCGCTGGCCGTGATCGGCACCACCGGCAAAGGTGCCAAGGCCTCGGGCGAGAACAGTTCAAGAGTAATCCGCTCAAGTCCCGTCACATGACGTCCGAGATGAGTATGATCAACGTAAATGGTCATGCGATGCTCCGGACTGAAGATTACGGTAGCCGATAGTCGCGCGGACCGGCTTCGATAAGGACGGCGAGGGCCGTTGGATCGGATCGCGCGGCAGGAGCAGCGTGATGAGAATGACAAACTGAGCCAACTGGATGCTTTTGGAGGAAAAACTGACCGAGCTCAGCGCGATGAGCAGGATCAGGATCGTGATCACCCAGGCCGATCGATGTGAGCGCCGCAGTATCTCCGCGAAGAATGCAACGAGACCGATCGTCAGCACGATGGTGTGGATCAGTCCAAATTTGGCGACGCATGAGATCCAGAAATTCTCGATGCCATAGTTCAGGCCGAGCTGCGATTGCAATGCGTTCACTCGCGTTGGGTTTGGCCCAAAGATCAATTCCTGCCAGTCAAAGTGGGAAAGGAAACTGAAGGTTGCATAGCGCGCCAGCGTGCTGCCCTTATCGGAAGAGAACCGCAGCAGCATCTTGTCAAAGAAGCCAAGGTCGAGAGCAAGGAATACGGCGACGCCGAGCATGAACATCACGCACATCGCCAGAATTACGTTAAGCAGCGGCGTGCGGCTTCCTCGCAGGAGGCGGAACCCAGCCAAAGCTAAAACGGCTCCGACGACGACCAGGACGCAAACAAGCGCAGTACGACCGCCAAACGCCATCATCGATCCAAGGCAGATGGTGATGATCGTGAGGCGGAGCATCGGCGTCGGGCAGATCTGCGGTCGCAGAAGCAGTGCGATGATATAGCTCGCCACAATTCCGGATGCAGTCAGTGGATGTCCGAGAAGGGCCGCCGATCGCCATTCTCCGATGACAAGAACGTTGCCGAGCGTCAGCGGGACCAACCGGTGGCCGGTTGCGTATTCGAAGTATCCCAATGCAACGTTCAGCAGGAGGGTGCCGTGAAGCGCCCAGATCAATGGTCGTCGCTGCGAGGTCGAAAGCTGCAGGATGGCGAGAAACAGGATGATCGGAAGAAGGAACGTGTCGATGATGATCGTGAAGGGACGATCCAGCACAACGACCTGAGCCAGCAGGAATAGCCAACAGAACAGATACAGAAGCAGCAGTCGTGTTTCCGAGAGCATTCGGCTGAGTTCGGCAATGGGGTTTCCGTGCCGGATCAACAACAATCCGAACGCCGCAAACGTGAGATAAGTCGCGGGATGGACTTTCTCGATGAAGATGCCGCCCGACGTAAGATAGTGGATGTGCCAGTTCGTCAGGATTGCAGGCGAGATGGTGAATGTGACGATCACGGCGCCGAGCATGAGGGCCGATATGGTCGCATCGATAGGCGAACTGCGCGCCACGCCTCGGCGATGGGGCGGCAGCTTTTCCGCGCCGGAGTACCGCACTCCGGCAGGGCGGATCGCTTGTGCGATCGCTGGAGAACCGGACGACAGGGGACGCATCGTCCGTCGGGTCGTCATGCTGCTGCCCCGGAATCGAGTCCGGAGACGCCGTAAGGTTTGAGATAGGCTGAGCTGCGATAATAATCGTAGAAGCGCAGTCGTCGCAGATCGACACGGGTCAATACGGTGCCGAGAAGTCGGTCATAAACGGGAGAAAGAAGATCGATCGTATGGGCCACCACGTCTTCAGGCGTTTGATCCCATGCCAGGGCGAGAATGATGCGATCGGACAGCTCCGCCAGGGCGCGCCCGTCGACCAACGGAACCAGCGGCGGAGAATCGATGATGATCAGTTCGAAGTGATGGCGGAGACGATCGATGAGATCGCTCATCTGTTGGGAGAACATCAATTCCGTGATCGTGTCATGGTCTCTCATCGCGGCCGACGGCAGGATGGAAAGACCGGTACTGCGATCGAGCAGCAGCACCTGTTCCAGCGGGATCTGACCGGTCGCGACTTCCAGCAATCCCGCATCGGCATTAGGACTGAGGGAACGGGTCAACTCGGGATTGCGCAGGTCCCCGTCAATCAGGAGCGTCTTGATGCCCAGCGTGGCATGGGAGACCGCGAGATTTGCCGCCAGCGTCGTCTTTCCTTCACCATCCAGTGCCGAGGTCACGAGGATGGTTTGTATAGGTTCGAATCGTCGCGTTCGCTGGATCGACAGGCGCACCGTTCGGATCGCCTCCGCAAAAAACGTTCCCGGTTCATCGATGGCATATCGGGCCAGCGGCGGCTGCAACGAGGGAGGAAGCAGCCGCACCGCTCTGGGATTGTATTTCGTCAACTCCTTCCGTCCGCGCTGTGCGCGACGGGCAATCTCACGGGCGCCGATTAAAGGAACGGCGGCAAGGGCCGGAACTCCGGAGATCGCCTCCGCCTGTTCGAGCGTTTTGACGCGTCGGTCGAGATAATCGATCAGAAAAGCCGCGAGCGATCCGCCGCCAAGTCCGAGCAGCAATGCGAAGCCCAGAATGAGCTTCGTCCTTGGCGATGTCGGCCGGACCGGGACGCCCGCATTGGCGACGATCCGGGAGTCCGGCATTTCAAGGCTCTCTTGCGCCGCCGTATCCTTGTAGCGCGCCAGATAGGATTCATACAGCGTGCGATTGGCGTCCGCTTCACGTTGCAGTTCGTGCAAACGCACCATGGCCTGGCCCGACGAACTCGAAATATCCTGGAGTTGGCCCAGGCTTTGCTGGAGCGAAGTTTCCCTCGAGCGGGCGACGTCGTAATCGTGCTTCGTGCTTTCGACGATGCGCTTGATTTCGTCATTTATGAGTTTCTGAGTATCCCGCAACTGGGCGCTGACGTGGGTGGCCAGCGGGTGACGGGGCCCGTATCGGCTGCGGAGATCGGCCTCGTTTTTGGCGATATCGGCGTATTGCGTGCGCAGCTTGGTGATCATTTCGGACGAAATCGCTGCATTTATGCCGCCGGGATCGCCGCCCGACTTCGCCACCAATTGGACCTGATCGTACTTTGCCTTGGCCTCGGCGGTCTGCGTGCGGGCCGAAACCAGTTGATTGTTGAGGTCGGTGATTTGCTGATCATTGATGGTAACACCCTGCGAAACCGCAAGATTGTTGGCAGCGCGATAATCCTGGACGGCCTTGTCCGATGCGACGACCCGAGCCTTCAACTCCCCAATCTGTTTGTTCAGCCAAGCCGCAGCGATCTTGGTGGAATCGTTCTTGGCGCGCACTTGTTCTTCGAAGTATCGTTTTGCGATTGCGTTCGCGATCTCGGCGGCTTTTCGGGGGGTCTCCGAGCTGACGTTGATGTCGACGAGAAAAGTTGTTCCCTGTCGCACGACTTTCGTGCGTTTTCTGAGAAGACCGATCGTGGCTGCGCGGATGCGATCATGGAGATTGGCGTCGTCGGTTGGGGAACGATCCGAAAACAGACGCAACAGTGGATCGAGCAATCTTGGCTTCGGCCCAAACTCGTCATCTTCCGTCAGTTTCAGATCATCGACGACACCCCGCAGGATTGCGATCGATTGAATCAGAAGAGCCTGACTTTCGATGGTCGCATCATCGGTACCAAAATTGGTGAGCACATTCTGATTCTGATCGACCACGTTGGTTCGACGCGGGTCCACCAGTACGGTCGCTGTCCCGGTGTATAGCGTGGGTGAGAGGAGGATATAGACGAGCGCAATGGCGACCAGCGAGAGCGTGATCGCCGCAATCGCCTTCCACCGGCGCCGCAATATGCGGACGAGTTGTACGAGGTCGACCGTCGGCTGGGTACCGGGGCCCGGGGTCGCCGCTACGGGTTGATCCAGCGTTGCATGCGAGGAGTCAGAACTGCGCTGTAACATTGATCCCTACCTGATGTTTGTCGAAGCTGAAGGTGGGAATATTGCTATTGCGCTGCGTATAACGGTGGAAAAGCGAAACCGCGCCAAATCTGTTCATCATATACTTGACGCGGGCATCGGCGGTTATGACCGCGTCGCTTCGCGTCTGCCCAAAAAAGCGATCCTTCTCGTAGCCACCGCGCACCGAAACGATTACGTTACGTCGAAACTCATAATCAACGCCGACCTGAATGGCATCGGCCTGAACGCCGGTTGAACTGGTATCCGACGTTTGAGTGACGATTTGTTCCGCCCTGAAATGAACGTCGATCAACGGCGTCGGACGCCACATCAGCATCGCACGATACGCCGGACCGGAGATGGTACCGATCGTCGAATCTGCAAAGGCCTGTTCGGCGTAACCTGCGCCGAATTCCCCGCTGATCAAGTGAGTGAGCGCAACCGTAAATCCCGTCAGGGTGCGGTAGCCATGGGAATTCAACGTCTGGTCCGGCGTTCCGCGAATGTTACGCTCGTTGCCTTCGACGGCCGTGAACCATCCCAGCTTGGGCGAGAAAGCATAATCGAGGCGACCGTGCAGGCGATAGATCTGTCCGTCCCGACCGTCCTGATTGATCGTTGATCCATCCTGTGCGCGGGTCGATCCATAGTCGTATGAATCCACGCTGATACCAACCGAGCTGGTCAAGCGATTGAATTCCTTGCGCAAGGTTACATCGCCCGACATGAGGTCATACGGCGTCGGTTGGACTGCATTCACCGGTGAACTCAAGGTTCCGACGCCTTCGTTCAGGTGCGCGATCTGGAAACTGGTAAGGAGGACCATGTCGTGCGCGAAATCGAACCATCCGCTGCCGCGTAGTCGCGCATTGGTCTGATCAAGACTTGGATTCTGTCTGTAGTTGATGGATTCACCGTCCAGCTTGAGGTCGATGCCGTGACGTTCCCATAGCGTATGCGCACGCAACGACGGCGCTACAACTGCAGCGATGTCGGAGCGCTTGAATGTGCTCGAGGAGAACACGTTGCTGTCGTAGAGCAATCCTGACGTCAACGCCGGGTTGAACATCCACGCACCGGAACGTATTCCGACCGGCTCGTATCCTGGCTGCTGTCGCTTCATCACGGGCATATCCTCGGGTGGGACTTCTTCGTCGCTGTCTCGATCGGTCAACTCCGGCAACGAGGATGGTTCAAAGACGCGTTGGGCATTCCACGGAGGGTCGACCAACACCCTTGTTGATGGAATGACCTGTGCATCCGACTGGGACGAACTGGTCAGCAACAGGCCGGCAACCGCGATGTACGCAACAACACATTTCATCCAGTGGACCCTGCAGCAAATAGCCCTGCATCATGGAAATCGTGGTCATTGTATTGTTCAGGATGTGGCTAGAGAGTGTGCTCCACTCGGCTTATTGAGGCCGTGAGATCAGCTCTCTTTACGAAGGAAAGTCTCGAAGACTCGTGCTTGATCGGCTGAAGACGAGCTCCCATCGTTGGAGTGTGTTGCACTGCATAGCGACGATACTGTGACGTCTCCGATGACGCAGGCGAATCCAGAACGAAACACAGCGTGCGATCTGTCGTATGATCAGAAGTAACGCTCAGGGATCCGAATATTGTCGCCCGGGTAAACGAGAACAGGCGCTGTCAGCGGGTGAACTTCTTCTATCGTGCTTCCCGATCGGCGAAGATAAACCTTGCCTTCGTTCGCGCGGTAGGTGAATCCGCCGGCGCTTGCGACAGCATCCAGAACCGTCAAGCCATTCCGGTACGGATATTCTCCGCTCTTTTTGACTTCTCCGAGAATGTAATACGGACGATAGGCGGCAACCTCGACGTTCACGCGTGGATCGCGCACGATTCCCTTGGAAAGGGCGGCTCTGATTGCGTGCTCGACCTGTCGTGTTGTCAGTCCGGAAGCCTTTATATGTCCCGCAAGCGGAATCGAAACGGTTCCCGTGCTGTCGATTTCGTACTCGCCGGTGATATCCTGCTCGCCATAGACCTTGACGCGAATTCTATCGTTCGGGCCAAGGACGTAACTCGGGGATCGAGATGTATGCGCCGCGCGTTCGGCAGCAGATACATCTTGTACATTGAGTACTGCTGCGCCAGCACAGGTGATAGCGCAGAAGAGCAGCATAAGAATGCATCGTTGCAACATGTCGACCACATCTGATTAGCGAGCGAGGATTGACGCGATCGCGTCGCGAGGAAGTAAGGCGACGAAAGACGGCAAAAGAATGTGATGAAAGTTCCATTTGTGAGCGATCGCTCGCCGCAATTATCGCGAGTTGCCCACAAGACTTAAATTGAAGGCGAGAGAAGTCAAAGTACGAGAACGGTCGATGCCTCGATCGCCACGCAAGTAAGCACCCCGCTGCGCCATGCTCCGGTATCAATATTGATTCGATTATGTCGGATGTCCGGATGTGCGACGGGCGTGTGACCGTGCACGACGATCTTGGCATGTCGTTGATCTGATGTCAGGAAATCGTCGCGAATCCAGATCAGGTCCTGCGGATCTTGTTGATCCAGGGGGATGCCGGGACGAATGCCGGCATGTACGAACAGATAGTCGCCGCAATAGAAGCTGCTTTGCAAACATTGAAGGAATAATTGATGTGTTCTTGGAAGTGCCGTTTGCAACAGTCGTTGAGTGGTCGTCGGGGTCGTTGGATCGCAGGATCCCGATGATATTCCATAAGATGCGAGTGTTTGCAGTCCGCCAAGCTGAAGCCAATGTGGCAGAATGGTGGGATTAATGAGAAAATCTTCGAAGACGCTTTCGTGATTGCCTCGTAGGCAAACGGCGCGGCGGCGAATCATCCGGACGGCAAGTTGGTCGATGACGCCTTTTGAATCGGGGCCGCGATCGATGTAGTCGCCAAGATAGACCTCAATGGCTCGCTCGACCGGGCGCCTGTGAATGTCGTTGTCGATCCGATCGATGATGTCGGCGAGCAGATCGGAGCGACCGTGAATATCGCCGATGGCATACACCCGGATGCCGGGTGGCAGGGCGCCAAGGGGCGAAGGCTGCATTTTTAGGATCCGGAAGCGGGGCGGTCAGCTTGCGAAAAGGCGCTGTTATGTGTCCATCGCGCAAAATCTAGAAGAACACAAAATCTAGAAGAAAAAGACTTTGATCAAGCCAAGAATTGCGATCCATGCGACGACGTTGGCCAGAATGAGCAAATTCCTGAGCCGTCGGCCCGAGCCGTCGGCTGGCGCCGTTGACGAAGAGATGTTCGCTTGACCCGCGATCATCGCTCGCTCCGCTGACGATGCGTTTGCGGGGTGTCCGTCGACACCCGGCGTTTCTGTGTTCTTCAGCTTGGCAATCATCTTCGGCTCACAGGAGCTGACGGGAACCGCAATGGGCCGGAATAGTATGGAACGGCGTTTAGCTTTTGGTAAATGGCCTGCCTGAAACGTGATCATAAGGTGCACAAGCCCGCGGCAACAATCGGGCTGGACCCTCCTCGTAAAAATAATCCACGACATGACACTATTTGTGATCTCGCGCTCGAGCGGACGAGAGGAGCGGGCGGATCATCAAACGAGAGAGGTGCGTGAATCGTCAGGAGGCACACTGCATCAGGCGCCTCATGCGAAACGCGCATCGTCTGTTTGGGCCGGTGGCGTTGAAGTGTTGAATGTGCAGTGCGCAAACTTTTCGCTTTCCCGCCCTATTTCTTCCAAAGAAAGCCGGAGAGTGTGCGTCCACGACAATGACCTGTTGTCGCGCTTACCGATTTGACGAAGCGCCTTTCCGCAAAGCGCGTGATTCAAATTGGGTATCCGAGGAACATTGGGGCGACTGCGTATTTGTCGTGCTTGCAACATTGAGTCGAGAGCGAGATTAATGTCGTCTACAGCTACAGCACGCTCGGCTGGAAACAACGTCACGCCGATGTGGAGGTCGCAGAATCTCATTTCGACGCGGCCCGTAGGATATGTTCGAAGAGGCGCTTATCACCCTCGAGGCCGGAGTGCCCCGACGCGTGGTGAACCTGCATCATCGCACGCGAAGCGAGCATTTGACGTCGTCGCCGCGTCGTTGGCGCTGATCTTTTTTGCTCCGCTCTTCCTGGGAATCATGATTGCGATCAAGACGACATCGCGCGGACCTGCTTTCTTTCGTCAGTACCGCCACGGCTATCGCAACAGTCTGTTCAAGATTTACAAATTCCGGACGATGCGAGTTGCGGACGGCGATCCCGCGGGGGTTAAGCAGACCGTAGCCGACGATCCAAGAGTTACTGCGATCGGTCGCATACTTCGTCGAACCAGTCTCGATGAGATTCCACAGCTGATCAATGTCATTAAGGGAGATATGTCGCTGGTGGGGCCGCGGCCACACGTGCCGGGTATGCTCGCCGCCGACATTCGCTACGAAGAGCTGGTTCCCTACTATTTCCAGCGACACATCGCACGTCCGGGGATCACGGGCCTTGCTCAGGTGAGCGGCTGTCGGGGAAGCACCGCCGAGCCGGATCTGGCGATCAAGCGCATCGACTATGATCTCGACTACATCGAAAAATGGTCGTTTCAGATGGACGTCGAGGTGCTGTTGCGAACGGTTCGACGTGAATTCTTGTCGGGATCCGGATCCTGACGCACCGTCCTGGCCGTACGCGGCGCATCCCGAGGTAGAACGATGATGAAGCGATCAGGCCGGATCATTCCGGTTCTGCTATCCGGTGGCGCCGGAACACGACTTTGGCCGCTGTCGCGCGAAGCTTGTCCGAAGCAGCTATTGTCATTGCTCGGCGAGAAGACGCTGTTGCAGCAGGCCGCGTTGCGGGTGAAAGATGCCACGCTATTTGACGATCCGATCGTCGTTGCGAATGTCGAGCATCGTTTTGCGATAGCCGATCAGTTGCGCGCGGTTGGCGTCATCGATCCGGTCATGATTCTGGAGCCGGTCGGTCGAAATACGGCCGCGGCGATTACGGTGGCTGCGCTGGTTGCCAGCGAACGCAATCCGGATTCCGTCATTCTGGTGACGCCGGTCGACCATTGGATCAAGGATGCGGCTGAGTTTCAGGCTGCCATCGAGACGGGTCTCTCGGCGGCAGAACGCGGAAAGCTGACATTGTTCGGCATCAAACCCACGCAGCCGGCGACTGGATTTGGCTATATCCGCATCGGAAAGCCGTTGACCGCTGCCGGCGCGAACCAGGTTGCGGGATTTGTAGAGAAACCCGGTCAGGAGCTTGCGCAGAGGCTCCTTGACGCCGGCGATCATGCTTGGAACAGCGGAATCTTCCTGCTGCCGGTTCGCGTTCTTCTCAAGGAAATGCAAAAGCTTGCGCCGGACGTGCTGAATGCCTGCAAGGCGGCTTTGGCGCGCGGAACCAAGGATCTCGACTTCCTTCGTCTGGATGAGACGACGTTCAGTTCCAGCCCATCCATTTCGATCGACTATGCTGTGATGGAGAAGACGGATCACGCGGCCGTGGTGCCCACCGATTTCGGTTGGAGCGACGTCGGGAGTTGGTCTGCCTTGTGGGATGTCGGCGACAAGGATGGCGGTGGAAACGTCGTCGTCGGCGATGTTGTGGTGGAAGACGCAAGCGGCTGCTACGTTCGCGGCGAGGGACCGCTGGTCGCGGCACTTGGCATTCGCGATCTTGTCATTACGGCAACGCCCGATGTCGTGCTGGTTACGACCAAGGAGCGAGACCAGGATGTCGGTAAGCTGGTTCGGCAGTTGAAGACGAACGGGCATCGCGCGGCAACCGAAGCCCAGCGCGTCAATCGACCATGGGGCTACTATCAGTCGATCCACGCCGGTGACCGCTTTCAGGTGAAGCGAATCACGGTCAATCCGGGGGCGAAACTCTCGCTCCAGAAGCACTACCATCGCGCGGAGCACTGGATCGTCGTGAACGGTACCGCCGTGGTGACGCGCGACGATGAGCAAATCCTGCTCCGTGAAAATGAATCGATCTTCGTGCCGCTCGGTTGCATGCACCGCCTGGAAAATCCGGGCAAGGTCCCACTCAACCTGATCGAGGTGCAGTCGGGTCCGTATCTGGGCGAGGACGATATCGTTCGAACCGAAGATATCTATCACAGGGTCTGAATGACGACGTCGCACCGCGATGCGCATTTCATCTCCTGCGCCGCACGATGTGGCAAGGAAGGAGTGGCGGCATGAATCCGATTCGATCGACCAAGAACATGATCAAGACAGCCTTTCCGTCGTTCTGGCTCCGCTGGCACCTGATGCGCCGTCCAAAAACGGCCGAGGTCGAACTTTCCGTTCTTCATAAGGTGGTTCCCCTGGATGCCGTTGCGGTCGACGTGGGAGCGAACTGCGGCCTCTACACGCGCGAACTCGCGCAGATGTCGAAGTGCGTTCATGCATTCGAGCCGTCAAGCGACATGGCCGACGTGCTGCGTCATACGTCCGCCGGCAATGTTCGCGTCCATGAAATCGCATTGTCGGACCGTGAAGGGCAGGCGGAGCTTTTCATCCCGGCCGGAGAGGCTGGTTTGGTTCATGGACTTGCTTCCATCGAGCCGCAGTCGGATCTATCCACGAAATCCGGTTTGGCGACGCCGGTTACGACTGCGCGACTGGATGACGTCGTTCAAGAGCGCGTGGCCTTCGTGAAAATCGATGTCGAGGGACATGAACTCAGCGTGCTGAACGGAGCGACGGATTTGCTTGAGCGGAGCCAGCCGGTGTTTCTGGTTGAAGCGGAGGACCGACATCGGCCCGGAGCGACGCAATCCATATTCGAGTTCTTTCGCAATCGATCGTATCGAGGATTCTTTCTGGAGGATGGAGACGTCGTGTCGGTCGACCATTTCGATGTCGAGATTTTCCAGGATGCGGACTCTCTTCTTCCGAACGGAGGCCGTAAGCGAGGTCGCTCCTACGTGAACAACTTCTTTTTCTTTCCGCCAACTCAGGACGGATACGCCATTCTGAGCGCTTGAGATCAATCTCGGAGTTCTGTCGCGTTTGCGCGAACAAGCGCCACGGACGAACTCGGATACAGGAGATCCCAGTCAATGCGAATTGCCATGATCGGAGCAGGTTACGTTGGCCTGGTGTCGGGAGCTTGCTTTGCCGATTTCGGGCATCACGTCACATGCGTGGACAAGGATGACGGAAAGATCGAGGCGCTCAACGGCGGCGAAATACCAATCTATGAGCCGGGCCTCTCGGACCTTGTGGCGAGTAACGTACGGCAACGTCGACTGGCATTCTCGACCGATCTCAAGGCCGCGGTTGCCGAAACTGAAGTTGTCTTCATTGCGGTCGGTACGCCGTCGCGGCGTGGCGACGGCCACGCGGACCTGTCATATGTGTATGACGTTGCGCGGGAGCTGGCCGGCGCATTGTCCGGGAAGTTCACGGTCATTGTGACGAAGTCCACCGTGCCGGTTGGAACGGGTGATGAGGTCGAGCGGATCATTCGCGACGAAAATCCGAATGCCGATTTCGCGGTGGTTTCCAATCCCGAATTCCTTCGGGAAGGTGCTGCGATCCGGGACTTCAAACATCCTGACCGGATCGTCATCGGAAGCGAAGACAAGCGTGCTGCTGCGATCATGGGAGAGGTCTATCGGCCGCTTTATCTCAACGCGGCGCCAATTCTCCATACGAATCGTCGCACCGCGGAGCTGACCAAGTATGCGGCAAACTCGTTTCTCGCCACGAAGATCACATTCATCAATGAGGTTTCCGATCTGGCCGAGAAGGTTGGCGCGAACATTCAGGATGTTGCGCGCGGAATTGGTCTGGACAATCGGATCGGCTCGAAATTTCTTCATGCCGGTCCCGGTTTCGGCGGTTCGTGTTTTCCGAAGGATGCAATGGCGCTTATCAAGACCGGACAGGACAATGAAGCGCCTCTCCGCATCGTCGAAACCGTCGTTGCCGTCAACGATCAGCGCAAGCGAGCGATGGCGCGCAAGGTGGCGAACGCCTTTGGGGGCAACATCCGCGGAAAGTCGATCGCCGTGCTGGGCGTCACCTTCAAGCCGAATACGGACGATATGCGCGATGCGCCATCCATTCCGTTGATCACGGCGTTGCAGGACATGGGTGCCAACGTGAGGGTGTTCGATCCGGTCGGAATGGGGCAGGCACGAAGAGTTTTAACCGACGTTTCCTTTTGCGACGATGCACAGGATTGTGCGCGGGGAGCCCATGCACTCGTGGTCGTCACCGAGTGGGAACAGTTTCGCGCGTTGGACTTGGGTGAGCTGGCAGCCATCATGGCATGCCCGGTCATCATCGATCTGCGGAACATTTATTCACCGGAAGACGCGATGCGAAATGGATTCCACTATTGCGGTGTCGGGCGTCCTCAGCCGGTAACTTACTGAGGAAACTTCAAGATGTCGGTTGTTAATTGATTGATGACGTCGGGCCGGTTCCATGCTTAGTCGCTGTTCCGGCTGTATCGGGTCAAAGAAATCTCGCAATCGAGCGGTAAGCTTCCGAACGTCTGCCGTATTCGTTTGAGACTATCCTCATGGTCCGCGAGGGTTGCTGCATTGAAAGAAATGTTAGGTCAGGTTTTTCGCGGTCGCGGTGCATTGTTTCGTACGCGGTCGCGGGATCGGGATCGTCAGTCCGATGTCGCGAACGTCACTCTCGTTGCTAACGCAATCAATCAGGCGTTGACGGCCGCGATCTCCGAGCGAACCGGTCTTGCGCGACGTGTCGCGGATGTTCTGTCACGCGCAGCAGTGACCGTCGGCAACAACGTCGATGAATACATCGATCGCGACGATGGAGACGCGAGCTACCTGAACAAGATGGATAGCGAAATTCAAAGCGGTCAAGATCGGCTGAAACAGCTCGACCATAACATCGCGCAGTTCGAAGCGCTGAAGGTGGAGCTCTTGCTCAAGTTCCCGGATCTGCAGGCTGGAAGCGATGAACCCGGATGATGTCCCGTCCGGCCCTCCATCCCTGACGAGTGCCTGGCTTTGCGTGCGGTGGATGGTCTTCGCATCTCTCGAAGAATCGAAGAGTTATTCCGCGAGCTACCGATTGGCGTATTCGCGATACCATTGCACGAAGCGGGCAACGCCTTCGCGCACGGCGGTCTGTGGTTGATAACCGACGCCTGAGGCAATCAGGCTGACATCTGCAAAGGTACTTGGTACGTCGCCTGGCTGCATCGGCAGCAACTCCCTGATCGCCTTTTTGTTCAGCGCGGCCTCGATCGCTTCGATGAATTCCGACAGCATAACCGGCTTGCTGTTGCCGATATTGAAAATTCTGAAGGGGGCGCTGCTCGTCGCCGGATCCGGATGTAGACCGTCCCAAGCCGGATTTGGACGCGCAATGTCGTCGCTGGTGCGCAAGATTCCGTCGATGATGTCATCGATATAGGTAAAATCGCGCATGTGCTCGCCGTTGTTGAACAGCTTGATCGGTTCATCGGCAAAGATACTCTTGGTGAACAGAAACGGCGCCATATCCGGCCGCCCCCATGGCCCATAGACCGTGAAGAAGCGCAGGCCGGTGGTCGGCAACCGAAACAAGTGACTGTAGCTGTGCGCCATCAGTTCGTTGGCGCGCTTGGTGGCCGCATAGAACTGCACTGGATGGTTCGCGCCGTCATGCTCGCTAAATGGCATTTTGGTGTGGCGCCATAAACGCTGCTTGTGCTGGCGTAGACAAGGTGGGCCGTCCGTGCCTCACGACAGGATTCCAGAAGATTCGTGAATGCGACGATATTGCTTTCGACGTAAGCGCGCGGATTTTCCAGGCTGTAGCGCACGCCGGCCTGTGCCGCGAGATGTATGACGCGATCGAATTGATGTTCGGCAAAGCAATGCTCAAGCGTGCGGCGGTCGGCCAGATCGGCGCGAATGAATCGATAGCTGCCAGGCGATCGTTCAGCGACCTCGTCCAGCGCCTTGAGGCGCGCTTGCTTCAGGGCAGGGTCGTAGTAGTCATTGACGATATCGATCCCGATGACCGAGTCACCACGTTCCAGCAGCCGCTTCGCCGTGTGGAAACCAATAAAGCCAGCGTTGCCGGTCACCAGCACCTGCATCGGACGTCCTTCCTTTCATTGACTCGTGTGTATCGACAATGACGTCGTTCCAGAGGACTCGAAACAGGTGAATCGGCTCGGCCATCAGTGCGGCGTACCTGCATGGGGGATAGTCGATGTCGATGACTGGCAGATTGCATATCGGATCGATTCACGCAGTATCCTTGGCTGGAAACACGGCGGGATTGCGAAAGCTGTCGGCTTGACGCACCGTGACGGTAACATCGGCTTCCAACGATCAGTTGTGGCCAATCTTCAGTTTATCAACCCGGCCGTAAAGAAATCTGACGTAGCGCAGTGAGTTCGCCGGTGCTTCACGACGGACTTTTTTCTGACTGTTGAACTTCTCGATTTTCTTTTCCCATCGGCGTTCGGTGTCCATTCAACTGGCGCGCATCGATTTACTTCGGCTGGGACCGATCGATGGCGCCGCTGTCCAGCAGCGGTGCGGCATCGATGTGTTGTGCATCCATAAGCAAGGCAAGCCGCTCAACAGCCGACAGAATCATTGCCTGCTCCCACTGCGGCAACTCGATGAAGCGTTCAGTGAAGGTTAGGTGAAGCAGATCGGGTGCGTTCGCCACGACATCTCTGCCCGCTGCAGTGGCGGTCAGCAGAAGCTGGCGCTTGTCGCGGGCATTGCGCTGGCGCTGTACCAGGCCGAGAGCAACAAGTCGATCGACGATCGTCGTGATCGTTGCCTGGCTGAACTGCAGCGCCTGCGCAATGACACCCGGTGTCGTTTTCGGGTGCGCGTCGATCTCACGCAGCACCAGCCATTGCGATGTGGTGAGGCCGGTCGCGACGGCCAGTTGGCGGCTGCCGATCTCGGTTGCCCGCAGCACCCGTCGCAGGGCGCGTAACGTCAATGAGGGGATTTCTGACTTCATGCGCCTGTACATAGCGCTGCCGCCGAGCCGAGGCGAATCGTGGATGGTTCCGGTTAACATTCTTCAAAAATCATTTAATTTACAAATTATTATGTCAGGTTGAATTGCAAGATTTACGGCTTAAATCTCGAACTTGCCACGAAAAAGCCCATAGGATAAGTTCAATATAGTACGGAGAGTAAAGCAATTAGTTCGGAGCACGAAACAATAGGGATTCGCTATATCAAGCCATCCGGTCAACTTGCGCCGGCGGCTTCCGACGCCGTTCCGGATTCGCGAGAAGCGTTTCGGCTGAGAAAGCCGGTGGCGCCGGATGGTCCGGCAATCACCCGCTTGATTGCGTCCTGCGCCCCGCTCGATACCAATTCTCCCTACTGCAATCTGCTTCAGTGTACGCATTTTGCGGAGACGTGCATCGTTGCCGAGCGTGACCACGAGATTCTCGGTTGGGTCTCGGGCTATCGACCACCGGCGGAGCCGAACAGTTTCTTCGTCTGGCAAGTGGCGGTCGCAGGCGCGGCGCGCGGCGCGCGGCTTGCCCGGCGCATGATCAACGCCCTGTTGGAGCGGCCCTCCGCCGAAGGCGTCACGCATCTCATCACCACGGTCACCGACGACAATGTGCCGTCATGGGCATTGTTCAACGGTTTGGCGCGTGCATGGGGCAGTTCGCTGACCAAAAGCGCGATGTTCGAACGCGATGCGCACTTCGCCGGCGAGCACGCCACCGAATGGCTGGCTCGCATCGGCCCACTGCCAAGCCGAACCTCCCGAAAACAAGATCAGGAGACCTGACGACATGACCACAACCACGCTTGTTCGCCAGACACGACCCAAACCGACCGGCCGCATTCCGGACCGGTCCATCTATGAGCGCCGGGAATCCGAAGTGCGCAGCTACGCGCGCGCAATGCCGCGCCAGTTCAACAGGGCCGAAGACGTCTGGATGTACGACAATCAGGGTGGACGCTATCTCGACTTCCTGTCGGGGTGCTCGACCCTCAACTACGGGCACAACCATCCCGCGCTGAAGAAGGCGCTGGTCGACTACATTTCGGCCGACGGCATCGCGCACGGATTGGACCTGCACACCGACGCCAAGGCGGAGTTTCTCGAAACATTCGAAGCGCTGATCCTGAAGCCGCGGGGGCTGGACTACCGCGCGATGTTCACTGGACCCACCGGCACCAACGCGGTTGAAGCGGCGATTAAACTTGCCCGCAAGGTGACCGGACGTGAAATGGTGATCGCGTTCACCAACGGCTTTCACGGCATGACGCTGGGCGCGCTTGCCTGTACTGGCAACGCCGCCAAACGCTCCGGCGCCGGCGTGCCGCTCAACCACGTCAGTCACGAACCCTATGAGGGCTATTACGGCGCCGACGTCGATACTGCCGCACTGCTGGATCAGCGGTTGTCCGATCCGTCCAGCGGGCTCGATGCACCGGCGGCGATTCTCGTCGAGACGGTTCAGGGCGAGGGAGGACTGAACACCGCGTCGCCGGAATGGCTGCGGGCGATTGCCGACATCGCCAAGCGGCATGGCGCCTTGCTGATCGTCGACGATATCCAGGCCGGCTGCGGTCGCACCGGCAAGTTCTTCAGCTTCGAGGACATGGGCATCAAGCCTGACATCGTCACCATGGCGAAATCGCTCTCCGGGATGGGATTGCCGTTCGCGCTTACGCTGTTCCCGCGAGAATTGGACCAGTGGTCCCCCGGAGAACACAACGGCACGTTTCGCGGAAACAACCACGCCTTCGTGACGGCGGCGGCGGCGCTGCGGTGCTTTTGGAAGAACGATGCGTTTGAAAAGGATGTTCTGCGCAGGGGTGAATTGTTGGCGAGGCGCCTGGAGGCGATCGCCGCACCGTTCGGTTTCTCGACGCGCGGTCGCGGCATGATGCGCGGCATCAATGTCGGTTCCGGAGAAATCGCCGATGCCATCACACGCGCTTGTTTCGCCGCCGGACTCATCATCGAGACCAGCGGCGCACACGATGAAATCGTCAAGGTGCTGGCGCCTCTCACAATTGATGACGCCGTGCTTTCGGCTGGCCTCGACATTCTCGAGGACTCGGTTCGCACGGTCATGAGCGGCAGCTACGGCGTTGCGGCCGAATAACGACAACTTCGAAAGGAAATACAATGATCGTTCGTCAACTCAACGACATCCGAAAGACCGATCGGCTCGTCAAATCGAAGGGCTGGGACAGCGCCCGGCTTCTCCTCAAAGGCGACGGGATGGGTTTCTCCTTCCACATCACTACGATGTACGCCGGGGAAGAACTTCGGATGCATTACCAGAACCACCTCGAGGCGGTGTTTGTGCTGGAGGGGAGCGGAACCATCGAGGATCTCGGCACCGGCGAGATCCACAAGCTTGCTCCGGGCGTGATGTATGCGCTGAACAACAACGATAAGCACATCGTTCGCCCGGAGACCGACATCCTGACCGCCTGCGTGTTCAACCCGCCGGTCACCGGCCAGGAAGTGCACGATGAAAATGGGGCCTATCCGGCTGAAGCCGCCGCCTCGGCACAGAAGGTCGCCGTCAACTCCTGACCCTTTTTGAAGGAGAGAATAAAAATGACCGACATTTATCCGTCCCGCATCACTGCGGAAGCGCAAATGCTTCCGCGCCTCGATCCCGTCGTTCACGGCGTTTGGAACGAGAATGCGTCCCTGACCAGGCAGCAAGCCGAGCAGTTCGATCGCGACGGCTTTCTCGTGCTCGAGGACGTCTTCTCTGCCGACGAAGTCGCCTTTCTGCAGAAGCAGTCGAAGGAATTGCTGTCGGGCCCCGATGGTCTCAACCCGGAGACGATCATCACCGAGCGCGGCAGCGATGAGATCCGTTCGATCTTCGAGATTCATGCCCAGAGTCGCGTGATCGATCGCCTCGCTTCGGACGCGCGGCTGGCCGGCGTCGCCCAGTTCCTGCTCAACGACAAGGTTTACATCCATCAATCACGCCTGAACTATAAGCCCGGCTTTGAAGGCAAGGAGTTCTACTGGCATTCCGATTTTGAGACCTGGCACGTAGAGGACGGCATGCCGCGCATGCGCGCGTTGTCGATGTCGGTGCTGTTGGCCGAGAATACGCCCGACAACGGCCCCCTGATGTTGATGCCGGGATCGCATCGTGTCTTCCTGACCTGCATCGGCGCGACGCCGGATGACCACTATCGCACCTCGCTGAAGAAGCAGGAGTATGGCGTGCCCGATCGGCAGAGCCTGACCGAACTGGCGCATCGCCACGGCATCACCGCGCCAACCGGAAAGGCCGGCACGGTCGTGATCTTCGACTGCAACACCATGCATGGATCGAACGGCAATATCACGCCGTACCCGCGCGCCAACGCATTCTTCGTCTACAATGCCGTGAGCAACCGTCTGCAAGCGCCATTCGGCGCGAAGAATCCGCGGCCGAGTTTCATCGCCGCGCGCGGCGAGCCGCAGGCATTGGTGCCGCAGAGTGGTTCGCTTATGGAAGAAGCGCTCGCATGAGCGGCGGTCATAGCGTCGAGAAGATCGGCGGCACGTCCATGGCCGCGACCGATACGCTCTTCGACAATGTCTTGATCGGGGGGCGCAAGGGCTCCGCTCTCTATAATCGCGCCTTTGTCGTCTCCGCCTATGCCGGCATGACCGATTTGCTGTTGGAACACAAGAAAACCGGCAAACCTGGCGTCTATGCCTGCTTCGTCGCCGACGACGGCGAAGACGGATGGCGCCAGGCCATGGTCGAGGTGCGCGTAGCGATGCACGCGCACAACGCCAAAATGTTCGCTCGGCCGGAAGGTCGGGCGGCCGCCGACAGGTTTGTCGACGCTCGGATCGATGCGGTGACTTGCTGCCTGGACGATCTCGCGCGGCTACGCAGTCACGGTCGGTTTTGCGTCAACGAACAACTCGTCACGATCCGGGAACTTCTGGCCGGAATCGGCGAGGCACACAGCGCGCACAGCACGGCACTGTTGTTGTGCGATCGGGGCATCAACGCACGATTTGTGGATCTGACATTGTGGGATGAGCAGAGCAAGCTCAGCCTCGACGATCGGATCCGCGAGGCGGGAATCACGCAGGGAATCGATTCCACGATGCCGATCGTCACCGGTTATGTCGGATGCGATGTCGGTATGGTCCGTCGTTACTCCCGCGGCTATTCGGAAATGACCTTCTCGCGCATTGCCGTGCTTACCGGTGCGCGGGAAGCGATCATTCACAAGGAGTTTCATCTGTCGAGTGCCGACCCGAAGCTGGTTGCCCCCCAGAAAATCCGCAAAATTGGGCGCACCAACTACGACGTCGCGGACCAACTCGCCAACCTCGGCATGGAGGCGATCCATCCGGGCGCGGGGCGGGGATTGCGCCAGACCGACATCCCGCTGCGGGTGCGCAACACATTCGACCGCGAGGACGAGGGGACGCTGATCAGCGGTGCCTATGTCTCCGACGCGCCGCGCGTCGAAATCGTCACCGGCATTCGCAGGATGCAGGCGTTGCAGTTCTTCGAGCAGGACATGGTGGGCGTGAAGGGGTACGACGCCGCGATCCTGGAAGTGCTGACACGCCACAATGCCTGGATCGTCAGCAAGTCGTCGAACGCGAACACCATCACACATTATTTGGCGACCGATCCGGCGACGCTCACCCGCGTGCTGGCCGATTTGCAGCAGCGTTATCCCGATGCCTCGATCTCCGCGCAGGGTGTTGCGATGGTGGCGATCATCGGAAGCGATATCGGAAAGCCCGGCCTGGTATGCGATGCGCTTCACGCGCTCAACGATGCAGGCATCGACGTCATCGCAATGCAGCATCAGATTCGCAACGTCGACGTTCAGTTCGTTATCGACGTCGTGCAGTTCGATGCCGCCATCCGGGCACTGCATCAGGCGCTGATCGAGGTCGGAGACGTGGAAGTGGAAGGCCGGCGCGCGGCCTGACGGCGCGCGTCGCGATCGCCATGCTGGCCGCCATCGTCCCGGTTCGCAGTCTGCTGCTTGCCATCTTCATGCTGATGGCGGGCAGCGGCTTCATGGCGACGCTGCTCAGTCTGCGGCTTGAGCGGGCAGGCCAGAGCACGATCGTCATCGGCGCGGTCGCGACCGCTTATTTCGTCGGCTTGGTGATTGGCGCTCTGCGCGCGGGGCGGATCGTCCGTCGCGTCGGACACATCCGCGCCTTCGCTGCGTTCGTGGCGCTGTTGTCGGCAAGTACGCTCGGTTACGCGCAATTCGCCCATCCTTTGTTCTGGTCGGGCCTGCGGCTGATCGACGGATTCTGTGTCGCCGGCGTCTTTGTTTGTTTGGAAAGCTGGCTCAACGAACGCGCCGATGCCGCCTCTCGCGGCAGCGTCCTGGCGGCCTATATGGTTGCCCTCTATTGCGGGCAGGCCGTGGGCCAGTTGCTCCTCGGTGCTAGCGGTGACCTGCCGGCCGTTCCGTTTCAATTGGCCTCGATGCTGATTTCGCTCGCGATCATTCCGCTGTGCCTGACGCGTACATCGGCGCCGCCGCCGACGGAGGCGGCCGCCTTTGGAATGAGCACGCTGTTCGCCGGTTCGCCGCTCGGCACCATCGGTGCGGTGACCACCGGTCTGATGTTAGGCGCGTTTTACGGGCTGGCTGCGGTGCAGGTCCGGCGTCTCGGTCTCGACCTGACGCAGACCGCCAGCTTCATGATGATCGTGATCCTGGGCGGCGTCGCTCTGCAATGGCCGCTGGGACGTCTTTCCGATCGCTACGATCGTCGTCGGGTCATCGTGCTCAGCTTTGCCGCTACCGTTTGCGTGAGTCTCGCCATTGCGCTCATTGGCTCGGCCGGCTTGTCGTTGCTGACCCTCGGCGCGATGTTTGGCGGTCTCAGCTTCGCGCTCTATCCGCTCTGCGTTGCCCATTGCAACGATCGACTGCTTGCGGCGCAGCGTGTCGCTGCGAGCGGACGCTTGGTCTTGCTTTATTCCCTCGGCGCGGCGCTGGGGCCGATCGGCGGGGCGCTGTTCATGACCGGCTGGAGCACCGGCGGGCTGTTCCTGTTTATCGCGCTGTGCGCGGCCGGCACCGCGGCGTTCGGCCTGTGGCGACAGAGGGCCGCGCCGCCCGTGCCGGCGCCCGAGCAGCAGGATTTTCAGATTCTTCCGCGCACGACGCCGATCGCTTCGCTGCTTGATCCCAATACGCCCGACGCTCTGGCGTCCGAAGGACAACAACCGTGAACACATCTGCTTCCGCGCCTGGCTCCGCCACTGATCGCGCCACGCTGCGACGGGCGATCGCCGCTTCCGCCATCGGCAACGCCACGGAATGGTTCGACTACGGCATCTATGCCTACGGCGTCACCTACATTTCCACGGCGCTTTTTCCGGGTGATGTTGGAGAGGCCGTACTGTTCGCACTGGCCACTTTTGCAATCTCGTTTCTGGTGCGACCGTTGGGCGGCATTTTCTGGGGATCGCTGGGTGACCGGTTCGGCCGCAAATCCGTGCTGGCGTTGACGATCCTGCTCATGTCCGGCGCAACGCTGTCCGTTGGCCTGATTCCGTCCTACGATAGCATCGGCTTTTGGGCACCCTTGTTGCTCATCATTTTGCGGATGGTGCAGGGCTTTTCCACCGGTGGCGAGTACGGCGGCGCTGCGACGTTCATGGCCGAATACGCGCCGGACGACAGGCGTGGTTTTTATGGCAGTTTCCTTGAGTTCGGCACACTGGCGGGTTTCTCGCTGGGGGCATTCCTGATGCTGGCCTTCGCGCTGCTTCTCGGCGACGAGGCGATGCATGCTTGGGGATGGCGCATTCCGTTTCTTGTCGCCGCGCCGATGGGGCTGATCGGCATGTATCTCCGCTCGCGCATGGAGGACACGCCGGTATTTCGGGCTCACGAGGCGGCAAGCGGGATGAAGCCCTCGCTAGGGCTGAAGACCCTGATGCGGCTTCACTGGCGCCCCATGCTGGTGGTGGGCGGTCTTGTGGTCGCGCTCAACGTCATCAACTACACCTTGCTCAGCTATATGCCGACCTACTTGCAGCGTCGCATCGGTCTGTCGCCCGGCGAGGCGCTGGCGGTGCCGCTGGTCGGCATGCTGTTCATGATGCTGTTCCTGCCGTTCGCAGGCTGGCTTTCGGATCGCGTGGGCCGCCGCCCGATGTGGCGCTTTTCGTTGATCGGACTGCTGCTGCTGGTGACGCCGCTCTACATGCTCATGGGGACCGGCCTTATCGGCGCCACGGTCAGCTTCATTCTGCTCGGATTGCTTTATGTGCCGCAACTCGCAACCATTTCGGCAACCTTTCCGGCGATGTTTCCAACCCATGTACGCTTTGCCGGGTTTGCGAGCGCCTATAACATCTCGACGTCGATTTTCGGCGGCACGGCGCCGGCCGTCAGCAGTGGGCTGATTACCCTGAGCGGAGACGAATTGATGCCGGCCTACTACATGATGGCGACATGTGTGGTCGGGCTGGTGGCGCTGCGCTTCATGCCGGAGACGGCGGGACGGTCGCTCCATGAAGACCCGTTCGAGCAAAAGCCGTCGGCGTCGTCCACTCGATTGGAACGGTCGATCGGCTAGCCGGACGTCCGCCGCTCGCAATCGGCTCTGGCGTCGACAAATCGAACCTGTCAGGCGATGCAACGGCCGAATGGATCGCGTTTGCGCTATCCCGCGTTGGCCGCGAGCCCCGCCGCGTCGATGCCGGCGACGGCGCAGGCTTCGTCGTTGTCGGAGGTGTCGCCGCTGATGCCGACGGCGCCCAGCAGACTGCCGCTGGAATCCTGGATCAGTACGCCGCCCGGCACCGGTACCAGCGCGCCTTGCACGAGCGCGTTCACCGCACCGATGAAATAGGCCTGTTCCTGCGCCCGCTTGAAGATCGCGCGCGAGCCCATGCCAAGCGAGAGTGCACCGTAGGCCTTGCCGTGTGCGATTTCGCCGCGCTTCAGGCTGGTGCCGTCCTGGGCGGCGAAAGCCTTCAGGCAGCCCCGTGCGTCGAGCACGGCAACCGCCAGCGGGTTGAGCTTCTTCTCAAGGCCTTTGGCAAGTGCGGCATCGACAATCTTGCGGGCGGCATCGAGCGTCAAATCGGTCATGATGTGATTCCCCTTCCGACCGTGTGATTTACGAATTGGCGGACGTATTGTCGAGACTCATCGCCAGCACGCGCGCGACGTGGAGTGCGTTACGGCCGCTCCCGTCCCTGATCTGATGGCGGCAGGAAGTGCCGTCGGCGACCACCAGCGTCGCTGCATCGGCCTTGCGGACCGCTGGCAACAGCGACGTTTCCGCCATGGCGAGGGAGGTGTCGTAGGTTTCGGCGCCGTAGCCGAACGCGCCGGCCATGCCGCAGCAACTCGACTCGATCGGTGCGACGGCAAGGTCGGGGATCAGCCGCAGCACCTGCAGCGTCGGCGTGAAGGCATCGAAGGCTTTCTGGTGGCAATGGCCGTGGACCAATGCCGCCTTCGCTATCGGCCGCAACGCCAAGGCGAGGCGCCCGCCCGTGGCCTCGCGCGCGAGATATTCCTCGAAGAGCATGGCGTGGGCGCTGACGGCTTTCGCCACGTCGTCGTGCCGCAGCGATAGAAGTTCATCCCGCAGGGTGAGGAGGCAGCTTGGCTCCAGGCCGACGATCGGTACACCGCGCGCCGCGAACGGCGCGCAGGCTTCAACCAAGCGGTCAAGCTCGGTCCGAGCCTCGCCGACCAGTCCGACGGACAGAAAGGTGCGGCCGCAGCACAACGGCTTTCGGTCGCGCGCGCGGGGCATATGGACGCGATAGCCGCCTGCGATCAACACACGCAGCGCTGCGTCGAGATTCTCCCGCTCGAAATGGCGGTTGAAGGTATCGGCGAACAGTACCACCTCGGGGCCGTCGATCGGGCCGACGGCCTCCACGCTTGGTGCGAAAATATCGCGCCGCCAGCGCGGCAGGTCGCGCCGCAGATCGATATCGGCGAATGTTTCCAGCGCGCCGCGCAGCCAGTGACGGTGGTTCCGCAGGTTGGCCAGCGGTGCGAGGCGGGACGCCCAGCCGGCATAGCGCGGCAGGTAGCCGATCAGCCGGTCGTGCAACGACAGGCCGTGCGTTTCGGCGCGTGCGGCCGCCACCTCGACCTTCATCTTCGCCATGTCCACGCCGGTGGGGCACTCGCGGCGGCAGGCCTTGCAGGAGACGCACAGCTTCATCGTTTCGGCCATGGCGTCGGAGGCAAGCGCATTCGGGCCGAGTTGTCCCGAGATCGCGAGCCGCAGCGTGTTGGCGCGACCGCGCGTCACGTCGATCTCATTCCGCGTGGCGCGATAGGACGGGCACATCACACCGCCCTCCAGTTTGCGGCAGGCGCCGTTGTTGTTGCACATCTCCACGGCGCCCTGAAAAGCGCTGGACCAGGCCGACCAGTCGAGCGCCGTTTTCAGTTCGGGCGACGCATAATCCGGCCCGTAGCGGAACAGCTTGCGGTCGTCCATGCGCTTCGGGGCGACGATCTTGCCGGGGTTGAGGATGTTCTCCGGATCGAAGCGCGCCTTGACCTCGGCGAAATCCGCGACAATGCGGGCGCCGAACATCGCCTCGTGAAATTCCGAGCGCACGATGCCGTCGCCGTGCTCGCCGGAATGCGAGCCTTTGTAGTCGCGCACCATGGCGAAGGCTTCCTCCGCGATGGCGCGCATCGCCTTCACGTCCTTGTCGAGCTTGAGATTGAGCACCGGGCGCACGTGCAGGCAGCCTTCGGAGGCGTGCGCATACATGGTGCCGCGCGTGCCGTGTTTCGCGAAGATGCGGTTGAGACGTTCGGTATACTCGGCGAGGTGCGGCAGCGGCACGGCACAGTCCTCGACGAAGGACACCGGCTTGCCGGCTTCCTTCATCGACATCATCACGTTGAGGCCGGCGGCGCGAAACTCCGCGATGGCGCCCTGCAGTGCGGGCTCGACGACGTCGATCACGCCACCCCATCTGCGCGGCGGCTTGTCCCAGCCGAATCCGAGATCGCCCATCAATTCGTGAAGCTGGCGCAGACGGTACAGGTTCTCGTTCTGGTCATCTTCAGCGAATTCAACCACCAGCAACGCTTCAGGATCGCCGCGCACCGCCGCCTCGATCACAGGTTCGAACATCGCGATGGCGCGGCCAAGACCGATCATCGTGCGGTCCACCAGTTCGACCGCGATCGGCTTCAGCTTCACCAGGTGCTGGGTGGCGTCCATCGCCTCGTAGAAGCTGCCGAAGTGGCAGACGCCGACCGCACGGTGGCGGATCACGGGCCACAGTTGCAATTCGATCTGCGTGGTGAAGGCCAGCGTGCCTTCCGAGCCGACGAGGAGATGCGCCAGATTGTTCGGCCGGTTCGCCGGTGTCAGCGCATCGAGATTGTAGCCGCCGACACGGCGCTGCACCTTCGGAAAGCGTGCGGCGATCTCCGCGGCCTCGCGTACGCCGAGCGCCAGCATGTCGCGCGCCAGCGCGGCGGCGGGATCGTTCGACGCAGGTGACGAATCGTCGCTTGCGACCGGCCCGAAATCCATCATCATGCCGTCGGCCAAGGCAGCCCGCATCGCCAGCGTATTGTCGCGCATGGTGCCGTAGCGCAGCGAGCGGCCGCCACAGGAGTTGTTGCCGGCCATGCCGCCGATGGTTGCCCGCGACGCGGTGGAGACATCGACCGGAAACCACAGCCCATGCTTCTTCAATTGGCGATTCAGGTCGTCGAGCACGATGCCCGGCTCGACGACGACGGTTTGCCTTTCGGTGTTCAGCGACAGAACCTTGTTGAGGTGCTTGGAGACGTCGATGACGACGCCGTTGTTGACGGTCTGGCCGCATTGCGAGGTGCCGCCGCCGCGCGGTGTGACGATGCAGTCGGCCTCCCGCGCAATTGCGAGCGTCCGCAGCGCATCGTCCATGGTGCGAGGCACCACGACGCCGCGCGGCGTGATCTGGTAGAACGAGGCATCGGTGGCGTAGCGGCCACGGCTAAATCGGTCGAACAGCACGTCGCCTTCGATCTCGCGGCGCAGGCGTGCGGCGAGGGCGGTGTCGTCAATCGAGGGCCGCGCGTTGCTCGCGCGTGAATTTGTCATTGGAAATGCTCGCGTGCTGCCGCGCCGATCCCGGCCCGATCATGCATCCATCGTCCGTCTTGGCAAGGCATGTCTCAAGGTGTGTCTCAAGGCATGATGATTGCGCGGGAGGCCTCATGTCCCATGCGTGGGACAGTGACCGCGATCTGTGCTAACCAATCGATCAGTTTCATCGCGCCATCCATCGGAGAAACAGCCATGGCGGTTCACAGCGGCCGGCATTTTTTGCAGATTCCGGGCCCGACCAACGTGCCGGACCGGGTGCTGCGCGCGATGGCGATGCCGACCATCGATCATCGGGGACCCGAGTTCACCGAGCTGGGCTTTGCGGTGCTCAAGGCCTGCGAGAGCGTTTTCCGCACCATCCAGCCGGTGATCGTCTATCCGTCGTC
This sequence comes from Pseudomonadota bacterium, assembly GCA_023386885.1. Lineage (GTDB taxonomy): Bacteria > Pseudomonadota > Alphaproteobacteria > Rhizobiales > Xanthobacteraceae > 62-47. Next base: position 82,886 of record JAEWIX010000040.1, read on the forward strand.
CGGCACCGGCGCGTGGGAGGCCGCGATCGCCAATACGCTGTCGCCGGGCGACCGGGTCGTGATGGCCGAAACCGGGCAGTTCGCGCTGCAATGGCGCAAGTTGGCGGAACGGTTCAGGCTCAATATCGATTGGCTTGAGGGTGATTGGCGACATGGTGCCGGTGCGGCCGCGATCGGTGAGCGTCTGGCGCAGGACAAGCAGCACCGCATCAAGGCGGTGATGGTGGTGCACAACGAGACATCGACCGGGTGCGTCAGCGATATTCCCGCCATCCGCCGCGCGATCGACGATGCGAGGCATCCGGCGCTGCTGATGGTAGACACCATTTCCGGCCTCGGCGCCATGCCGTACGAGCACGATGCCTGGGGTATCGATGTGTCGGTGGCGGGATCGCAGAAGGGGTTGATGCTGCCGCCGGGTCTCGGCTTCAACGCCGTCTCGGAAAAGGCGCTCGCCGCATCGAAGGCCAATGCCTCCGTGCGATCCTATTGGGATTGGCACGAGATCATTGCCGCCAACAAGCTCGGCTCGTGGCCTTATACGCCGGCGACGAATCTTCTCTATGCGCTCAGGGAAGCCATCGCCATGCTGCACGAGGAGGGGCTCGAGAATGTCTTCGCGCGGCACCGGCGCCATGGCGCGGCCGCGCGCGCGGCCTTGCGTCAATGGGGCCTTGAGAATGTCTGCATGAACGATGCTGAGTACTCGCCGGCGCTCACCGCTGTGCTGCTGCCGCAAGGACACGACGCGGATCGACTCCGCGACATCGTGCTGCAACGCTTTGACATGTCGCTCGGCACCGGGCTCGGCAAGTTGAAGGGCAGGGCGTTCCGGATCGGCCACCTCGGCCACTTCAACGATCTGATGCTGATGGGTACGCTCGCTGGCGTCGAGATGGGGCTTGGTCTTGCCGGTATTCCGCATCAACGTGGCGGCGTCGATGCCGCGATGGACGTGCTGACCGGCGATGACCGGATGGCGGACACGCCGCGCACCAGCGCGGTTGCGTGACCAATTTCTCGCGAGGACCAATCCAATATCATGACTGCGACCGAACCCAACGATGATCTGATCTACACCGTGACCGATGGCATCGGCCGCATTACCTTCAATCGGCCGCAGGCGCGCAACGCCATGACCTTCGCGATGTATGAGCGGCTCGCTGAAATCTGTCAGGCTGCGAATGCCGACCGCTCGATCAAGGTTCTGATCCTGACCGGTGCCGGGGATAAGGCGTTCGCATCCGGCACCGATATCTCGCAATTTCGTGCCTTCAAATCTCCGCAAGATTCCCTGGACTACGAAGCGCGGATCGACCGCGTGTTCGGTGCGCTGGAATCCTGCCGTGTGCCGACGATCGCCGCTATTGCCGGCGCCTGCACCGGAGGGGGCGCGGGACTTGCCGCCTGCTGCGACATCCGCATCGGCACCGCCTCCGCGCGGATCGGTTTTCCCATCGCACGTACGCTCGGCAATTGCCTGTCGATGTCGAATATCAGCCGTCTGGTGGCGCTGATCGGCGCCGCGCGCACCAAGGATATCATCTTCACCGCACGACTGATCGAAGCGCCGGAAGCGCTGTCGCTCGGTCTGCTCAATGAAGTGGTGCCGGATGTCGATGCGTTGCAGCGCCGCTCCGGCGAATTGGCGCAACTCTTGGCGGGCCATGCGCCGCTGACACTGGAAGTCACCAAGGAAGCGGTGCGCAGGTTACGCCCGAATCTCACCCGCGATGAAGGCGAAGACCTGATTCTCAAGGCCTATATGAGCGCTGATTTTCGCGAGGGGATGGAAGCATTTCTCTCCAAACGCAAGCCTGTGTGGAAGGGCGAGTAATCGGGGCGAATCCCGCAATCGACCATCGTCATCGGGGATTCATTCAGCCGATATCCCCGATAACACAGATCGCCGCTGCAGGGATTCTCGCAGCAAATTCGCCACAACCGACTGAGATTCATTTCGAGATGCAGCGTTCTGTCTGAACTCGCCACGAAGCAGTGCAATTTTGATCCTGGATAGGTGGATCACGAGGCAGCAATCCTATCGAAAAGCGAGCGCAAAGAGGCAATAGCTTTAGGGATCGCTCCTGGAAACTCCGTGGGGAATGATCGCGTCGAACCGCAATAGCCCGAGACGGCGATCGAAGCTGCGGATTTCATGACGTGCCTGCGTTCGAGCCGATCTGCCACGCAGGACATCTCTAAGGCGTCCGCCCTTCACTGGTGTGCCTTTAAGAAAATGGCTTTGTCGGGAGGCGCGGACATCACTGCGGAAACATTGAGGGGCGATCGGATGGATCGCCCCTCAATGCCAATCAAAGCCGGGCAGGAGATGCGTCGTGGTCGGTCCCCATGCCTTCAGGTCACTGAACCGGTGAGTCAGGACTAATTGGAACTCCTGACGAGTTTAATGTGCGGTTTAGTGTCGTCAACCAGGCTGCGATATGCCTCGATATAGTCGAGCGCCATCCGACGGGCCGTGAAGCGTCTTTCGAATTCCGTACGGATCGCTGTTCGATCGAGCGTTGCCAGTCGATCCACGGCGGCGACGGCACTGATCTCATCCTCCACAACGTATCCGGTCCTGCCATCATCCACGATTTCAGCGACCGAGCCGCGGTTGAAGGCGATGACCGGCGTTCCGCATGCCATCGCTTCGATCATGACGAGACCAAAAGGCTCCGGCCAATCGATCGGAACCAGAAGGCCAATGGCTCCACTGAGAAAGTCCGGCTTTTCGCGATCGCTTATCTCGCCGATGTATTCCACCAACGGATGGTCCATCATGGGCCGGATCAGCTCGTGGTAGTACTCCTCATCGGCGTGATCGACTTTCGCTGCGATCTTGATCGGTATACCACATCGAATGGCGATCTTGATTGCGCGATCGACACCTTTCTCAGGCGCGATGCGGCCGAGCACGGCGAGATAGCTTGGCCTGACGGGTTGCGGGGTTAATAGTCGCTCCGGAAGTCCGTGATGGATGGTGCGCAGCCATCGCGCGTGAGGAACGGGCCGTCGCTGCGAGTTCGAAATCGAGATTACGGGAATCGATGAGAACGTTGAGAAGACCGGCTGATGTTCCGGAAGGTCGAGACGTCCATGTAAGGTTGTGAGGAAGGGAGTTGGTTGTCTGGAGAATAGGGAGAAGGGGTAGTAGTCGAGATGAAAGTGCAGAAAGTCGAATTCCCCGTTGTCGCATTTGCGACGGACCCTTTCCAGCATCACCATATGAAGTGCGTTGGGGTCGCGCACGGAGCCGTCCAGACGCAATGCTTTAGGCCATGCTGCCTCGAGTCGGGCGGTCGTATGAGAGTCGCCGCTCGCAAACAACGTGACGTCGTGACCTAGTTCGACAAGTTCCTCCGTCAACCAATGAACCACCCGTTCGGTGCCGCCATATAACCTGGGCGGAACAGCCTCCGTAAGCGGGGCGACTTGCGCAATGCGCATCCAACAATCTCCTGTCGATTCTTTAACGTGCGATTTTCGTCGCGAGATCAGCCCTGCCCCAAGCGGGGAACGTTTTCTCTTCCATCGGGTTCCTTCGGTGAACGAAGTTCCTCAAGCAATCGCTTTGCTGATGCAACGACCATGACATCGGTATCATCCATGGGCGTGCTGTCGAAATGTTGGCGAAGCGAAGGCAATTGGAAAGCGAGCGTACAAGATTGCCTATCAGTTGCGGCGGCCTGATCGTGGCCACATTCACCCGCGCAATATCTTACACTTCGAAGCGAGGCTCACTATTCGATGGACAATCTATCAGCTTACGCCGACCGCCCGTTTTCATTGGTGATGGGCTATCTGCGTCGGCGCCTTACGGCGCACATGATCATTCTCGGTGCGGTGATTGCGGCGGTGGTGTGTTCGGTTGGGACGCAATACGGCGTCAAGGCGCTTGTCGATGCATTGGCGGCAGGGCCCAGCCGAGGTGATGGGGTATGGCTGGCATTCGCGTTGCTCATGGGTCTGGTCTGCGCCGACAACTTTTTGTGGCGCATCGCGAGTTGGAAGGCGAGCTTTACATTTGTGGAGGTGACCGGCGATCTTCGCGCCGACGTTTTTCGTCACCTGACGGGACATGCGCCGAACTACTTTGCCGATCGATTGCCGGGGATGCTGAGCAGCCGGATCACCGCAGCATCGAACGCGGTGTTCACGGTTGAAAACATGTTTGCTTGGAATGTTTTGCCCCCCTGCATCGCTACTCTTGCGGCGATCATATTGATCGGAACCGTCAGCATTCCGATGGCGAGCGGACTTGCCGTTGTTGCGGGGATTGTCGTCATCGCGATGTTCAGAATGGCAGCAGCCGGCAAGCCGCTGCATGACGATTTCGCCGACAAGGCGGCGGTCGTCGATGGCGAGATGGTGGACGTTATCAACAACATGACGCTGGTTCGGGCATTCTGCGGCCTGCGCCATGAGCATGATCGCTTCGATGCGACCGTGAGCCGCGAAATGACGGCGCGTGGCCGGAGCCTGCGCTATCTCGAAAAGCTGCGCCTGATGCACGCGGCGGTGACCGTGATCCTGACCGTCGCCCTGCTGGCCTGGGCAATCGTGCTTTGGCAACGTGGCAGCGCAAGCACCGGCGACGTGGTGCTGGTCTGTACGCTGGGTCTTTCGATCTTGCATGCGACGCGAGATCTCGCGGTCGCTCTCGTCGATGTGACACAACACGTGGCGAGGATGTCGGAAGCCATAGCTACGCTTCTGGTGCCGCACGAATTGCAGGATCACCCCGAGGCTGCGCCGCTGGTCAGGCGGGGGGTTGCGATTTCCTTTGACAAGGTCTCGTTCAGCTATCCCGACGGTTTCAAGGTATTCGACCGCCTTGCTCTGCGAGTACCTGCCGGCCAGAGGGTGGGTATCGTTGGGCCGTCCGGTGGCGGCAAGTCCACCTTGTTTTCTCTCCTGCAGCGCTTCTATGACGTGGATGGCGGCTGCATCACGGTCGGTGATCAAAACATCGCCCATGTCACGCAACAAAGTCTGCGCGCCGCGATCTCGGTCGTACCGCAGGATATTTCGCTGTTTCACCGATCGATCGTCGATAACATTCGGTACGGTCGTCCGACTGCAACCGACGAGGAAGTGCTGCGCGCTGCTATCGACGCACGTTGTGATTTTGTCGAAGCCTTGCCCGATGGCCTGGCAACTCTTGTCGGCGACAGAGGCGTCAGGCTCTCCGGTGGTCAGCGGCAGCGCATTGCGATCGCTCGCGCATTTCTCAAGGATGCGCCGATTCTGCTGCTTGACGAAGCAACGGCGGCGCTCGATTCCGAGTCTGAGGAGGCCGTTCGCGAGGCGCTGAACCGCCTGATGCAGGGACGCACCGTGATTGCCATCGCACATCGACTGACGACGGTGCGCAATTTCGATCGCGTGGTCGTGCTTAGGAATGGGCAGATCATCCAGGACGGGCCTCCCGATCACCTCATGCGCACGCAAGGACCCTATCGGCAACTCGTGACGCAGGAGATGCGTCGTCTTGCCGTTCATGCTGCATAGAGTCGAGAGTATGTGAATGCTGCGGCCGACGGCCGGAGCGGGTGAATAACAACTTCGCTGAGGTGCAGGTATGGCAACCAAGGCAGCGACCAGAGCCGGGCTCACGGAGAAGGAGGTGATGGTTTCGGAATCGCCGTTCTATATTCCGATGACCGGACCACTTGCTCGGCCGAGGCGAACGCTGAAGCATGACGATACCTTTGTCGTGCTCGACAGCCACGGTGATATCGGAGCGTCCGCGGGCGGACCTGACGGGTTGTTCAATTGCGATACGCGGCATCTTGCCCGCTTCGAATTGGTCCTGAACGATACGCAGCCGTTGCTGCTTGGTTCGAACCTGCGCGATGACAACTCGGGGCTGACCGTCGATCTCACCAATCCCGACATTTTCAGCGGCGACCGGATCATCCTTCAGAAAGATATGATCCACATCGTGCGCACGATTTTCTTGTGGCGCGGGACCGCTTACGAACGGATCGGCGTGCAGAATCACGGCGAACGCATCGCGCATTTCGATTTGAAGTTCCTGTTCGACAGTGATTTCGCCGATCTATTCGAAGTGCGCGGCGAGAAGCGAGCGCGCCGAGGTTCGCTTCTATCCGAACTGCAGGGGCCCGCCGAAGTCCGTCTGATGTATACCGGGCTCGACGATAATGTGCGGACGACGGGCGTCCATTTCGAGCCGCAGCCAACCACGCTTGCCGTCAACAGTGCCATCTATCGTCTCGAACTGGCGCCGCAGCAGGGCGTTTCGTTGTTTGTCTCGATTTCGTGCAATTTGCCCACGGAACGGAAAATTCTTCCATTTTTCCGTGGTCTTCTCGCGCATCGTCGTGAAATGCGGGAAGCGACCGCAGGCGCCGCCGTCATTGAAACGTCCAATGACATTCTGAACGAAATGCTTTGCCAGTCGATGGCCGATCTCAACATGCTGATGACTGAGACGCCGGATGGCCGTTATCCTTATGCCGGAATCCCGTGGTACTCGACCACATTCGGCCGAGATGGCCTGATCACGGCGCTGCAGATGCTGTGGATCGATCCACGGGTGGCGCGCGGTGTTTTGCGGCGCTTGGCGAGATTTCAGGCCAAGGTGATCGATCCTCTGTCCGATGCCGAACCTGGGAAGATTCTTCATGAGATGCGCGGCGGCGAGATGGCCGCGCTTCGGGAGGTTCCGTTCGCCTGCTATTATGGCAGTGTCGACGCCACGCCTTTGTTTGTGTTGCTGGTTGGACTCTATGTCGAACGTACAGGCGACGTCGAGACCCTCACGGACTTGTGGCCGGCCGTGGAGGCCGCACTTGGCTGGATCGACGGTGACGGCGATCGCGACGGTGACGGTTTCGTCGAGTATCGGCGGGCGTCGGAAAAGGGATTGATCAATCAGGGCTGGAAAGATTCCTTCGATGCGATCTTCCATGCTGACGGACGGTTGGCCGAAGGCGATATCGCACTTGCGGAAGTGCAGGGTTATGTCTTCGCCGGCAAGCGGCTCGCTGCTCGCTGTGCGCGGCGTCTTGGGCTAATGGATCGAGCGCTGGCGCTCGGTGATGATGCGTGCCGACTGGCACAGCGGTTTGAAGATGCATTCTGGTGCGCTGACCTCGGAACCTATGCGCTGGCGCTGGATGGCGCCAAGCAGCCTTGCGAGGTAAGGACGTCGAACGCGGGCCAGCTTCTGTTCACCGGGATCGTGCGCGAGGACAGGGCGCGGATGGTTGCCGCCGATTTGATGCGCCCGCGGTTTTTTAGCGGCTGGGGGATCCGGACCGTCGCCCATGGCGAGGCGCGCTACAATCCGATGTCCTATCACGACGGATCGATCTGGCCGCACGACAACGCCTTGATTGCTCTTGGCCTCGCCCGATATGGCCTGAAGCACTCGGTGGAATCCGTTTTCAAGGGATTGTTCGATGCGGCCAGCTACATGGAGTTGCGACGATTGCCCGAATTGTTCTGCGGGTTCCGTCGCGAACGGAAGCGCGGGCCGACGCTTTATCCCGTTGCCTGTTCGCCACAGGCCTGGGCGAGCGCGACCTCATTCTCGTTGATCGAGGCGGCGCTCGGATTGGAGTTCGATGCCGATGCCTGCGAGATCCGGCTGCGTAATCCACACCTTCCGGCATTTGTGAACGAGGTGATCGTGCGCGATCTGTCGCTCGGCGAAAGCTGTGTCGATCTTCGCCTGCGTCGCCATGGCGAGGGCGTCTCGCTTGAAGTTTTACGATCGTGCGGCCGCATTCGGTTGTCGATGGTGCTGGCGCACTGATGCTACCGATGCTGCATCGGGGCGAGGCGGCGGTTTGTCGGCGATCGCTTCGGGCGATGTCCAATGGATAGCCAGTAACTGGGGAGGATTCATGCGGCCGATCTGCGCGACCCTATCCGTCCTGGTGGCAACGTTCCTGGCAGTTGGCGTGTCGGTGGCGGCCGACCAAGTCGACGCCCCGCCACCGAATTCCGGCGCCGCAACGCCGGCGAGCCCTCCGCAGACCGGAAAACCGGAGCCGCCTGCGCCCTCCATCACCGTGATCGGACCGGCTGACGCGCATGGAGTTCTTGGCCGTGAGGTCAAGAGCGCGACCGGTGAGAATATGGGCCGGATCGTCGATATCATTGCCGACAGAGCGGGCGTGGTGCGGGCCGCGGTGATCGACTTTGGCGGCTTTCTCGGTGTCGGTAGCCGCAAGATCGTGGTCGACTGGAATGCTCTGCATTTTGGCGAGGTGCAAAGCAAGAGCAGCAGCATTACTCTCGAACTGACCCAGGATCAGGTGAAGGCGGCGCCGGAATACAAGGAAGGCACGGTAGTCGTGGTGCTGGGCGCCTCAGGAAGCCTGCGGCCTTTGCGGTTTTGACATCGTGACGGAACATGACGCCGTTGACATGCCAATGGAGTCGCACCGTCGGTCGGAACGACCGGTGGATGCCAAAAGTGTGGACACGGTGTCGGCGGCATCGTTCCCTCCGCAGCGGCCCGTTCCTTCGTCGCGGAGCCAGCGCGGCCTCGACTGGTTCATCTTTTTCCTCGCCGATCTGCAGACCGGTTTCGGGCCGTTCGTCGTCGTTTATTTAACAACCCAGAAATGGACGCTGACCGAGATCGGACTCGTCCTGTCGATCGGCGGCGTGGTCGGCCTGATTGGTCAGATGCCCGGCGGAGCCATCATCGACGCCGCCCGTTCGGAGCGACTCGTGGCTGGCCTTGCGGTGGCGACGATCGGCTTCGTTGCTTTGGCTTATGCGGTATGGCCGATATTCCCGGTGATTGCGATCGCCGCGACCCTTCATGCAGCGGCGAGTTGCGTGCTCGGCCCCGCGATCGCGGCGATCAGCCTCGGGCTGGTGGGACCGAAGGCAATCAGCGAAAGATTGGGGCGAAATGCGCGGTTCGCATCGCTCGGCAACGGCAGCGCGGCAGCCCTTATGGGCGGCATCGGCTATCTGTTCTCGAGTCGCATGGTGTTCGTCATCAGCTTTGTGTTTGCAGTGGCGACGGTGCTGTCGCTGTGGCGGATCAGCGATCGCGAAATCGATCCGCAGCAAGCACATGGCGCGGTCACGCAGCCACAGTCCAATCCCGAGGCGACGAGCATCCTTCATTTGCTGCGTCAGCGCCCACTGCTGGTTTTTGCCGCGATCGTGCTGCTGCTGCAATTGGCCAACGCCGCGATGCTGCCGCTAATGGCGGGCGTCGTAACGGCACGTTCAAGCTCCTCCGCGCCGGCCCTGATTGCCGCCAGCATCATTGTTCCCCAGGCGATGGTCGCGCTGATATCGCCTTCGGTCGGCCGCAAGGCTCAGGCCTGGGGGCGACGTCCGCTGCTGATGTTGGCATTTGCGGCGCTGGCGCTCCGCGGAGGCCTATTCTCGGTAACCAGCGACCCGTCGATGCTCGTCGTCATTCAAGTTCTCGATGGCATCACGGCTGCGGTTTTCGGTGTCATGATTCCACTGATCGTTGCCGACGTCACGTATGGCTCCGGCCACTTCAATCTCGCACAGGGAATCGTCGGGACCGCCACCGGCATCGGTGCATCGCTCAGTCCCGCGCTTGCGGGTTACGCGAGCGACCATTTCGGGCATGGCTTCGCTTTCATGGGCCTGGGATCGGTCGCAATCGTTGGCCTGGTCGTTATCTGGATTGCTATGCCGGAAACCAAAGCAGCGCTCTCACGCGAGGAATGCTTGCCGACCTGAGTTATATTGATTTCTTATTGATCCACTTGTGCTTCGCTTTTGCGATCGGTTAGTTCGAGTGAGGTAGGGCTTGAATTATCGACTCCGTTTGCCGCCATGGGTCACCTTGTTCTGAAGCTAAGCACCTGATTGGTATGCCTTGCCACGGAATAACGGAAAATGTGCCCGTGCGGAGGCATTGTCGCAGAACAGATTGGTACGGGTGGCAGTGTGCGGAAAGTGAAGAGCATAATTGTACAGCAAGCGAATGACGTTGCGTCAGCCTGATCTAGGACATTCATGAAGACGCGACCCCGTCGAAGCGACAGCATCCTCACATCGTGATCCGGAGGTCGCCAGTCCTTCGTTGATCGCGGCATTGATGATGCCATATTGATTGCGATCGACTGCCGAGAGCCGGCCTCTTGTTCAGAGGGGCTTCATCATCGCGAAGCGCCGCTTCGACGATCGCGCGTTCATCGGCGGACATGCCGAATTGGGCAGCGCGAGGAGGTTGTACGGCTCGTCGTTCTGGTCCGCTTCGTTTTGTGAAGCAGACCAAGGGAGGAGGGTCGGGATCCGCTACAGCGCACAGGAAGCGATCAATTCCGTGATGCTCTAGAGGTTGGTCTTGAGGGCGGCCTGAAAATGGAGCATCGCATCCTTCATGGTCGCCGCAGTGAGGGGACGCCGCTCGAGGCATCGCGACGTTGGACCTGCGACCACGATGGATAGTTGACGCGGCCCGATCGGCAGCGGTAACGACACGCCGGCAAGGTCGGGAATGTATTCCGACGAGCTTTGGTGATAACCGCGGTCGATCGCCGCGCGCAGTTCCTCTTCGATGATTTCGGCGCTCATCGGGGTCGTCGATGAGAAACCCTCGAACTTGATCTTGCGATAGATTGCCCGTCGCTCATCGGCAGAAAGTTGCGCCAGAATGGCGCGGCCGACCGAGCTGGCGTAGACCGGCACGCGGTCGCCGACCTGCGCGAAATAGCGAACGGATTGCGTCGACTCGATCACGTCGAGGAAGATCACGAACGTGCCCGCCAATGCGCCGATGGCGGTCGTCTCGCCCGTTCGATCCGCAATCTCCGCGGCCAGTGCATGCACCGCTTCCGGCAACGGTTCGGCGTCGGCAACGGTGCGGGCCAGCGTCAGCCAGCGCGGCGTCGGATAGTAGCCGCCCCGCGCGCGAGGCTCATAGAGCCAGCCCTTTTCCGCGATGGTCCCGACCAGATTGAAGGTGCTGGAACGCGGCCAGCCGAGATCGTCGGCGATTTCGGCGAGCGTCGCCGGCCGCCTCCGTCGCGCGAAATACTCCATCAATTCGAGAACGTTGGCGGCTTGTTTGACCAGCATTGTGCCTCTGGAATTCTCGGCTGGGCCGAATCTGACTGCATTACAGGCCAGCGGGGGCGGCCTGCAATGTCAACGTGAACCGAGCGACGGTTCGGGAAAGGGCGCCTTATGCGACTGCCTGACGGAATTTCGCGCAGGTTACTTGACTTGAAATTCACGATACTGTTTTCTATATTCATATACAAGAATTTTGACCGCGACATTGGCCTCGATGCTGTGTCGGAGGTCGAGGCAGGGAGGATGCAAACATGCGCAAATATCTGGCTGGGGCTGTCGGAGTGGCGATGGGCCTGGGGATGATCGGTGGGGCCAGCGCCCAGATTCCGGTGAAGGTGGGCGTGATGGCCGATATGTCCGGAATTTTCTCTGACATCGGCGGCAAGGGCTCGGCGGAAGCGACCCGAATGGCGGTCGAGGATTTCAAGAAGCTGCCGGGCGCCGACAAGTTCAAGGTGGAGGTGGTCGAGGCCGATCCCCAGAACAAACCCGACATCGCGGTGGAGATCGCGCGCAAATGGTTCGACGCCGAGCATGTCGATGTGTTGGTCGATATTCCCACCAGCGCCATCTCGCTTGCGGTTGCTCCTCTGGCGCGGGACATGAACAAGGTCGTGCTGCTGACGGCATCGGGGTCGTCGCATTTGACCGGCAAGGCCTGCACGCCGAATTCGGTGCACTGGACCTACGACACCTGGGCGCTGGCGCATGGCACCGCGGATGCGATCACGCGGGCCGGCGGCAAGACCTGGTTCTTCCTTACGGCTGACTTCGCGGTCGGGCATTCGCTGGAGCAGGACGCAACGCCGGTGATCCTCGCCGACGGTGGCAAGGTGATTGGAAGCGTGCGGCATCCGACCGGCGCCAACGACTTTGCTTCGTTCCTGTTGCAGGCTCAGGCGTCACGCGCCGAAATCGTCGCGCTGGCTAACGCCGGCGGCGACACCATCAAGTCGATCAAGCAGGCGTCCGAATTCGGCATCATCCAGGGCGGTCAGAAACTGGCCGGCATGTTGCTGTTCATTTCCGACATCCACTCGCTCGGCCTGAAGACCGCGCAGGGTTTGCAACTGACGACGGGGTTCTACTGGGACCTCAACGAGAAGACCCGCAGCTTCGGGGAACGCTTCGCGGCCCGCAACAACGGACGTTATCCGTCGATGAACCAGGCCGGCGCCTATTCCGCGACGATGACTTACCTCAAGGCGGTTGCCAAGGTCGGCTCGCCGAAGGACGGCAAGGCCGTGGTCAAGGCGATCCGCGACATGGGCGCCTTCGACGATCCGCTGTTCGGCAAGACTCAACTGCGCGAGGACGGGCGCGTGGTCCATGACATGCTGCTGGTTCAGGTGAAGAGACCGGAAGAATCCAAAAAGCCTTATGACTATTACAAAGTGCTCTCGACCATTCCCGGAGACCGGGCGTTCCGTCCGCTGAAGGACGGCGGCTGTCCGCTGGTGAAGGGAAGAACATGCGCCAGCCGGCGCTAATCCTGTTCGCGCCGGCTGCTCGTCCGCGACGAATCTTTCGACATTCATGAGGTGACGTGATGCGACCTGCACGACAGGTGGAGCAATTGGCTCGCTATGACCGGATGTATATCGGCGGCGCGTGGGTTGAACCCGAAGACGGTGGGCTGATGGAAAGCATCGACCCCGCGACAGGCCGACCCTGGGCGGTGGTCGCCTATGGCGGATTGATCGACGTCGATCGCGCCGTCTCTGCCGCGCGCTGCGCGCTCAAGGGACCATGGGGCCGCATGCCCGGCCACGAGCGCGCGGCGCTGCTGCGGAAATTCGCCGACCTCTACAAGGAGCGGGCGCAGCAACTCATGGTGCTGGAGACAATGGATTCCGGACGCGCGATTCGTGAGGCGCGGGCCGACATCTCCGGTCACAGCAACGGCTATCACTGGTGGGCCTCGCTCGCAGACAAGCATTCCGGCCGCACCATTCCCGTCGACGATTCCGTGCATGCCTTCACCACGCGCGTGCCAGTGGGCGTCGTCGCGGCGATCACGCCCTGGAACGTGCCGCTGATGGCGGCGGCGTGGAAGCTCGGTCCGGCGCTCGCCGCCGGATGCACGGTCGTCCTCAAGCCGGCCGAACAGACGCCGGTGACCTCGCTCGAACTCGGCAAGCTGTTCGATGAGGCAGGGTTTCCGCCGGGTGTCGTCAATATCGTTCCCGGCTATGGCCGCGACGGCGCCGGCGAATATCTGGTCAAGCATCCCGGCGTCGACAAGGTTGCATTCACCGGCGAAGGCGCGACGGCAAAGGAAATCGTCCGCGCGGGCTCCGAGACCATGAAGCGATTCACCTTCGAACTGGGCGGGAAATCGCCGCATATCATCTTCGCGGATGCCGACATCGAGCAGGCGCTCAACGCCGCTACCAATTCCGCATGGACGTTGTGCGGGCAAAGTTGTGCGCTCGGCTCCCGCGTTCTGGTGCAGCGTTCGGTCTACGATCGCGTCGTCGAGGAGTTTTCGCGCCGGGCCGGCAAGGTGCGTATCGGGCTTCCGCTTGATGAGGCCACGCATATGGGTCCGCAGGCCCACGAGGAACAACTCAACAAGACGTTGAGCTACATCGACATCGGCCGCAACGACGGTGCGCAACTGGTGACCGGCGGCCGCCGTCTTTCGGGCGGTGCGCTCGGCAACGGCTACTTCATCGAGCCGACCGTGTTCGCCAATGTCAGCAACGATATGCGCATCGCGCGGGAAGAAATCTTCGGACCGGTCGCAGCGCTGATTCCGTTCGACGACGAAGAGGAGGCGATCACGGCGGCCAACGATACGTCTTATGGATTGACGGCGGGATTGTGGACGCAGGACGTCGGTCGCGCTCATCGCGTCTCAAACCGCATTCAGGCCGGCATGGTGTGGGTCAATACCTATCGCTTCATTCGCTGGTCGACGCCCTATGGCGGTTTCAAGGGCAGCGGCTGGGGCCGCGAGAACGGCATCGAAGCGCTCGACTCTTATTTGGAGACGCGCACCACGGTGATCAGCACCACCGGTCGTTTCCCCGACGCTTACGCCCAGTAATCAAGCCTGCAAGGAAAGGGACAAAACATGCGTCTGGCAAACAAGCTCGCCGTTATCACCGCCGCTGCATCGGGCATGGGGCGCGCCGGCGTCGAAATTTTCCTCAAGGAGGGCGCCCAGGTCGTCGCGATCGACGTCAACGCCGATGCGCTGGCGAAACTCGCGGCTGACGTCAAGACCGCGGGCCACACCATCGAGACAATCCAGGCCGATCTCTCGCAACCGGAGCAGATGCGCGGGTCGGTGAACGAGGCGGCATCGCGGCTTGGCGGCATCGATATCATGTGGGCGCATGCCGGCATTCCGGGACCAGGCGGTATCGAGAAGCTCGATCTCGACGCCTATCAGGCGGCGATGACCCTCAACGTCACCTCGGCGGCGCTCGCGGCGGGTGAAGTGATCGGCCACATGCGCAAGCGCGGTGGCGGATCACTGATCTTTACGTCATCGGTGTCCGGACTGGTCGGTTCGATGTTCAGCCCGGTTTATTCGGCGGCGAAGTTTGCGGTCGTCGGTCTCACCAAATCGCTGGCGCAACGCTTTGCTGCCGATGGCGTTCGCGTCAATGTCGTTTGTCCGGGACTTGCCGATACGCCAATGAAGATCGGGTTCACTGGACGCTCTGGTGATCCCGTCGAGGCGGAGGAAAATCAGAAACGTCTATTGGCATCGGTGCCGATGGGCCGGTTGTGCCGGCCGGAGGAAGTGGCCTATGCGGCGCTTTGGCTCGCATCCGATGAAGCATCCTTCGTCACCGGTGTAGCTTTGCCAATCGACGGCGGCTTTACGGCGCGTTGAGGGCGCTCCCACTTCACCAAAAGCTCACGATGCTATGCCCGGGCCTGCTCCGGGCATTGCCGTGTCCGAAGCAGATGCCGCGGCCGTCGTGGCGCGTAACACGGCATCAGCTTCGCGTTGCGCGATCGTCGAAGCCGATCTCCCAGAGGATGGCGATGCCGTGCACCCGCCATATGGCCGAAATTATTCTTCGGAACCGCTCGATCATGCAAGCTGTAAGCTCCAGATGGAGAGGTCGCGTATCGCCAAACCAGCTGAAGCACAACTGCCCCCACGATAGGCTCGGAAATGGCACGGACCGAGCTCTACGATCATTTGTCGTACGGGGGCAGCTTCAGTGCGATGCAATCCATCGTGCATTCGTCATAGAGCCGGATAATCTCGATCAATTTTGACTTCTCGCGGGTCGACAGCGAGGCTGCCGCGGGATGCCGCTCGAGCAATTTGATGACCCGATGAGCGCCGTTCTCGACCCGGCGACCCAGCATTTTCTGGAGCGTTCGAAACGAGGAGATGCGATCATCGAGATGTTTTCCGGAATACTTTTCGCTCAGCCACTTTTTGAAATGCGCCGGAAATGCTCGCTCGATATTTGGTGGCTCGCTTCGGGAATGGGCGAGCACAGCGCACCCGATGGCCTCGGCCAGAGGCGGGGGCACGGCGTTTGCCAGCATCTTGTTGAAATTCGTTATTCCCACGCCTCTCCAGTTCCAGTCGGGCGGAAATCCCTGAATGAGCGACCATTGCTTCCGCGTCGGAACAGGCAGCTTATGCACGTTCCTAACGTCGTTACGGTGACGCTGATAATTCTTGGAGGGTCGCTTTGGGGCAGTACGCGTTATGGTTGGCGCGGGCCGCTCGACACTGCGCGTGCCCTGACTTCCTGTGCCGGGAGGGCCGAACCAATAGAACTTGCCACGCTTGCCCGACGTCCTTCCAAACCTTGGTCCCAACACGTCTCTCACGGTGAGCTGGGATTTGGCGGCGGTCGCATCCAGGTGTTCGCCAAGAAAATCATCGTCTTCGCCGAGGCATCCCACCACGATCAGCCGCTTCCTTGCTGTGGCGGCGCCATGAAGACTGGCGTCCAACACGCGCTCGGTGATCCCGTATCCGGCTTGGCGGAAAATCGCCATTGCGCGCGCATAGGCATTGGACTTCAATATGCGCGGGACATTCTCCATGATGAAATACCTGGGCTTTGCCAGCCCGACAATGATTGCGAAGCCGACAGTTCCCGCAGCTCGCAGCGCTTCCTTGGCGTAACGGTTGGCTTTCGAGAATTCCTCACACGGCGGTCCGCCAGCAACCAGATCCGGTCGTAGTTGAATAATTTCCGGCACAACGAGGGTCAGATCGCTCAGATCGCGCAGCATGGTTCTTGATGGGAGCGGGATCATTTTAATCTCGCCGGAATCAAGAAACACGGTCGTTTCGTTCAGCTCATCCAGCCTGATCGGATGCAGTTTCTTGTGCAGCTTCCTGACATTGAACTTATGAACGTCCAGGGCCACCGACGAACTGTCGTAAGCTCGCTTGATGGTCATCCCGGCCTTCGTCAAACCGTAGCCCATCCCACCCGCGCCGCAGAATAACTCGACTACACGCATCATTGCCCCACATTCTTCGCGAGAAACCGAATGCAGTGTCTTAGCCGGACGACCGTTGATAAATTCTTGTTGGTCGAAACGTCGGCGTCATTCGCTTCTCAATTCCCGCGAATTTACGAGACCCACGACCATGAATCGCATGGATCGGCCGCTATTCCGTATCTGGCGCTTTGGCCAAGCGGCCATCCGTGACGAAAACAGTCCTCCAAGTCGCGAACGCGGGAGCGGGATATCGTTCCGCAGCATTATTCGGACCGACGTAGATCGCCGACAGTACCATCTGGGCAAAATACCCGTATAATCCGCGTTCCAGGAGGATCCCATGCCCCATGAGATTCCGCGAGCGACCGCTGCTCCTGAGGTGACCTGGATCACCTGTTGAAGCAGAGGCGATGGCGCGCGCGGTGGTCAAACTCTTCGAGAAATGGAAGCTCAGTGATGATGCCGCGCGCGAGATGCTTGGCGGCCTTGCGGCGCGCACCTACGCGCGTTGGAAGGCTGGCGACATGGGACGCATCAACAGGGAATCTTGCGACGCGTCTCTCGCTCGTGATGGGCATTCACAAAGAGCTTCGATGCCTCTTCTCCGGTCCAGAGCGCGGCTATGTCTGGATCGGCAGGCCGAACGATGCATTCGGCGGTCGCTCGCCGTTGGAAGTCATGGCGCAGGGCGATATCTTCTCGCTTGCCCGCGTGCTTGCTTAGTTGGATGCCGAACGTGGGGGATCGTAGTTAAGGAATCCCGATGGCCCGAAGGCGGTGACCAATGCCCATCCCATCATTTGCTCGCTTTTCACGAACCTCGACCTATTTGGGCGATTACCAATCCGAGCAACTACCTCCGCGCTTCTGCTCATCGCGTCGCATAGCCGAGGTTAGATGAACAAGCGTGCACGGTCCGTCCACATTGTGGCTCGGCAAATCGACATCACTTAAAGTAGCCTCACGTTGCGCTTGCCGGGTCAGCCAAACGTTGCAAGCCGCATTTTGCTGGAATTCAGGTTTTCATAGATGCGGCATATCCTGTCAGGGCGGATGCTTCGTTCAAGCATGACGACTGGGAAGATGTAGTTGCCAAACGAACGGACGACTCCATTGCGGAAAGCATTGACGAGATCCAGCGCCTCGGAGCTTCGCACCGCCAATTCCGAACGATCCCAAAAACTCCGATTGGCTGCGTCCCACTCGTCGAAGTGAAACATCCGATTAATCGGGAAAACGCCCTTCGCAAATTGAACGGTTGGATCCGTAAAGTCGTCACAGCTACCATCCAGGTGCGTCACGTCATGGACTGCGATGCGCGTCACAATGCTTTAATTCGACTTTACCCGCGACAAAAATGTTGACTGGCTGTGACCGCGCAAATACGCGCCAGAAAATATTTTCCGCCGGGCTGACGTGCACCAGGCTTGGACTTTTTGAATCGCCGCGCGTCTTTTGCGTTGCACTTCTCCTTGTAAAATCGATGTCAAGTTTTGCGAAGTGAGCTCACGAAGCCAATGTTCATGCGGCTTTCTTGAACGCGATGCAGCGCACAACGCGATTTCCAGAAAATCGATTTGCTAGACTTTACTCACGCGCACTCGATGCGTGGGCTTTTTGAAACTGAGAGGACGACATGAACAACGAAGGGACAGCTGCGCCTGAACTCGACCCGAAGCTGACGGACTACATTGTTCTCGGCAACAATAACGGATGGGGGAGGGCGAAGAGTGAGGCAGAGGCGATCGAGTTGATGCGTTCGGAGGGTGGGTGGTTAACGGAATTCGTGGTTTTCCGCTGTACGCCCAGAACGTACGTCAACGAACTGGGCGGCTTCAATCGACCCATGGTCGATCCGAAGCCGGTTAAGGTTGGTCATCATCATGTGACGCGAAGGAGAGAGAGCTGAAGAAACGGGCACGGGGAAACCCGTGCCCGTTTCAGCTTTGAGAGACCACAAGTAGAGGGCGGGCGATTTCACATTAAGAATTGCTGCCGTGGACCGATACTTTGCGCCGTCGGATTTGACGTGGCGGCGCGTGCCGGGATGGCGTCACGGGCCGTGCCAGATCCCGCCGAGACACGAGACGACCGGTTCGAAGCTTGTACGACGCGCGCGACCGGTTCGCCTTCGGCACCGAAATCGTAATCGGTCGGGGGCGTGAGAATGGTGGAAGGTCCCCGGACGCCGACCGCGCAATTGCTCGAACATGCGATTGCAGCGACAATGCCGTAACCGTCGCAGCAGCGTCTCACATCGCAAGATTTGCGCCGGAAATCACTGCACGCGATGACCGCTGCGACGCTGCAGATCCGTGAGATTTACCCGGCATTCGTTCGACCAAAAAGACAAACGGGTCAATTGGTTCGCCGTTTAATACGGCGCCGTGGTGGAGCGACATTGTCCCCCGCTGAATCGGCGACGCCGGAGTCTGCAACGGCCGCACAAGACGTTGAGTCGTCTGCTTCGAGATCTGCAACGCAAATCTTGCGAGTTGAACCGGAATTACGCACCTGTTTTGCGGCTGCAGGTGAATGTGACATCCGTTCCGGGCGACGTCTTGAGCGGCGATTCAAGGGGCGGGGGCTGTCTGCTGCGATCGAGGACGCTTGGTGCGAGAGCGCGTGACGATCCAGCGTCATTGCCTGGTGGCGTGACGATCGCGGGCCTGGAGGACGGCCTCGAGGATTCGGAGCAGGCGGCGGATCGAGCCGCCGGGCCAATGTTTGGTGATGGTGGCGCGTTCGACAACATCGATCGGAGGAATCCAGCGTACATCGACGCCCCGCTCGGTGGCGATGGCTCGAAGCAGGCCAGGCAGCAGTACGTCGAGATCGTCGATGGTGGGCTTGGGGAACACCGCGATCCGGAAGCGGTCGCGCAAAGCCGAGGGCAATGGCTCAAGACTGTTGGCGGTCGCGACATAATTGACGTGGCTGAGATCCAGCCGGATTTGCAGCGCCGGGTCCGGATAGCGCGATCCGGTCTCTGGCTCGATGAAACCGAGGAGGCAGTCCCACAGTCGGCCGTAATCAGTGCGCGTGGCTGCTTTCTCAAGCTCGTCGATCAGGATGAGAGGGTTGGCGGTCCGGCCCCGGGCAATGGCGAGCAGGGGATGACAGCATTCGGCGGAATGCCATCGCCGATCCGTACCGGCAAACGCCGAGCCGTCGGATTGCGCGGCGTCGATCCGCCAGACGGTGAGATTGAGCAACTCGCCGAGGCGGCGCGCAAAGCGCGATTTCCCGCCTCCAGGATCGCCAACGAGCAGCAGCGGGCGCATTTTGATGACCGCGCGGCCCATCAGATCGGCAAGCACGAGGTCGATGACCGAGACGGCGTGGGGAAACTCCGCGATCAGCGTGCTCCGGACCTGGTCGAGCGCGGGAGTGCGCACCAGCGCCACCGCGACATTGAGGATCGCCTGGACCGGCTCAACCAGGCCCTTCAGTTTTGCGCTCCGCATTTCGACCTCGTCCATCCGCCCCACCACGACATGGTGGGGCGGGAGCGGTTTGCCGGACGCAGGCTTCGCTGATCCGGAAACCGATGCCGTGCGAGTGGGTGTCCCCGCGTCGGGCGCGCGCGCTGCATCCTCTTGCTGGTCGAGTTCATGCCGCACACGTCGATCCGCGTCGGCGGCGGCACTGTGGATGCGATAGGCCGCCAGCTGATCGCCGAGGCGGGCCGCAAAATGGATTGCGGGCCAGCGCGGACCGCGGTCGGTTGAGCCGTTCGCCATCGGCAACGCCGCCCAGCCGCAGATCAGCCGCTCGAGATCATTGCGTTGTTCGTCCTGCAGATCGCCGGCGGCTGCGTCGAACGCCATGATGAGCGCCCGCGTGCCCCGCCGAAACTCCCCGAACCGACGGACATCGAACGGCAACGTCAGCGACAGTAACCTGACGCAATCCCCGAGGCTGCGCAGCAGCGGCAGATCACGGGTGACGGCAAGGCGATCGAGTTCGGCGGCCAGCTTCAAGCCGACTTCAGCGTCGCGCGTCGTCGCCCATGCCGTGGTTGATGACAAATCTGGGCAGAGCTGATTGATCTCGGCGGCGAGGCGGAGTTCGATGGCGTCGGCGCGGTCCCCCACCAGCATTGCGTAACGCAAGACCCGCGGCAGACCTTTGAGGCGTTCGTCCGCGTCGTCGGCGGAATCCGCCGCGGCGCCGGCCGTCACAACATCCGTATTGAGCGCGGCGGTGTTCGATGCGCCGTCGCCCTCGAACACTTCGTCATCATCAAATGCATGATCATCGTCAAACGCGTGGTCGTCATCGTCGTCGATCAATCGCCGTTCTCCGGCCAGCCGTCATCATTGTCGCGGTCGTCGAAGGTCATCATCGCCGAGGTCAGGATCCGGTCGTGCTCGTCGCCGGGGCGGCCGAGGCCGTAGAAGCGCGACAAGGTCCGCACCCACATGCCATCAGGGTCGGCGAACCAAAGCTGGGAAGTCACGATCGTGCGCGAACCCAGCCGGGGATGGCCCGTGACCTGTCCGACCAGGTGGAGACCGATCGGCGTGACCAGGGGAACGTAGAGATCGAGCACTGGCGCCGTCGTCAGGCGGTCGGCGACGAAGGCCGCGTCGTGCGCGAGCTTTGCGCAATCCTCGGCGAGCATCTGCAGCCGTGCGGCGATATCCGGCGTGATCTTGCGATAGTCGAGAAACGGGAAGGTTTTGGTCAGCATGTGCGCTCCGGAACGATGGCGGGAGGAATGAGGGAGAACGGCGAGGCGCATGGACGACCAGACCAGGTGCGGACGAGAAAGCTGCAGTCGCCGCGCCGGAGTCTTGCGTTCCCGCCTTCCCGGACGTGACCGACGTCAGCGCCAAACGGTCAGGCTGTGATGCTGGTCCATGATGCACGACGGCGGCGCCCAATGATCGTCATGCCATCGCGGCTTCTGGACTTGCACGGATGGCTGCCCGCGCGGGATCGCGCGGGGATCCAGTCCTGCCTGATCTTTCGCGGATCCTTCTCCGATCCCTGGTCGGATCGTGACGGATCCCTGGCAATGCAGGGCGAGGGACGGGATGATGATCCATTCTGTCCGCGTGGACGACGGATCTTGTCCGCTCGGATCGGGCCGAAGGGGGTTTCCGTGCAGAACAGCATCTGTCCGGGAGATCATGAGTGAACCGTGCGGCCATGGAATCCTCGACCGTTGGTCCATGGCGACGTCGGTGGCGTGAGCGTTGGTCCCATGTTCCAGCGTTCCGGCGCCGTCATGCTCCGCTGCAGTGTTGCCGCGCCGCAAGATCGTTCTCTCGGACCATGACTGTCGAGATCCAGAACTGCGTCGCCACATAGGATCGACGGTTGCCTCACGCCGCGGCGGTCGTCGTCGCGCTGTAGACCAAAGCTCATGCCGTGCTCCGCCAACCTGCGGTGAAATGCACGATTGAAAAGATCATCGGTCGCGCCGACGTGGACAACGGACCTCCAGGAAATCACGGGTGAGCAGCGCGTCGATGGAATCCTCCGCCGCTGGTCCATGGCGACGTCGGCGTCGTGGAGCGCTGGTCCCATGTTCCAGCGTTCCGGCGCCGTCACGCTCTGCTGCAGTGTTGCCGCGCCGCAAGATCGTTCTCTCGGACCATGACTGTCGAGATCCAGAACTGCGTCGCCACACAGGATCGACGGTTGCCTCATGCCGCGGCAGGCGTCATCGCGATGCGGATCAAAAGTCATCGGCATGCTCCGCCATCATCCCCCGAAACGCCTCGGCGCCGGTCATCGTGGCCGTGGCGAAAGCGCGGCAGTGCGCCATCAGGTCCGGGTCGCGCCAGATCGGCCGCTCGTCGATCAGGTTCAGCAAGCTGGCCTCGTCAAGGAAGGGAACATCAATAATGAGTTCGGACGGTTCGCCTGGCAGCAAATCGCGTTCCGGATCGCAATCCCGCAGCAGATTGCCCAGCAGGGCCCGCCGACCGACGCGCTGGTCGTCCGGGGCAATGGCCGCCAGCAGCACCGGCGCGACATAGCTGCGATAGTGCTGCACGTGGCGGACGTGGGAGAAGGTGAGCACGGCCGCGTCGATCTCGAGCGCCGAAGCCCGCACCGGCAACAGGATCAGGGCGGCTTCATGCACGGTGGCGGAATTGAGCGCCCGCTCATGGCAGCAGAGATCGATGACGACGTCGGCGTCGTCACCGACCTCCGCCTCGGCGAGACCATGCACCGCGGTGATGAAGCGATCGTCGCTTTGGTGAATCGTCGCCGTCATCCCGGCATTGAGGTCGGCTGGCAGAACGTAGGGCGTCGGCAGCATGAGCGTGCAACACGGCAGCGGCAGGGTGCTCTCGATCGGATCAAGCATGGCGACGGCGCCGTCGTAGGTCTGCCGCACCAGCAAAACCTTGCGGCCGTGCAGATGCAGACCGACCGCCAGCAAGGCGGCGGTCAGGCTGCGGCCGGCGCCGCCGGCCAATCCGCCGACGAGATGTATCTGGATGGTCATTGCCGAAGCCGCGCTCGCCGTTACGCAGCACGGCCATAGGAAGGCTGACGGGCGTCCGTCGGCTCAGGCTCCGCCTCGCAGGCGGCGCGCAGCCGCGCGGTGGCGCGCGACAGGCGCGAGTAGACGGTGCCGACCGGCAGATCCAGCTGCGCGGCGATCGCGTCTTGCGACAGGCCATCGATGCGGGCAAGCCAGATGATCTCCTGGTCGGCGGCAGGCAGCCTGCGCAGCGCGGTCATCACGTCGTCGAGGTGAAGCGGCTGCTCTTGAGTAGCCGCCACCGGAAATTCCATCGCCTCCGCATCGCCCTCCGCGGGGTCATCCGGTCCGGACAGCGGCACCGAAGTGCGCACACGGGCGCGGCGACGCGCATTGCGGACGTGACCGTGCAGAATGGCCATCATCCATCCCGACAGATTGTCGTCCTCGAAACGATGGCCGATCTGCAGCGCCGTGACGAACGCGTCCTGGACAAGATCATCCGGCGTTCCGATCTCGGTGCGGCGGCCGATCAGATAAGCGGCCTGACGACGCAAGGCAGGGCGCAGCGCGACAATGCGGTTGATGAAATCGGGGGCAAACTCGGTCGGCATCGCAAACTCCTCGAACATGAGGAGTACACCATGACAGGATCTTGATCCTGTGTCTAGGATCTTATTCCCAATAATGTGGACGACCCCTGATACTGCCTGCATCCGTCAACAAACTTGGTCCCTTGGAAACAGGCTGCGCGGCCACGCGGCTCATGTCGTCGGCCCTGTCGTGTCGGTAACTGCAGCGATAATCGGGAGACGAATGTGGCCGTCGGAATCCGGACGAAATCGCGACGGGTCGGCTGGTCGCGGAGACGACTGACGCGATCGGGATGGGGCGAGCGGATCGATGGAAATGGCCCGAGGCACCCTGCGCCGCGACGACGGTCGATCGTTGCCATGACGGCAGGGATGACCAACGATCAGACCGCCATCTGGGCAACTTGGATCGGAAGACGTGCGGTCGGGCAGAGCAGACAACGATCTTCCTTCCGAGAACTCACATGCGGAGCATGTCATGCGAAAGGTTTCGATGGACGACTGTCAGACTCACGAAACCTTGGCCGTTTTGTTCCGGAAGGTGGCGATGCGATCCGCCATGTCTGGCCCCCGGCCGCGACTGCGTGCGATCTCATGGCTGAGACCGACGGAAAGCGGCAGGCCGTCGGTTTCCATCAGGAGCGCCTTGTTGGCGCGATGGCTGAACCAGGAATTGGCGAGAATGGTGTTTGCGAGCTTTTCCAACTCGGCATCGAAGTTCGCATCCGGCACGCAAATGTTGGCGAGACCCATGGTTTCGGCTTCGCGTCCGGTAAAGGTACGGCAGGTGAACATCATCTCGCGCGCCTTGGACAGGCCGACGCGGCGCGGCAAGCGCTGGCTCATGCCCCACACCGGCGACAACGCCCAGCGGGCGTGGGTATCGGCGAACTTGGCGTTTTCCGAACAGACCAACAGATCGCCCGCCAGCGCCAGTTCGAGGGCGCCAGTGTAACAGTGACCATGCACGGCGGTGATCACGGGCTGGGGCAGGTTGGCAAGTTTCTCGATGACGTCGGCCTGAAAGTGCAAGCGCGGCGGCTTCTCGCCCGCGGAGATGTCGTTGAGGTCATGCCCAGCTGAAAAGCATTTGCCGGCGCCGCGCACCAGGACCAGCCCGATGCGATCGGCCTCGACGGCGATGGCGTCGACCTGCATCTCGAGTTCGGCGAACAGTGCCACATTGAGCGAATTCAGCTTGTCCGGGCGATTAAGCGTCAGGACTGCGCAGCCGTCCCTGTCTTCCCTAAGCACCAGCGAGGTCATGGCATCTTCCTTTGAAGGGTGAGGCTTGTCCTTGTCCGCGACCGACGATTGCGGTTCGCTTACTTGACGATGAAGTTTGCCAGGCGCTGCTGGATGATGTTCTCTGCGTCCGCGACGATGCGGGTGATCAGTTCGGCACATGTCGGGATGTCGTGGATCAGTCCCTGGATCAATCCAGCCGACCAGATTCCATAATTCTGATCGCCGCTTTCATAGACCACCTTGCCGCGACTGCCCACTACGAGGTGCCGCACGTCCTCGAACTTGGCGCCTTCCTTCTCGAGCCGTACGACTTCCTGGCTGACGTCGTTGCGGGAGACGCGCGAGGTGTTGCGCATGGTACGGAAGATCAGGTCGGTCGCGCGCTCGTCATTGGCGACGATCTGCTCCTTGATTTTCCAGTGAATGGGCGCTTCCTTGGTCGCGAGGAAGCGGGTGCCCATGTTGATGCCCTCGGCACCCAGCGCCAACGCGGCAGCGAGGCCGCGCCCATCGCCGAATCCACCGGATGCGATCATGGGAATGCTGATCTTTTCGGCGGCGGCCGGAATCAGGATCAGGCCCGGAATGTCATCCTCGCCGGGATGGCCGGCGCATTCGAAGCCGTCGATGGAGATGGCGTCGGCGCCCATGCGCTGGGCGGACACCGCGTGACGAACGGCGGTGCATTTGTGAATGACCTTGATGCCGTGCTTCTGGAATTCGGCGATATGCTCCTCTGGCTTGTAGCCGGCGGTCTCGACGGCCTTGATGCCCGCCTCGATGATGGCCGCGCGATATTCGGCGTACGGTGGCGGCTTGACCGCCGGCAGGATGGTGAGGTTGACGCCGAACGGCTGGTCGGTCAGTTCACGCGTGCGCTTGATTTCTTTCCTCAGATCCTCCGGCGTTGGTTGCGTCAGTGCGGTGATGAAGCCGAGGCCGCCGGCATTCGCCACAGCGGACACCAGTTCGGCCTTGCCGACCCACTGCATGCCGCCCTGGGCGATCGGATGTTTGACGCCGAACATCTCGGTGAAACGCGTCTTGATCATTTGGAACTCTCTGGGTGTGGCAATCAACGGAAAGGGATTTCGGGGAGATGGTGCGGCCCCATCGGTGACGTATGTTGCACCGAACCGGTTGTGACGGCGTCGTTCGTCGTGCTGCCGATCTTGCGGAAGTGATAATCTGGCGGCCCGAACATGGTCTCAAACGCCAACAAACGTTTCAGATAGTGGCCAACCGAGAGTTCGTCGGTCATGCCGACGCCGCCATGGGTTTGCACGGCCGCTTCCGCGATGGTCCGTCCCATCTTTCCGGCTTGGGCCTTCAGTATCGAGACGTCACGCGCGGTGAGGCGACCCGCTTCGGCCAGCGCCGTGGAATACATCAGCGAGGAATAAGCCTTGGCGTGAGCGATCTTCATGTCGGCCAGACGGTGCGCCACGGTTTGGAACGTACCGATGGCGACGCCGAACTGCTTGCGGGTAGTGGCGTAGGCGCCCGTGATACGCAGCAAGGCGCCCATCGCGCCTACGGCTTCCGCGGCAAGAACGAGGATGGCATCGGAGATCAGCTTTGCGATGAGGTCGTGCGCGTCGTTCGCAAGCACGTCGGCGTGGGTGCATGTGACATTATCGAAGCGCACATGCGCGGCACTACGCCCGTCCTGAGTCCGGAATGGCGTCAGGCTGATGCCCGATGCCCGCGGATCGACCAGCAGCAGGACAAGGCCATGCGGATTTCCGGCCTCGCCGGCGGCGCGCGCGGCGACGACCATGAAGTCAGCTTCGGCTGCGCCGAACACCAGCCGCTTCTCGCCGCTGAGCACGAGGCCGTCGTCGGACGACGTCGCCGCCATCGAGATCTCGGCTGGTGCGGCAAGGCCGCGATGTTCGTCATAGGCAAAGGCGCCGATGCTCGTACCGCTGACGAGATCGGCGAGATGCCGACGGCCTTCGGCATGGTTGCCTGCCGCAGCCAGAGCGCCACCGACCAGCACGAGCGCGAACGCCCACGGCTCAATGGTCAGATGTTCGCCGAACACTTCCGCGACCGGGACGAGGTCGGTGACGGAGCCGCCGAGGCCGCCGACCTCTTCGGCAAACGGCAGCGCGAGCACGCCAAGCTCCGCGAACCGACTCCACGCCGCCTTCGAATACGGCGCCTCCGAACGCAGCAACTCCTGTCGCGCGTCGAAGTCGTAGGTCCTGCCGAGATAGCGCGCCACGCTGTCGCGGAGCATCGTCTGCTCCTCGGTGAACAAGAAATCCATGATCTTGTCCTTACCGGTTGGCGGCGAGCACCGTGCGCGCGATCAGGTCGCGCTGCACTTCGTTGGTGCCGGCATAGATGGAGGTGGCGCGAGTATTGAGGTAATACGGCATCGCGACCAGATCGAAGTCCGATCCCAGCGGCGCGACGTTCGAGCCGACGGTCAACGCCTCCAGTTGCAGCGGTACGGTCTCGATGCCGGACACGCGCGTCATCATGATCGACACACGCTGCGACAACTCCGAGTTCATCGTCTTGTTCATCGAGGGATAGGCGGCGTCGTGCACCAGGGGGTGGCCGCTGATCGCAAGCTGCTCGAAATGACGATAGGACAGGATGTCCGCTTCCAACTCGCCGAGATCTCGCTGGAACACGGGATCATCCGCCACTACGCCGCCGAAGGGCGACAGCGTTGTTTTCGCGGCTTCGCGAATCCGCGCGATGCCATGCAGCAGTGCGGGGCTGGCGGCCGAGCCGCCTCGCTCGTGTTTCAGGAGGTGCTTGGCGACCGACCAGCCGTCGTTCTCGGCTCCGATCCGACCCGATTTCGGCACCCGCACATTGTCGAAAAAAACCTCGCATTGTTCCGGGAAGCCGTCGAGGCCGATGATCGGGCGGATTTCCATGCCCGGATAATCCGTGCGCTCCAGCAGCAGGAAGGTGATGCCCTCCTGCTTCTTTCCGGTCTTGCTGGTGCGCACCAGCATGAACATGCGGTTGGAGTGGTGCGCCAGCGTGGTCCAGATCTTGGATCCGTTGATGATGTAGTCGTCGCCGTCGGACACCGCCGAGCACTGGAGCGAGGCGAGATCGGAGCCGGCGTTCGGTTCGGAATATCCTTGCGTCCAATAGACGTCTCCGGAAAGGATCAATGGCAAGTGCTTGCACTTCTGCTCTTCGGTACCAAGGTCGATCAGCATGGGCCCGACCATCTGCAGACAGTTCGGCAACAGCGGCGGCAGTTGGCGCCTGCGACACTCTTCCGCGAAAATATAGCGCTGCTCCACCGACCAGCCGGTCCCGCCATATTCCATCGGCCATGCCGGCGCGGCCCATCCCTTGGCGTTGAGAATCTTCTGCCAGGCGATGGCCTGCTCGAAGGGGGCGAACACGCTGGTCGTTTTCGCCCCCGCTTCGCGAATGTCCGGTGTCGGGGCCGTATCGAGAAATGCCGCCACCTCTTGGCGGAAATTCTCAAGCTCAGGTCCGAATTCAATATTCATCCGTCGTCTTTCGCCCCCATTCTCGGCCTGCCGATACCTACCTGTTCGACCTGCGTCACTCGGTACGTGGTCGCTCAATGCTCCATTATCCGCGGCAACGACCAAAGTGCCTGACCAATGATCGGCGTGTCCGAGTCATATCCCTTTACGGGATGACCACATCCCGATGCTGTGCATGCAAGGTGCAGATGAGAATAATGCTGACTTCGATATCTGCCGGCGGCAAGCGCTATTTTCATTTTCAAGAAACGGAGCCTCTTGCTGCAGAGAGAAGAGACTTGACGGAATTCCGTGAGGCGCTTCTTCGGCCTGCCATTTACGTGCGCAACCATACGCCGAAACGTCGACAAAGGGCTCGTACGTCTCATTGCAGGGAATTGGTCAAGATCAGGATCGCGACCGATCCGTCGAGTTGTTTCCCGATCCGGGAGCCTCGGATCGCTTCTACCGTGTCGATGGCGCATCCCGGAGGATGTGCTCCTTGGCCCGTGGTTTCGCAAAAACGTAACGGCATTCGCCGTTATGCGTCGTCGGCCAATTTCTCGGTCCGCTCCGATCGCACATATCGTCGGATGACAAGGATTCGAAGTTCTCAAGTCCTTATCCTCTGGTCCCATCTCTTCATCATTCACCCACCGACCGATTGCCCGTTCCCGCGCTCAAGAGCGGCTGTAGGACGCCCAAACTGGGTTTCCGGGAAGGGAATGCTGCCATTCGCATCCGATGCACATAGGCTTCAAAACAAAGTAATTAGATACCTATTTGCCAATAACGGTATCATATAACCGATACAGAGCGCGTCTGCGTGGTGGTTTAAAGCCCTTCGTCTGGTCGGTTGGAGTGATGCTCCACGGAAAAAAGATCGGGTTGTTGGGGCTCTGGCTGCTTCCGGTCGATGCGTGACGGAGCGCGGGTTTCTGGTCAGGCTCCAACGGTTTAACCGGTCAGGAGGCCTGCCATGGAGCTGTTCGTCGGTCTTGATGTGTCTGTTCGCACCACCAGCGTCTGCGTGTTGGACGCTGCGGGTAAGCTGATCCGGGAGAGCAAGGTCGAGAGCGAGCCGGAGGCGATCGCCGATCTGCTTCATGCGATCGGCGGTCCGTACAAGCGCGTCGGCCTGGAGGCCGGGCCGCTGTCGCAATGGCTCTACAGCGGCTTGGCGAGCGCGGGGTTTCCCGTGATCTGCGTCGAGACGCGGCACATGAAGGCTGCACTCTCGGCGCAGATCAACAAGACCGATCGCAACGACGCCCGCGGCATCGCCCAGATGATGCGGGTCGGGCTCTACAAGCCGGTGCACGTCAAGACGGTCCGCAGCCAGGAGATCCGGATGCTGCTGACGGCCCGGAAGTTCGTGCAGAACAAGATCCTCGACGCCGAGAACAATCTGCGCGGCCTGCTGCGCAACTTCGGGCTCAAGGTCGGCGCCGTGACCCGGCTCCAGTTCGAGCGGCGTATTGTCGAGTTGCTCGAACAATCCCCGCATCTGCGGCTGATCATCGACCCGCTTCTCGAAGTCCGGCGCGTGCTGCGCGAACAGTTCCAGCACCTACACAAGGCGATGGAGCGACTGGCCGAAAGCGACGAGACCTGCAAGCTGCTGATGACGGCGCCGGGCGTCGGCCCGATGGTCGCACTGAGCTTCCGGGCCGGCGTCGATGAACCGGCCCGCTTCGGCCGATCACGATCCGTCCCAGCTCATTTTGGGCTGACACCCTCGCGCTATCAATCCGGCGAGATCGATCGGGATCGAGGCATCTCGAAGTGCGGCGATGCCGGCATCCGCTGGGTGCTGGTCGAGGCGGCTGGGATCCTGCTGCGAATCTCGAAGAAGAGTTCGCCATTGAAGACGTGGGGGCTCGCCGTCGCCCGCCGGCGCGGCATGGCGAAGGCAACCATAGCTGTCGCCCGGCGCCTGGCGGTCATCCTGCACCGGATGTGGCTCGACAACACGCCGTTTCGCTGGGAGGCCGAGGCCGCCTGAACCCGGCGAAGAGTTCCGCGTCGCTGCGCGGAGAGAGGTCCCGTCCAGGGACGAGTGGGCAGGCAATCCCGAAGGCGGGCTGAACGCCAGGTCAAACTGGCAGTTCGCAAAAAAGATTGGGATGCCTCTCCATCCGACCCGATCATAAAGCGGCCACTGCGCCGACTTCGCAGAGAAGCCAGACTCCTGGCGGGATCTCACCACCATCGCGCAGCGCGGCGCAGAGGCTTGTCGATCATCAGCCAATACAAGCAGCGGCGCGATCAATGTCCCGCGCTGGGAGCCTGTGCTTGACTCCTATCGCCCCAAAAGAGAAGACCCCCTCCAATCGGCGCGAAATCCAAATGTTCATTTCGTCTCTGGTCCCGTGGTCATTTCCGGGAGGACATTCGCCTGACATTGACGACGGTGGCGTCGGCCGCTTCGATTTTCATGGGATGTTTCCGGTGAGGACGAATTCGGTCACTGGGCGCAGCCATCATCGTTATTGCTTATTTCGCAAAGATGAGAATATCGGGTTCGCCAAGGGATGACAGGGTGGCCAACTTGGCTTTCGGTTGCTCGATCGTCGAATGACCTTGGCGTCGTTTTCACCCTTCGGTTCGTACAAGAGATTTCTTCTTTCGCGGGATTTCGCCTTTAAGGGCGATATGGCGAGCCCAGCGTGGATGATGCGCTCGAGGATGCGATGTCGGGCCCGCCGACCAAGACAGAAGCCCTCTTGTCTCGCGCGGGAGACATCCCCTGTCGTCATTCCGGAGCCCGCATTTTTCCATATGGTAGTGGCTTGGGGTGCTGAAGGAGAACACGGCATGCGATCCTGGTTCGATCACGATCGCGTCGTCGGTCGAACGACGTCGGATGATCGAGCGGGAGGGGACGACGGGTCTTGCGATGGCAATCACTTCACCTACGGTCTGTCCCAAAATTGGGCGGATCCTTCACGAACTTCGTCACGCTTGCTTGCGTCTCGAACTCAGCGCGACCGAACTCGCTCGAGGTGGCGGACGAACCGGAAACGAAGCATCGTCTCGATATTTCTGAAACGAACGGGCTCGGTGGTCGTGATGGTCGGCTGGCAATCCAGATTCACCGACACGAGAATTCAGCCCGATCGTGACGTGTCGGTCACGCGACCTTATCCGGATACGAAGCAGGCTCCCATGTCTTCCGTGGATTTGGAATCGGTCGTGGTCGTTGGCCTTGTCGGAATCCGCCCGCGGAGGACCTCGTTCGGAAGGATGTCGTCGAGTAACGCATTCGATGTGGCAGCCGGTCCGCCAGCTTCGGAGGACGATCCCAGGGGGACACCTCGGCAACTTTGGCTTGTCGGAGAATCAGGTCGTGGCGATGTCCGGGACAAATTTGGAAAGGATCCCGCCGTTCGAACTGCCATCATCCGATGCAGCTGTGCCCGATCGACTGATTTCGGTGTTGCGAATACCTGATTTCGGCCCTCGTGCGCAGCGGCTGGCATGCCCAGCATCGCATAGGCGGTGAAATATATCCCTGGCAACGCTCCAACAGTTGCGGATAAGCGTTGCAAACCTCGAGAATTCCGATTCAACACCTTGAAATCTCGATTCGGAATTCCAAGAAAACGATTCAAAGTTCAAGAATATCGTTTTCATTTGCGAAACCTGCGATGCAAAGAGCAACGCCGTTGACGACTTGGCCCCAATGGGGGGGCATCCCGGATATCCACCATCGATACGGCGATAATGCCGCGGCCCATCCTTGCCCTCGATCTCATCGATCGATGTGGCACTGCTCTGGGCGATCCGATGTCCGAGTAGGCATCGGATAGATGTGCTGCTCCCAATAGGGGAATTGTCATCTGTTGCAGTTGCCTGAAACGGCGAAGACGTTTCAAGAACGGCAAGAGACGCTGTCGGCAACGCATCAACAGTTGCGAATTAGTGTTGCAAATCGCGAGATTTGCGATTCAGTTCTCTCGCCTCTCGATTCAAAACGCCAGAATTCCGTTTCAAGGTGATGGAATTGCGATTCAGGATGCAACGGCGTTGACGGATAACGGCGTTTGCGGGCCGCTTCATACTTTCTTCATCGATAGCGGTAAGTGCGAATCCGGCAATCCGGACGAGGCCTTTCCTTGGGGTCGGCCCGCTGCAAGCGTCGCCGGCATCGCAGTGCTCGCGGTTTGATGGTTCCGGACAACGGCATTCCGGACAACGGCGTTGCGGATACGGCTGCGAATTTTGAAGAGCTTCGACCATTTTCCGTTGATGCACGGGACGTCTGGCGGCCATCGATGTTCTGCTCGCCGGCGGTCCTCTTTGCCTTTCGGAAGGGATCCCCACAGACTTGAATCGATGACGTCGTGGCCAATCACGACGGTTACATCGGGACATCAGGAGCAGGAGCATGACGAAGACAGCAAAGTCGACCGGCCGCAGAGATGCTGCAGCTTACCAACGCCAATATCGAGCGCGGCAAACGGCACTGCGTCGGCCCTCCCGGGATGACGTTGCGAGGATTGCGCTGCATTGGGCCGTCACGCGGTCGTTGAGGCCAGGCCGAGAGCGAATGCTTGCGATCTGGTCAAAGCATCTGATCGAGATCCTTGTTAACCAAGGATTCGATCGAAATGCGTCGCGTCGCAGGATCGATGAACTCATCCAGCGCTATGAAGACGGCTGGAATTTCCAGTTGAAACCGCATTTGCGGCAGCGGGAAAATGCATAATATCGATGTCCCTACGATGCCATTCCCCCCGTTACTAGGTAAAACGGCGTTGCAAAGTAAATCGCCGCGAATGCCGATAACGATCATTGCAAGGGCTGCGATGGCTACCCAGGATGAACTGTCCGAGCCATGCAACCGCATTCATCCAAACTTCGGTTTCGATGATCGATCATGATGTCCAGGAACGATCAGTAACCATGGTGTGGACCCACTCAGTCGCTTCAAATGGCATCACCGAGGGCCAGGTATTGCCATGGCGACATCGCGTCCAGTTCACGGAAGTGAGCGGCCGTTGCCGATGCCGGACGAAGCGGTCGGCTCAAGACCTGGTTCACCGCGGTTGTGCTTTCTGTTTCAGTTTATCGACTTGATTTGGTGAGGGCCAAGGTTTGCGGCAAGTGCGCGGATCAGGCAGCCTGTTGCGCATAGGTCGGCGACACGGTGCATGTCGACGAAACAATCACTGTAGACGATTCGGCAACTTGTTCCGTACAGGCGTCTTGGGCGATTTGACCACTGCCTTGGGACGCTATGCCACGCGAGGGACGTCCTTTTCGCCCAGAATAGGGAATGGCTGCAGAGCAACGAGTGTTCACGAGATTCCTGACCAGACTTCGGGACCACCCAGACGTCAACTGGTGGCCGGCAAACGCTTTTCGGTGGACAGACGCTGATCGGCGCGTGGGCTCTTCGGAAGCACATGAGGGTTTTCGTCTCTGGCGGCCGAGGCGACGATCATGATGGCGCCGACTTTCGCCGCCAGAAGCGCAAGAACGACAGCGATGCGAACAACACCATCTCATACGTCAGTCGATCGCAAGGCCGTCGGACCAGACCAAGGTTTTGACGCCATCATGGAAACCAGGTCTGGTTGACGTTGGCGGCAGTTCACACATCAAACGGCGAACGGCGGGTTCCAGAAGCCGTGCCCAAGGCCAGACGTCAACCTGCAGGCCGCCGCACACGACGGGCGGGCAGGGAGTACCCCTCTGATCGCGCCGTCAGTGTTCGCGTCAGCGGCGTGAAGCTACATGACATCTGGGAGATGGGCTGTCGCGATCACGGGGCGACGGTCGGGTGCTTCGGACCAGGCGAGCAGTGCGGGTCATGCGCGAGATCTAACATCCTGACATCGTGAGCGTCGTCGAATTAGGATCCAATCTGGTCGTCTACAATCTGATCCGCATGCCCAAACGGATGTCGTCTTTGCGCATTGGTCGGTTCGTCGCGAAGCGTGATCTCATCCATGCGTCGTTGGGAGGCCGACGACGAGAACTGTTGGGGGTACGAATCATCTCCGCCATCCCGCCCATCACTCGCGGGTTCCGATTGCAAGGCGATGCATCGTGACGCTGCCTGCGGTCGCCAACCGTTTCTGGCGGCCTGGATCGGTGCTGGTTGACGTCTCAGAGCAGGTTCTGGGACGCTGGCCAGAGAGTGATCGAATGATCGTCCGGATCGCGGCAGGCGTCTTCCCAGATAATTCCGCTCACGCGCGCGGTTCGCGTGCGTCGATCATTCCAGGGCAGGGATTCCGCCAATTCGGGGGACAGTTGCCGAGGTTGGCGCCGAGAGCGTCGTCTGTGCAATGTTCCCTCTCAAATTGAGATTGAGACGCGTAATGCCGAGGCGGAAGCCAGCGAGATGAACCAGAGCGAAGAGCCTGCGATCGATCCTGGGGTGGGCCTTCGAATTGGGATTGTCGACGTCGGCGATCTCGGAGCGGCGACGTTCGGCGACATCTCGGTTTTGGCGGGTGCATGAAGCGGAATTGATCTCGCCGCTGCCGTTAACCACAATGACGCGGCGACGTGTCAATGGGCGGTGTTCCGGAGCGTGGACAACTCTCAAAATCTTGCGCACTGGACCCAAGTGCACCTGACGCAGAATTTCAAGTGCTGGAGCGTGACGTCATCCTACCGTGGCACGATATAGAACGGGGTATGCTAAAGGCGCGGTTGCACCTGGTTCTACGAAAGAACCGCCGCTTGGCAGTGTTGGATGAATCCGACCCGCCGGCATCGCCATGCTGCCGATGCTGCGCTGCAGACGCATGCAGACGCATTATGTCGGTTCGACGATGGAGGTGATCGATCTGCGAACTGCGAAGGTCCGTTGGGCTGGAATTTTTGTCGCGGTGCTTTGCGTCTTGTCGCTGACCTTTACAATGGGCTTCGGTCAGGGCTTCCGGACTGGATCGAAGGTCGGTTCCGGACACTGCCGTAGATCCGACTGTCCCACCCGCTTGTTCGCGGACCATTTATCGCCCGTTGGGCGACAGCGGTCCGCGTCAAGTCGCCGACGAAGTCGCGCGTCAAGCTTGCGATCGTTCTCGTCATGATGTTCCACGCTGCATCGCTGTCCCAGGGAGCCGACTGCTGGCTGTTCGACCGTCGATCCCGGGAAAGTTCTGGCGGTGGGGTCGATGCCTTCTTTCGGTACGCCGTACCTTCCCGCGGCAGGAATGTCGCAATCTGTCAGCGGTATGGCTGGGCGACCGCGGAGAACGCGAATCTCGCCCAGGTCATGCGCGGCATCGACCTGCAGCGACTTGGCGGAACCATCCATCGACAGGCGAACCAGATCCTACGTCAACGGTCGTTTGTAAGCCGTGTTCGTCGTTGGTCGCCATGCTTTTCGCGCCAGCATCGGGAATTGGCCCAAGATTAACCTGATGGGGTGTCCGTTCTGTTCGCTACTCCCATGCTTCGGGGTGCGTGCCCACCGAGTTAAGATCGTCGTGGTTGCCACCCTCCCGATGATAGCGGGCTTGAATTGGACCGCTCCGGACTCAAGGCTCCGAACTGTCCTGACGTTGATGCCGTCGTGCCGACAGCCGATCCGAGGTCCTCACTTGGATCAATCAGCGGAGGCAGTCGGGCGTCCGCCGCCATGAATTCATTGCTGCAGACGAGAAGAGGTCATTTCCGGGATCGCAGATCGATCGCGTCGTTCGTGAAATTTCTGTCGCTGTCGTCAGCAGGGACATCACAGGCGCACGCGCTCTGACGCAATCTGAACTCGGAAGCGCCATCCTGGTCCAATTTGATCATGGCTTTGGTCGTCATCAGCGTCATGAGGGTGATCCGTGCTTCGCCCCACGTCGGAGCAAGCGATAATGCCGAAGACCATCGTGATTTTGAGGACGGGCGACGGTGCGATGCGATCCCGATGTTTGATCGTCCGTTGTCCTCACAAACGGATGGTCGATGGAGGAAGACCTCGGGATCGTGTGCCTGTCATTTCATGTCCGACAGCGACCCTATGCATTCGGTTTGGCGGATGGTCCTTGGCCGGCGACGCAAATTCGCGTCGATCCGGAAGGAATGAAAACGCTGTTGCGGGATCGTACCACGTACCGGAGGGTAGGGGTCGGACCGACGCCAGGAGATTGAGAGGGAAGTCGTCGTACTTTGGTCTCGGCGGCCCTGTGAACACCCATTTCAGGACGAGGTTCAAGATACTGGCGTCAGGCGAGCGAAGCGATGAGGTCTTTATGCAAGCCAGGCCCTGAAAACGAGAATGGACGCGCTGGATGCTGATTTGGAAAGCGGCATCCCGACCAAAACGATCGGAGAGGCTGTCTCATGGGCTGCGATCGTTACCTTCTTCTCGATCTCGCAGGGGCCCAAGTCGCGCCGATACCAAGAAGCGTCTCAAAATTCCAGAACAGCGATTCAGATCGCGAGAATAGTGATTCATTCTTCAAAAATTGCGTTGCAGTCGCGAGCACCGTGAGCGAACGGTCAGCAACGGAGAAGAGGACTCCCATCGACGGCTTTGCCGTTGTCGACAACGCGGGGTGAGGGGACATACGGCCTCCGCAACGGCAGTTGCGTCATCCTCCGCTGTCGGGAAGGTGCTTCACGTCGCCCGCAACGGCATAACAGTTGCGGACAAATGATTCAAAGCCAGAGAAAGATGATTCAGATTTGGAAAACAGCGATTCAGAATTCGGTAATTGCGTTGCAGCAGCCAGGAACGTCGTGAACGACCGATCGGTTGCAGCAAAAACGGCATTCAACGCCTTTACGGTTCCCGGCAATGCGCATCGACGGTACGCACGGTCTCCGCAACGGCAGTGAGGTCGTTCTCCGCTGTCGGGAAAATACATCGCGTCGCTCGCAGCGGCATGACAGTTGCGGACAAATGATTCAAAGCCAGTGAAAAGCGATTCAGAACTCGAGAACAGCGATTCAGACGTCGATAATTGCGTTACAGTCACGAACGCCGTGAACAACTGATTGATTGTAGCCAAAAATGGTATTCAACGTCTTTACCGTTGTCGGCAACGCGGATCGACGGCACGCACGGCCTCTGCAACGGCAGTGACATCCCTTTTCAGTTGCGGGGAAAATGCTTCAAGTCGCCTACAACCGCATAACAGTTGCGAGAAAGTGATTCAAAGTCAGGGAAAAGCGTTTCAGCATTCTAAAATGGCGATTCAAAGTTCGAAAATCGCGTTGCACATGCTCTCTCGCGAGCAACGTGACGCAGACTATTCTGCGGCGACCTTCAGCGTCTCATGCACCGACGTGGCATGCGGCTCGATCGAGCTGTCGCCGTGCTGGACCAGTGGCCTGTTGCCGGAGAGTTTGCGCAGCAACACATAGAACACTGGGGTGAAGAAGATGCCGAAGGCGGTAACGCCGATCATGCCGAAGAACACCGCGACGCCCATGGCGTGACGCATTTCTGCGCCGGCGCCGACCGAGGTGACCAGCGGCACCACACCCATGATGAACGCCATCGACGTCATCAGGATCGGTCGCAGCCGCAGGCGGCTTGCTTCGATCGCGGCGGCGACCGGCGTGCGTCCTGCGAATTCAAGCTCGCGGGCGAACTCCACGATCAGAATCGCGTTCTTCGCCGACAGGCCGACCAACACGAACAGACCGATCTGCGTGAACACGTTGTTATCGCTGCCGGTGAGCCACACGCCGAACATCGCCGCGAGCAGGCTCATGGGCACGATCATGATGATCGCGAGCGGCAGCATCAGGCTTTCGTACTGCGCCGCGAGCACTAGAAACACCAGCAGGATCACGATCGGGAACACATAGAGCGACGTGTTGCCCGCGATAATTTCCTGATAGGTGAGATCGGTCCATTCGTAGTCGATGCCCTTCGGCAGCACTTCCTTGGCGATCCGCGCCACGGCCGCCTGCGACTGACCCGTCGAATAGCCCTGCGCGGTGTTGCCGTTGATGTCAGCGGCGAGGAAGCCGTTGTAACGCATCGCGCTTTCCGGGCCTGCACTGGTCTGGACTTTCAACAGGACCGAGAGCGGGATCATTTCACCGGAGTTGGAGCGGACCTTCAACTGGCCGATGTCATCCTGACGAGCACGGAATTTTGCGTCAGCCTGAACGCGCACCGAATAGGTTCGTCCGAATTTGTTGAAGTCGTTGACATAGAGCGAACCGAGATAGATCTGCATGGTCTCGAAGATGCTGGTGATCGGTACGTTGAGTTGCCGTGCGCGGGTGCGGTCGATATCGGCATAAAGCTGCGGAACGTTGATCTGATAGCTGGAGAACAACCCAAGGAGCTCCGGCGCTTCCGCTGCCTTCGCCATGAACGCTTTCTTGGCTCGATCCAGCGCCTCGTAGCCAAGCCCGGCGCGATCCTCCAATTCGAGCTTGAAGCCGCCGGTTGTGCCGAGGCCATTGACGGGCGGCGGCGGCAGCATGGCGATGAAGGCATCCTGAATGCCGGCATACTTCTTGTTGAGTTCGGCGGCGATCGCCACCGCGCTGAGCGATGGGTCCTTGCGCTCCTCGAACGGCTTCAGCACCGAGAACACGATGCCCGCGCTCGACGAATTGGTGAAGCCGTTGATCGACAGGCCGGGG
This sequence comes from Pseudomonadota bacterium, assembly GCA_023386885.1. Taxonomy (GTDB): domain Bacteria; phylum Pseudomonadota; class Alphaproteobacteria; order Rhizobiales; family Xanthobacteraceae; genus 62-47. Next base: position 121,720 of record JAEWIX010000040.1, read on the forward strand.
AACGCCACCGCGTTTTCAACGCCGGGCTGCTTTTTCGCGATCTCGGTCATGCGCCGGATCACGTCCTCGGTGCGGTCCAGCGTTGAGCCGTCCTGAAGCTGGGCGAAGCCGATCAGGTATTGCTTGTCCTGACCAGGGACGAAGCCGCCGGGCACCGTTTTGAACAGACCGAAGGTGATCCCGAGTAGCGCGACATAGACGCCCATCACGACCGCCTTGCGCGAGATCACGCGCTTGACACCGTCGCTATAGGCGTTCGACCCGCGATTGAAGGCCTTGTTGAATCGTCGAAAGAACCAGCCGAATAGCTTGTCGATGACGCGGCTGAGAGCGTCTTTCGGCTCATCATGGCCCTTGAGCAGCAAGGCTGCGAGCGCCGGCGACAGTGTCAGCGAGTTGACCGCGGAGATTACGGTGGAGATTGCGATCGTCATGGCGAACTGCTTGTAGAACTGGCCCGTGAGGCCGCTGATGAAGGCCAGCGGCACGAACACCGCCAGCAGCACCAGCGCAATGGCGATGATCGGGCCGGACACTTCGCGCATGGCGCGGTAGGTCGCCTCGCGCGGCGTCAACCCTTCTGCGATGTTGCGTTCGACATTTTCGACCACGACGATGGCATCGTCGACCACGATGCCGATAGCCAGCACCAGGCCGAACAGGCTGAGCGCATTGATCGAGGAGCCGAGCAGGAACATGACGGCGAAGGTGCCGACCACGGACACCGGCACCGCGACCAGCGGAATGATCGAGGCACGCCAGGTTTGCAGGAACAGGATCACCACCAGCACCACCAGCGCGATGGCTTCCAGCAGGGTATGCACCACCGCCTCGATCGAGGCGCGCACGAAACGCGTCGGGTCGTAAGCGATGCGATAGTCCACGCCCTCGGGCATGTTCTGTTTGATGTCGGCCATCGCTGCGTGAACGTCGCGCGCGATGTTCAGCGCGTTGGAGCCGGGGGACTGGAACACGCCGATGCCGACGGCGGATTTGTTGTCGAGCAGTGAGCGCAACGCGTATTCCGATGCGCCAAGTTCAATGCGGGCGACGTCGCGCAGGCGCGTGATCTCGCCGTTCTGGCCGGTTTTCACGACGATGTCGCCGAACTCTTCTTCGGTGGTGAGGCGGCCCTGCGCGTTGACGGGAAGCTGGAAGCTGATATCGGGCACGGTCGGCGAGGCGCCGACCGTGCCCGTGGCGGCCTCGACGTTCTGCGCGCGGATCTCGCGTACGACATCGCCGGGAGACAGGCCGCGCTCGGCGACTTTTTGCGGATCGAGCCATACGCGCATCGAATAGTCGCCCGCGCCCCAGATGATGACTTGCCCGACCCCCTGGATGCGCGCGAGGCGGTCCTTGACGTTGAGCACGCCGTAGTTGCGCAAGTAAGTCATGTCGTAGCGGTCGTTCGGCGACAGCAGATGCACGACGAGGGTAATGTCTGGGGAGCTTTTGACGGTGGTGATGCCGAGTTGGCGCGTCACTTCCGGCAGGCGCGGCTCGGCCTGCGAGACGCGGTTCTGCACCATCTGCTGCGCCTTGTCCGGGTCGGTGCCGAGGCGAAAAGTGACGTTCAGCGTCATGGTGCCGTCGGTAGTGGCCTGGCTGCTCATGTAGAGCATGTTCTCGACGCCGTTGATCTGTTCTTCGATCGGCGTCGCCACCGATTCCGCGATGACCTTCGGGTTGGCGCCGGGATACATCGCGCGCACGGTGACGATCGGCGGCGCCACTTCCGGATACTCGGAGATCGGCAGGGCCGGGAGGGACAGCAGGCCCGCGAGGAAGATCAGCGCCGACAGCACGCCTGCGAAAATCGGCCGGTCGATGAAAAATCTGGAGATATTCATGGCGATGTCTCTTTGATCCTGTTGCGGCGCTTTCCCGAGCGGCCTCTGGTAGGTGGCGAACATGCTGTTCCGTCATCCTGAGGTGTTCGCTATTGCGAGCCTCAAACGATGACCAGACAGATCGCCATCGCCCTCCGAGGCCGCCTCTTCGCTACGGTCCCTTAGGGTGAGGGCGTGCAATGCGGTCGATGCTTTGACTTCCGTCCGTCAATTCGCGTCCATCGCCACGACCTGTGGCGCGACGGCCGCGCCGGGACGCACGCGCTGCAAGCCCTTCACCACGATCTGCTCGCCGGGATTCAGCCCAGAGGTGACCTTGCGGAGACCATCGACCGAGACGCCAAGCGTCACTTCGCGGTATTCCGCCTTGTTGTCCTTGTTCACCACCATCACGTACTTCTTGTTTTGGTCGGTGCCGACGGCGCGCTCATTGACCATCACGGCGCGTTCGCTCTTCGGCTGGCCCATCTGCAGGCGGACGAACTGTCCAGGGATCAGGTGACCGTCCTTGTTGTCGAACACGGCGCGGACGCGAACGGTGCCGCTGCGCGGATCGACCTGATTGTCGATCAACTGCATGTGGCCTTCGAACGGCAGGCCCTCGGTGGTCGATGTGCCCATCCGGACCGGGATGCGGCCGGTCTTCGACGCGCTGGCATCGTCGCCCAACGCATTCAGCGCGTGCAGCACAATCTGCTCGCCGACATTGAACGAGGCATAGATCGGCGAGGTCGAGACGATGGTGGTCAACAGCGGCGAGCCGGGACCGGCGGCGATCAGGTTGCCGACGGTGATCTCGCGCTTGCCGACACGGCCGGTCACCGGGGCACGCACTTCGGTATAGCCGAGATTGAGCTGTGCGGTCTGCAGGGCGGCCTGCGCGGCCTTGAGGTTGGCTTCCGCTTCGCGATAGGCGTTGATGCGGTTGTCCTGGTCGCGTTGCGAGATGGCCTGCGAGCCGGTCAGTTGCCGACCGCGCTCGTAGTCGCTTTTGGTGAACACCAGTCTCGCCTGCGCCGCAGCCACCTGCGCTTCCGCGCGCGCGACCTCGGCGGCATAGAGCGCCGGATCGATCACCAGGAGCACATCGTTTCTGTGCACCAGCGCGCCTTCGCGGAACCGAATCTCCTGAATCGCACCTGCGACCCGCGAACGGACCTCGACCTGCTCGACTGCTTCGAGGCGCCCAGAAAACTCGTCCCAGATCATGGTTTCCCGATCCTGCACGTCTGCCACGGAGACCGGGGTGGCCGCAGGGGGGACCGCCGCGCTGGCGTCGGCCTGTGCCCGGCTGTTCCCGGTCCAGACCAGCGCTCCGGCGCCGGCCAGAACAAGCAATCCGAAAGCAGCGGCAACAAGTGGTTTGGTAATAGACAGAGTTTTCATGACATGCCCCTGGCTTCGCAGCCGACGTCGGATGGAGGTGTGTTTACGACGCAGGAACAATGGCTTAGAGTAATGTGGCAGGTCGTTTCCGTGGGTCCCGGCCAATTTCTCTGAGCGCATCATGTTGCGTCGCAAATTTCTGTAACGGGCGGTACAGATAGGACTTGGACTTTCATCGTCAAGGGACATATCTAACGATTAGTACAAAAGTTGAGGTGACCGATCATGGCGCTGGGCCGTCCCCGCGAATTCGATCTCGATCAGGCTCTGGAGAATGCTCTGCACGTCTTCTGGGAGAAGGGGTACGAGGGGGCGTCGATGGCGGACCTGACGGAAGCCATGGGCATCACCAAGCCGTCGCTCTACGCCGCGTTCGGCAACAAGGAAGAGTTGTTCCGCAAGGCGTTCGATACATACCTCGATGGTCCGGCGGGATACGCAAGGCTGGCGCTGCAGCAACCAACGGCGCGCGCGGTGGTCGAGAACCTGCTCTATGGCGAAGTGGACGCGGTGACGGATCCGGAGTGTCCAGCGGGCTGTCTCTCAATCAATGGCGCGCTGACCTGCGGTGAAGCGGCAGACTCGATCAAGCAGGAATTGCGCACGCGCCGGGCCGCGTGGGAGGAAGACCTGCGGCTGCGGCTCGACCAGGCGAAGACAGAGGGCGATCTGCCCACGACGACGGACACTGCCGCGCTCGCGCGCTATATCGCGACCATGATGCAGGGTATTGCGGTGCAGGCCGTCGGCGGCACCACGCGCGAGGACCTGAAAAAGATCGCCGAAATGGTGCTGACCACCTGGCCGCCGGTGGCGGGCGGGTAGGGGCCAAAATCATCTGAAGGCAACTGGCGAAAATCCTCATCCCGAAAGCCTAGCTCAATTTCGCCTCATCGATCAGTGCTTTCGTTGGGGAGGCATGACCGCGTGGCGCCCGTCCGTGTGAATGCCGATGACCCGGAAGCCGTGCTTCGTCGTGCCCCAACCGGTGCGCTCAGGCGTGATGCCCCCGCGTTATGTTGCTCTACGCGGCCATCGCCATCGGTACGACAATCTCGGAATCTGACCGCGACGGTTGTTTGGCCGTTTCAACCTGCCATTGCCGATAAAGTTTCAAAGCCGATCGCACGTCCGAGCGTGTGCCGATCCTGAGTTTGGTGAACTCCTCGATTTCCTCCAGCGCGGCGATTTCCAGCATCGCGCTCTCGAACGTACGGCCGCCCAGCAATCGCCTCCCGCGATTGACGCGGGATTTGACATTGCGCACGGCCGCTTTGGAAAGACCGCGTCGCCGCAGCCATTGACCGAATCGTCCCAGCAGTGCCGGAATGGAAACTCCTGCCTGACGGGCGAGGATCACGCGTCCGATCGTTTCGGCCAGCGGGGCAGGGACCGCATTCGCAATCATTTGATCGATATCCCGCACCGATGCGCCGGACCAATCCCACCAGTCAGGAAAGCCCTGGATTCGCGCGACCTGGCGTTGGGTAAGAAGCGCTGCGTCGGTTGCAACGAGGGGATCCGCAGGATGGGGACGCAACAGATACTTTGGCCGAGGTTTCTCTCGCGTCGTGCGGATAACCGACGGCGTCGGTTCGTCGATTGAAAAAACCCCGCGGCCGTCGCGATACGGACGCGTGAAGAAGAATCCAGTCTTGTCCAAGGCGACATCTTCGGGATGATCGGTCAAGATCTCCCTCAACGACATCCGCTCGAGGGACTGGGCCTCGGCCAGCGCAGAATTCAGAAAGCCGTTCTGTTCACCCAGCCGACCGATAACAATGAGACGTTTGCGTCGCTGCGGGACGTTGAAATAGCTCGCATCAACCTTGATCTCCGTCAGACCATACCCTGCACGCACCAGCATTCCGCGTGCGTCCGTCCAACATCGCGACCTTTGCACCAATGGTACGTTTTCCATCAGGAGCCACTGCGGCCTTGCGATGCAGGCGAGCATCGCAAAGGCATTGGTCATGGCGGCCCGCTCACCCTCGGATCGCATTCCCGCCGCGGAAAAATCCTGACAGGGTGGGCCTCCGACGATCATATCTGGCCCTATTGACGCCAGTTCCGGCCCAACCGCGAAAATATCCTTCAGGTCGACTTCCTTGATGTGAAGACCGATGTTGCGACGATACGTGTCCACCGCGACATCCCAGGAATCGTAGGCCGCAACGATCTCAAATCCGGCCCGCCGCAGTCCAAGCGACATCCCGCCCGCACCGGCAAAAAGTTCGACGACATGCAATGGAATCAGCCCCAAAACCCCAACTGAAAATCAACTACGCAAATCCAGTTGAGATTCTCTTACGGGCGGTCGGGAGTTCATTCTTGGAGCTGCCGTGAGTTGCGGCACCAGCATCTTCACCTATCGTCGACGACGGCGCATAAACCAACCTCGTCGCGGCGATCTGCGCGCCGAACTCCGGCAGCCTTAAGAGCAGTATTCAAGGCGCACTGCCACGGGCTGGACGGCGCTGCGGCCCGCCGCATTGCCGAGCAACTCGAACCTCGACTGATGGCGCATCTCCGAAACTTGAGCCGTATCTCAGACAATCGGCATTGAAAAACGATGTCGTGAATTTCCAGCGTTATCAGCCGAAATCCCGCGGTCGTCTCGCAACGTCGAGGATGACGGACTTGACGGTGTTCGCGATGCGGCCGGTGGATGATTCAACGTGAGTGCACCAAACGGCGTGCAAGAGGAACGGCCTCTGGATGGTCAAGAATGGGCGAATTTCTCAATTGGGAAGCCAGTTTCGAGAGGATGAATAGTTCATCTGCGTGTTAGTCGCCGCGGTCCTTCATACTGGCGATGAGCAACTGCACAATATGTGTTGCTGCGGGCGACACGCTCCGCGAGGCGAGTTGTACCAACGTCACTTGCGTTGCTTCAAGTCGCTTGTCTCTAAGTGGAATGGCGATCAGCGTTTTGGCCATCAGTTCGGGAATCGCCGCCTCTCGCGGCAGGAAGGTTGCAAGTCCTGTTTTCGCGACGGTCGCACGTGCGAACGCCAATGAATTTGTCTCGGTGCATAATTCGAGTTCAATGTTCGCTTGCGCGCTGGCCCGGTCAATCTCCTGTCGGATGCCAAATGAGGGATCGGGGAGAACCACGCGCAATCCTGCAAGCTCTCTTACCGTGCAATACTCTTTGTGTGCGAGGCTATGATGCGGCCCGACCATTACGCACAAAGGCTGTCGCATGCGCGCCAGTTCGATGAGGTCTCGGCGCGGTGCGCGACCGAAGACGAAACCGAGATCAACTTCGTGGCGGCTGACCATATCGGCGACATCTCGCGATCCGACGGTTGTGACGGCGATGGAGATGCCGGGATGATCGTGCTCGAGATGAGCTATGAAATCTGACAGAAAACTCGCCAACAAACCTTCCACCGTGGCGATCTTGACATGGCCGCGCTGGAGTGAATCGAATTCCTCGACCTGGTCGCGAATTTGCTCGAGACGGCCCTGGTTCTCCACGGCGTATCGATAGAGGAGATTTCCGGCATCCGTCAGGATCATGCCCCGTGCGCCGCGTTCGAACAATTTTGCGGACAGTTCTTCCTCCAGTCCCTGAATTTGTCGGCTGATGGCGCTCGGTGCAATGCGAAGCGATTCTGCCGCTCGTTTGATCGAGCCCCGTTCGGTGACCTCCCGAAAATACCTGATCGACGTCGATTCAATCATGCGTTTCAGTCCTTTGGGGGTATTTTCAGGTAAGATCAAAAAGTGATCGCTGCGATGCACAACATTCTAATTTTCAGATCGGTCGCTTCGAATTTCAATGCTTTTATTCGAATTTTGGATTTGCCATCCTTTTGCCGCAACCACTGCGCCCGACCTGGATGGAGGATCCTGACCATGGCTCGTTTTCTGCCCCGCTATGCGCGTTTGTCGAAATCGCTTCTTGTTGCGATGGGTTTGGCAATGTCCACGTCCGTCGTTCTCGCGCAGGATGTCATCAAATTCGGTGCGCCGTTGCCGCTGACTGGTCCGCTGGCGCCCGAAGCCATCAAGCAGCAGCAGGGCTATGATCTCTGGGCTGAACAGGTCAACAAGGCTGGCGGCATCGCGGTGGGCGGCAAGAAATACAAGGTCGAGATCGTCTATTCGGATTATCAATCCAACACGCCGCGCGCGGTACAGACCACTGAGCAGATGATCACCCAGGGGGGCGTGAACTTCATGTTCAGCCCGTTCGGCTCCGGCGCGGCCAAGGCGGCAAGCAGCGTCTCCGAGCGCTACAAGATGCCGACCATTGCCTCGACCGCATCGTCCGCGCAAGTCTACGACCAGGGTTACAAATATCTGTTCGGCACCTTCACGCCGAACGATACCCTGACCACGCCGCTGACCAAGATCGTCAAAGCGAAGGCGCCCAACGTCAAGAAAATTGCGATCCTCGCACGCAACGATCTGTTCCCATTGGCAATCGCGCAGGAGATGGAAAAGTCGGCGAAGGCCAACGGTTTCGAGGTCACTTACTTCGAGAAGTATGCCATCGGCACGCTCGATCACTCCGCGACGCTGTCGCAGATCAAGACGCTGGCGCCGCAGTGGATCTTCGTCACCGGCTACATCAATGACCTGCTTCTGGTGCGTAAGCAGATGACCGATCAGCAGATCAAGGCCGATGTGGTTTCGATGATCGCAGGCCCAGCCTATCAGGAGTTCATCGATGCGGCGGGGCCGAGCGGCGAGAACATCACCAGCGCTGCATGGTGGCATCCTGCCGCGCAGTACAACGGCAAGGATATTTTCGGCACGACCGCGAACTACGTGAAGCTGTTCCGCGAGAAGTTCAAATCGGATCCGGATTACGCGCAGGCATCGGCCTCGGTTTCGGGTGCGCTCTTCCAGATGGCGATCGAGAAGGCCGGTTCGCTTGACAAGGACAAGGTGCGTGACGCGCTGGCTGCGACCGACGTGATGACGTTCTGGGGGCCCGTCAAGTTCGGGGCCACCGGTCAGATCAATTCGCTCGAACCGCCGGTATTCCAGTTGCAGGGCGGCAAGGCGGTGGTGCTGTCACCGGACATCATCAAGCAGGGTGAGTTCAAGCTCGGCGTGAACTGACGCGACTCCACGGATCGAACGCGAGAACCCGATATGCTTGCAGCCCAGATACTGATCAACGCCTTGGTGCTGGGCTGCCTTTATGCATGTATCGCCATCGGGTTCTCGTTGGTCTGGGGCGTTCTGAACGTCATCAACCTGATCCATGGCTCGTTCATTGTGCTCGGTGCTTACCTGGCGTGGGGGCTGTATCAAAGCCTCCACATCTCCCCTTGGTACGCCTTGGCGATCGCCGCGCCGTTGTTCTTCGTTTTCGGTTATGCGATTCAGCGCCTCATCCTGAACAGAGTGATCACCGCGCCGGTGCTGGTGACGCTGACGTTGACGTTCGGGCTCGATCTGATCCTGAACAATGCGATGATCTACTACTTCAAGGCCGATTACCGGAAGCTGACGCTGACGCCGCCGATGGGATCTGTATCGATCTTTGACGTCGTAGTGCCGGTGGATCGGCTGATTGCGACCGTCGCGGCGCTGGCGCTGACCCTTGTGCTGTATCTGATCCTGCGTCGTCTGCGCGTCGGCCGCGCCATCGTGGCGGTCCGGCTTGATCGCGATGCCGCGATCCTGATGGGTGTCAACGTCAATTCGATCTACGCGATCGCATTCGGACTGGGGGCGGCGCTGGCGGGATGCGCCGGCGTTCTCATGGCGCTGATCTTTCCGATCTCGCCGCTGACGTCCACAGCCTATCTCGGCAAGGCTTTTGTGGTTTGCGTGTTGGGTGGCCTGGGCAGCGTATCCGGAGCGCTGGCCGGTGGTATTTTGCTGGCGCTGATCGAGGGGGTGGGCTCGGCCATGATCGGGCCTGCGCACGCGACGACGCTGTCGTTTGTGCTGCTGATCGTATTCCTGATCCTGAGGCCGCAGGGCCTGCTCGGCCGGAAGGGTTTTGAATGAGCCGCGCGAACCTGTTCCTGCTGGCGCTCATCGCCTGCATCGCCGCGCTACCGCTTTTCGGTGGACCGTATGCGCTTCGCCTCGGAACCATCGCATGCATGTATGCGATCATGGCGCTGTCCTGGAACGTCGTGGGAGGCTTCGCCGGTTATCCATCGTTCGCGACCGCGGCATTCTTCGGCCTCGGCGCTTATGCGGGAGGCGTTCTGCTTGCGCGTGGCATGCCGTTGTGGACGGCGATCCCGGTCGCGGGGATTGGTACGTTCCTGGTGGCGGCCCTGCTCGGTGCAGCCTTGCTCAGGCTTCGGGGGCACTATTTTGCGATTGCCAGCCTGTCGTTGATCGAGGTGTTCCGCGAACTCATCAACAATGCCACCGATCTGACCGGCGGCGGCATGGGCCTGAATATCCCGTTGTCTGCGAGCGCGGGTGTCATGGCCGATGCCACTTTCTTTTTCTATCTGATGTGGGGCCTGTTGCTCATCACGACCGTGACGGTAATTGCGGTCTCAGTCTCCAAACTGGGCTTCGGGCTGTCCTGTATCATGCAGAATGAGACCGCGGCTAACATGATCGGCCTGAATACGACGCTTTATAAGAGCATTGCTTTCGGCCTGTCGGCCTGTTTCGTCGGTGCAGCCGGTGGTATTTATGCGGCATGGGTTCACTATATCGACCCATCGGACGTATTTGACATTCTTTACTCGGTGAAGCCGATCGTGATGGCGCTGATTGGCGGGCTGGGATCGCCGTTGGGCGTCACCATCGGTGCCTTCGTCTATCTCGGCCTCGAGGAAGTCGTCTGGCGCAACTACATCCAGATTCATAGTGGAGTACTCGGCGTTCTCATCGTTCTTCTGTTGCTGTTCCTGCCGCATGGGCTGACATCGTTACGCAGCTGGCGGTTGTGGGGGAGGGTGAAGAATGTCTGAGATTCTTCACCTTCAATCGGTTTCGCGCCGCTTCGGCGGGCTTCAGGCGCTGCGCGACGTCTCGCTCACAGTAAACAAGGGTGAGGTGGTCGGGCTGATCGGGCCGAACGGCGCGGGAAAGACCACGTTGGTCAACGTCGTGACGGGTGTGACGCCCGCGACCGCTGGCACCGTGAAGTTCGACGGCGAGGATATCACCAGGGTGAAAACCTACCGGTCGGCGCGCCTGGGCCTGTCGCGTACGTTCCAGATCGTTCAACCCTTCGCCCAGTTCAACGCGCTCGACAACGTAGCTGCGGCAGCGCTGTTTTCGCGGCCCGGTGAAAGCCTGAAGGCTGCGCGTGAAGAAGCGCGGCGACATCTGGCCTTCGTCGGACTGGAGGCGCAATCTGGGCAGCAGGCGGCAACGCTGACCTTGGCGATGCGCAAGCGGTTGGAACTGGCGAAGGCGCTGGCGATGCGGCCCAAGCTTCTGTTCCTTGACGAGGTGAATGCCGGCCTCAACAGCGCCGAGGTCGAGCGTGCGACGACGTTGATCCATCAACTTGCTGCAGACGGGATCACGATCGTCATGATCGAGCACCTGATGAAGGTGGTGCTCAACGTCTGTTCGCGCATCGTCGTGCTTCACAACGGCCAGTTGATCGCAGACGGTCAGCCGCGTGATGTGATGACCAATCCGGCGGTGATCGAGGCCTATCTCGGTCAGCAATACGCGCAAAGGATCGGCGCTCATGGCTGATACTGTGGCGGCTGATGGCTTGATCGTCGAATTGAAGAGCCTGCGCGCCGGCTACGGCGAGATTCAGGTGCTGTGGGGTATCGACCTTGCGGTACCGAAGGGCGAGATTACCGCGCTGATCGGCTCGAATGGCGCAGGCAAAACGACTTTGATGCGGGCGTTATCGGGATTGATTCCGGTTCAATCCGGATTCTATCTCTGCGAAGGCGATGATCTCTCGAAAGCAGCTGCGGCAACCATCCTGTTGCACGGCATCGTGCATGTGCCAGAAGGCCGTCGGTTGTTCGGCGCCATGAGCGTCGAGGATAACCTGCTGATGGGCGCTTATTCGCGCCAGGTGTCGTCATCCGAATTGAAGCGCGACATCGACCGTGTTTACACGACGTTCCCGAAGTTGTTCGAACGTCGGCATCAGGCATCGGCAACGCTGTCGGGCGGTGAGCAGCAGATGTGCGCGATCGGTCGCGGCCTGATGAGCGCACCGAAGCTGCTGATGGTAGACGAATTGTCGCTCGGTCTGTCGCCGCTTCTTGTCGAGCAACTTGTGGCTGCGCTGCGAACATTGAACGCCGAGGGCATGTCGATCCTGCTGGTTGAACAGGACGTCATTACCGCGCTCGATCTGTGTCACACCGCATTCGTGATGGATATGGGCCGAATCGTGCGATCCGGCTCCGGACAGGATCTCCTCGCTGATCCGATCATCGGCGAAGCCTATCTGGGCGTACTGAAGTAGCTCAGGCACGCTCGTCATTTTTCTTCCCCCGACCGAAAGAGGTAAAGCGTCATCATGACCGAGACTGTTGAACTGCGTGAAGGTGGCTACAGGTTCATTCCCGGTGTCAGCCAATATTCTGCGGGCGTGGGCGCCTTGCCGGGCTTCGCCATCGAACGCGTCCGGTTCGCCAATCCAGTGCCGCTCAAGGAAGGCTTTGCGCGCGCAGCCGAGATTATCAAGGCCGCCGACCGACCGTTGACCGCCTTTGCCGCGTGTGAGTTGCGCTCGCCAGCGCCTTTTACCGAAAGCGGCTTCAAGAGCTTCAATAGTGAGTACACTCAATTTCTTGATCAGTGGGGCCTGATGAAAGGTGGCGCCAATCCGGTGGCGCGCAGCAACGTCTGCCCGAAGGTCAATCCTCCTTCAGTGCCGAGCTTCCACGCGTTCTCCTTTACGGTTGCAGCGTCCAATGCGCCGGACTCGTTCGTCGTTGCCGGTAGCGGCGAGGCGCCGGAAGGCAAGGGCGATTATCGCGAGCATACGGTTCGCCTTGGCGACACCAGCCCTGCAGCGATGCAGGAGAAGGCGAAATGGGTGCTCGGCGAAATGGAACGTCGTATGGCCGCCTTCGGCGGCGATTGGAGCATGCTGACCGGTGTGCAGCTTTATACGGTGCACGACATCTTCCCCTTCCTAGAAGGTGAATTGGCCAAGCTTGGCGTCTTCCGCAACGGTTTGACCTGGCATTTCAATCGGCCGCCGGTGGTTGATCTGGAATATGAGATGGATTGCCGACGCGTCTTCAATGAGCGCGTGGTCGAAGCCTGATTGAGATACCGAGAAGGCCGGATGCGAAGCACAATCGCGTTCGGCCAACTTGTTCTTGCGAACCGTCAATCCGTCGCGGAATCATCGGCCCGAACTAAGCCGCGCCAGACCGCTTCAAGGCGGCAATTTCGTCGGCACTGAAACCAAATTCGCGCAGTACTTCGTCGGTATGCTCGCTGAATTCCGGGGGGCGCGCAGCAATGCGGCTGGGGGTGCGCGAGAGGGTGACGGGTTGCGCGACTAACTCGAACTCGTGCCCATCGTCAGTCGGCACCTGCTGCGCCAGATGAAGGTGCTTGACCTGCGGGTCAGCGAAGGTTTCGTCTATGCGATAGATGGGACCGCAGGGCACGCCGGCGTTGTTTAACCTTTCCACCCATTCAGCGGTAGTTCCCGTTACGGTGCGGACCTCGATCGCGGTGTTAAGGGCATCGCGATTTTTTGAACGTACGGACGCGGTAGCGTAGGTTGCATCGGTGATCCATTCTGGTGCTCCGAGGGCTACGGCGCAGCGCTCCCAGATCTTGCCGCCGGTGGTGGCGATGTTGATGAAGCCATCGGAGGTTTTAAAGACCCCCGTCGGAATGCTGGTCGGATGATTGTTGCCGGCTTGCTTCGCGACTTCTTTTTCCATCAGCCAACGCGCCGCCTGAAAATCCAGCATGAAGATCTGGGCCTGCAGCAGCGACGTCTGCACCCACTGGCCCTCGCCGGAAACCTCGCGCTCCAATAGCGCGGTGAGGATGCCCATGGCGCAGAATAGGCCAGCCGTGAGATCAGCCATCGGAATGCCGACGCGCATCGGGCCTTGGCCGGGCGCTCCGGTGATCGACATCAGCCCGCCCATGCCTTGTGCGATCTGATCGAAGCCAGGTCGCTTATGATAAGGGCCATCCTGACCGAAACCCGAAATGCTGCCGTAGATGAGACGCGGATTTATCCGGCGCAGGCTAGCGTAATCGACGCCAAGCTTTATTTTGACTTCGGGCCGGAAGTTTTCGACCACCACGTCCGCCTTGGCTGCGAGGTGGAGGAAAGCGGCAAGACCCTCAGGCTTTTTTAAGTTTAGCGCGATGGCGCGTTTGTTGCGATGCAGGTTCTGGAAATCCGAGCCATGGCGTGGTCCGCCAGCTTGCTCGCCGCTTGCGCCCGCGGTCAATGCTTCGATCTTGATGACGTTTGCGCCCCAATCCGCCAGTTGTCGGACCGCAGTGGGGCCCGAGCGGACACGGGTAAGATCGAGCACGGTGAAGCGAGCAAGAGCCTCAGAGGCTGATTGAAACGTCATAATGATATTCTCCGGCAGGTGCATGAGAATAGCGGATGGCTAAATTTCTGTAACGACAGAATATCTATGTCATTCGGTCCTTTAGCTGCGGTTTGTCGTCAAGCGTACATTCTTAAACCCTCCTATCGCGCGCTGGAGTAATTGCGCCATCTGCACTGGTCGGGATTACGGAGACGCGCTGGCAGCCAGGAATTTGCAAAACAAGATCAGGTCGGCGCGTGACTCTGGTCGAATGATGTGCAGTCGACCCAGATGCACCGAAGAATCACAATAATTCTGCGTGCAATGGCAACTTTTATTTTTTATGCCGACACGCTTCGTGGTTTCGTCCGTGAATAGGCGGTCCGCACGCGCCAGATGATGGCACATCCGATCGCCGATAGGCCGGAGATGGAAGCAGACACGGCCTGACCAGTTGACCACCCATTCCAGCAAGGTATGACCGGAATAGCCAATCTTGGGGGCTATCGCCTCAATCGCCGCCCAGCGGGACGGATACTCGCTGCCATCCAAAACCATGCGAACCGCACGGGCCCGAACATCCGGTGAAAACTTGTTCGTCGTTTTGCTTGTCATGGCTCGATCCTCTCAGGACTTGAAGCCTCCGGCAAACCCGGGCGGTTCAAACCGCGGAAGCCACGCTGCTATTGGTGCGCCTTTGGCCGACCAACGCTTTCATAAATGAATCCTGCGGCTTCGACATCCTCTCGACGGTAGATATTGCGTAGATCGACTATAATTGGCTGACGCATGTCGGCGCGAAGCCGCTTGAGATCGAGCGCGCGAAACTGCACCCATTCGGTAACGATCACTAGTGCATCCGCACCTCTGGCGCAGACATAGGCATCTTCGCAGAAGTCGATCTCCGGCAGTTCGTGGCGTGCCTGTTTCATCCCGGCGGGATCAAATGCGCGAACTCGAGCGCCCATATCGAGCAGACTGGTTACCAAAGGAATCGACGGCGCCTCACGCATGTCATCGGTATCAGGTTTGAACGTTAAGCCCAGCACGGCGATGGTTTTGTCGCGTAGATGATTGCCGACGACGTTGGCGACCTTCTTCGCCATTGCTTGTTTGCGTTTCTCGTTGACTAACAAAACCGCATCGACAATGCGCAACGGTACGCCGTGATCTTGGGCGGTTTTTAACAATGCGCGCGTGTCCTTTGGAAAGCAGGAGCCGCCAAAACCTGGCCCTGCGTGCAAAAATTTGGTCCCGATTCGATTGTCGAGACCTATGCCACGCGCCACTTCCTGCACGTTGACACCCACTTTTTCACAGAGGTCGGCGATTTCATTTATAAAAGTAATTTTTGTAGCGAGGTAGGCGTTGGCGGCGTATTTGATCATCTCGGCGGAACGCCGTCCTGTGTACATGATGGGGGCTTGATTGAGTGAAAGCGGCCGATAGATATCGCCGATAATCTTCCTCGCGCGCTCATCGTCAGTTCCGACAACAATTCGGTCAGGAAACTTGAAGTCGCGGATTGCGGCACCTTCCCGTAGAAACTCTGGATTAGATGCCACTACAACGTCGGCGTGAGGATTGACTTCGCGTATCAGCCGTTCAACTTCATCACCAGTACCAACTGGGACTGTCGACTTGGTGATGACGACTGTAAAACCCTTCAAGGCCGCCGCGATCTCGCGCGCAGCGGTAAAGACGTAACCTAGGTCAGCGTAGCCGTCGCCTCGTCGCGATGGTGTTCCAACGGCGATAAATACCGCATCCGCATCTCTGACTGGTTCAAAAAGCGTGCTAGTGAACCGGATGCGGCCAGCCTTCATATTGGTAGTCAACAGTTCGTCTAGTCCAGGCTCGTAGATCGGAGTTTCGCCTCGCTCCAACGCCGCGATCTTTGCCCCATCATTGTCGATACAGGTCACTTGATGACCAAAATCGGCGAAACAAGTCCCGGAAACCAGACCTACGTAGCCAGTGCCGATGATCGCGATTTTCATACGATGTAGTCCCAGTTGTCGGCAGCGGTATCATACCGGCTCATCACTTGTCACTACGCGCTAAGCGTTTGGTGGGGTGACATCAACTCAGTTGAGGTGTGCTAGAACGATGGGCCTTGTCGAACAGCGAATGAAACTATAGAAAGTACGCGTGTGGTCTCGCATAGGGCAGAGTGAGGGTTAGACGAGGCAGTATGTGTTATTGCGGCCGCATTCCACTGGCCCCTCGACTGACTCGGAAGTCAGTTGATTCTGAGTTCGATCGTTGTGATATGGATTGAGGCAGTCGCTATCCACTATCTGGCTCCAAGCGTTCATACCCCCATCCTTTTATTTTGTCGTCTGGTCGATCCTCAGTTACCCAGTTGGTCGAAGAGGGTTGTTGCTGGTCGCGCTTAAGGATTGCTTAAGTGGTGCGGGCGTGGAACGTTTTGAGGTGTGTGGTCGCGAAACCATCAACCAGACGTCATTCCAAACTCGCGCCCTATGTGTTCACTTTTTGGGTCGTATTGGACAGTAGCGTCGCACGTCGGTAGAATGGTACATTTTGGGTGTTGGGAGAGGAAGCTATAAAGCGTCAGGATAAAAGGGATTCGATGAGAGGAAGTGGTTGGTTCTGCTTGCGGCAGGAGATGCGAGCGACAGATGAAATCTCGTCTCTTAGGGGAGAGTCGCCAACTCCAACGAAAGATCAAGCCAGCACTCATTATGCGCCATATCCTTAGTCGGAACTTACTCGAATGATCCGTTTTAGAAATCTCACGACACGAAACTTGCTAATAGCGATCCATGACGCATTGGCTACAACGCTTGCGGTGCTTACGAGTTTCGTTCTGCGCTTCGGAGGTGATCCGCTTGACGAGCGTCTCCACACCCTCCTATTTACCTTGCCGCCCTTTGTAATTCTTAGCATCATTGTATGCTTTGCGTTTAATTTAACGACTACGAAATGGCGGTTTATTTCATTACCAGACGTATTTAATATTGTTCGCGCCACTACTGTGCTGACAGTGGCGTTGCTTGCGCTGGATTATGTGCTGCTGGCACCAGATGTTCACGGGAACTTTTTCCTCGGCAAAGTTACAATTATTCTCTTTTGGTTTCTCGAAATCTTCTTTCTGAGCGCCCTGCGGTTTATGTATCGTTATTTTCGATTCACGCGAACCAGAAATAGAGCGCGCAGCGTAAATGCGGCCCCAGCGTTGCTAATTGGGCTTGCTGCGGATGCGGAAATTGTACTGCGTGGATTTGAAAGCGGTGCAATAAAGCAAATTCAGCCGGTCGGAATTTTGTCACCTTCATACGCGGACCATGGTCAATTGATTCGGCGCACGCCGGTGCTGGGTGACGTCGATAGTCTCGAGGAGGTGCTGGATAGTTTTGTACAACGCGGGAAGCCGATCAGGCGCATTGTGATGACGCCTTCGGCATTTTCTGGCGAAACTCGTGCCGAGTCGGTTATGATGACGGCCCGTAGACTGGGGCTGGTTGTCAATCGTCTTCCCTCCCTAGATAGTGGAGAAGTTCCACGGCTAAAGCCGGTTGCGGTTGAGGATTTGTTGCTTCGTCCCAGCCATTCCATCGATTACGGCCGACTGGAAGCGCTTATTCGAGATAAGTCCGTAATCGTGACAGGTGGTGGCGGATCAATTGGCTCCGAGATATGCGATCGAATCGTAACGTTTGGTGCGGCCCGGTTGCTAATCATCGAAAATTCGGAGCCCGCGCTTTATGCGATACTGGAATCACTCACGGCACGAAAGACAAAGGCCGTTATTGAGGGACGTATCGCCGACATCCGCGACCGTAGCCGAATTGAGCGGCTCATGGCTGAATTCAAGCCCAATATCGTGTTTCATGCGGCCGCCCTGAAGCACGTTCCAATCCTCGAGCGGGACTGGAGCGAAGGAGTCAAAACCAACATATTTGGCTCGATTGTTGTCGCTGATGCGGCACTCGCTTCCGGTGCTGAAGCAATGGTGATGATTTCTACAGATAAAGCCGTCGAACCGGTTTCGATGCTAGGACTTACAAAGCGCTTTGCCGAAATCTATTGTCACGCGCTCGACTACGAACTCTCTTCACGCCGCGAGGTTGTTGCACCAATGCGGCTAATATCAGTTCGCTTCGGTAACGTACTGGCATCGAACGGGTCAGTGGTGCCAAAGTTCAAAGCACAGATTGAAAGTGGCGGACCAGTAACTGTTACTCATCCCGACATGGTACGCTACTTCATGACTATTCGTGAAGCCTGCGATCTCGTTATTACTGCAGCCACGCACGCGTTTTCCTCAAATCGACCTGAAGTGTCCATCTATGTGCTAAATATGGGGCAGCCTGTTAAGATTGTTGATCTTGCCGAACGTTTGATCAAGCTTTCAGGCCTTCAAGTCGGTCATGATGTTGATATTGTGTTTACTGGAATGAGGCCGGGCGAACGCTTAAACGAAATCCTATTTACCAATCAAGAACCAACTATCGAAATCGGCATTCCTGGCATTATGGCGGCTAAACCGACCCTCCCAGCCATCGATTTGCTCCGCAAAAAAATATCTATGCTGGAGGAGGCAGTTGAGAAAGATGAGCGCGCCCTAATAAGAGCTGTGCTTATGGAGGCCGCCCCAGAACTTGGTAGACATCTGGATAGCGACGATGAGGGCAGAGCTGAATAGTGCAGAACTGTTCTGTCCGTTGGTGTGTGGTCCCGAAAGCCATTAGATCAAGGATATGTCCGTCCGTGGATCCTAAGTGAGGGTGCGAAATCGGCCCGATTGATGTGCTATTGCTTGGTTCCCAATATCGTGGGACCTTGCTACGACAGAAGAACCGAAAATTGTTTAGTTACAATTGGCAAGCGAGCTAAATATAGGCCGATAATCGGTTCGCACGGTGCATCGAACAATCTCGTAAAGTCGACAATCGGTAATGGGTAAACGGAATTTTGATTTTTGGATGGCGCTGATTTCGTTGGCTATTGTGTGGCCGGTGTTGTTGACACTCTTCGTTCTTGTGCGCGTTAATTTAGGAAGGCCTGCTCTATTTCGGCAGACACGTGTCGGCTTAGCCGGTCAACCGTTCCAGATTATCAAGTTTCGGACGATGACAGATCAGCGCGATGCCTCCGGCGCACTTTATCCTGATAATGTCCGCCTCACGCGCTTCGGGCGATTGCTGCGCTCAACCAGTCTCGATGAACTTCCTGAATTATATAATGTTCTGCGGGGAGACATGAGTTTGGTGGGCCCCCGACCGCTTCTGGTCGAATATCAGGCTCTTTACAATGAGCGGCAAGCATCACGTCACGCGGTGCGTCCCGGCCTTACGGGATGGGCCCAGATCAATGGTAGGAATGGACTTGACTGGCCGAGTCGTCTTGAGATGGATGCTTGGTACGTGGAGAATCAATCTTTTTATCTCGACATAAAGATTATCTGGCGGACAATCGCCAAGGTGTTGCGACGAGAGGGTATCAGTGCGGCAGATAGCGCAACTATGACTCCATTTCGTGGGAACGATTCAGAAAAATGAAAAAGAGGCGACTCATTGTGGTAGGGGCGGGCGGCCACGGTCGGGTTGCTGCCGACTGCGCCTCAGCACAGAATGCTTGGACTGAGATTGTTTTTCTTGACGATCGGTGGCCGTCGTTAGATTGCAGCGGGAAATGGCCAGTTGCGGGACATATCCGTTCCATTACTGGGTTCACTACTTGTGATAATGAACTATTCGTTGCAATTGGCCATTCTCCAACCCGTATGGCACTTCTTTCGCAGTTTCAGCAGTCTGGTTATCAGTTGGCAACAATTGTTCATCCGCGCGCGATTATCAGTTCTGAGACAAAAATTGATCGCGGAGTACTTATCGTTGGCGGTGCCGTCATTAATATCGATGCTAAAGTTAGCTTGGGTTGCATTATCAACACAGGTGCTTCGGTAGACCATGATTGCGTGCTTAATAATGGCGTTCATATTTGTCCTGGAGCGCATCTCGGCGGAGACGTGCAGGTTGGTGCACGAAGTTGGATCGGTATCGGCGCGGCAGTGCGGCAGGGTGTTCGAATCGGTCGCAATGTAACGGTGGGTGCGGGGGCCGTCGTTGTGAGCGACGTTCCCGATGGTGAGACGGTCGTTGGGATTCCTGCCAAGCCGCTTACGAGGTGCTAAAACAATGTTGGATTCACCTTTTGCTTCATGGCCAAGCTTTACGCAGGAAGAAGCTGACGCCGTCTCTCAAGCGCTATTGTCAAACAGGGTAAATTACTGGACCGGTACGCAATGCCGCGAATTTGAACGGGAGTTTGCTTCTTGGTTAGGGTGCGCCAAGGCTGTTAGTGTTGCGAACGGAACTGTTGCGCTCGATCTTGCGCTAAAAGTACTTGATCTTCAGCCGGGTGATGAGGTGATAGTGACCCCGCGCTCGTTTGTTGCGTCGGCATCATGCGTAGTTAATGCGGGGCTAGTACCTGTTTTTGCCGACGTTGATCGAAATTCGCAGAATATAAGCGTTGAGACAATTCTCCCGGTTCTGACAGAGCGAACTCGTGCGATTCTTTGTGTACACTTGGCGGGATGGCCATGTGATATGGAACCCATGCTAACGCTCGCCCGTGACCATAATATTTTTATCGTCGAAGATTGTGCGCAAGCCCATGGCGCGAGCTATAAGGGGCGCCCGGTTGGTACGTGGGGCGACATCAATGCGTGGTCCTTCTGTCAAGACAAAATCATGACGACGGGCGGCGAAGGGGGGATGGTCACGACTAATCGTTTGGATTTTTGGAGCAAAGGATGGTCATACAAGGATCACGGCAAATCGTGGGAGGCAGTTTACACGCGGCATCATGCGCCAGGTTTCCGCTGGCTACATGAGAGTTTTGGCACTAATTGGCGTATGATCGAGATGCAAGCAGCGATCGGACGCATTCAACTTCAGCGCTTGCCGGATTGGCACCAGCGCCGTACTCGCAACGCCAATATGATCATGGCTGCGGCAAAAGCCTGTCCGGCGCTACGGGTTCCAGACGTTCCAGAGAGTTGTGTACACGCTTGGTACCGCGGTTACGTGTTCGTGCGCCCAGAAAGCCTTCGCTCAGGCTGGAACCGAGATAGAATTGTGCAGGAAATTAACGCGGCTGGGGTGCCCTGTTATCATGGCTCTTGTTCGGAAATATATAGGGAAAAGGCCTTCGAAAAGGCCGGACTGCAACCCAGACAACCGCTCCCTATTGCTTTCGAACTCGGGGAAACGAGCCTTGCTTTCCTCGTTCATCCGACATTGACGGAAGTTCAGATCGAGAAAACCTGCGAAACTTTGAGCAATACCATGAGAATGGCGACGGCCTGACTAAGCTGGCGACGTCATCGTGGCTCGTAGAACAGTTGAACACTCTCAGATCGATCGGAGCCACGTCAACGTAACCCTCAATTAGAGGTGAGGCGACCCCTTCCCAACGATAGAAGTACCATACGGCGACCAAATTTTAGGATCGGATAAGCAAATTCTGATATCCGGGGCGAGCGGAATATCGCCGCCCACAACCGATTGGAATAGCTGGTGCCGGCGCTCATTAGCGCCAATCGGCTAAGACAGTCGGCACCATAGTAGACCCGGCCATCGATTATCAAGGCCATCCCATCATCTAGCGGCGTGCCAATGTTTACAAAATGGCGAACTAAGTCGGGACGCTCTCGGGCGTTCAATAGGCTCACAGTGCCGACGGCTTCCCGTAGCTTTTGAAATTGCACGAAACTCGAACAAAAAGGACAATCGCCATCGTAGATGACATGTATTCCGCTCGCTAATTCATACGGAAGATCAGAAAGGAAATTCGAACTCGGCACGCCCGACCTCTTTTCTCTCAATGTGACCGCGATCATTCACCGTTATGCATCTGCTCTCGATGACCAGCATGAAGGACGAAATAGTACGTAGATCGAGATTGCTAAACTGTTCAAACATCCAAGGTGCAGACCATACATGATGCGGATAAAGATCGTAGGCTAGGCGACCAGTATCATCGGAACCTGAACCTATGAACCTCTTCTGTTGCTTTAGAAGAGATGTAATCCGTAAGCGATCCCGTGATGACAGTACCCACGGTTTAGCTTCCACCGCGCAGTTTTTGTAAATGCGACGCATGAGATTTGCGTCAAGTGTAGTTCCCCAAGTTCCTGTTGGAAGCCAACCTGTATAGGGCTCGGAAAAACGCTGCTGAGCGACATCAATGGAGCTATCGAGAAAGAAGTTTGTCGGAACTCTGACGGTTTCTCCAGATTTCGCTTTCGCCTCGAAGTGCGCTTCATTAACCGCACCAGTATCAAACCAAGCTAGTGTTACGATGCTAAAAAACATTGGCGCTATAACAACTAGCCCGCAACAGAATATACGGAACGGGATGGGGATTACGACTATCGACCGTATGCGTCTAAATGCGTAAACCAGCGCGGCATTCAGGATTATCCACTTCCAGAAGAATATTCCGGTTAGAGCAAAAATGGCTACGTGCATTATGTCGTAAAATGTCGTTGTCCATGCGGCCTTTCGCAAAGAGAGGAGGCATGTAACAGCAAACAACTGTCCTATAAGCACCATGATATTCATGGGAACATTGAACAGTTGCAGCGCAAAATTAATCTGGTCGGCCGACGAGCTGAAGATATTCTGAAGGGTAATAAACCCGCTGTCAGTCGCATTTGTGGAGAGGACGTAGGTCTTGTTCTCGATCACCCATGTCAAAGGTCCAGCATTCGGCAACGTGAGTTTGCCGACCCCAGAATAGAAGTAGTTAGATAAATGAACGGCCGCCACGACCAAAACCGCAGCACTGAAGAAAACGGTCTTATTTACCGATGGAAGAATCTTCGGCGCCTTCGCTCGCTTTGCGATCTGATCATAAATCACATATCCGCCGATGATCATGACAATAAGGAGTGCCAAGTCCGGGATTATGATGTAGTCCGCACCGTTTAGTGAACCCCATCCAGCTTCGGCAGCAGCATTCAATTTCGTCCATTGGATCGATAGAGCCGGCCACAGCATGAATGCGGGATAACGAAAGGCCAAAATGCCCGACACTACAGGTAGCCAAGCACTGTCCAAGAGCGAGTTGGCTATACCGAGACTGTAGGTTTCTCGTGCAGCGAAAATAAAAAAAACGCAGCAAGCGTTGATTGAAATCAAAACGATACGAAATGGCGAAGGTAGAGCCGCAGCCCGAACGGGAAGAGCGATGATCGTCAAGACAATAAGGTGGGCAATACTTCTGTGTGTCGGTTGCGCGAAAACGCCGATATCAAATCTCAGATAATGAAAGACCCACAGGAGCAAAAACATCACGGCGGTGACGTGAATAAATCCATCAGATCGGCCGATGCTCATGGTGTCCGCCGAGGAACCAACGATGCGCGTCGCTACTTCCCGATCGATAACCTCAGTTCTGCTCATCGCTCCGGATACCGCTTAGCCGCCTCTGAGAGGTAGGCACTCCTACCACACCTCAAGGGACCGATCCAATGCCCTCCTGGACCTCCATTGAGTGTTAATCGTTGCCCTTAGGCCGAAGACGAGCTATTCGCTGATGATGTGACAGCGGCGTTCAAGATGGCTGGGGAGAGGGTAAGCGGTAAGCGTAGCTTTGCGGCCCTTTGATTGACGCGTGTGACGTTGCCCCCTCGGCTTAATCCAGTTTGAAGTAAGCTCTGGCCTCACAACAAGGACCAGAGATGAAGCGCAACAGGTTCACCGAAGAGCAGATCATCGGGATACTGAAGGAACAGGAGGCCGGGGTTCCGGTCGCCGATCTGTGCCGCAAGCATGGTGTGAGCAACGCCAGCATCTACAAGTGGAAGGCCAAGTATGGCGGCATGGACGTCAGCGAGGCGAAGCGGCTGAAGGCACTCGAGGACGAGAACGCCCGACTGAAGAAGCTTCTGGCCGATGCGATGCTGGACAACTCGGCGTTGAAGGACCTTCTGGGAAAAAAATGGTAACGCCCGCTGCCGAGCGGGATGCTGTCGCCCATCTCCAGACTGCCTATGGGATGAGCGAGCGGCGGGCGTGCCTAGTGCTGGGGTGCTGTCGGATGACAATGCGCTACCAAGCCACCCGGATCGATGACGGCTTGCTGCGCGCGAGGATGAAGGCCATTGCGCATGAGCGACGACGGTTCGGCTATCGACGGTTGCACGTTCTGCTGCGACGTGAGGGGCATGTGGTCAATCACAAGCGATTGTTCCGGATCTATCGCGAGGAGAAGCTGACCGTGCGCCGCCGTGGCGGCCGCAAGCGGGCCATGGGTACGCGGGCGCCGATGCTGATCCCGATGGCGCCGAACCAGCGCTGGTCGCTTGACTTCGTCTCCGACCAGATGACCGACTGCCGGCGCTTCAGGGTGCTGACGGTGGTCGATGATTGCACGCGGGAATGCCTTGCCCTGGTTGCCGACACTTCGCTGTCTGGACTGCGGGTGGCGCGCGAACTCGAGGCGCTCATCGCCAGGCGCGGGAAGCCGGCAATGATCGTCAGCGACAACGGCACCGAGTTTACCTCGAACGCCATTCTGGGCTTCGCCGACCGCATGCGGATCGATTGGCATTACATCGCCCCAGGCAAGCCGATCCAGAACGCCTTCATCGAAAGCTTCAACGGCCGGCTACGCGACGAACTGCTCAACGAAACGCTGTTCCCCTCGCTCTCGTACGCGCGGGCGACGGTGGCGTCGTGGCGAGCCGACTACAATCTCAACCGACCCCACTCGCGGCTCGGCTGGCTAACACCTGCCGAATACGCCGACACCTTCAACCCGCGACGGGATCTGGCGCTCCGCTCAATGGCCAGCTCCACGCCAGCCTCCGTCGCTCATCCCGCCCAGATGGGTAAAACCAACCGTCAGAGTCTACGTCACGCTGGATAGAAGTTGGGGGCAACGTCACGTGACGCCTAGTTTGATCGCCTGGTGGTGCGGTGTGACTTCCATTTTTCGGACAAGGTATTGACGGCGTGATCGAGCGCTTTGCGATCGACCACGTTTGGATCGAAGCCCTTTGGCCCCCAAATGCGCATGCTTTCATGTTCTGGATGGGCCGGGTCGTCGATAGCTTCGAGGTATTCCGCATAGCCAGGCACGCCGCCAACATCTTCTGGAGGGCTGCGGCCGACGGCATCGAGCAAGAGCGGGAGGCCATCCATCGACGTGTCGTCGAACCACTTTTCCAGCTTGATGACGTGGTCCCAGCCGTCTCCGAAGTCATAGAGATAGTGGATCGTCTTGGCGCCGGTATCGCTGACGATATCGCAGAGCCGCGCCTTGCGGGCATCGATCGGTCGAGGACCAAAGTTGTCATAGAGATCAGGGATCCCCCAATGTTCGTCGCCTGCGGTGAACGCGAACAGGTGACTATCCGTCCAGTCAAACGCAGCCTGAAGCGTCAGGTGCAGCCGATCAAGACGCAGGGTGAACGGCACGACGAGGCGCCGCATCACCTCCGGCTTGACGTCCTTGAGGGTGACCTTGATCCGGACCGCGGTCGTGCTGAGGCTCATACCGCCAACCTTGGATCCGGCTTATGTAGGGTGTAGGCCGATGCCCAGGGAAGCAACTCGTCCAACCGTGCGGCGGACCAGCCATCGACAAGCTTCTCAAGGGCATCGGCAAGCCAGTGCTTGGCGTTGACGTCATTGAGCTTGCACGTCTCGATCAATGAAGCCAGCATCGCCCAGTTTTTAGCACCCTCGTCGCAACCGGCGAACAGCGCGTTCTTGGCATTGAGCTTAATCGGCCGCATCGCCCGCTCGCCCGCGTTCGTGTCCATTTCGATACGCCCGTCGTCAAGATACAGCGTCAGGCCATCCCAATGACGGAACCTCGTGACCCAATGCCATAAGGACTCGAGCCCAGTGGTGTCCGGTCGCGCAAGCCTCGACGCCGATCAGGCACGGAGATAATGCAGTGAAGAATCCAACAACATCATCACGGCGCAGCTTGCGGCGGACGATGATCGCGCCGGCGCCATCGATCCCGTTAACCCGGAACACATGCTTGGCTATATCCAGCTCAATTGCGGTAATCTTCTCCATGGACGGCTCTCCCTCACGTGACTTTCGACAGCCACAGTTTGGCACATTGCGATGCTGGGAGCGGAGGCCGTCCACGACATTAGGTCACACACAGCAATGCAAATTGGTCCCCGGCTGGCACGATACGAGACAATCCGGCAACGCGCGGAAGATCAGCTAAGTAGTCGGCAGGCGAACCTCTGATCTAATTCTCGTCAACGTTCCGGCAGCCACTCCTACGCCAATAACGTATATCCAACCTTCAACGTAGTCGGAAATATGCGAGTTGAACAACGATGCGAAAAAATTTTGCGCAACGATAATAGTTCCCATGAATGCGGGCCAACCACTCCCACAGAACAATAAAAAATGAATTATCCACATCGAGAATAGGGTAATCATACCCAGAGTGCCCCATTCTATGCCGAAATAGAGTGTCTGATTGTGCGGATTAGCTACGATCTCATTTGGGCTGACCTCTTTGCCAGAGGTGTCGCGCTCGAATAGACTTCGGATGGAGCCCGTGCCGTGCCCGACAAGAGGTGCTGCGGAAATGAATTTAAGGGATTTTGTCCAATACAAAAGGCGTAGTCCCGCCGACGTTTCAGCATTATTCGTCTTATAGTCTATCAGTTGAGAATTGATGCTTTCAATTCGTTCGCGAAGATAGGGAGATCCAAGCCATAAAGCACACGCCGCTACAATCAATGCCATAGCTACTAGCGCTAGCCGCCTCCAATTGAGATAGAGGGTTGCTAACAAAACTAGTAACAAGGGAAGCGATACCAGAGCCGTACGCGACGAAACAACAAACACCATATTGGCGATGAAAGCTGCACTGAGACTTGCGAAGAGGCCGACGTAAAAAATCTTTCCCGATCGCCATGCAAGAACGGAAAGAAGCCCACATCCGAATGCACAGATCAAGAATTCTTGGCCCTGCGTGATCCAGTTTTTGACAATTACCCCTGGTACATTGACTCTGGAAGTCACGAGCTGAGGATCAATCCAGTTGAGCCATGACATAACAAGTAGGGTGCTGCATGATATAAGAAACGCGATGAAAACAACGTGACCTCGCTTTGATCGTTCGAACTGATAGAGTAGCACCGGAACGGCAAGCAATTTTGCAAGCGAAGCTGTAGCATGAATGCGTGACACCCATGGTGCCTCGGACCACAACATTCCTGTAACGCCTAGCCCGAATAGCGTGACGGCAGCCAAGCATTCGGGCCGTTTTAAGGTTTCGGAGAAGTCTTTGACGTTGAGTATTGGAACAACTGAAATAAGCCAAAGGACGGTGATTAGCCCAAGAGCAGTAGTCGACCAAGGTAGTGTCGCTGCCATCAGAAATGCGAAGAAGTCCGGCCAAAAAGTTTTGCGAGAATGGTCGAGCACCCAAAGATCCATTTAATTTACCTCTGATATCGGGTCCCAATCGAACCAGCATAGGCCTTGAAGGTTTTCAACAGCAATTTTGGGAGAAAGACGGTTCGGTTCGTTCTTTTCACCGTTGAGTTCGTAACGTCAGGGGGCGCTTTTTGGATTGCTTGCGGTTCCACCTATGGACAACGCAGAATCGCTGCTTCACCGAGTCAATGGTCCACTTGATTTCTCTGAAATTTGCAGTTCGTAAGCTTGGGTTTTTGTGACTCAGTCAGGCTAGAGCCTCCACAGTTCGACACCCGTAGGTCGCGCTGATCTGTCGAGAATCCCCTTGACATCGAGCACAACACCTTGGGCACCAACTAAAAGAGCGCTTATCAATGCCCAGCCTGATTTCCGATATTCTGCATGGGGAACCGCCAGAATCACGGCCTCACTTGGACGTAGTTCGTTCATGGAGGTCAGGCGATATCCATATTCGCGCTTGAGTTCATCGGAATCGGCAAGCGGATCCACAAGTTGAACCTCAATACCAAAATGTTTCAGTGTCTCGACAATGTCCATGACACGACTGTTCCGGATATCTGGTACGTCCTCTTTGAATGTTACACCCAAAATTGTCACCGTGCGCAGCGCACGCCCTTGTGCCATGGTAAGACGAATGCAATCGTGCGCGACTCGTACACCAACTCCATCATTAACACGCCGTCCAGCTAGGATTACCTGTGGGTGATATCCTTCGCGTTCCGCTCGATAGGTGAGGTAGTAGGGATCAACTCCGATGCAATGCCCGCCTACTAAGCCTGGAGTAAAATTCAAAAAGTTCCATTTTGTCGAAGCCGCTTTCAGGACATCTTGGGTATCAATGTTCAGCAAAAAGAAGATCTCAGAGAGTTCATTCATAAAGGCAATGTTGATGTCGCGTTGGGTGTTCTCGATTACTTTGGCTGCTTCGGCAACTTTAATAGACGGAGCGATGTGAACGCCCGCTTCCACAACCGCTCCATATACTGCCGCAATGATTTCGGCAGTGCGCTTGTCCATACCGGAAACTACTTTGCGGATTGTCTCGAACCGGTGCTCCTTATCACCTGGATTGATTCTTTCAGGCGAGTAGCCCACGAAAAAATCAACGCCGGCTTTAAGTCCTGAGTGTTTCTCCAGAGTCGGAATACACTCCTCCTGAGTCGCACCAGGATAGACAGTCGACTCGTAAACAACGATATCACCCCTGTTTAGGGCCTTTCCAACAGTGCTTGATGCGCCGAGCAACGGGCCGAGATCTGGTCTTCGAGCAGCGTCAATTGGTGTAGGTACCGTTATAATATAGAAGTCGGCGACCTTTAGGTCATCAAAACTGTCAGTAAATTTAATAGCCGAACCTTTTAAGTCTGCACTATTCACTTCGAGGGTTAGGTCTACATTCTTTTTAAGAGCCTTGATGCGATGCTGACTGATGTCAAACCCAATAACGTTAGCACCGCGAAGTCCGAAACTAACGGCCACCGGCAAGCCTACATATCCGAGACCAACCACGGCAATGGTCCGATTGAACGGAATTGCTAATTTGCTTGTCGCTGCTTCGCTCATTAACCGAGCCCTCATACTTGTGCTGTGCGAATAGGCTAATAGAAGATTGTCAAAATTGATGCAACCAGCACTGGCTTACTCGAACTGCGCCCTGGATTTCCTGGAACGATTGTTGCGGGATAGTCGGCATCTTCCTATAATCGCAGGGTAAATATGCAAGTGTCGTTGAGGGGTATGTGCTGAAAATGGACATCAAACAGCGTTCTGTTTTGATTACCGGAGGGGCCGGGTTTATTGGATTTAGCCTCGCCAAAAGGTTGCTCGATGACGGCTGGAAGGTCACAAGCCTTGATGGCTTAACAAACTATTATGATGTGAATTTAAAGCGCAAGCGTTTAGCGATCTTGGCTAACTCAAATTCCTTTCGATCTCACGAGGCGATGCTTGAAGATATCGGAGGCGTACGTCGGGCTTTTGAGGATGCATCGCCTGATGTAGTGGTCCATTTAGCCGCACAAGCTGGAGTACGTTACAGCCTCGAGAATCCACGAGCCTATGTCGACTCGAATCTTATCGGGACATTTAATGTCATGGAGCAGATTCGTGTGGCAAAGCCGGTTCACTTTCTTCTTGCATCAACTAGTTCAGTGTATGGCGCCAACACGGATATGCCGTTTGCGGAAACTGACCGTACTGAGATGCCGATCACTCTTTACGCTGCGACCAAAAAGGCAACTGAAAATCTGACTCATTCCTATTCTCACCTTTGGTCCTTGCCAACGACAGTTTTCCGCTTTTTCACGGTCTATGGTCCCTGGGGGCGGCCGGATATGGCCTTATTCAAATTTGTTAGCGCGATGCTGAATGACAAGCCAATCGACGTCTATGGGGATGGAAAAATGCGTCGTGACTTTACGTACATAGATGATCTGGTCGAAAGTATAGTTCGATTGATTGATGTTCCGCCTGTGCTTGGATGTCCCGTATCAGCAGTAGCGGACTCACTATCGTCCGCAGCTCCACATCGAGTTGTCAATATTGGTGGAGGTCGACCCGTTGAACTTCTGAATTTCATTAGCGTAATCGAACAATGCTTGGGGCGACGAGCAAAGAAGAACATGATGCCCATGCAGCCGGGCGATGTTAGAGATACTTATGCGAAGTCTGATTTGCTAGAAGTGCTTACCGGATACAAGCCGGACACATCGGTCGAAAAAGGCGTGCAGTCATTCGTTGACTGGTATATCGCTCACTACCGAGCATCTGTGTAATGGCCAAGGTCGCTATTATTGCAGGATCAGCAGACTCGTTGGTGAATTTCCGCGGCACGCTCATCACCGCGATGCAGGCGGATGGTCATGAAGTATTCGCGGTCGGCCCAGCGGCGGATATTGAGACCGAGAGATGGTTAAAACTGCACCAGGTTGGCTTCACTGCGGTCTCACTTGCGCGCACTGGCATCTCTCCTCTGCAAGATTTCAGGACGTTGCTGCAACTGATGTCTGTACTACGGGCTATGCGGCCAGACATCGTACTTGGCTATACGATTAAACCAGTGATCTATGGCACAGTTGCTGCGCGTCTCTCCGGTATCAGGCGCTGCGCAGTAATGATCACTGGATTGGGTTATGCTTTTACCGACGGCCGTAGCTCTTTAAAGCGGCGTATTGTGAGTTTCGCCGCTCGAATACTATATCGTTTGGCGCTGCGTTTTTCAGACAGTATAATTTTTCAGAATACAGATGATCGAGAGCTGTTCCGCAAACTTAGGATCATCAAGTCTCTTTCGAAAACAACTATTGTTAATGGTTCTGGGGTCGATATCGACTATTTCGCACCAGCTTTGCGACCCGATGGCCCTCGTTTCCTAATGATTGGACGACTTGTCGCGGACAAGGGAGTTGCCGAATACTTAGCCGCTGCACGACAAGTCAAGCAGCGATTGTCAGGAGTGCAGTTCCAATTGATTGGTCCTACGGACTCAAACCCTTCGGCACTGGATCCCATGTTGGTAGATCATGCTATAGCTGATGGAATTGTAGAGTATGGAGGTGAAGTTAGAGATGTTCGACCTGCCATTACCTCGTGCAGCGTCTTTGTTTTGCCTTCCTATCGTGAGGGTACTCCACGTTCTGTGCTTGAGGCCATGTCAATGGAGCGAGCGATCATAACAACGGATGCACCAGGTTGCCGGGAAACTGTGACGGACGGGCTCAACGGATTTCTTGTTCCGGTAAGGTCCGTTGATGGCTTGGTTAGTGCAATGTTGAAACTTGCAATGAATTCGGATTTGCGAGCGTCTATGGGTGAAGCGAGTCGGCAGTTAGTTCTCGCTAAATTCCGAGCGGATGAGGTCGCGCGAGCAGTTATTGTGGCCATGAGGCTGGAGCCCAAAGTGGGTGTCAGAGCAGGTCAGGAGTCGAGCTAGTGTGCGGCATTGCAGGAATTCTAACCAAGCCTGGCGCGGTCGTCCCAGCCACTTGGCTAGAGCAGATAACAGGAGCAATACTCCATCGTGGGCCCGATGCAGGTGGATACTTTCGTGACGAAAGTGCTGGCGTGCATTTGGGACATCGGCGGCTTTCCATTATCGATTTGTCGTCCAATGGAGCACAACCTATGGCGTCCCATTCCGGACGCTACGTTGTTGTGCTGAACGGGGAAATTTATAATTATCGCTCGCTCAGGCGTGAGATCGACGGTCAACACCACCGTAACTGGCGCGGTACATCTGATACTGAGGTGTTCTTGGCCGCTATTGAAATCTGGGGTCTTGATACGACGCTCGCAAAAGCTGAAGGCATGTTCGCTTTTGCTTTGTGGGATTGCGAGCAGCACGTTTTAACACTGGCTCGCGATCGGTTTGGGGAGAAGCCGCTTTATGTTGGGCAAGTAGCGAGTGGTTTGGTATTTGCATCACAATTGAAGGCGATTATGAGATGTCCGGGGTTTTCGGGTATCAATAATGATGATGCCGTCGATAGTTTTCTCTTGTTAAGCTATATTCCGGAGCCGTTGACGCCGTTCAAGAATGTTTGGAAGGTACCGCCAGGCTGCTACGTTCAATTACGGCCCGGAATGAGAACTATCTCGCCGGTTGCTTATTGGGATGCGTGTGCCGTAGCTGTTAACGCGCGGCAACTTGCTCGGTCGGAGCCGAAATCTCGCTCAGATACGGTTTGTTTAATTCAGGATCGTCTACAGACCGTTGTCGGTCGTCAGATGGTGGCCGACGTTCCTTTGGGAGCATTTTTGTCCGGTGGCATAGATTCCTCGCTCGTCGTTGCACTGATGCAATCGCAATCGACACGTCCGATTAAAACCTTCACGATTGGATTCGAGGAGCGGGCTTATAATGAGGCGACTCACGCCCGAGCGATTGCCGCTCATTTGGGAACGGACCATACGGAGGTCGTCCTCAGTTGGTCTGAAGCACTTTCCTTTATAGAGAGGCTGCCGGATATTTATGATGAGCCTTTTGCGGACTCATCTCAGTTGCCAACTTATTTGGTCTCAAAGATAGCTCGCACGTCCGTCACAGTGTCACTATCCGGTGACGGGGGGGATGAGATCTTTGGCGGATATAATCGTCACCTCTGGGCTATGCGCTATCAGAGAACTATCGATAAGATGCCTGAAGGTGTTCGTAAACCATTAGGGTTCGTTATCAGCACAGCGGCGCAGCCTCGATTTTCCACCATTCTGGGAGCTATTTATAGCGTGCTCGGCCACTCGACCCGCTTGCCCAGCGAGAAGCTAAATAAAATTGCGCAAGCGCTTTTGACGGATGATACGTTTAGTCTCTATCTCGGATTGATACGGCGCGATGAAGGGTTAATTGATGCTAAGTCGCTGCGTGCTGGGCTTGCTGAAAAGTATGCAGCTGTTTCTGAAGGAGGATTAACATTATCAGAAATAATGATGTTACTCGATACGCTGACCTATCTGCCAGGTGATATTCTTGCAAAGGTGGATCGCGCCTCAATGGCCGTCTCGCTAGAAACGAGAGTGCCCTTTCTAGACCACAGGTTATTTGAAATGGCATGGCAATTGCCGATTTCTAGTAAACTAGAGATGGGGCAATCCAAGAAGGTGTTGCGGGATATCTTGGCTAAGCATGTTCCTGTGAGTCTATTTGAACGTCCAAAGGCGGGGTTTGGAGTTCCGATTGATCGCTGGCTTCGTGGACCGCTACACGGTTGGGCAATAGAGCTTTTGGATGAGTTCCAGCGGTCTTCGTCACCGCATCAAGCTTATGCCGTCACTCACGCTCGTGCTGAGTTCACCTCAGGCCGTGGACATTTACATCATTTCCTTTGGAACGCTGTGATGCTCCAGGCATGGAAACAACTCCATCTGTGCGATGCTGTTGCGGGTGCCGCTTGAGTATTTCAACCGACTCCGGACTAAAATCGCTCCTACGATGATGCGCTTTATAGGTATCTACGGAATCAATGCGCTTTCATTTTCCATGAATGTTGCGGCGATTTTTGTTTATTCGCGACTTGGCGGGGCAGTTGGGTACGGCACCTACGGTATCTACGTTGTGTTTATGAGTCTGTATACACTCGTTGATACGTCCGTATTGAAAGCAGCTCTTGCAATCTCCTCGGTCGAACGACGGTCGACTGTTGAGCATCATGCAACGTCTGCGTCGTTGCATTTTATTCGACGGGCGATAGCGCCAATTGTGCTGTGCTCAGCCGGCGTGGTATTTGTCGGTGATTATCTGTTTCCGAAAGATGGTATAACATCGACCGGAGGCACTTTGATTGCTCTCATCGCAGTCGCTGAGTATCTCTTATCATATCCTTCAACTCGATTGAGTTTTCATTTGGTGACGGAAGGGAGGTTTACTGCGCTTTATAGTTGGCGCTTGGTCGGGACTGTGCTCCGACACATTGTCGCTTGGACAACACTGCTCGCGACAGGCTCGATTCTAGCGGCGATTGCCGCGATCGTGATTAAGGGACTAATCTTTGGGCTAGGGTCTCATCTGTGGAGGCGTCGACGATACTCAATGCCGAACGTTGCACCGGCTCGCATTGATATGAGGCCGTTCGGGATGCTGGCACACTATTTTGCAGCCTCACTTGGTCTATTGACCATTCAGGAAATACCCACGGTGTTTATCGATCACGCTTTCGGGCGAGAAGCCTTAGGGCACTACCGCTTCTTTTATGACCTGTGTGCGGCCGTCTGGTTCGTCGCAACGATCTATCCAACAGTTCTATTTAGTAGTCTTCTACCCAAAGGTAGCCAATTCAATCTGGCGGCTGTGATTGAGCGGGTGAGATCGATTGGGAATGTGCTGATCTTATTCCATTTAACATATTTTTTTGCGGTTTGTTTGGCTCTTGGTGCTAGCTCTATGATGAACTTCGACCTCTTTGATGCACAGAGCTCTTATAGCATTGCTCTGGTTGGTGCAGTTAGTATCCTAGGTTATAATCGCTTTCTGATAGAGGCTAATCAGGCGATTGGGAAAAGCCGAGCGGTCTTTCGGAGCGTTGGCGTCAGCGCGCTGTTGGTTGGCATACTTCTTCTGCTCTGCACTGGGAGTCTTGGTACCTATGCTATCGGTATCGGATGGATGATCGGGCAACTGTTTCTATGTATTGCCTTAACCGCAATTTTTGATGAAGCATCTGGTCGGCAATCTGCTCTTTTGTTACTTCGAACCTTAGTGTTCGCCGCCCTACCAGTCGTATTGGCTTTCATAGCGCAAACGTCGTTATCTAATCGGGAATTTCTGAGTGTTATGTTCGTTGCCACCGTGGCGGGTTTGGCATTAACGACGCGGCTTGGGCTGCATACGTATCGAACTATATGGCCGAATATGTGAGGCATGGAACGATTAAGGACTCTCTTGCGAAGAGATGCTGGTCTTGACAAGAAGGATTTTTTCAATGGACTGGCGACTTGTATGGCGCGCTTTGCGTGCAAGATATCGCGATGAGAAAGTCGAACTGAACCTTATTCGCGATGCGATAAGCTGTTCGGATTTAGTTTGCGATATTGGATCCAACAAAGGTAGTTACTTGTTCTGGATGGCTCGTTGGGCGGGGCAGGTAGTTGCTTTTGAGCCACAACAAGATTTAGCCGCTTATCTAAAAAGATCATTTGGACGGAGATCGAATGTAACGATCGAAGCTAAAGGGGTATTCTCCGAAAGTGGGCAACGTATGCTATTCATTCCGCCAGATGCTCCTGCAAGCGCATCTTTCGTTCACAAAGCTGGGCAAGAATTAGCAACCCCTGTTGTTTCGCTTGACGAGTATTTTCCCGCCGACAGGCTCGTTTCATTACTGAAAATTGATGTCGAAGGAGCCGAGCTTGATGTATTTCGCGGTTCTAAACGGATATTGACGGAATCGGGCCCGGTGTTGCTGTTTGAGTGCGAGGATCGGCACTGTGATCATAGCATCCACGAGGTCTTCTCTTTTCTTGAAACGCTTGGCTATGTAGGGCACTTCGTATGCGGAGATCGCTTACTACCACTAGCCGACTTCAATCTCGATATCCATCAGAAACGGGAAGGCGAGCGGTTCTGGGATCGGCCAAACTATTGTAACAATTTCTTTTTTGCGCGAGACTTGGCGAGTACTCGGTTTTGTTGACACCGTGCTCGCGATTAAAGAACGGTCGATTAGTTATCTAAGCCGCACAGTTCGGGATTTGATCACAGCGCAGTAAACAAAAGACAGCAATAGCCATAGCAATGGCTGCCGTCCTGTAAAATGAAACATGGAAAAGGCAAGAGGGCCAGCAAGCACTAGAGCGGTGGCCCAAAGAGTCCCAGAGATCGTTGCATTGTAGATGATGACGCTAAGCAGAGCGATGAAGAATGCAGCTCCAATTAGCCCCGAAATAGTTATGATATCAAGGAATGTGTTGTGTGCTTCGGTCAGCGGTACAATACTCTCCGTACGAACGTGCGGACCTGGACCCAATCCGAACATTGGATACTGCTTTATCACATTGAGCGCGGCCAGCCATAACTCAATCCGAGCCGATCCTTGTCCCTGATCAGCCTTCATTGAGTCTTCAACTGTTTGGGTTAACGAAGACCAAGGAGGTGATCGTCTGCCGACATCGGATATCTTCGGCCCCATACTGGCAGAGTTAGTCCATCCCGAAAGGTCAATCGAGTGCAGAGTAGAATACATCTTCGCAGAGACCATTGGCCACAATACTTGTCCACCTAATGTCCCAGCCACAAGGATTCCGACGACCAGCAATGTTCTTGGAGCGCGTCCAGAATAAAATTGTTCGAAGAGAGACTGACTACGGACGACGCTGCTAGCGACATTGACAAGCCACAAGAGTAGTATAAGGCTAAAAACTAAACATGCCGCCAATAGGTATGCCGAACTATCGGATAGAATTCCGGCTACAGCACAAATCCCACTCGCGATATAGGCTAAAGTATCCGTTCGTCTCTCATATAGCTCCTCTAGCCCTAACAAAGCACTACCTATAATCGCGAGAAACGCAATCTGATTGGGATTGTCCGAAAGGCCTTGGAACTTGACGGAATAATACCAAAAATAACTCTGTACTGTACTCGGTAGCCACGCAAAAATTAATGCAAAGACTAGATAGAGCCCGATAAGGCGCCCGATCACTCTGGCCGGAGAGTGGCCAATCCTGTCAATCAGCAGAAAATATGCAGTACATATATATGCCACGAAAAAGTATGCGATCGTATCACGGAGATTGAAATGAGCCGGTTGGAACCATAGGGACGTAATCGCGCCCATAGCGGCGCATCCACCTAGGCCTACTATTAACAAAGTAAAAAGACTTGGTGCGCGCAGCTGCAAACGTGAGAATGCGAAAACATAAGTGGCCAGCAATCCCAACGAGATTTCCACTGGTCCAGCAAAGGGCATAATGCGAAGCTGCTTGAACGTCAGCGCGACCAACAGGCCACTAAACACCCACAGAAGTGCGGTCTCTCGGCGTTTCCTGGACAATTGATCCATTTTTGCTCTGGCAATATTCAAATGATTCCTCTTTCGAGTAGGGCTTTCGTAACAGATTGGGTGAAAGGCGAATAGGGGAGGTGACCTGCCGCTGAACTTTCATCCATCGGCGCTTAGAGCCTTGGCCTTTTTGCGCTGGGGCCGAAGTTTGGACCACCGGAAGTTAGATTTTTTCGACCCTGTCACGATGGCGGGCTGGCTGCGCCATCGTGCTTGTGCAGTAAAATCGGCGGTTGATTACCGATCACCCCATGGGGCCGTTCCACGTTGTAGTAGTTGCGCCAATCCTCCACCTTTTCCCTGGCATCCGCAAGGCTGAGGAACCAGTGTGCATTGAGACATTTCGCCCGGAAGCGGCCGTTGAACGCTTCGATGTAGGCATTGTCCGTTGGCTTTCCGGGTCGGGAGAAGTCGAGGGTGACACCGCGTTGATATGCCCACAGATCCAAATCGCGCGACACAAACTCGGTGTCTTGATCGACACGAATTGCCGCCGGGAATCCCATCTCCTTGCAGGTCCTTTCCAGGATCTCCACAACGTCGGCGCCGCGGAATGTGAACCGCGGCTCCAGCGCCGGCGAGAACCGCGAGAAGATATC
>JAEWIX010000085.1 GCA_023386885.1 Pseudomonadota bacterium
GTTACGGCTGGGCTGACACCCGCTTCAGCAACGGCTTCGCTGGTGACGGCGGCAGCGACGGCTACACCGTCGGTGGCGGTCTTGAGTACCTGTTCACCCAGAACTGGTCGGGCAAGATCGAGTATCAATACTACGACTTCGGCAACGTCAACGTGTTCAGCCCGGCCGGCGCTTTCCTCGGCCAGGTCCGCAACGACGAGCACACCGTCAAGGTCGGCCTGAACTACCGCTTCAACTGGGGTGCCCCGGTCGTCGCCAAGTACTAAGCCTCGAACTTAGCACTGAAAATGATCCTGGAAGGCCGGCGTTCGCGCCGGCCTTCTGCATTTGCGGTATTAAAATGACGAAATCGACCGCATTTTCCCAAATTTATTAACCTGCGCCCCTGATACTCCGGCCCCGATCGATTCTGATAAAAATCACCGGGCGGGGACTTACCATGGTGTTGCGAACTGCGTTCCGCAGGCTGCGGCAATTGAATTTTCTGCGGCCGCGTTTGAACAATTGGGGCATCAAGGAAAGCCTTTTCACGGCATTCGCGATCATCGCCGGAATTGCCGTTTTGATCAGCGTCGGCGCCGGCATGATCCTCGGCCAGCTCGGCGGGATGATGCAGGATCTCGGCGGCCGGGACATCCCAAGGCTGGCGGCAAGCCTGCAACTGGCGGCGCGCAGCGCCGACCTCGCCAGTCAGGGGCCGGCCGTACTGGCCTCCCGCGACGAAGCCGAACTGACAACCGAACTTGGCAAGGTCAAGGAGCTTCAGGACGCAGCTCTCGCCAAGCTCGGCGAGATCATTGAACTCGGCGCCGACAAATCGACCGTCGAGGCGCTGCAGGAAAACGTCAAAAACATTGACGACACGGTGAAAAGCCTCGGCAACGCCGCCAAGGAAAGACTGGATCTCGCGACCCGCCACCAGCAGCTTTACGAAGAGTTGCGGACCCGTCAGGCCGCCTTCGTCGCCGCGGCCAATCCGGCGATGATGGCCGCGCAAGCCAACATCAACGCGATCCTGACCTCCGCCAATCTGTCGACCGATGACGCCACCGAAGCCGCACGCTCCGTCGAACTGCTCGGCAATGCGGTGTCCAGCACCAATGTGGTGACCGCGGACATGATGGCGGCATTGTCTGCCACGACCAATGACGCTCTCGAACAGATCGCGACGTCACTCAAGGCAGCCAAGCAGCGCGCAACCTCCAGCCTCGAAGCCCTGCCCGATCGCCGCAGCACCGCCGATATCAAGGCGGCCGCGCAAAAGCTGTTTCCGCTCGGCGACGGTAAGGACGGCGTATTCAAGGTTCGGCAGCGCGAACTCGATTCAAATGATTACGGACAACTCATTCTCGATGAATTCCGCAAGCTCAATACCGGCCTCGGCATCAGCGTGCGCCAACTCGTCGAAGGCGTGCAGACCGATACCGATACATCATCGTCTCAGGCCAGGCAGACCATCGCCATCTCGACGCGGGTGATGATGGGGCTCGGTGCCCTCACCTTGATCGGATCGATCCTGTTCGTCTGGCTTTATGTCGGCCGCAATATCCTGCGGCGCATCGGCGAACTGCAACGCGCGATGAAGCTATTGTCGGATGGCGACCTTGAAACCGAGGTTGCCCGCGGCCGCCAGCACGACGAGATCGCCGTGATGGCTGATTCGCTGGAGGTGTTCCGTGAAAACATGATCCGCGCCCGCTCCCTGGGAGCGGATCGGGAACGCGATCAGTCGATCCGCGCCGAACGTGCCTCGCGCATGGAAGCACGCATCACAGACTTCGAGGCCAGCGTGCGGGCCGCTCTGGAACGCGTCCAGTCCTCGGCGAATACGATGGAAGCGACGGCGCAGAATATGTCGGCAACCGCGGACCGTTCCAACGCGCTGGTGAGCACTGTCGCATCGGCGGCGGAAGAAACCTCCGTGAATGTGCAAACGGTATCGTCCGGCACCGAGCAGTTGTCGTCGTCGATTCTCGAGATCGGTCGTCAGGTCATCAGTTCAACGGAGATCGCCAGCAAGGCGGTATCCGAAGCGACCAAGACCGACGCTACCATGCAGGGCCTAGCCGAAAATGCCGCCCGCATCAGCACCGTGATCGACCTGATTCAAACCATCGCCTCGCAAACCAACCTGCTGGCCCTGAACGCCACCATCGAAGCGGCGCGCGCAGGCGAAGCCGGTCGAGGCTTCGCGGTGGTTGCGTCCGAGGTCAAGAATCTCGCGAGCCAGACCGCCAAGGCCACCGAAGAAATCCGTTCGCAGATCGCCAACATGCAACAGGTCACGACGTCAGCCGTCGGCACGATCCAAGGCATCGGGCTGACCATCGGCGAGATCAACGAGATCACTACCGCGATCGCCGCCGCGGTCGAGGAACAGGGCGCCGCGACTCGCGAGATCGCGCGCAACATCCAGCACGCAGCGACCGGGACCAGTGAGGTCTCCAGCAATATCATCGGCGTCAGCCAGGCATCGTCAGATGCCGGTGCGGAAGCAGGCAATGTACTCGCGGCGTCGGGCGCCCTGCGACGCGAGGCGGACGTGCTGCGCGACGAAATCGACGCGTTCCTCTCCAGCATCCGCGCCGCCTGACGACGAACACAGCAAGCGATCAAGTTCCCGCGCCCGCCGATTGACAGCGGTGCCGACGCGTGGTCCTTGATCGCACGCAAGTTCGCCTGGATGCCGAAGCGGCGTGTTCGGGCCCTATCGTAAACCCGCCGGACGAGGTGACCCGCATGAGCGCATCGATCAATTCAGACCAGCAAGACACCGCCGCGCTCGGCGAGCCGCGCCACAACTGGACCCGCGCCGCTGCGGAGGCGATCTACAACCTGCCGTTTTCGGATCTGATCTATCAGGCCCAGCGCGTGCATCGCGCCAATTTCGATCCAAATCATATCGAAACCGCGAGTCTGCTCAGCATCAAGACCGGTGGCTGCCCAGAGGATTGCGGTTACTGTTCGCAAAGCGCGCATTACGACACCGACGTGAAAGCCACCAAGCTGATGGATCATCAGGCGGTGCTGGATACCGCGCGCCGGGCCAAGGATAACGGCGCCAGCCGGTTCTGCATGGCGGCGGCATGGCGCAACCCGAAGGACAAGGATCTGGATCGCGTCTGCGACATGGTCAGCGCCGTCAAGGATCTCGGCATGGAGACCTGTGCCACGCTCGGAATGCTGGCGCCCAACCAGGCACAGCGGCTGCGCGACGCCGGGCTCGATTTCTACAATCATAACGTCGACACCTCGCCGGAATTCTACGGACACATCATCACCACGCGCACGATGCAGGACCGCATCGATACGCTGGCGCACGCCCGCGACGCTGGACTGAAGATCTGCTGCGGCGGCATCATCGGCATGGGCGAACAGGTCGACGACCGCATCGGAATGCTGATCCTGCTGGCTAACTTGCCGAGCCATCCGGAAAGCGTGCCGATCAACATGTGGAACAAGGTCAAGGGCGTTCCGGTGAACGACACCGCCGACCGCCCCGACCCGATCGCGCTTGTGCGGATGATCGCGCTCGCGCGGCTCATGATGCCGAAGAGCGTGGTGCGGCTCTCCGCCGGGCGCCAATACATGACCGATGAGTTGCAGGCGTTGTGCTTCGTTGCCGGCGCGAGTTCGATCTTCATCGGCGATGTGCTGCTGACCACGAAGAACCCGCAGACCGTTCGTGACGCCGAATTGCTGGATCGGCTCGGCATCCGTTCGAAACTTGATGACGTGCGAGCCGTTGCTCTGCCGTCGCAAGCAGCCGAATAAATCTTCGTCTCGGGCGGTACGTCTTCACCGCCTTGACCACTTAAGACTTCAGGTCCAGAGCCGCGAATGCGGGTCTGGATCGTGGTTTTTCGGCTGGCGCCCTGCCAATTGTTTGGCTAAGCCGATTGGATGAAACCACAACGGCCTCCCATGAAATCCAAAGAACCCGCCTTCCAGAGCCTGGCAGAAACCCTGCGTTATCCGTGGGAAACGCCGCCGGGTCCCAACGAGGTCATTGAACTCAGGCCGGGCGTTCTCTGGCTCCGTCAGAAACTTCCGTTCCAGCTCAACCACGTCAACATCTATCTGCTCGCGGATGGTGACGGTTGGGCCATGATCGATTCCGGCTTCGGCAATGAGGAAACCATTGCCGCGTGGACAGCACTATTCGAAGGACCGTTGAAGAATTTCAAGATCACGCGGCTGATCGTTACCCATTCGCACCCCGACCACGTCGGACTGGCCGGCTGGATCGTCGAGCGTTTCGACTGCCCGCTGGTGATGTCGCAGGTCGAGTATCTGCAATCGGTCTATCATCAGAATCGTGGCACCGAGGAACGCAAACAGGCGCAGCGGTTGTTCTTTCGCCGTCACGGCATGGACGAAAGCCTCACTGACAAGCTGCTCGGTCGCGGACAGGATTATCTCAAGCGCGTCTCGACCCTGCCCGCCTCGTATCGCCGCATTGCGCATGGCGATGAAATTTCGATCGGCACGCGGCGTTTCAAGGTGATCACCGGCGGCGGTCATGCCCTCGATCAAGTGATGCTGTATTGCGCGGCCGACAAGCTGTTCCTGTCGGCCGATCAGGTGCTGAGCAAGATTTCGCCCAACGTCAGCGTGTGGGCGGTCGAGCCCGACCAGAATTCGCTGGGCGAGTATCTGGCCTCGCTGGCCAGCCTCACCACGACCCTGCCCTATGATGCACTGGTGCTACCCGGACACGGCGTGCCGTTCTTCGGCCTGAAAACCCGCATCAAGCAGTTGGCTGACCATCATGAGGAACGCTGCGGCATGATTGCCGCTGCCTGCCGCGAGTCTCCGAAGACTTCCGCAGAATTGGTGCCGGTGGTGTTCTACAAATATCCGCTCGATGCCCACCAGACCGGATTCGCGGCCGGCGAACTGATTGCCCACGTCAACTACATGCTCAACGAAGGCCGGCTGGTCGTCGAACCGCAAACCGACGGCATCCTCCGGTTCCGAAGCACGTAGAGTTTGTTTCAACTGCGTTGAATCAGACCCCTCGTTTATCTTTTTGTTTGAGCATGATCCCAAAACCGGTTCCCATTTTCCGGGATCATGCTCGGGGCGGTTATCGCGCCTCGTCGCCGGCTGACGTTGCGCCAGCGCAAACTTGAGACTGCGCCTGCGGCAGGGCCGCCGCGCGGTCTTTTGAACCTTATTTCGGCTCGACAGCGATCCTGGAAAGGCTCTAAAAAGAGCCGTGCCAGGGCGTGGCCAGGTCTTCTCGAGTCAAGTCTTGTCGATTTCGGATTTTGCGATGAATTACAATCAGTTCTTCAGCGACGCCGTTAACCGTCTGCATGACGAGCGACGTTACCGCGTTTTCGCCGACCTGGAACGCATCGCCGGCCGCTTCCCGCACGCCACCTGGCATTCACCGAGCGGCGAACGCTCCGTGGTGATGTGGTGCTCCAACGATTACCTCGGCATGGGCCAGCACCCCAAGGTGGTCGGTGCGATGGTCGAGACCGCTACCCGCGTCGGCACCGGCGCCGGCGGCACGCGTAATATCGCCGGCAATCATCATCCGCTTGTCGGGCTTGAGCGCGAACTCGCCGATCTACACGGCAAGGAAGCCGCGCTGCTGTTCACGTCGGGCTATGTGTCGAACCAGACCGGCATCTCGACCCTCGCCAAGCTGATTCCGAATTGCCTCATCCTGTCCGATGCGCTCAACCACAACTCGATGATCGAGGGCATTCGTCAATCCGGTTGCGAACGTCAGGTATTCCGCCATAACGATGTCGCGCATCTTGAGGAACTCCTGATCGCTGCGGGACCGGACCGACCGAAGCTGATCGCTTGCGAGAGCCTGTATTCGATGGACGGCGACATCGCGCCGCTGGCGAAGATCTGCGATCTCGCCGAACGCTATGGCGCGATGACCTATGTGGACGAAGTCCATGCGGTCGGCATGTACGGCCCGCGCGGCGGCGGCATCGCCGAGCGCGACGGTGTCATGCATCGCATCGACGTACTGGAAGGAACGCTGGCGAAGGCGTTCGGATGCCTCGGCGGCTACATCACCGCGAAGGCGGAGATCATCGACGCAGTGCGCTCCTATGCGCCGGGCTTCATCTTCACCACCTCGCTGCCTCCCGCGGTCTGTGCGGCGGCGACGGCGGCGATCCGACACTTGAAATCATCGAATTGGGAGCGCGAGCGCCATCAGGAACGCGCCGCGCGGACCAAGGCGGTTCTCAACGCGGCCGGCTTGCCGGTGATGTCGAGCAGCACGCATATCGTGCCGGTGTTCGTGGGCAATCCCGAGCGCTGTAAGCAGGCCTGTGACCTCCTGCTTCAGGAGCACGGCATCTACATCCAGCCGATCAACTATCCCACCGTCGCCAAGGGCACCGAGCGGCTGCGTATCACGCCGTCGCCGTATCATGACGACGCGCTGATCGATCAACTGGCCGAGGCACTCGTGCAAGTTTGGCAACGGCTCGGCCTTCCGCTTCACGCCGCGCCCCTAGCCGCCGAATAGGCCCGATACAAATCTTGCTAGGCTGATGCAACCGATAGCAACATGGACTGACGCTTGCTCGTTTCTTCCGACATAACAATGCGCATCAGGTCGGCGGCATTTTTCGCGCCAAGCTTGTCCATGATGCGTGCGCGATGAACTTCGACGGTGCGCGGACTGATCCCCAGCCGCCGCCCTGCTTCCTTGTTCGAAGCCCCCTGCGCCACCTGCTGCAACACATCCCGTTCGCGGCCGGTGAGCCGATGCCGCCCGGCGAAGTCCGCCAATCCTTCGATATGTTCCTCTCCCGCACGACGATAGGCCGCCACCGCGCTCCGGACCCGGTCGATCATCGCGTTCGCCGTAAACGGCTTCTGCAGATAATCGATCGCTCCGAATTTCATCGCGGCGACCACGGCCGCTATATCGCCCTGTCCACACATCCCCACGACCGGTGGCGACGCTCGTCCGACGGCTAGCTCGCGCAAGACATGCAAACCGGATTCGTCCGGCAGGTTGATATCCAGAATTACGCAGGCCGGCTGGCAC
This sequence comes from Pseudomonadota bacterium, assembly GCA_023386885.1. Lineage (GTDB taxonomy): Bacteria > Pseudomonadota > Alphaproteobacteria > Rhizobiales > Xanthobacteraceae > 62-47. The sequence goes on from JAEWIX010000085.1 coordinate 7,037, forward strand.
TGGCGGAAAGCCTCCAGAAACGACCCCGCATCCGCAAAGGCTTGCGGGGCAAGACCCTCGATCCGGAGCAACAGACTCAGGGCATCGCGCACGGAAGGATCGTCATCGACAATAAAAATAACGGCGGCATCGCCTTGAAGCTGAGCAGACATCACTGCCTTCCCGGTAGAATTGATGGGCTTACTACAACTTATGCGTGTATAACCTGATTCGCCTTTCATGACAAATGCAACGCTCCGCGGTGCCCCCCTTCCGGAATAGCGCTACAATCGGCCAAGTATCTGCCCGGCTGGGAGCATGTGGGCAGGGAAGAGTCCAGGTTGGCGATGGGGCAAGCGTGATGCTGCACGATTGGGGCGTGATCGCCGCCGCGTTCTGCTACATCGGATTTCTGTTTGCGGTGGCCTATTACGGCGACCGGCCATCACGACGCCGTCGCGGCAACGGTGCCGGCCTGATCTATCCGCTGTCACTTGCGATCTACTGCACCTCGTGGACGTTCTTCGGATCGGTCGGCTTCGCGACCCGCAACAGCTTCGACTTCCTGGCGATCTACATCGGCCCGGTGATTATGATCGCGTTTTGCACGCCGCTGTTGCGGCGCGTGATCGAACTGGCAAAATCGCAGAACATCACCTCCACCGCCGACTTCATCGCAGCGCGCTACGGCAAGAGCCAGGCGGTGGCAGCGACCGTTGCGATCATCGCCATCATCGGCTCGGTCCCCTACATCGCCTTGCAGCTGAAGGCCGTCGGCTCCTCGCTCGAAACCATCATGGGCGAAGACCACGCCATCACCAGCGTTCCGATCGTCGGTGACATCGCACTCATCGTAACGCTGGCGATGGCAACCTTCGCGGTGCTGTTTGGCACCCGACAATCCGACGCCACCGAACATCAGCACGGGTTGATGCTGGCGGTCGCGACCGAGTCGATCGTCAAGCTCGTCGCATTCATTGCCGCCGGCGCTTTCGTCACATTCTGGATGTTCGGCCCGATCGAACTTTTCGAACGCGCGCTGAAGACGCCGGAAGCCGTGCGGGCCATGACCTACACGCCCTCGATCGGCAATTTCCTGACGATGGTGCTACTGTCGTTCTTCGCCATCATGTTCCTGCCGCGCCAGTTTCACGTCAGCGTGGTGGAGAATTCCAACCTCGAAGAAGTCGAACGCGCACGCTGGCTGTTTCCACTCTATCTCGTCGCCATCAACCTGTTCGTCATTCCGATCGCGCTGGCCGGGCTGGTATCGTTCCCGTTCGGGTTGGTCGACAGCGACATGTTCGTGCTGGCCTTGCCGGTCGAAGGCAAGGCGCCGCTGCTCGCCGTCATCGTCTTCATCGGCGGACTGTCGGCCGCAACTGCGATGGTCATCGTGGAATGCGTCGCGCTGGCGATCATGGTTTCCAACGATCTGCTGATTCCGCTGATCCTGCCGCGCAACCCGCAGATCGCGAACAAGGACTTTGGCAGGTTCGTGCTGAAGATCCGCCGCGTCGCGATCTTTGCCATTATGATCATGGCATATTTTTACTTTCGCGCGCTCGGCACCGCGCAACTGGCGGCGATCGGCCTGCTGTCGTTCGCGGCCATCGCACAGCTGGCACCTTCGTTCCTTGGCGGCTTGATCTGGCGGCGCGGAACGGCGCGCGGTGCCATCGGCGGCATGCTGGTCGGTTTTGCGGTGTGGACCTATACGCTGTTCCTGCCGAGTTTCATCGACGGCAGCACTGTCGGCATGCTGTTCATCCAGCACGGTCCGTTCGGCATCGAGGCACTGCGGCCGCAAGCGCTGTTCGGCGCCGAACTGCCACCGCTGATGCATGGCGTGCTGTGGAGCCTGTCGCTCAACATCCTGGCCTATGTCGCATTCTCGTTGATGCGCCAGCCGTCCTCGATCGAGCGGCTGCAGGCCGATCTGTTCGTACCGAGCGAACTTGCGCCGATGGCACCTGCCTTCCGGCGTTGGCGCAGCACGGTGACGGTGCAGGACATCCACGGCACAGTGGCGCAGTATCTCGGCCCCGAACGCGCACGACAATCGTTCGAAACCTTCGCCGCCAGCCGGCGCATCAGCCTTGAACCGTCGGCGCCGGCGGAGTTCGAACTGCTGCAACACGCCGAACACCTGATCGCCTCATCGATCGGCGCGGCCTCGTCGCGGCTGGTATTGTCGCTGCTGCTGCGAAAGCGCACGCTTTCCGCCAAGGCAGCGCTGAAGCTGCTCGACGATTCCCATGCCGCGCTTCATTTCAATCGCGAGATCCTCCAGACCGCGCTCAATCACGTGCGACAAGGCATCGCCGTTTTCGATCCCGACCTGCAACTGATCTGTTCCAACCATCAGTTCGGTGAAATCCTCGGCCTGCCGTCGCATATCGTCCAGATCGGCATTCCCCTGCGCGAGATTCTGGACTTCCTTGGTGCCACCAGCACCGCCGCATCCGACCGCCACACCTTCACCGAAGTTCGCCTGGTGACCTGGACCACCGAAGGCGAACCCTATCTCGAGCGGATGCCGACCCGGCAGATCGTCATCGAAGTCCGTGCCAACCGAATGCCCGACGGCGGGCTGGTGATCACCTTCTCCGATGTCACGCCGAGCTTTGAGGCCGCCGAGGCGCTGGAGCGCGCCAACGCCACGCTGGAGCGCCGCGTTCGCGTACGCACCGAGGAATTGACCCGGCTCAATTCCGAACTGGCGCAAGCCAAAAGCGTCGCCGAAGACGCCAACCTGTCGAAGACGCGGTTTCTCGCGGCGGCCAGCCACGACATTCTGCAACCGCTCAATGCCGCGCGCCTTTACGTCACAAGTCTGGTCGAACGGCAAAGTGCCGGCGAAGACGCCCGACTTGTTGAGAACATCGACGATTCGCTCGAAGCCATCGAGGAGATTCTCGGCGCGCTGCTGGACATCTCTCGGCTCGATGCCGGCGCGATGACGCCATCGGTCGGCAGCTTCCGGATCGGCGATCTGATGCGGTCGCTGGAAATCGAGTTCACACCGATTGCGCGTGCCAAGGGGATCGATCTGACCTTCGTGTCGTGCTCGTTGCCGGTGGAATCCGACCGCCTGATGCTGCGACGCTTGCTGCAGAATCTGATTTCCAATGCGATCAAATACACGTTGCAGGGCCGCGTGCTGGTCGGCTGCCGGCGGCGCGGGGAGTCATTGCAGATCGTTATCCACGACACCGGCGTCGGCGTGCCGGCGATCAAGCGCAGCGAAATCTTCAAGGAGTTTCATCGCCTCGAGCAAGGCGCGCGGATCGCGCGTGGTCTCGGCCTCGGGCTATCCATCGTCGAGCGTCTGGCGCGGATGCTGAATCACGGCATCGCGCTCGATGCCAATAGCGCCGGCGGCACCGTATTCTCGGTCACCGTACCGATCGCCAAGGCCGTGACGACTCACACCCCGGTTGTGACCAGCAACACGCCGGTGGCGCGAAGTTCGATGAGCGGCGCGCTGATCGTCTGCATCGAAAACGATCTCGCCATTCTCGATGGCATGAAAACTCTGCTAACGGCGTGGGATGCCGACGTGCTGGTCGCTGCCGATCCGGAAGCGGCCATCGAAGCCATCGCCACGCGCGGCGACAAAATCACGGGCCTTCTGGTCGATTATCATCTCGATCGCGGCAACGGCATCGCCGCCATCCGCGAACTCCGCCGCAAATACGCCCGCAGCATTCCGGCGATCCTGATAACCGCGGACCGTAGCCCGCATGTCCGCACCGCAGCCGCGCAGGAAAAAATCGCTGTGCTCAACAAGCCGGTGAAACCCGCATCACTGCGGGCGCTGCTCGGACAATGGCGAACGCAACAGATGGCGGCTGCGGAATAGCGGCGTTTCCTCAAAAAATTTGGAAGAAGCGTCAGCGCGGCGCCACGTCACCCGTGCGCCACTGTCCGCCGGAAATCTTCGCGGCGGCGATCACCGCCTGAGTGCGGCTTTCGACGCCGAGCTTTTGCAGGATTGCCGAGACGTGCGCCTTGATGGTTGCTTCCGACACGCCAAGCTCATAGGCGATCTGCTTATTGAGCAGACCTTCCGACAGCATCATCAACACGCGCACCTGCTGCGGCGTCAGCGTGACCAACCGGTCACGCAGTCGCGTCATCTCCGGATCGGCGGCTGCGGCCAGATCGACGTCCGGCGGAATCCAGACATCGCCGGCCATCACCTTCACCAGCGCATCGCGCAACGTCTCGACCCCGAACCGTTTCGGAATGAAACCCGACGCGCCGAACTCCAGCGAGCTTCGGATGGTCGCCAGATCGTCGCTCGCGGACACGATCACCACCGGGATCGCCGGATATTGCGCCCGCAGATAGATCAATCCGGAAAAACCGCTGATGCCCGGCATCGACAGGTCGAGGAGCACCATGTCGACCTCGGAATTGTTGCCGAGCAGTGCGGTGAGTTCTTCAAACGAGCCCGCCTCGTCGATCTGCACCGATGCGACCACGCTTGCGACGGCTTGTCGCAGCGCATCGCGAAACATCGGATGATCGTCGGCAATGACGAGATGGGTACTGGCGATTGCGTTCATTCAGACTAATGGTCAATGAGTTGAGCGGCCGGTTGCGCACGAAACCGCAAGCGGATCATTAGCCGATACTCACCCGGATCGATGACTTCATGCAAGCGGCCTGTTCCATTTCGATGCAAGGGAGTTAACGCGCGTCGGCAAATCTCCCCGCGTCTCGGCGACAGCCTGCCCGAAAATATCCGCGGAAGCGCGCATTATCGCGCACATGATCTCCTCAGTGGCGATTGCCCAGGACTTATTTGCCCATGACTTGCAGCACAACCTCGCGCCGATGCGGCCGGCAGCGATGCTCGATCAGATAGATCGCCTGCCAGGTGCCGAGCGCCAGTCGTCCATCTAGCACCGGAACCTGAAGCGACACCGCCGTCAGCATCGTGCGGATATGCGCGGGCATATCGTCGGGACCTTCGGTATCGTGGGTCCAGCCGCCGTCCTCGGGCGCCAGCCGATCCAGCGCGGTGCCAAGATCGACCCGCACCGAGGGATCAGCGTTTTCCTGAATCGTCAGCGAGGCCGAGGTGTGGCGGCAGAACAGCGTCAGCAGCCCCTCGCCGATGCCTGACCTCTCGATGAAGGCTTGCACCTCGGCTGTCAGATCGATGAACCCTTGCCCGCGCGTCGGCACCGTCAACACGGTCGAAGTCAACGTATCCATCACGCCTGTCCGGAAGGGTTATCAAAACGCACGCGCACGATCCGCCACGACATCATATCTTGCCGGAGACATCCTTCTGCACGCGATCCGCCATCTCGACGAGACGACGCCATGCGCGCTCAAGAAAACTCATCGCCCGCTCAATGTCGCGATCGCTCGGCAATGTCAGTTCGAGCTTGCGTTCGGAATCAGCGGACTTCTCGTCACTCTTTGACGAATCCTTGGAGGAGTCCTTGGGCGTGTCCTTGCGCAGCGAATCAGCTTTCGGCAGCGCGTCCTCGATTTTCCCCGTTGCTGAATCGCGTTGCGCCAGTTGCGCGCGCAGCGCCGCGTTGTCCTTCTGTAGTCGTCCTATTTCAGTATCGAGCGCTTCGCGCTCGTCCGGCATCGCATAGCACGCCCAGCCGATCCGCTTGTTGTTGCAGGTCGACATCGTCCCGGTGCGGGTGTCGAGCCGCAACACACCGTCAGCTACCGGCGCAAGTGTGTAGCGACCATTTTCAGTGTCCGGCATCGATTGCGCATGTGCGACTACCGGCGCCACCAAGGCGCTGCAGAGCAGCGCGCGCAACAGCAATGCGGCTCCGTCAAAGGTGCGGCCGACCGATACGCTTCGATGCTTGATGCCCACGATCGCCATGCACGTTCTCCGCTTCAATCAGACGCGTGCCAAAGGCCCATCAAGGTTTCGGCCGATAAGCCGCACGCCCGGATTTCAACGCATCCGCCAGCAATTCGATCCGGTCCTGCCCCCAGAACACTTCGCCGTCGAGCACGTAAGCCGGCGAGCCGAACACATCAGCCGCCAACGCATCCTGCCGATTTTGCTCATAGATGGCACTCACCGCATCGCTCGCTGAACGCTCCACCAACTCGCCGCCCGGCAATTCCGCTTCGTCCGCCAATCGACGCACCACGTTGGCATCGGCAAGATCGAGCTGGTCTTCCCAGACCGCCGCGTAGACCCGACGCAAAAAGCCGTCCGGATCGCGCCCGGCGGCAGCCGCGGCGATCACCACGCCATCGGCCAAGCGCGCGTTGAACGGCCAGTGCTTGGGCTGCAAATGAAAATTCAGGCCACGTTTGTCGCGCCAGCGCTGCAGTTCCACCATCCGGTAACGCTGCCGCACCGGATGACGCTTCATCAAAGGCAGGCCGCCGGTTTCGGAAAACAGGTCGATCAACACCACCGGCTTGTGATTTACCTTGAGATCATAAGTACTTACCAGGTCACGGAAGAGCTTGTGACCGATATAGGCCCAGGGCGATTGAAACGAAAAGTAGTAGTCGATCGAACGTGACATGCTTACTCCGGCAAAACAGGACGAGGCACCGCGTCCCCATCCCAACAGAGCTGTCGGAGCGGAACAAGAGGACATTCCGCACAGCTCGGCCCCAACTGCGCCGGCACTCCGCTGCGGCGATCTCGCGCATCATCTTCGATGCACTCGAATAAATCTTGACAAATCAATGCACTAACGGACTTTTCGGCAATCTTGACTTGGTGCGATGCCGTCAGTATGGTCCGCGCGGATTTTAAGGGTTGTGGGGCGCGTTTTCCTTCATTTTGACCTCCTTTCAGGTGTCGACAGCCATGGCGAACGGCACACAGCACGGCGGATCAAATCATGACGGAGCATCCGGCAAACCGCTCCCTGACGATGCTGCGCTTTCCGCAAGACTTGGACGTCTCGATCAACGGTTATCCTCGCTGAAGGACACCCGGAAATCCGAGGCGGACATTGGCGAACGGCAAAACCAGGACGCGTCGGCTCGGGCTTCGGCGCTGGCTCGCGGGTTTCGCCTGTCGTCCGAGCTGGTTGCGGGAGTTGCTGTCGGTGCAGCCATCGGCTGGGGGTTTGACTATCTGCTATCGACCTCGCCGTGGGGTCTCATCGTGTTTTTCCTTCTCGGCTTCGCCGCCGGAGTGATCAACTTGATGCGGGTCGCGGGGGTGGTTCCTGACGTACACGATCGTGTAACCGGTCCCCCGCGGGACCAATGATTTTCAAGCGCCAGCGCGGCTGGCGACCTTCAGATGCCAGCTCCGCTGGCGAACGATGACGAGAGAGCGGCCGGCGATATGGATCCGATCCATCAATTCCAGATCAAGAACCTCTTCACGATCGGCACCTTCGGCGGCCACGAGATCGCCTTCACCAATTCCGCGGCCTACATGGTGCTGGCCGTCGTGCTGACCGCAGCCCTGATGCTGGGCGGCACTGCCGGACGGCGGCTGGTACCGAGCCGTATGCAGTCGATGGCGGAACTGACCTACGAATTCGTCGCCGACATGCTGCGCTCGACCGCCGGCGAACACGGCATGAAGTTTTTCCCGCTGGTGTTCTCCATCTTCATGTTCGTTTTCGTCTCGAACATGGTCGGCATCATCCCCTACACCTTCACCATCTCCAGCCACATCATCGTCACCGTTGCGTTGGCGCTGTTGGTGTTCTTCACCGTCATCATTTACGGCCTCTACAAGAACGGCCTGAAGTTCTTCAAACTGTTCGTGCCTCACGGCATTCCGATGGCGATCCTACCGCTGGTGGTGGCCATCGAGATCATTTCGTTCCTGTCGCGGCCGGTGTCGCACAGTGTTCGTCTGTTCGCGAACATGCTGGCCGGTCACATCACGCTGAAGGTGTTCGCGAGCTTCATCACGATGCTGGGCGCGCTCGGCATCGCCGGTGTCGCTGGCGCCGTGCTGCCGCTGGCACTGACCATCGCGCTGAGCGCGCTCGAACTGCTGGTCGCGGCGTTGCAAGCCTACGTCTTCGCCATCCTCACCTGCATCTATCTCAACGATGCAATCCATCCGGGCCATTAAGGCTCGCGTTTTCCAAGCAACCTCAAGCAAACACACGAAGGAGCTACTATGGACCCGATCGCCGCTAAGTACATTGGAGCCGGCATCGCCTGCATCGGCATGGGTGGCGCCGGCGCCGGCGTCGGCATCATTTTCGGTAACTACCTTGCTGCCGCGGTGCGCAACCCATCCGCTGCCCAGGGCCAGTTCGCGAACCTGATCTTCGGCTTCGCCGTGACCGAAGCGCTCGGCATCTTCTCGCTGCTGATCGCGCTGCTGCTGCTGTTCGCACTGTAAGCTTTACTTGATCCGGCCGTTCGCCGGCCCCCGCGCGGGGGCCGGGAATTGCCTGAGCTGGAGGCGCCCGTGGCGTCAGAACATGGCCATTCGAGCGGTACGTCCGCTCACACCACGGCGGATGGCGGCAAACCGCCGTTTCCGCCGTTCGAGTCGCACACCTTCCCCTCGCAGTTGGTGTGGCTCGTCATTTCATTCGTCCTTCTGTACGTGATCGTTTCGCGGCTCGCCCTGCCGCGCGTCGGCGGCATCCTGGCGGCACGTCAGAAGGCCATCTCTGACGATCTCGCCGCCGCGCAGAAACTGCGCGACGAGTCGGACAATGCGTTGAAGGCCTACGAAACCGAACTCGCCAATGCCCGCAACAAGGCTCAGGCGATCGGCGCGGAAACCCGCGACAAGCTGAACGCGCAGTCCGAACAGGAACGCAAGACGCTGGAAGACCGCCTCGCCGTCAAACTGGCGGAAGCGGAAAAGACCATCGCAGGCACCCGCGCCGCCGCCATGAGCAATGTGCGCGAGATCGCCTCCGATGCAGCGACCACCATCGTGCATCAACTGACCGGCGTGCAGCCCGACACCAAGGCGGTCGAAACTGCCGTCGACGCATCCTTGAGAGGGTAAGACGATGTTGTCCCAACCGGAATTCTGGGTCGCCGTCGCCTTCGTCGTCATGGTCGGCATCTTCATCTATGTCGGCGTTCCCGGCGTGGTGACCAAGGCGCTCGATCATCGCGCCG
>JAEWIX010000058.1 GCA_023386885.1 Pseudomonadota bacterium
GTTACGGCTGGGCTGACACCCGCTTCAGCAACGGCTTCGCTGGTGACGGCGGCAGCGACGGCTACACCGTCGGTGGCGGTCTTGAGTACCTGTTCACCCAGAACTGGTCGGGCAAGATCGAGTATCAGTACTACGACTTCGGCAACGTCAACGTGTTCAGCCCGGCCGGCGCTTTCCTCGGCCAGGTCCGCAACGACGAGCACACCATCAAGGCCGGCATCAACTATCGTTTCGGCTGGGGTGGCGCTCCGGTGGTGGCGAAGTACTGAGCCGCATTCTTCCTGATTTGAAACAATTCCAAGGGTCGGCCTCGCGCCGGCCCTTTGTTTTGTTCCAGTCTGATCAACGAATGCCGGCCTCCGCCCACCGCGCCGCTAGCCGATAAATCACGCGTCTGGGACGCCTGCACGACACGTCCACAACAAACCGTTGGACGTTGCCCGGAAGCACTGGAAATCCTTTCGCGTTCTTCCTATGTTCCTTGCAAAGTCATCGGCGTCCGCTCCCGGTTTCCCGGCGATGCGCGCCCGCATGTGGCGCACGTCTGCGTCCTGGAAATGCCGAACATGGTGGATGAGATTTTGAAGGCAAAACGCCAACTCGTCGCTGGCCCGAACCAGCGCGCCATTACCATTCGCGGCGCACGCGAACACAACCTCAAGAACATCGATGTCGAGATCCCGCGCGACAAACTGGTGGTGCTAACCGGCCTGTCCGGCTCGGGCAAATCCTCGCTCGCATTCGACACCATCTATGCCGAAGGCCAGCGCCGCTACGTCGAATCGCTCTCCGCCTATGCGCGGCAATTCCTTGAGATGATGCAGAAGCCGGACGTCGACCAGATCGACGGCCTGTCGCCCGCCATCTCCATCGAGCAGAAGACGACGTCGAAAAATCCGCGCTCCACCGTCGGCACCGTCACCGAAATCTACGACTACATGCGGCTGTTGTGGGCGCGCGTCGGTGTGCCCTACTCGCCCGCCACCGGCCTGCCGATCGAAAGCCAGACGGTGTCGCAGATGGTCGACCGCGTCTTGGCGCTGCCGGAAGGCACGCGGCTTTATCTGCTGGCGCCGGTGGTGCGTGGCCGCAAAGGCGAATATCGCAAGGAACTGGCGGAGTATCTCAAGAAGGGCTTTCAGCGCGTCAAGATCGACGGCACGTTTCACGAACTTGCTGACGCGCCGGTGCTCGACAAGAAATTCCCGCACGACATCGACGTTGTGGTCGATCGCATCGTGGTGCGACCCGATCTCGGCCAGCGGCTTGCGGAGAGCTTCGAGACCGCGCTGAAACTCGCCGAAGGGCTTGCGGTGATCGAATACGCTGACGCGCCGGCGGCAACCGACGACAAGAAAACCGAAAAGAAGACCGCGAAGATCCACGACAAGAGCGGCCCCGAGCGCATTCTGTTCTCGGAGAAGTTCGCCTGCCCGGTGTCCGGCTTCACGATTCCGGAAATCGAGCCGCGATTGTTCTCGTTCAACAATCCTTACGGCGCGTGCCCGGCCTGCGGCGGCCTCGGCATTGAACAACATATCGACGCCGATCTCGTCATTCCGGACAAGGACCTGACCTTGCGCAAGGGTGCGATCGCGCCATGGGCAAAGTCGTCGTCGCCCTATTATGTGCAGACGCTGCAAGCGCTCGGCAAATTCTACAAGTTCACGCTCGACACCAAATGGAAGGACCTGCCGAAGAAAACGCAGAACGCCATTCTGTTCGGCTCCGGCGACGACGAAATCAAGTTCTCCTACGAAGACGGCGTGCGCTCCTACGACACCAAGAAGCCATTCGAGGGCGTCGTCACCAACATCGAACGCCGCTTCCGCGAAACCGAGAGCGAGTGGGCCCGCGAGGAACTCGGCAAGTATTTCTCCGACGTGCCATGCGAAGCCTGCCATGGCCATCGCCTGAAGCCCGAAGCGCTGTGCGTCAAGGTCGGCGGCAAGCATATCGGCGAGATCGCGGAACTGTCCGTGAGAGGCGCCGGCGAATGGTTCGCCTCGGTGCCCGACGCGCTGAACAAGCAGCAGAACGAGATCGCCGGCCGCGTGCTCAAGGAAATCCGCGAACGGCTGTCGTTCCTGCTCGATGTCGGCCTCAACTATCTAACGCTGGCGCGCTCATCCGGCACGCTGTCCGGCGGCGAGAGCCAGCGCATCCGCCTCGCTTCGCAAATCGGAAGCGGCCTCACCGGCGTGCTCTATGTGCTAGACGAACCGTCCATCGGTCTGCATCAGCGCGACAACGCGCGGCTGCTCGATACGCTGAAGCGGCTGCGCGACCTCGGCAACACCGTGATCGTGGTGGAGCACGACGAAGACGCGATCCGCCTTGCCGACCACGTCGTCGACGTCGGCCCCGGCGCCGGTGTGCATGGCGGCCACATCGTCGCCAAGGGTACGCCTGCCGACGTCATGGCCAATCCGAAATCGCTTACCGGGCAATATCTCACCGGCGAACGCTTCGTCGCGATCCCCGAGCGGCGGCCGCCGAACCACCGGCGCACGCTGAAGGTCGTCAACGCGCGCGGCAACAACTTGAAGAACGTCTCGGCGGAAATTCCGCTCGGCCTGTTCACCTGCGTCACCGGCGTCTCCGGCGGCGGCAAGTCGACGCTGTTGATCGACACGCTCTATCGCGCCATCGCGCGCAAGCTCAACAACGCCAGCGAAGGCGCCGCGCCGCACGATCGCATCGAAGGTCTGGAGCACATCGACAAGATCATCGATATCGATCAATCGCCGATCGGCCGTACACCACGCTCAAACCCCGCAACCTATACCGGCGCGTTCACGCCGATCCGCGAATGGTTCGCCGGCTTGCCGGAAGCGAAGGCGCGCGGCTACGCGCCGGGCCGCGTCTCCTTTAACGTCAAGGGCGGCCGCTGCGAGGCGTGCCAGGGTGATGGTGTTATCAAGATCGAGATGCACTTCCTGCCCGACGTTTACGTCACCTGCGACGTTTGCAAGGGCAAGCGCTACAATCGCGAAACGCTGGAAGTTCTGTTCAAGGGCAAGTCGATCGCCGATGTGCTCGACATGACGGTGGAGGAAGCCGCCGAATTTTTCAAAGCCGTGCCGCGCGTGCGCGAGACGTTCAAGACGCTGCATCGCGTCGGCCTTGATTACATCAAGGTCGGCCAGCAGGCGACGACGCTGTCAGGCGGCGAAGCGCAGCGCGTCAAACTCGCCAAGGAATTGTCAAAGCGCGCGACGGGACGCACGCTCTATATTCTTGACGAACCGACCACCGGCCTGCACTTCCACGACGTCGCGAAACTACTCGAAGTGCTGCACGAGTTGGTGGCGCAAGGCAACACCGTCGTCGTCATCGAGCACAACCTCGAAGTAATCAAGACCGCCGACTGGGTCATCGACCTCGGCCCCGAGGGCGGTGATGGCGGCGGCGAAATCGTCGCCTGGGGTCCGCCGGAAGACATCGCGAAAGCGCCGCGCAGCCACACGGGGAAGTTCTTGAAGCCAGTGCTGGAGAAGGCAAACGGGAAGAAAAGGGCGAGGACGGAGGCGGCGGAGTGAAAGGACACCGTTAACGCAATCCCTCCGATACAAACACCGTCATGGCCGGCCTTGTCCCGGCCATCCACGTTTCAAGCGCGCGACAACAAGTAAGGCGTGGATGCCCGTAACAAGCACCGGCATGACGATTCCGGAGCGCCGAACTCAAACGACCGGCGCTCGCAAAGCGCTGGCAATGTTTCCCCTCACCTCCCGAACAATCTTCCCTGCTTCAGCATCTCCTTGTCGCTGCGCTCCCAGTCCTGCCAGAGCTCAAGTGCCGCGAGCAGGATCACCAAGCCGCCGAGCGTCGAGTGCCAGAAGCGCAGAGTGCCGGCGTTGAAGTAGCCGAAGATGTAGGGCGACAGCACCAGCCAGAGGCCGAGCAGAATCTGGCCGGTTTCTTCCCAGCGCCGGAGCGCGACGTATTCGAGTTCGGCGAGGAAGAACACCAGCACACCGACCAGCGCCGCGTTCCAGACCGCGGCATGGCTGACATTGTCGCTGGCCGCCCATGGCGACAACGCGATCGCCAGACCAAGCGCCATGCCGAACCAGTCTTCCCAACTGCGATGGATCGTAAACAGCCGCGACAACATGGAAGCCTCCTGTCGAAAGAGGCATACGTCTGCGGCGAGACACTTTGGCGCTCCGACCTTGATAACGACCAGTCCAGCCGCATCGGGGCGTATGTCTACCTCAAAACCTAGGCTACCCTTCCAATCGCGCAAGCCCCTTCCGCGACAAAATTTTGCCATGCTGCCCGCACGTTCCAGCGCTTGCAGCGCATCGCCGATAGCGTCATCACCTTCGCCCACACCGAAGTGCCCGATGCGCTGGCCGGGCGCAGCTCAGCGCACGCCGGTGCCTTTGCAGCGCTGGCATTTCATCACCCGGTCGCCTTTCTTGACCAGGCCTTTGCCTTCGCAATTCTTGCAAACCTGCTTCTTCTTGACGTTGGGGCCTTTCTCATTGGCCATAAGTATCTCCAAGTTCCTGCCGGATCGATCATTGCAATTGTCATTGCAATTGTATGCCTGAAGTCGCCAGAATGCGCCAATGGCGTTCAGTGACTTCCGGAAAACCCTTCGCAACCTTTATAACGGAGAAACTCCGGGCAGCGTGCGATTCCGATATGCGTTGATCGTATTCGACGTCGTAACGATCTTATTTATCGTCACGACGTCATTCCTCCCCCGCAATGAGGCCATTGAAAAGCTCGATATCCTATTTGGCGTACTTATTCTCGGAGATTTTCTGGCGCGTCTGTTGATCAGTCGCAACTTGACGCGGGAAGTGACGCACGTCTCCACGTGGACCGACGTTGTGGCAATCATTTCCTTTCTGGCACCCTTTGCCGGTGAGGCCGGTGGCTTTTTCCGGATACTGAGAACATTGCGATTGTTACGGGACTACCAGATGGTTTCTCGGTTGCGGGTCGACAGTTCGTTCTTCAAGCGGAATGAAGAGGTGATCATTGCCGTCACCAATCTCAGCGTGTTCATTTTTGTCATGACCGCGATCGTTTATGAAACGCAGCGTGTCCTCAACAAGGATATCGCCAACTATGCGGATGCATTGTACTTCACTGTAACGGCCCTCACCACGACTGGTTTTGGCGATATCACCCTTCCAGGCACCTCGGGTCGCCTGATCACCGTCGCCATCATGATTTTCGGCGTGACGTTATTTTTCAATCTCGCGCGAGCATTGCTGGCTCCGAGCAAGGTTCGATTCTCCTGCCCCACTTGCGGCTTGCAACGCCATGATATTGACGCCGTGCATTGCAAGGCCTGCGGAACCACGCTTAACATTCCGGATGAAGGTTTAGTGTGATTGACTGGAAAAGAGCAACGAATGACAGATGTTCGCAACAACACCGACAAGAACCGCTACGAGCTCAGCGTCGATGGCCATCTCGCCGCGACCTATTACCGGATCGCCGATGGCGTCATCACCTTCGTCCATACCGAAGTGCCGGATGCGCTGGCCGGGCGCGGCGTCGGCGGGAAGCTGGTGAAGGGCGCGCTGGATCAGGTCCGCGCCGCCGGGCTGAAGGTGGTGCCGCAATGTCCCTTTGTCAGGGCTTACATTGAAAAACATCCGGACTATGCCGATCTGCTGAAAGGCTGAGCCCCTCACACACCCTCACCTGCGCCGATACCCGTTCTCATCAGGAGCAGCCATGCCTGACCTGCCACGTCGCGTTCGCGACAACACCGCGCTCAATCGCTACGAACTCGATATCGATGGCGCAGTCGCCTTCGCCAACTATCGCCGCACCGCGACGGCGGATATCATCACCCACACCGAAACGCCGCACGCCTTGCGCGGACGCGGCATCGCGTCGGAATTGATCAAGGGCTCGCTGGAATTGATCCGGGCGGATGGCCGCAAGGTGATCGCCGGTTGCAGCTTCGTCGTCGATTATCTGGAGAAGACTCCGGAGAATGCCGATCTGGTCGCATAGCGCATCCGCGCCATACGATGCCCAAACGAAAAGGCCCGCATCGCTGCGGGCCTTTTGTTGTCGCATTGCCGGGAGCGATCAGTCCTTGAGATCGTCCGGCACCTTGCCGCCGTTGGCGGCGAGTTTCGCCATCACCTGCTTGTGCAGCCAGATGTTCATCGAGGCGGAGTCGCTGGTGTCGCCGGTGTAGCCCAGTTCCTTGGCAAGGTCCTTGCGCGCGCTGAGGCTGGAGTCGATATCGAGCGCCTTCATCAGGTCCACGATCGACCGGCGCCAATCCAGCTTCTCGCCCTTGGCGGCCACCGCCTTGTCGAGGATCGGAGCGACGTCGACCGTCGGCGCGGCTGCGGCACCGGGCGAAGCGGGCGCCGCACCAGCAGCCGACCCTGCGGGGGCCGTCGTTCCTGGCGTCGCGGCGTCGGCCTTGGTGCCGAAGATCGCGCCCATGATCTTTCCGAAAATGCTCATCTCATTATGCTCCTGATGACTGTCGAACGAATGAACCGACAAGGCGAACGGAGGCCCCAACGCGGGAACCGGGATCGCGCGCGACCTTAACGGGTCGCTCTATAATTGCCAATGTGGGGAACTTGTTCCAAGCGATCTCACTCAATCGCGAGCACGCCAACATTCAAGGCAATCTGATACCGCCTCTGTCACACCGCGGCTCTCTCGCATTTTTGACCGTACCGGCTGGCGACAGATGGCCCGAACGGCGCTAAGCTGCACCCACCGGTCGCGACAGGACCAAGCCGAGGTTACGTCTTAGCGTTCGCGGGTCTGGTCGGGTCGTGACCCAATCGCGGCAACACATGCCGTTGCGAGACGGTCGGTGTTGTCCCTGCGACAAGGGAGACGACCATGGCAACCTCCACCTACAGCAACACTTCGCCGCTACCCCGCGACAACGTCGCATCGGCATCGAGCATGCCGACGGTGCGACGCATCGGCCTGTCCGATCTGCACGATGCGTTGCGTCTCGGCTGGGAAGATTTCAAGGCCGTGCCAAGCCACGCCATCATGCTGTGTGCCATCTATCCGGTGCTCGGCCTGATGCTGGCACGCGCGGTGCTCGGCTATTCGGTGCTGCCGTTATTGTTTCCGCTCGCAGCGGGTTTTGCGCTGCTGGGGCCGTTCGCGGCGCTGGGTCTGTATGAATTGAGCCGCCGCCGCGAACTCGGGGAAGCCCCCTCGGCATGGCAGGCCACTTCCGTGCTGCGCTCTCCCTCGTTCGGATCCATGCTGGCGCTCGGCGTGCTGCTATTGACGCTGTTCGTTGTCTGGGTGGCGGCGGCGCAAGCGATCTATGTCTGGACCTTCGGTTATGAACCGGCCGCGGACATTCCCGGATTTGCTAACCGCGTACTGACGACGTCGGAAGGCTGGCGTCTGATCATGGTCGGCTGCGGTGTCGGCTTCCTGTTCGCGCTGGCGGCGCTCTGCCTCAGCGTGGTGTCTTTCCCGATGATGCTGGACCGGCATGCCAGCGTCGCCGACGCGATGTTGACCTCAATGCGCGTGATGGCGGCGAATCCGATGACCATGGCGGCATGGGGCCTCATCGTCGCAGCGCTGCTGGTGCTCGGCTCCATCCCGTTCTTTCTCGGGTTAGCGGTCGTGGTCCCGCTGCTCGGTCATGCGACCTGGCACCTGTATCGCAAGGTGCTGGAGCCCAATCCGAACCCGCAGTCGACGGTGTTGCCGCCGCACCGGGAACACAGGTCCGCGGCGGATTTCCCGGCCGCGCTGTTCCCCTGGCAACACAGGAAGCACTGAGTCGGGGTCTTCAGGCCGGACAGCCCTATGCAGGGCCGTCCGGCCTTGTGCGGCCAACAACAGCCGGGCCAATCCGAAACGCAGGCGATTTTGTTCCACGAACATCCGCGTGGCGTTCCCGTGCGGTCGCGCCCAGCCGTGCCCGAAGAATCAGAGCTAAGGCATGAGGCGGTACAAGCCAAATAATGAATATATATTCATATAGTTTCACGAATATGTCTTAAACGCATACGAGAGACGCCGCGATCAAACCAGATGATACCGTGCAATTTGAGGCGGGCGTGAACGACTCTGCGCTTTTCCCGCGAGATAAAGCTGATGTCGATTTCACAAATTGGTCCATAACCAAGCGTATTTGCTGGAACTATTATACTCCTAAAACGATTTGCCACCCCTCCTCTTCCGATAAGTTCGCTAGCTCGGCATACTTAATCATTCCTTGCCGTAGCCATGCATATTTCGATTAGCTGCATCGCAACAATTACTACTGTTGCACTGCACGAAGAGGTCTATATTCGGATCAACGGTTCGCTGCTTCCTCCAAGGTCTGAACCGAAAATACAGGAGACTACAATGCTGCTTTCCATCATTCGCATGATCAACTCGTTCCGCGAGTATCATCGGAACCTGGCCGAACTCTCGCAGTTGAGCGACCGCGAGCTGGCCGATATCGGCATCGATCGCTCGGACATTCCGCGCGTCGCTTCGGGCTCCTATAACGGATGACCCGCCCGCACTGGCCGACGGAAAGGTAACGCCCGCTCCCGCAGCGGGCGTTGTCGTATTCGGCCCTGATCTGTCCGCACGGACGTGTCCTGCGGTTGATCCTCTCATACCCGTCAAATCGGATTCCACTTCGGGACAAAACGCGCTACCTGTGCGCCCATGACCGACTTGAAGACCGATCCGATGACCGATTTCACCCATCCATCTTCCGCCGTTCACATCGTCGGCGGCGGCCTCGCCGGCTCGGAAGCGGCCTGGCAGATCGCCCAAGCCGGCGTTCAGGTCGTGCTGCATGAAATGCGCCCGGTGCGCACCACCGAAGCGCACCACACCGACGGGCTCGCCGAGCTGGTCTGCTCCAATTCCTTCCGCTCCGACGATGCCGCCAACAACGCGGTCGGCCTGTTGCACGCCGAAATGCGCCGGCTGGGATCGCTGGTGATGCGGGCCGCCGATGCCAATCAGGTGCCCGCCGGCGGCGCGCTGGCGGTGGACCGCGACGGCTTTTCCGCCGCCGTGACCGCCGCGATCGCCGGCCATCCGTTGATCGAGGTGGCGCGCGAGGAAGTCGCCGGAATTCCGCCCGCCGATTGGTCCAATGTCATTGTCGCCACCGGGCCACTGACCTCGGCGCCGCTGGCGGAAGCTGTCCGTACTCTCACCGGGCAGGACTCGCTGGCCTTTTTCGACGCCATCGCGCCGATCGTGCATCGCGACTCCATCGATATGGAGAAGGCGTGGTTTCAATCGCGCTACGACAAGGTCGGGCCCGGCGGCAACGGCGCCGATTACATCAACTGCCCGCTGACCCGCGAGCAATACGACGCCTTCATCGATGCCCTGATCGCCGGAGAGAAGGTCGACTTCAAGGAGTGGGAAACCAACACGCCCTACTTCGACGGCTGCCTGCCGATCGAAGTGATGGCGGAGCGCGGACGCGAGACGCTGCGCTACGGCCCGATGAAGCCGGTCGGCCTCACCGATCCGCGCAATCCGACAGTGAAGCCTTATGCCATCATCCAACTGCGTCAGGACAACAAGCTCGGCACGCTCTACAATCTCGTCGGCTTCCAGACCAAATTGAAGCACGGCGCGCAGCTTCGGATTTTCCGCACCATTCCAGGCCTCGAGAACGCCGAGTTCGCCCGGCTCGGCGGGCTGCATCGCAACACGTTCCTGAATTCGCCGAAGCTGCTCGACGATCAGCTGCGGCTGCAGGCCGACCCGCGGCTGCGCTTCGCCGGCCAGATCACCGGCTGCGAAGGTTATGTCGAATCCGCCAGCGTCGGCTTGATCGCTGGGCTGCTCGCCGCCGCCAACGCGCGTGGACAAACACTGGCGCCGCCGCCCGCCACCACCGCGCTCGGCGCGCTGCTCAATCACATCACCGGCGGGCATATCGAGACGGTCGATGCCGGGCCGCGCTCGTTCCAGCCGATGAACATCAACTTCGGCCTGTTTCCGCCGCTCGCCAATCCACCGACTCGCAAGGCCGACGGCACGCGGCTGCGCGGCAACGAGAAGTCGATCGCCAAGAAGCAGGCGCTGAGCGCGCGCGCCCTTGCCGATCTCGACCGCTGGATCGCGGACCGCCTACGTCTGGCGCGCGCGGCCTGACTGTCGACCGGACTTCGCTCATGACCTTGCCCGCACAGGACGCCGCCGTGCTGTCCGCCCGATGGACCGAAGGCGTGCTGCTTAAGCGCGACGTGTTCTCGACCGTCGAGCGCGGCCGCTTTCAAAGCAAAGAAGGTGAAGTCGACGCGGTGCTGCGCCGGCTCGATCAGGTGCCGTGGTGGTCGTTCGGCCTCGCCTATCACCTGTTCAACCGCGAGCGGCACGCGTTGCAGTTGGCGCGCGATCTCAAGGTCGGACCCGAATTGCTGTGGGCCGGACGGCGGGCGCTGGTGCGCGGCTTCATCGATGGCGTCGCCTTGCATCTCGCACGACCGGTCGGAGACGCCGCCTATTTCCATTCCGCCAAGCTGGCGCTGCGCAAGCTGCACCGTCGCGGAATCTGTCACAACGATCTCGCCAAGGAGCAGAACTGGCTGCGCGGCAGCGATGGCCATGCTTACGTGACGGATTTTCAACTCGCGGTCTGTTTCAAAAAACGCAGCAAGCTGTTTCGCATCGCCGCATATGAAGATTTGCGACATCTGCTGAAGCACAAACGGACTTACGCGCCGGACGCGCTGACACCGAAGGAACACAAGATTCTGGCGCGTAAATCCGCTGTCGCGCGGCTCTGGCTGATGACCGGCAAGCGCGTCTACAAGGCGATCACGCGCGGCATCTTCAACTTCACCGACCGTGAAGGCGGCGGGCGGCGCCTCGTCAACGACGCGCCGCTACTGCGCGAGGTCATGCTGCGCGATAACGACGTGCGCGATGTCGCCATCATCGCCTTCGCCGACCGCCGCACCGGCGTCGGACTTTACGCTTTCGCGGAAACGAACCGCCCGGACATTGAAAACCAATTGAAGGCGGCGCTTGCCGCTGCGAACGGGCCGAAGCCGCCCGAGCACCTGCAACTGGTCGCGGCCCTGCCCCGCGATGCTTCAGGCAAGGTCCGCAACGAAATCCTGCAACTGGTGGCGATGAATCAGGTCGACCTGATCCCGCCGCTACTGACCACCGACGCAGATCGTGCCTTGATGCGCGACATCCTCGACGCCCGCAAGAATCTGCGCGACCGGTTCAGTTTCTAACAGTTCGCGCAATTCACGCCGTCATGGCCAGCCATAGCCGTTCGGAGAACGGCGTCGCTTCGCTCTCCTATGCCCCCGGCCATCCACGTCTTTGATTTTGCAGAACGTGAACGATTCAAATCTTCCGCCCTGCCTTGATCCAGTACGGATCGCGCAGGCGGCGCTTGAAAATTTTTCCGGAGTCTTCGCGCGGCAGGTCGGCATGCACTTCGATATGCTTCGGCACCTTGTAGCCCGCGAGCGACTTCGCCAACTCGGAACGGATCGAAGCTACGTCAACAGTGACGCCAGCCGACGGCTGCACCACCGCCATCAGCGCCTCGCCGAATTCGTCGTCGGGAATTCCGAATACCGCGCAATCGTGCACGCCCGGCACCGCAAGCAACACCGCCTCGATCTCGGCCGGATAGATATTGACGCCGCCCGAAATCACCATGTCGCGCTTGCGATCGGAGATGAAGACATAACCATCGGCATCGATGTAGCCGACGTCGCCCGACGTGATAAAGCCGGCGCGATCGATCTCGGCGCGCTTCTCCGACTTGTTGTGATAGGTGAAATCCGGATTGCCGGCGATGCGCGAATAGATTTCGCCGATCTCGCCTTGCGGCAGTGCGCGGCCATCCTCACCGATAAACCGCAACTCCGCGCCCGGCGCGATCTTGCCGACGGTGCCCGGCCTCGCCAACGCATCCTCGGACGTCGCGAACGTCACCGCGCCGGATTCCGTACTGCCGTAGAACTCATAGATCACCGGCCCCCACCAGTCGATCATCGCGCGCTTGACGTCGGCCGGACAAGGTGCTGCGGCATGAATGACATGCTTGAGCGATGACACATCGTATTTGTCGCGAATGGCCTGTGGCAGCTTCATCAGGCGGATGAACATGGTCGGCACCATGAAGATGGTGTCGATTTTCTCTTGTTCCACCAGACGAAGGAATTGCTCCGGGTCGAAACGCGGCATCAGCACCAGCACGCCGCCGAGCTTGCCGGCGCGCAGCCCGAACGAGTTCGGCGCCGAATGATACAGCGGCCCCGGACACAGCGCCCGCGCATTCGGCTTGAGACCATAGATCATCGCACGCATCCGTTCGGCAGAGGCGGTCTGCTCCGGTGTCGGTGCAAAGCGTTTGACGCCCTTGGGGTGCCCGGTGGTGCCGGAGGTGTAGATCATGTTCTGCGGTTGCGGCAGCACCGGACCATCGTAAGGCGATTGTTGCGCGAGCCACGTCTCGAGGTCGATCGCGCCGGATGGGATGCCAAGAGTAGATGGATCGATCTGATAACTGGCGCGGATTTCCGACGGTGTCGACGCACTCAGGACGGTCACGGTTGATGGCACGTATTGCTTGAGGGGATGCAGCAGATCGGCATGGCCGATCAGCACTTGCGTGCCGGTATCGTCGAGAATGTAGGCGACTTCATCCGGCTTGAAGTGCCAGTTGATCGGCACCGCGTAGGCACCCAGCATCATCGTCGCGTAAGCCGTTTCGATGAACGCGATATCGTTACGCATCAGGATGCAAACGCAATCACCCGGCTTGACGCCGAGCTTTTGCAAACCACCGGCGATACGCGCGGCGCGCTCTGCAACGTCGGCATGGTCGCGCCGCCGCTCGCCGCTGACGATGCCATGGAAGAGAGAAGATGCTGAGGTCATTTTGTTCTTTGCAAATCCGGAATCGTTAGTTGTCTCTGATCGTCATCACCGGGCTTGTCCCGGTGATCCACGTCTTATTCTTTACGGATGCGAAGACGTGGATGGCCGGAATGTAGGAGAGCGAAGCGACGCCGTTCTTCGAACGTCTGTGCCCGGTGATGACGGTTTTGGCTCATCAGTCGATAAAATTCGGCGCCCGTTTCTCGATGTTGGCGCGGACCGCTTCGGTCTGGTTCGCCGAACCCATCAGCGCCTGCTGCTCGTAGGATTCCGCAAGCAGCGCCGTGGCCGGATCGCCCGCGAGATTGTTGATCAATCGTTTCGCGGCGCGGATCGCACTCGGGCTCTTCCCCGCGATTTCGCGCGCCGCCGCCATCGCCTCTTTGTAGGGATCGTCGCACACCCGCGTCGCGAGGCCATACTCCTGCGCTTCCTTGCCGGAGAAGATGCGGCCGGTGAACGTCAGGTCGCGCAGAATGTCGTCGCGGACCAATTGCGCCAAGATCGGCGTGCCCGCCATATCCGGCACCAGCCCCCACTTGATCTCAAGAATGGAGAGCTTGGTGTCCGGCGCGACGAAGCGCATGTCGGCGCCGAGCATGAGCTGGAAGCCACCGCCGAGCGCAACACCGTGAACGGCAGCGATCACCGGCACCGGCAATTCGCGCCAGCCCCACACGGCATATTGGGGATCGTTGACGACACCGCGGGTACGCGGCACCAGGCTGCCGAGACGGCCGGAACCTTTGCCCTCTTTCATGACCTCGAAACGGGAGGTGTCGAGCCCGGCACAAAACGCCCGGCCTTCGCCTGACAGAACCACGGCGCGCAGCCCCTTTTCGGTCTTGAGGCGGTCGCAAGTCGCTGTCAGGGCATCGAACATCGCGAAATCAAGCGCATTCATCTTGTCCGCCCGCACCAGCCGGACGTCGGCGACGCCGTCCTCGATCGAGACAGAGATGCGGTCTTCCATGGATGGTTCTCCCAAAAAATCTTCGTTTCGCGCTTTACAGAAGATCGCTGGCGGGTTTTAGTCAACCAACTAATTAACATTCCTCATATTTTAGAACGGTTGTCATGTTCACCCCCCAGCTTCTCGCCAATCGACGCATTCTGGTCACCGGTGGCGGCACCGGTCTCGGCAAGGCCATGGCCGCCCGTTTCCTCAGCCTCGGTGCAGAGGTTCACATCTGCGGTCGCCGCAAAAGCGTTTGCGACGACACCGCAACTGAATTGATGGATGCTCATGGCGGCCGCGTGATGACTCACGCCGTCGATATTCGCGATGCCGGCGCCGTCGATCACATGATCGAGACGATTTTCGCCGAAGGTCCCCTCACCGACCTCATCAACAACGCTGCCGGCAACTTCATCTCCCGGTCCGAGGAGCTGTCGCCGCGTGGATTCGACGCGGTCGCCAACATCGTGATGCACGGCACGTTTTATGTGACGCATGCAGTTGGCCGGCGCTGGATCGCCAACAAGCTACCCGGCAATGTCGTCTCGATCACGGTGACATGGGTGCGTAACGGCAGCCCCTACGTGGTGCCGTCGGCGATGAGCAAGTCAGCCATTCATGCCATGACGATGTCGCTCGCAACCGAATGGGGCCGCCACGGCATTCGCCTCAATACCATCGCACCAGGCGAAATCCCGACCGAAGGCATGAGCAAGCGGATCAAGCCCGGCGATGAGGCTGGCGCGCGCACCAAGGCGATGAATCCCATGGGCCGCGTCGGCCGCATGGAAGAACTGCAAAACCTTGCGGTGTTCCTGATCTCCGGCGGTTGCGACTGGATCAACGGCGAGACCATCGCCATGGACGGCGGTCAGGCGCTGGCCATGGGCGGCAATTTCTATCAGTTGCGCGACTGGTCCGATGCCGACTGGCAGCAGGCGCGCGACTCGATCAAGGCGCAGAACGACAAGGATCGCGCGGCGCGAAGCCGGGTCTGATCACGCAACGCCGGTACTCCGGGACGTCCAGCCACCATCGGCCGTTTGCTGTCCGGCGCTGAATTCAGTCTTGTAGGCTACGCCATCCTCTTTGGCGCGCGCGTTGTCACGCCTGCCGGTGCCCTGCCGCGCCGATGATGCGCGCTCGATATCGATCTTGTTTTCGGCTTTCAACGAAGCCACAATTATCAAAAGCAAAAACGCATCGAGGGGAAACATGACGGCAGTCGACAGCGCCACCACTCTCACCGAAGTTGTCAACGCACAGGCCGGCCTGCGCGGCGATGACATCGTTTTCGAATTCGAGGGACGGACGACCTCCTTCGCGCAACTCGACGTTCATACCAACCAGATCGCAAACGGCCTCATCGCGCTTGGCGTCAAACCCAACGAGCGCGTCGCCTATATCGGCAAGAACAGCGATATTTTCTTTGAACTTCTGCTTGGAGCGATGAAGGCCAACGCCGTGATGGCGCCAGTGAACTGGCGTCTCGCGGGCCCCGAGGTCGCCTACATCGTCGAGGATTGCAAAGCCGCCGTCCTGTTCGTCGGGCCGGAGTTCATCGCTCAGGTTCGCGGCATCCAATCGCAGATTCCCAGCGTCCGCCACATCATGACCATCGAGGGCGGCGCGCTGGAATGGACCGACGTGCCGGCGTGGCGTGATAAGCAAAGCAAGGACAACCCAACGGTTACCATCACCCCCAACGACGTTGCCATCCAGCTTTATACCTCCGGAACCACCGGCCGCCCGAAGGGCGCAATGCTGTCGCACGCCAACTTCCTGTCGCTGGTGCGCGCCGGGCAGGACAACAAGCCGGACTGGAACAAATGGTCGCAGGACGACGTCTCGCTGGTCGCGATGCCGGTGTTCCATATCGGCGGTTCGGGCTGGGGAACGCTCGGAGTCTATCACGGCGCCAAGGGCGTCATCGCGCGGGAGTTCGATCCGACCAAGGTCCTGGACTTCTTCGAGCAGTCCAAAATCACCAAGCTGTTCATGGTGCCGGCCGCGATGCAATTCGTGGTGCGACAGCCGCGCGCGAAAAGCGTCGACTTCTCGCGGCTGCGCTACATGCTCTATGGCGCTTCGCCTATCCCTGCCGCACTGCTGAAGGAATGCATCGAGGTTTTCAAATGCGGCTTCGTGCAGATGTACGGCATGACGGAAACCACCGGCACGATCGTGGCGCTGGCCCCCGAAGACCACATCGAGGGATCGGAACGGATGCGCTCCGCCGGAAAAGCGCTTCCCGGAGTCGAGATCGCCATTCTCGATCCGGACGGCAAGCCGCTGCCGCCACGCCAGGTCGGCGAGATCGCAACCCGCTCCGGCTCGAACATGGTCGGCTACTGGAATCTGCCGGAAGCAACTGCGCAGACGATCGGCAAGGACGGCTGGCTGCGCACCGGCGACGCCGGTTACATGGATGAAGACGGTTTCATCTACATCCACGATCGGATCAAGGACATGATCATCTCCGGTGCGGAAAACATCTATCCCGCCGAGGTGGAGAGCGCGATCTGCGATCATCCCGACGTTGCCGAAGCCGCCGTAGTGGGCATTCCCGACGACAAATGGGGCGAAGCGGTGAAGGCGATCGTCGTGATGAAGCCCGGCAAGACGGCGACGGCGACCGACATCATCAACTTCACACGCGCGAAGATCGCGGGTTACAAGACGCCGAAGACCGTGGACTTCATTCCCGCCTTGCCCCGTAACCCATCCGGCAAGATCCTGCGGCGCGAATTGCGTGCGCCCTTCTGGGCCGGCAAGGATCGTCAGGTGAACTGACGCTCGTCACCGCGTCGTCTTCATATAAAATCCGGCCGCGCATATCCAGCGCGGCCGGATTGCTGTTAACGCATACACATCAGTGCTTGTTGGCGCCCATGTAACCGAACAGAAAACCGGCAACCTTGCGCATCTGGATTTCCTCGCTGCCTTCGGTGATGCGATAGCGGCGATGATGCCGATAGATGTGCTCGAACGGCTTGTGGCGCGAATAGCCGATACCACCATGCACCTGAATCGCACGATCCGCCGCCTGCCCGCATAGCCGGTTCGCCCAGTAGTTGCACATCGAGACCTTGTCGGACAGCGTGTGCTCGACCTGCGCCTGCGTGAGTTGATCCATCTCCCACGCGGTCTTGCGGATCAGCAGCCGCAGCATTTCCGCCTGCGTCGCCAGCTCCACCAGCGGAAACTGGATTGCCTGATTGCGCGCCAGCTCCTCGCCGAAGGGTTTGCGCTCACGTGCATACTTCACGCTCTCGTTGATGCAGAACACCGCCGCGCCAAGCGAACTCGCTGCCTGCCGGATGCGGTTCTCATGCACGAAGCATTGCGCCAACGAGAGCCCGCGCCCAACTTCGCCGAACAACGCGTCGTCCGGCACAAACACGTCGGTGAAACTGACACGCGGATGATCGGTCGGCATGTTGAAGGTCCAGAGATACTCTTCGACTTTCACGCCCTTCGCATCCGCCGGCACCAGAAAGCAGGTGATGCCGCGTGCGTCACCGTCGTTGCCAGACGTACGTGCGAACAGCGCGCAATGCGTGGCGACATGCATGCCGGTTGTCCACATCTTCTCGCCGTTGATGATCCAGCCGGACTTGCCGTCGCGTGTGCCCTGTACCGCGCGGGTTTCCATGTGCGTCGCGTCGGAGCCGTGATCAGGCTCGGTGAGGCCGAAGGTGATGCGATACTTGCCGATGATCGACCCTTCGATCATCGCCTTCTGATCGTCACGGCCATAGAGGTCGAGCATCTTCACGATCGGGAAATTGCCGACGATGGAATGCTCGTTCTGCAAATCGTTGTGCAACCCGAGACCTTGCGAGGCGAAGTGTTCCCGTATCACCGCCATCCAGAGATTGGAGCCGTCCCTGCCGCCGTAGCGCTTCGGGATCGCGAACCGCAGATGCCCGGCGTCATCCGCTTTATTCTTGGCCTGGCGCAGCAGCGCCTCCCATTCGTGACGCGGCAGGCCGCCATTCTCGAAATCGGTGCGCGCCCACTCGCGGCGATGATCGAAGAAGCGGATGTTGTCGTCCTGCGCCTCCAGCGGTTTGATCGTGTTTGCGATAAAATGATCGAGTTCCGCGAGATAGGCGACGAGGTCCGCAGGCAGGGCAAAATCCAAGGCTTCTCTCCCACATCAGCATTGCTTTTGACGGACTTAAGGTGACGTCAGCCGGGCAAGTCAAGCAGACGATTCAAGTTGCGAAGGCAGATAGCCCATGCGTATTTGAATGCCGGAAGCACCGTTCGCCGCTTGCCTGAGCGTTATCGGGCTGCATATTTCGTCCAACGAAAAGACCCGCGAGGAGACACCATGGAATTGAAGTTCTCGAAAGTCGAGCGCAAGGGCCCGGTGACGATCGTCACTTTATCGCGGCCGGAAGTCTACAACGCGCTGCATACCGATGCCCATTTCGAACTCAATCGCGTCTTCAACGATTTCGCTGCCGATCCCGAGCAATGGGTCGCGATCGTCACCGGCGCCGGCGACAAGGCGTTCTGCGCCGGCAACGATTTGAAATGGCAAGCGGCGGGCGGCAAGCGCGGCTGGGATACCGGCGGGTTCGCCGGTCTCACCTCGCGCTTCGATTGCGACAAGCCGATCATCGCCGCCGTCAATGGCGTGGCGATGGGCGGCGGCTTTGAAATCGCACTGGCTTGCGATCTCATCATCGCAGCGGAGAACGCGAAGTTCGCCCTGCCCGAACCGCACGTCGGCCTCGCCGCGCTCGCCGGCGGTCTGCATCGGCTGCCGCGCCAGATCGGCCTCAAGCGCGCCATGGGCATGATCCTCACCGCGCGCCACGTTTCGGCCCGCGAAGGCTTCGAGCTCGGTTTCGTCAACGAGGTGGTGCCGCAAGGCGAAGCCTTGGCCGCAGCGGAACGCTGGGCGGAGACGATCTGCAAAAACAGCCCGATGTCGATCCGCGCGTCCAAGCAGACCATCTCACGCGGGCTCGCGGTGTCGCTCGAACAGGCGATTAACGAACAGCGCGAATATCCGGCCGTGAAAGCGATGGTCGCGTCGCAGGACTACATCGAAGGACCGAAAGCATTCTCCGAAAAGCGCCCCCCGAAATGGGTCGGAAAGTAGGCACTAGCCCATACCTCACGATCGTCATTGCGAGCGAAGCTAAGCAATCCAGAAAGCTACAAAGCAAGGACTGGATTACTTCGGGGCTACGCTCCTCGCAATGACGATCCGATAAAACTCAGGGTAACTTTTTCTCGCGTTCCAACTCGCACCGATAGCTCGCATAATTCGGCTGATCGACCGCGAGTTTGTCCATCGTGGTTTGCCACAGATGATCCGCCAAGCCCGGCGTGCGCAAGTCGACCGCACCGGTCGCAATCGAGTCCGCCAGCTTCCGGTTGAGATCGACCAGCGATCCGTTTTCCCCGAGCAGCTTGACGAGACGCGTCAACTCATCGCCAGCGCGCGGCTCCGACAATTCCAACTGACGCACCACCAGATCGATGGCGTTCGTTGCCACGCGCAGCTTGAATGCCGCCGCGCCGGAGATTTTCGGGGCGATGTCGTTGCGAAGGAATTCAGCGACCGCATTGAGCAGCTCACTCGGGGTCGGCTCATCCTGCATTGTCAACCTCTTCCCGTGCGCGGCGCCAGCAAGCGCAGCAGATCGATCTCGGTCTCCGAAGCACGCCTCCCGATCATCGCGCGCTCCATCGAATGATCCGGCCCCACGCGGAAGCGTTGCATCATGCCGCAGCACATCACACCCCAGCGCAACGTGCCCATCACCTCCCAGTATTTGACGCGCGCGGCATCGGCGCGACCGCCCGCCGCCTCATAACCTGCGAACATCTCCTCGCGCGAGCCGAAACCGCCGACTGGCTTGTCGATCGCACCGAACCGCCACGAGTTGACGCAGACCCAGCCGAGGTCCTCCATCGGATCACCGAAGTGCGCCAACTCCCAATCCAGCACGGCACGGATGCCATCCGCGCCGATAATCAGATTGCCGTTGCGGAAATCGCCATGTACCAGCGTTTCATGTTCCGCCGGTCCGGGATCGTTGTCGGCAAGCCAACGCAACGCCAGATCGAACACCGGGCGCGGCCAATCGAAGCTGCGATAGTCGCGCGTAAGCTCAGTGATCTCCGTCGCAGGGGTCATCCGACGAAGTTGTGGCAGCGTGGCCCGATCGAGGCCATGGATTCCGCGCAGCACCTCCCCTACCTGCCGCGCCAGCTTCGGCCGCACGGATGCGAATGCATCGTCGCGGAGAATCTTGCGTGCTATGGTTTCCCCGGCAATCCGCCCCATGATGAATCCGGTGCCGAGGTTATCCGCCGATTCCAGCACATGCATGACCGGCGGCGACGGAATGTCCGCTGCATAGGCGCGCTGCATCAGCACGGCCTCGGCGTCGAGACCGGCCGCACGCTCGGGTGCCGCGCCATAACCCTGCGGCGCGCGCCGAAGGATCGCGCCGATGTTGCCATCGGGATGCAGAATGTCGAACGACCACGTCTCCTGGCTCGCGCCACCGGAGAGCCGCGCCGCATTGGCGATGCCCGTCGCGCCCGGGCACCAACGCATGACGCAACGAGCGAGATCGGCTTCGAAGGCCTCGGTCAAAGGCTACTTGCCCTTGAACTTGGCGGGACGCTTTTCGAGGAACGCGGTGACGCCTTCCTTGAAATCCTCGGTCGCGCCGGCAAGCCGCTGCAACTGGAATTCGAGATTGAGTTGCTCCTCATAGGAATTTTCCGGGCTGTCCCAATACATTTTACGAATACCTGCCAGCGCGACGGTCGGGCCGTTGGCGAGATCGTGCGCGAGTTTCATCGCCTCGTCCTTCAGGGCCGCATCGTCGTACACGCGATTGACGAGGCCCCATTCCAGCGCCTTCTCGGCCGGAAGCTTCTCGCCCATCAGCGACAGTTCGACCGCGCGCGCCTTGCCGATCAGGCGCGGCAGCAGCCAGGTCGAGCCGCAATCCGGCACCAGCCCGATGCGGCGGAACGCTTGCAGGAAATAGGACGAGCGCGCGCACAGGATCATGTCGCCCATCAGCGCGAAACTCATGCCCGCGCCGGCCGCGGGGCCGTTGACGGCGGTAACGATCGGACAATGCAGGTTACGCAGTCGCCGCAGAAATGGATGAAATGCCGTTTCCAGCGTGCCGCCGGCGTTGCGCTTGCTGCCCGGCTGCGCATTGTTGCGCCCCTGCAGGTTCGCGCCAGTGCAGAATGCGCGGCCCGCGCCCGTGATCACCAGACAACGCACTTCGTCGCGGCGATCCTCGATGGCATCGAGCGCCTCAGCGAGCCCACCCAACATGTCGACGGACACCGCGTTCATCACCTCCTGATGATCGAGCGTGAGAACCGCCACCGAACCGTCGAAGTCGAGCGTCACGTGTTTGAACTGCATGGTTTCCTCATCAAGCGCGGCCGGCATCCGGCACATCGCCGAAGCCCTGCGAATTTCAGATTGAAAGTCGGGCGACATATTTGATTTTTAATCCGCGGTTGTCCATGGTCGCTTTCGGAACAGCCGCGTGCCGCAAAAGCAGAGCGCAGCATGACAACGCAAGACAGGCAGGAAACCTCAATGTCGATTTTCGATCTCAGCGGTCGCGTCGCGGTCATTACCGGCGGTAACGGTGGCATCGGCCTTGGCATCGCACAGGCGCTGGCGACCGCCGGCTGCAACGTCTCGATCTGGGGCCGCAACGCCGACAAGAACAAGAGCGCCGCCACCAGCATGGCGGGCGCGAAGGGCGAGGTCGATACGCAGATTTGTGACGTCACCAGCGCCGCGTCAGTCAAAACCGCCATGGATTCCACGTTGCGGAAATTCGGCCGCGTCGACGGCTGCTTCGCCAATGCCGGTATCGGCGGCGGCGGACGTCACGCCTTCATCGACCGCACCGAGGAACAGTGGCGCAACATGTTTGCCACCAATCTCGACGGCGTCTTCCATGCCTTCCAGGCCGCCGCGCGACACATGACCGAACGCGCGGCAAGCGGCGACGCCTTCGGCCGTCTCGTCGCCACATCGAGCCTCGCCTGTTCGGCACCGCGCGCAACGAGCACTATGCCGCGACCAAGGCCGCGATCAACGCGCTGGTGCGGGCGCTCGCGGTCGAACAGGCACGCTACGGCATCACCGCCAACGCCATCCTGCCGGGCTGGATCAAGAGCGACATGACGGCGGGGATCATGGCCAACGAGAAGTTCGTGGGTAATGTCATGCCGCGCATTCCGATGCGCCGCTTCGGGGAGCCGTCGGATTTCGGCGGCATCGCCGTCTACCTGATGAGCAAGGCATCGTCCTATCACACCGCCGACTGCTTCGTGATAGATGGCGGATATACCGCCTTCTAGCCGGATCGTGATGCGGCGGCGAATAGGCCGCCGCTGTTGGTTCTTGTCATAATAGTGTAGCAATTGATGGATTCGTTTCCGCAACTTGCTGCCGCAAATGATCCTGATCGCGATAGGCTTGCTCGCCGCCGGCGTCCTCTGGAACGCCGAACGCTCGTTCGAGCATCTCCGGCTTGCGGTCGCGGCGTTCTGCTTCTGCATTGCAGCGCTGCTCCTCGTGGTTGGCGATCCGGAGCGAGCCACGGTTCTGGCGCTGGTCATCGTTGGCGCCATCCATGGCGCGTCCACGCTGAAGTATGCCCACAGCGGCCTGAAACTGACCGTGACCGACCTGCCATTGCTGCTGGCCGGCACCGTCCCGTTCTTCTTCGTGCAATATCCGCTGGCGGTGACCGCTGCGCTGGCCGGCCTGCTCGGGCTGATCGCGGTCACTGTGGCCACGCTGTTGTACCTGCCCGGCACGCCCATCCCCCTCGCCGCGCAGTTCGCGTTTCTCGGTCTCGCCACGCTCGGCCTCGCGCTGGCTTATCGAACGGGCGGCGGAGCCACGACGTTGCAACGGATCGCGGCTCAACCGCGATGCTTTTTCTCGGCCTTCGTCGCGTCGCTGCTCGATCCACGATCCTGGCGGCAGTTCGGCGGGTTCGTGCTGAGCGATATCGCCGACGATCCGCTGCCGTTGTTACCCGCGACGCCCGCGAAGCGGCCGACTTGTCCCGACATCATCGTCATCCAGCATGAATCGATTTTCGATCCGAGGCTCTACGGGCTGCCGGTCGGGCCGCTCGTCGAGAACTTCCTGTCACCGCCGCAGGGGCT
This sequence comes from Pseudomonadota bacterium, assembly GCA_023386885.1. Lineage (GTDB taxonomy): Bacteria > Pseudomonadota > Alphaproteobacteria > Rhizobiales > Xanthobacteraceae > 62-47. The sequence goes on from JAEWIX010000058.1 coordinate 23,027, forward strand.
TCACGGCCGCCTCAATGTCGATATTTTCGGCGGCGGGTCGTGGCAATCGGAATTCAGCCTGCTAACGGGCCTGTCGAGCGCCAGTTTCGGCTCCAACGGCTATTTCCTGTTCGAGCGCGGCGCCGGATGTTTTCATCACAGCCTGCCAAAGACACTCGGCGCACTCGGTTACACCACGACGCTGACATCGAGCTGTCGGCGCGGCTTCCTCAACTACGATAATTTCTATCACTCCGTCGGGATGCGCGAGCGTATTTTCACCGACGATCTCCCCGCCCCCTTCGACGTGGACCAATTCGAAGCCACCAACTCCGATTCCAGATTCTTGCAGGCGGCGCTCGATGTTCATACCCGAGCGCTCGACGACGGCTCAGGCCCACGTTTTCTCTATGTGCTGACCAATTACAATCATGGCCCGCACAGCCGACGGCTGGTCGCCGCGGGACAGTTCGAGAAGCAACGCGCTTTCGCAATGGAAAGCCTGCCGGATGCTGCCTATGCCGAATACTATGCGCGCCTCGTCGAAACCGCACATACATGGCGCAAGCTGAAAGCTGATCTCATCGCGCGCTTTCCGGATCGCCCGATGCTGGTGATCCATTACGGCGACCATCAGCCGGTCATGACCCGGCGGATCCAGACGCGGTTGCAACTGCAGCACGACGAGCGACGGCAATTTCAAACCTTCTATGCGATGGAAATGCTGAATGACCCGACGACGTCGATGGTGACCGGACGCGGCCCCAATCTCGATATCGCGTTTCTCGGTACGGTCGCACTGCAGCACGCCGGCCTACCGCTCGATCCGATCTTCGCGACCCGCGCCAGTCTTCGCGATCAATGCGGGGAAACCTATTTTGCGTCAGGATCAGAGCGGAAGCGCCGTTTCCATCGCACACTGGTCGATCTCGGCCTGATCGACCTCGGACAACCGGCGCGAGGTCAATAATTTTCGTCGTGCCGCGACAGAAGCCGGGCAAACAGCGCGACGAGTTCGGCCTGCCGACGGGCGCCGGTCTTGGCGAAGATGCGTTTCAGATGAAAACGCGCCGTCTCCTTGGTGACGTTGAGGTCGTCCGCGATCATCTCCAGCGCCTCGCCGCAAGCCAGCCGCGCGGCCAATCGCGCCTCTGCCACCGTCAAGCCGAAGACATCGCGCAGCGCGGCTTCGGGCGGCCGGCGCCGCTCCTCGGGATCGACCAGCACAATGAACGCCCGCCCCGCTGCAAATGGATTGGCGTTGAAATCCGGCAACCTCAACGGATAGGCCATCAGCGGCAATCGTCCCTCGCGCGGCAGTGCGATTGGCGGTAACAATGCCGGGCTCTCTGGATTCCGCACCAAACGGGACAAGGCGCTATCAAGCCTTACAGTTGCGTTGACATCTTTGGCGACGAGCCGTCGCGCAACGATGCGAACGTCGCCACTCAATAGCCGCTCGGCGCGGGGATTGGCGCGGATCACTTCACCTTGCTTGTCAACGATCAAAGCAGCCGAACCTGAGAGTTCGAACGCATCGAGCGCGACCTTCGCGGTGGCAAAACCCAATGCACTGGAGATCGCGGCCGCGGACGACATGCTGTTCGACAGCGCGGCGAGCCGCTGTTTTTCTTCCACCGAGAAATAACCCTGCGCCGGGCTACGCTGAAGCGAGAGACACCACAGGTTGTCACCATGCGCGATCCTGATTCCAGCAAATCCGGAAAGCTTCAGCGGTCTGAGAAACTCCTGGAAATAAGGAAGCTGCTTGATCGTATCCGCGCTGAAGATATCGAAATCATCGACAACGGCTTGACGCTGTAACAGCGGAATCCCACGAAACCGGGCATCCCGGCCGTCCCAGCCATCGCGCATATAGACATGGGTGCTCTCCTGCATGGAGTCGGTGAGAAGAGCGGTGGGAAACTGCACGCCGGTGAGATTGAACAGCAGCGTACCGTGGCTTCCGGTTTCTTTGACAACGGTATCCAGCGCATCTTTCCACGCGCCGACATCGGTGGCAGCCCGCGAGAATCCCTGCTCGATGACGTTCAAATTCCAGCTTGCCACATCGGACCTGCAAAATCAGAAAGCGGCGGATTGAATATTATCCCCGCTTCAAGCAATGATCGCAAACAATTCCTCACGTTCCGTCGCGGGAACCGGCGAGCCGACGATTTTAAGGTTACAATCCGCAGCCATCAGGATTTTCACAGCTCCATGACCCATTCCGCTTCCCTCGCCTCTGATCGCATTCCCGTTATCGTCGGCGTCGGCGAATTCTCCGATCATCCCACCGAACTCACCGCGGGACTGGAACCGATCGACCTGATGGTCAAGGCGCTCCGACAGGCGGAGCAGAACAGCGGCGGCAAGTTGCTTGCTGAAGTGCAGTCGCTCGACATCATCAACTTCCTGAGCTGGCGCTATCACGATCCGGCGGCGCTGCTCTGCGAACGTCTCGGCATCGCGCCTGCGCACGCCTATTACGGGCCGGTCGGCGGCGAAAGCCCGATCCGCTACATTCACGAAGCGGCCAAACGGATCGCGCGCGGCGAATGCAGCGTCGCGGCCGTCTGCGGCGCGGAATCGCAAAGCACCGTCACTAAGGCAGAGCGCGCCGGCGTGTCGCTGCCATGGACGCCGTTCGCGCACGACGCACCTGTGTCGCCACGCGGCGCCAGTTTCCAGAAGCCGATGGCAACGACGCTCGGCGTCGCCAAGCCGGTCACGGTCTATCCGATCTACGAGGCGGCCTCGACCGCGCATTGGGGCCAGACGCCACGCGAGGCGCAGGCGGAATCCGGCAAGTTATGGTCGGTCTATTCCAGCGTCGCTGCACAAAATCCCAACGCCTGGATGAAACGCGCGGTGCCGGCCGAGGAGATCGTGACGCCTTCGCCGGACAATCGGCTGATCGCGTGGCCCTACACCAAGCTGATGGTGGCCAATCCTTCCGTCAATCAAAGCGCCGCAATTCTGCTGACCAGCCTCGCCAAGGCGCGCGAAGCCGGGATCGCCGAGGATAAACTGCTATATGTCTGGGGCGGTGCATCGGCGGAAGAACCGCGCGACTATCTCGAGCGCGATCAGTTCCATCAGAGCCACGCGCAGAATGCCGTGCTCGGTGCGGTGATGGACATGGTCGAGGGCGATGGATCGGCTTTCGACGCGATCGAACTCTATAGCTGCTTCCCGACCGTGCCGAAGATGGCGCGCCGCACGCTCAAGCTCGGCCCCGACGTACAGCCGACGGTCACCGGCGGCCTCACTTTCTTCGGCGCGCCGCTCAACGCCTACATGGCGCACGCCGCCTGCGCCATGGTGCGTAAGCTGCGCGGCGGCGGCAAGCTCGGACTGCTCTATGGCCAGGGCGGCTTCGTGACCAAACACCACGGACTGATCCTGTCACCGCAAGCACCGCGCACGGCACTCGCGCAGGAGACCAGCGTCCAGGCCGAGGCCGATCGCAACCGCAAGCCCGCGCCGCAGTTCGTCACCGAGGCGAGCGGTCCCGGCAAGGTCGAGAGTTTCACCGTGATCTACGGTCGCAACGGGGCCGCCGAACACGGCGTCGTTATGCTGCGCACCCCTGACCATGCCCGCGCCCTCGCCCGCATCCCGGCCAGCGACACCCAGACACTTGCGCATCTGATCAATCTCGACCGCACCCCGGTCGGCGGGCTCGGGACCATCTCCATGGTCGCCGACGGCATTCTGGAGTGGCGGCCGACATAAATCGACAAGCCCGGCCTACCTGTTCCACCGCCCCAACTAAGCACTAGCGTTTTGGCACACGAAGAGAGATAACTTTCTTTCGTCTGTGCAGAAATGCGAGTACGGGAGCGCGGCAACAAGCATGGATTGGGACAACATCCGGGTGTTTCTGAGCGTCGCGCGCGCCGGGCAGTTTCTTGCCGCCGCGCGACAACTCAAGATCGACCACGGCACCGTCAGCCGGAAGATCGGCGCGCTGGAGAAGTCGCTGGGCGTGCGGCTGTTCGACCGCCAGACCACCGGCTGCGTGTTGACGTCCGCCGGCGACCGGCTCTACGCCGCTGCCGAAGAGGTCGAGGCGCAATTGCTGCGCGCGCAGGGCGACCTGTCGCAGTCCGATGTCGAACTCTCCGGCACCGTGCGGGTGGCAGCGCCGGACGGCTTCACCGCACTGTTCCTGTGTTCTCGGCTCGGCAAGCTGAAACGGAAATATCCATCGCTGACGATTCAGATGGTGCCGATGTCGCGCACCTTCTCGCTCTCCAAGCGCGAAGCGGACGTCGCCATCACCATCTCACGGCCGGAGGAAGGCCGCCTCACCGTTCGCAAGCTCACCGATTACTCGCTGCATTTCTATGCGGCCAAGAATTATCTCGCCGAGCACGGCACCCCGCAAACCGTGACCGATCTCGAGCGGCATTGCCTGATCACCTACGTGCAGGATCTGGTGTTTGCCGACCAGCTTCACTTCATGCCGGAACTCTACGGACCGAACTTCAGCCGGCTCGAATGTTCAGGCGCGGTCGGCCAGCTTGAAACCGTGCGTGGCGGCGCGGGCATCGGCATCCTGCATGACTATGCCGCGCAGACCGACCCACAACTGCAAATCGTTTTGCCCGAGATGGGCTTCCAGCGCAGTTATTGGATCATGACCCATGTCGACATGCGCCGGCTTAGCCGGGTCCGCGCGGTATCGGATTTCATCTTCGCGGAAGTCGGCGCGCAGCGCTCGATCTTTTTGCTCTAGAGCGAAGGGCGTCGTCAGCTTTTCTCGTCCTGCGTCCGCGACGCCGTTGCGGGCTTACGGGCCTTGTCCTCTCCAGCAACACGGACCTTGTCGCCGTCGACGATGCCGTCCGGCGGCGCGACCACTATGCGATCATCGAGCGCCAGTCCCGACGCCAGCTCGATGTTCTTGCCGAGATCGCGCGCGATCACCACAGGCTTGAACACGATGCGATCCTCGCCATTGACGGTGGCGACGCGCAGGCCGTCCTGATTGAAGATCAGCGCGCTCGCCGGGATGTGCAGCGGTGCGGTGCCGCGATCGAGGCTCATCCGCACATTGGCATAACTGCCCGGCATCAACTGACCATTCGCGTTATCAAGTGCGAGTTGCATCCGCGTGGTGCCGGTCGAGACATCGACCGATTGCGACGACGTCTCCACCGTCGCCGGGAACGTGCGGTCGGCATAGCCCGGCATGGTGATGTCCGCCTTCGCGCCCATTTTGATCATCGGCACATAGCTCTGCGGCACGTCGACATAGACGCGCAGCTTCTTGATATCGGATACCACGAACATCGCTGGACCGCTCGAAGCACCGGCGTTGATCAACGCGCCGACGTCGGTGCTGCGTTCCGTGACAACACCATCGAAAGGCGCGACGATCTTCTTGAAGCCGGTCAGGGCCTCGAGGCGATCCACATTGGCCTGCCCGGATTTCACAGCGGCACGCTTGTTGGCCAGATCGGCGGTACGCTCGTCGATTTCCTGCTTCGACACGAAGTTCGACGACAACAGCGTCTTACGCCGTTCCAGGGTCGCCGCAGACAGTTCCGCGCTGGCCTGCCGGCTGACGAGATCGGCGCGCGCCTGAACCAGTTGTTGATCGAGATCGGGGGCCTCGATGTCGGCCAGCAATTGCCCGGCCTTCACCTTGGCGCCGATATCGACATACCAGCCTTTCACATAGCCCGAGACCCGCGCATAGATCGGCGCGCGGGAATAGGCCTCCAATCGTCCGGGAAGTTCCAGCGTCGGATTGAGTGCGGTCGAACTCGGCGCGATCACCGCAACGGTTGGAACCGCTTGCTCGTCGGTCCATGTCCGCAGGTCGGCACTCGATTTCTCGCGGGACATAATTCCCGTGGTGACGGCGAATGCCGCCACGCATGCCACGACGATGCCGAGAAGACCCAGCTTGCGGGGCGCCACCTTGGCCTCGCCCTGTATGGCGTCGTGTTCAGTGGGCATACGCCATCTCCGAAGTGCGCGCGGCCGCAGCCGGCTGTCGCTTATGAACCATGCTGAAAACCACCGGTACGAATATCAATGTTGCAAACGTCGCGAAGATCAGGCCGCCGATCACGGCGCGGCCGAGCGGCGCGTTCTGCTCACCGCCTTCGCCGAGCCCGAGTGCCATCGGCGCCATGCCGATGATCATGGCGAGCGCGGTCATCAGCACCGGACGGAAGCGAACGAAGCCGGCTTCCAGCGCGGCCTTCACCGGATCGCCGGTCGCCTCATAGACCTCGCGGGCGAAACTGATAACCAGCACGCTGTTGGCCGTCGCCACGCCCATGCACATGATCGCGCCGGTCAGGGCCGGCACCGACAATGTGGTGTGGGTCACGAACATCATCCAGATGATGCCCGCAAGCGCGGCGGGCAGCGCCATGATGATGACGAACGGGTCAGACCAGGACTGGAAGTTGACGACGATCAGGAGATAGATCAGCACGATGGCGCCGAGCAGCCCGAACAGGAGGCCCGAGAACGCCTTGTTCATGGTGTCGACCTGACCGAGCAGCGCCACCGAACTGCCGCGCGGCACATCCTTCGCGGTTTCCGCGAGCAACGTGCGAATGTCGCTCGCGACCGCACCGAGATCGCGTCCCTGCGTGGTCGCATAAATCTGCACCATCGACTGGATATCGTATTGCGACACCACCGCACTCGAGGTCGATCGCTTGATATCGGCGATGCCGCCGAGCAAGCGCGGTGCGGCGGTGCTGCCCGCCGCCGAGATCGGCAATGTCTCCAGTTTATTCAGCGAGTCGATCTGATACTGCGGCGTCTGCATCACGACGGAATAGGACACACCGTTATCCGGATTGAGGAAGAACGTCGGGGCGACCTGCGAACTACCCGCCAGATTGACGACCAGACTGTTGGTGACGTCGCGCGCCGTCAGGCCGACATACTGCGCCCGCGTGCGGTCGATATCGACATTGAAGCCGGGATTGTTCGGCGATTGCTGGATGCGCGCATCGGCGATACCGGGAATGAGACGAATTCGCCGCAGCAGGTCGTTGGCATATTTGAAGTTGCCATCGGCATCGGCGCCACGGACTTGAATATCGATCGGCGCCGGGGCGCCGAAGTTCAGGATCTGGCTGACGATGTCGGCGGGCAGGAACGCGAACGAGATGCCGGGGAACGCGCGCGGCAGCTTTTCGCGCAGTTCGCGAACGTATTCGTCGGTGGGGCGATGCCCTTCGCGCAACTTGATCTGGATGTCACCGTCCTGCGGGCCGATCACGCCGGTATTGTTATAGGTCATGTTGATGCCGCTCACCGGCATGCCGACATTATCGGCGATGGTGTCGAGTTCGTGCGGCGGAATGACCTGACGGATGAACCGCTGAACCTCCGCCAGACGGCCGGCTGCCTCCTCGACGCGGGTGCCGATCTGCTGGCGAGTGTGAATCAACATCTGCCCGGTGTCGACCGAGGGGAAGAAGTTGCGGCCGAGGAACGGCACCAACAGGAACGACAGCGCGATACAGCCGAGGAAGCCGACGACGAACACTCGCCGGTGACCCAACGCCAGCACCAAGGTCGCGCGATAATTCGCACGCATCCGTTCGAACCGGGCCTCGAAGCCGCGCTGGAACCGCACCAGCGGATTGCGCGTTGCCGGCTTCTCGCTGTCGTGATGCAAATGCGGCTTGAGCAGATACTTCGCCATGGTCGGCACCAGCGTGCGCGACAGGATGAACGACCAGGTCATGGCGAACATCACCGACAGCGCCATCGGCACGAACAGAAAGCGCGAGACGCCTGTGAGGAAAAACATCGGCACGAACACGATGCAGATACACAGCAGCGAGACGAAAGCCGGCGTCACGATCTGGTTCGCGCCGTCGAGAATGGCCGGCTCGACCTCCTTGCCCTGCTCCAGGTGCCAGTTGATGTTCTCGATGGTCACCGTGGCGTCGTCGACCAGAATACCCACGGCAAGAGCCAATCCGCCGAGCGTCATGATATTCAGCGTCTCACCCACCAGCGCCAGCATGATGATGGCGCCGAGCACCGACAGCGGGATAGAGATCGCGATGATGACGGTGGAGCGCCAGCTTCCAAGAAACAACAGGATCATCAGGCTGGTCAGCAGCGCCGCGATCAATCCCTCGATCGCCACGCCGAGAATGGCGCCGCGAACGAACACCGACTGGTCGCCAAGCAGACCGATCTTCAGCGACTCCGGCAAGGTGTCGCGCACCTCGACGATCTTCTTCTTGATGCCGCTGATGATGTCGAGCGTCGACACCGACCCGGCCTTCAGCACCATCATCAGCACCGAGCGGCCACCGTCGACATGCACGATGTTGGTCTGCGGCGAGTTGCCGTCCAGCACGTGCCCGACGTCGCGGACATAGACCGTTGCACCATTAACGGTCTTGATCGGCAGATCGCCAAGCTCCTCGATCTTCAGTGGCGAGTTGTTGAGCTGGATGACGTATTCGAACTGTCCGATTTTCTGCGTACCGACCGGCGTGATCAGATTCTGCGCCGCCAGCGCGTTGGCAACGTCCTGCGCCGACAACCCACGCGACTGCATCGCCACCGGATCGAGATCAATCCGGATCTGGCGCTGTTTGCCGCCATATGGCCACGGGATCGCGGCGCCCGGCACGGTGACCAACGGCGTGCGCAACTGGTTGGTAGCGATATCGAACAGGTTTTGCTCGGTGAGCCCCTTGCCCGCCAGCGCAATCTGGATCACCGGTACCGTCGAAGCGCTATAATTGAGGATCAATGGCGGCGTCGCACCCGGCGGCATCTGCTTGATCATGGTCTGCGCGATCGCCGTCACCTGCGCGTTGGCAGTACGGATATCGACGTTCGGCTGGAAGAAAATCTTGATGATGCCGACGCCGTTATAGGAATTGGCGGTGATATGCTCGATGTCGTTGACGGTGGTGGTCAGCGCGCGCTGGAACGGCGTGGTGATCCGCCCGGCCATCTGGTCCGGCGGCAGGCCGGTGTAGGACCACACCACCCCGATCACCGGAATGCGGATCTCCGGGAAGATATCGGTTGGGGTTCGCAGTGCCGCCAGCGGCCCGACGATGAGCAACAGCAGCGCCAACACCACAAAGGTGTAAGGACGGCTCAGCGCGATCCGAACCAGCGAGACCATTAAATGGCAATCCTCTTCGTCAGCACCTGACAACCAGAGACGAATCCGGGCCGTCTTTTAGCAGACGGCCGTTCTGCGCGCCCCACGGCGGTAGCGATAGCCCATCACGAAGCGTTGAGATGTCCTGCCGCACGTCATGGTGACGCCCACGTCACCGGACAGTCCGGCACCCTGAAATACCTTCAATTTGGCCAAAAGTCACCGCATCAGCCCGAGAGCCTCGCTGAAGAAGGCCGGGCCGCCGAAGTTGCCCGACTTCAGCGCCAGCAGCATGTCGCCATGGCGGCCGCCAACCGCCCGCAACACCGGGACACCGGGCGCGATTTCCGGCCCGACGAGGAAACCAGGCAACCCCAGCCGATCCACCGCCGCGCCGGAGGTTTCACCACCCGCAACCACCAGGCGGCGCACCCCCGCTTCCACGAGAGCCTCGGCAATGGTGGCCATGGCCTGCTCGATGGCATGGCCGGCGGCTTCGCGGCCATGCCGACTTTGTACGGCGGCAACCTGAGCCGCCGTGGCACTGCTGGCGATCAGAACAGGGCCCGCGGCCAGCCGTTCGCGCGCCCATGCCGCCGCGCGGTCGATCTCGGCGGAACCGGCGATGATCCGTTCCGGGTCGAGCCGCAGCACCGGCATGACGCGCTCCGCTTCGGCGATCTGCCCCAGCGTCGCCTGCGAGCAGCTTCCGGCGAGGCAGGCCGCCGCGCCACCAACTTCGCCTTGAGTGGTGCTATCCGTCGCACTTCCGGCGCGAACTGTTCCCGAAGCGACCAGCCCGCGCGCCAATCCGAGCCCGAGGCCGGACGCGCCGACCGAAAGCCTATGGCCCAGCGCGGCTTGCCCGATGATCTCCAGATTGGCGTCGAACACCGCATCGACGATGGCGGCGCGAACGCCATCGCTTGCCAGTTTTGCCAGCCGTTCACGGATGGCGTCGGCGCCCCGTGCTACCGTTGCCAGATCGACAAGGCCGATCCGCGATCGGCTCTGCCGTCCCAGCACCCGCACCAGATTGGCGTCGTGCATCGGATTGAGCGGATGGTCCTTCAGCGGACTTTCGTTGAGCGGCACGGCACCGACGAACAGGTTGCCCTGATAGACCGTGCGCGCGGTGCCGGGAAACGCCGGCGTCACCAGCACGATCACATCGCCGGAATCCGCCTGCAACGCATCCATCACCGGGCCGATGTTGCCGGCATCGGTGGAATCGAAGGTCGAGCAGATTTTGAACAGCACGTGCGTCGCGCCGCGTCCGCGCAGCCAGCGTTCGGCGGCGCGCGAGGCGGCGACCGCGTCGGCAGCGGCGATGGAGCGGCTTTTCAGCGACACCACCACCGCGTCGACCTGCGGCAACAGGAAGTCGTCGGCCGGCACGCCGATGGTCTGCACGGTGCGCAGGCCGCAGCGCGTCAGCGTGTTGGCGAGGTCCGACGCGCCGGTGTAGTCGTCGGCGATGCAGCCCAACGCCAACGTCACGGTTTCGCTCCGCGCGGTTTTGCGTAAGGCGCGAACCAGCCGAGGCCCTCCTCGGTCTTGCCGCGCGGGCGATATTCGCAACCGACAAAGCCGCGATAGCCGAGCCGGTCAAGTTCGCCGAACAGGAACGGATAGTTCAGTTCCTCACTTCCCGGCTCGTTGCGCGACGGCACGCTGGCGATCTGGATATGGCCGATCATCGGCATCATCTCGCGTAACCGCATCGTCACATCACCGTGGACAATCTGACAGTGATAGATGTCGAACTGCAATTTCAGGTTTGGGTGATTCAACTCCACGATCAGATCGCGCGCGAAGGCGAAGTCGTTGAGGAAATAGCCCGGCACGTCGCGCGGATTGATCGGCTCGATCACGGTATCGATGCCGTGGCGACCAAGTTCTTCCGCGACCCACGCGACAGATTTGCGAAACGCGCCAACCGCCTGCGCATCACGGCGATCGGCGATACCCGCCATCAGGTGCAGCCGCTTGACCCCGGTGGCCGCCGCATAAGGCAACGCGGTGCGTACTCCCTGCTGCACCTGCGCAAAGCAATCCGGCCGCGCCGCGAAGCCACGCTCACCGGCATTCCAGTCGCCCGGGGGCAAATTGAACAGTGCCTGCGTCAACCCGTTGCGACGCAGCCGGTCGCCGACGTCTTCCGGCGCGAAGTCGTAGGGAAACAGGAATTCGACCGCATCGAAACCGGCATCCGCCGCGGCGTCAAAGCGGTCCAGGAACGGCCGTTCGGTGAACATCATCGAGAGGTTGGCGGCGAAGCGAGGCATGCTGTGTCTTCTTCTCGTTCGAAAATATCGCTCAATCGCGCTTCGGCGCACCGGGCAACGGCGCTCCGGTCACCTGCGCGTAGATCTTGGCCACGGCGATATCGTCATCGCGGCCCATGCCGGCGGCGGAAGCCATCAGGAACATCTGCAACGCGGCGGCCGACATCGGCACCGGAAACTTCGCATTGCGCGCCATATCCTGCACGATGCCCAGATCCTTGACGAAAATATCGACGGCGCTGCGCGGCGTGTAATCGCCTTCCAGCACGTGCGGCACGCGGTTCTCGAACATCCAGGAATTGCCGGCCGACGCGGTGATCACTTCATAGACCTTGCGGATGTCGAGCCCCTGCTTGGCCGCGAAGCTGATCGCCTCGGAAGCGGCGGCGATATGCACGCCGGCCAGCAGTTGGTTGATCATCTTGAAGGCCGAGCCCTGCCCCGGCGCGTCGCCGAGCTCGTAGAGCCTCAAAGCCATCGCATCGAGCGCCGGCCGCGCCCTGGCGAACGCCGCCGCGCTGCCGGAGGCCAGAATGGTGAGTTCGCCCTGCGCGGCACGCTGCGCGCCGCCGCTGATCGGCGCATCAAGATAGAGACGTCCACTCGCCTCGACCCGCGCGGCCAGCCTTTTGGCGATCTCGGGGTCCATGGTCGCGGCCGAGACGAACACTGCACCGAGCGCCATAGCCTCGAGCGCGCCGTCCTTGCCGAACAGAATTGCCTCGGTCTGCGCGGCGTTGACCACGACGCTGACCACGATGTCCGCATCGCGCACCGCCTCGGCCGGCGTCGCCGCTCCCTTGCCGCCGTCGGCCTTGAAGCGCGCGACGCTGTCGGCGGACACGTCGCATCCGGTCACCGCAAAGCCGGCGCGCAGCAGCGAAGTGGCCATCCCGAACCCCATCGAGCCCAGCCCGATGACGGCGACACGTTGCGCGGAAGTGGCCATGGTGCGTTTCCTTTTTGGTTTCCCTCTGCCTATCACGGCTTGGCCGCGCTGCCAAAGCATGGAACAAATGCAGGATCAGGGATGCAACCATGACCGAAACCAGACTGCGCGAGGATATCTGCCGCTTCGGCCGCTCGCTGTTCGAACGCGGGCTGACGCCAGGCTCCTCCGGCAATATCAGCGTGCGGCTCGACGACGGCGGCTGGCTGGTAACGCCGACCAATGCCTCGCTCGGCTTCCTCGACCCGGCGCGCATCTCGAGGCTGGATGCCAACCATCGGCTGACCGGCGGCGATGCTCCGACCAAGGAAATCCCGCTACACGCCGCGCTGTATGAGACGCGCGGCTCGGCCCGCGCCGTGGTGCATCTGCATTCGACCCACAGCGTCGCGATGTCGATGCTGCCGGAGATCGATCCGCGCGCGGCGCTGCCGCCGATGACGCCTTATTACCTGATGCGCTGCGGCCCGACCGCGCTGGTGCCCTACTTCCGTCCCGGCGATCCGGCGGTGGCCGACGCCATCAAGGGCCTTGCCGGCAAATACGCCTCGGTGCTGCTCGCCAATCATGGCCCGGTGGTGGCGGGAGACTCGCTGGAAGGCGCGGTGTTCGCCACCGAAGAACTGGAGGAAACCGCGAAGCTCTATCTGCTGCTGCGCGGCATGAACCCACGCTACCTCTCACCGCAGCAGATCGCGGATTTGAACACAACGTTTGGATTATCGGTGCCGGAGCACGAGCATTGAGAATGCGCAGTCATCCTTCGAGGCTCGTCAAGGATGGCTCGCACCTCAGGATGACGCAGCGACCTCACAACCCCAGATACGCCTTGCGTACATCGGGATTGGTGCGAATGTCGGCGGCGGGGCCCTGCATCTGCACCCGCCCCGTCTGCAAAATGTAAGCGCGGTCGGCGATCTCCAACACTTCCGCCATGCGCTGCTCAACGATCAGCACCGTCATGCCGGTCTTGCGAATTTCCAGCACCGCCTGAAAAATCTCGTCCACCAGCTTCGGCATGATGCCCTGCGAGGGCTCGTCCAGCATCAGCAATCGCGGCCGTGTCATCAACGCGCGTCCGATCGCCAGCATCTGCTGCTCGCCGCCGGAGAGCGTGCCGGCCAGTTGATCGAGCCGTTCCTTGAGGCGTGGAAACAATTGGAACACCAGCGCCAGCGGCTCGTCGCGGTCCGCCTTGCCGCGATAGAGATAGCTGCCGAGCCGCAGGTTGTCGTCCACCGTGAGACTGGGAAACAGCCGGCGGTTTTCCGGCACGAAGGCGATGCCGCGCGCGGTGATGAGATGCTGCGCCACGCCGTCGATCCTCGCGCCATCGAAGGTCACGCTGCCGCTGCGCGGACGCACCGCACCTGCGATGGTTTTCAGCAGGGTCGATTTGCCCGCGCCGTTGGCGCCCGCGACGCAAACGACTTCTCCCTTGGCGACGTCGATGGAGACGTCGGAGATCGCGACAAGCCCTTCATAGGCGGTGGTCAGATCACGCGCCGACAGCATGGCGATCCCCTAGATATGCAGCAATGACTTTCGGATCGCGCACCACGTCGGTGGGCTTGCCCTCGACCAGCACTTTGCCGAGATCGAGCACGATGGCGCGATCCACCAGCGGCATGACGATTTCCATGACGTGCTCGACCATCAGCACCGTGACGCCGGTTTCGCGCACACGGCGCACCAGTTCGACGCCGGTTTGGGCTTCGAGCGGCGTCAGGCCGGTCAACACCTCGTCGAGCAGCAACAGCTTCGGCTCGGTGGCGAGTGCCCGCGCCACCTCCAGCCGCCGCTTCTCGGACGGAATCAGTTCGGACGCCATCACGTCGGCGCGCGCGGCGAGCCCGGTGAAGTCCAGAACCTCGAACGCCTTGCGCCGTGCAGCACGCATATCCGTGCTGCGGACCAGCGCGCCGACAATGACGTTGTCGATCACCGTCATGGTCTCGAAGCTCTTGACCACCTGAAAGGTGCGCGCGATGCCGCGCCGGCAACGCTCGGTGGCCGGTGTCGCGGTAATGTCCTCGCCGTCAAGCCAGATCGTACCCTGCGTCGGCGGTCGCACCCCCGCGATCAAATTGAACAGCGTCGATTTGCCCGCGCCGTTCGGCCCGATCAGGCCGACGATCTCGCCGCGCTCGACCGAGATCGTCACATCGCTGTTGGCGACCAATCCCCCGAAGCGCTGCCAGACGCCGCGCGTTTCCAGCAAGGCCGTCATCGCACCGCCTCCTTCTTGCGCTTGCGGGAGAACAGCCCGAGCAGACCGTCCGGTCGGGTCAGCGAAACGATGACGATCAAGCTACCATAGACGATGAGATCGACGCCGCGACCGGAGCCACCGATGAACGAGCGCGTCAGTTCGGTCACCGGGATCAGCACCGCCGCGCCCAGCACCGGCCCCCACAAGGTGCCGATGCCGCCCAGCACCGCGGGCAACGAAATCAGCAGCGAGAACTGGAAGCTCATGACGGCGTCAGGATCGATATAGGAGACGAACATCGCGTAGAACGCGCCGCCGATGGCAGTGAGGAACGCCGAGATCGCGCCCGCCCCCATCTTCGACTTGAACACCACCACGCCGAGGCTTTCGGCCGCGTCCGGGTTGTCCTTCACCGCGCGCCACCAATAGCCCCACTTCGAATTCTCCAGCCCCCAGGTGACGAGCCAGGCCAGGGCGGCGAAGAACAAGGCGAAGTAGAAGTAAGGCAGCTTCGATCGAGTGAACTGGAATTTTGCCCAGCTATCCTCGCGCACCATAATGTCGATGCCGAGCGCCGCACCGGCCCAGTCCCAGTTGAGGAACAGCAGATAAGCGATTTCCGCGATCACGATGGTGGCGATGGCGAAGTAGTGCCCGCCGAGCCGGAAGGTCGGATAGCCCAGCGCCAGCGCGATCAGCGCCGAGATCAGGCCACCGGCCAGCATCCCGAACCACGGCAGGACGTCGAACTTGGTAAGCAGGATCGCGGTGACGTAAGCGCCGAGCCCGAAATACAGCGCGTGGCCGAGCGATATCTGGCCGCAATAACCGCCGAGAATGTTCCAGCTCTGGGACAGTCCCGCATACATCAGGGTCAGCACCATGATGTTCTGGACGTAAACATCCTTCACGAACAGCGGCACGCAGGCCGCGAGCGCGACAAAGACAGCGGCCAGGATCAGGTCGCGGCGGCGTTGTTTGGCGTGGGTGACGTCGTGCATCAGAGTGATCCGAACAGGCCACGCGGGCGAATGAACACCACAAGCAAATAAACGGCATAGATGCCGACCGCCTTTAGCGATGGCGGCATCATCAGCGCGGTCGATGCCTCCACCAGTCCGACCAGAATGCCGCCGGCGAAGGCCCCGAACACGCTGCCGAAGCCGCCGAGCGCGACCACCACATAGGCGATCAGCGCGAAGGACGCGCCGACATCGGGATAGATGTAGAAGAAGGTCGCCATGATCGCGCCGGCGAGCCCGACCAGCGCCGAACCGAGGCCCCAGCCGAGTGCAAACACCCGGTTCTGGTCGATGCCGACCAGCGCCACCGCGCCGGCGTCCTCGCG
This sequence comes from Pseudomonadota bacterium, assembly GCA_023386885.1. GTDB lineage: Bacteria > Pseudomonadota > Alphaproteobacteria > Rhizobiales > Xanthobacteraceae > 62-47. The sequence goes on from JAEWIX010000058.1 coordinate 38,927, forward strand.
CGTCGCCTCAAGCGCGCGGCCGAAGTCGGTGCGCTTGATAAAGAAGTACAGCGCACCGAAAGCGAGGATCGCCAGCCCCGCGCCGACCAGTTGCGGCACCGGCAGGAAAATGCCGCCGATCGATATGGTTTTTCCGCCAAGCCACGAGTGCGAGATGCTGCGATAATCCGGCGTGAAGAAATACTGAGCGAGGCCCCGCAGCACGATGGCGAGGCCGAAGGTGGCGAAGATCTGCACCATGCCGACATTGGTTTTCGCCCGCATCGCGAACCTGACGATGATCAGATAGACTGCGGCGCCGAACACGAACATGCCGGCGGCCACCAGCGGCATCGACAGTAAGGGGTCGATGGCGAAGAACGCGAACAGGAAGAAGGCTCCGTACATCGCCAGCATCAGAAATTCGCCGTGGGCGAAGTTGACGATGTTCATCAGGCCGAAGATGAGCGAAAGCCCGACGGCGATGAGGCCGTAAAGCAGGCCCATCAATAGGCCGCTCGCCAGACTCTGGATAATGGTTTCGGCTGTCACGGACACTGCTCCGCAGTAGAAGACGTCATCCCGAGGTGCGCGCGCTGGTCATGCAGACGGCATCGGTCAGTCGCGCACCCTCGGAAGATAACAACAACGGGACTTCGCGCATCCTTCGAGGCCGGCCGCGAATGCGGCCCGCGCCTCAGGATCACGCGACGGCCGCACCCTACTTCATTGGCCAGATAGCTTCGGCCACCGCCGCCTGCGGCGGGGAGATCGTCACGAACTTCTTGCCGACGTATTGCAACAGCACCGGATCGGCATCCTGGTTCTGGCCCTGGGCATCGAACTTGATGTCCTTCCACGGCATGATGGTGTGATCGCCCGGGATGTTGGTGGCGACCAGCGCCTGACGAATCTTCTCGCCATCGGTCGACTTGGCACGATTGATCGCCTCGGCAATCACGATCAGGCCCATGAACTGCCGCGACGAATAGTCGTTCAAGTCCTTGCCGGAGCGCTTCTTGTACATCTCGTTGATCTTGCCGACCATCGGCCGCTTCTGAGCGAGATCGAGCGAGAAGCTGCCGCGCGAGATCACGCCCTCGAGCTTGTCGCCCACGGCGTCATAAGTGGCCTTCTCGGAGAAGCCGGCATCCTGCGCGACGATGTTCTTCGGCTTGTAGCCGAGTTCGGCCATGGTCTTGACCAGCAGGATGGCGTCGGTGGTGTAGCTCGACGGCATCAACACGTCGGCATTCGCCGCCTTGAGCTGCTGCACCTCGGCGGTGAGCGAAGGCGAGTTGGCGCGATACTTGATATCGGCGACGATCTTGTAACCGCGCTCCTTGGCCAGAGCGAGTTGCGCATTGGCGGAGTCGGTGCCGAAGATGGTGTCTTCGTGGAACAGCGACAATGTCTCGATCTTCTGGCCCTTCTTCTTCAGCGCATCGAAGAAATCGAACATCGCCCGCGAGAACATCTCGTCGTGCGGCGCGGCGCGGAAGTAGAACTTGAGGCCGCGACGCTGAAGACTGGGCGAGGAGTTATCGGCCGAAACAAACGGAATCTGGTAACGCTCGCAGATCTGACTGACGGTGACGGCGACGGCGCTCTGATAGGTGCCGACGATGGCACACACTTTCTCTTGGGTGATGAGGCGCTCGGCTTCGGCGCGGCCTTTTTGCGGATCGGCCTGATGGTCGGCGAACACCAGGCGAATTTTCGCTCCGCCAAGGCCGGGAAGCCCCTCGTCGTGCGCCAGCGGCAGGTCGAAATCATACTTGCTGTTGATGATGTCCTGCGCGGTCTCAAAAGCGTGCTTGGCATCGACGCCGATCTGCGCGCTCGCACCCGAGAGCGGATACAGCACTCCGATCACCACTTCCTTGGTTTGGGCACGGGCCGCGAGCGGCAATAGCGCGGCGGAAGCGGTCGCTCCCAGCAAGACGGTTCGGCGCGTAATGGTCATGTTGTTTCCTCTCCAGCCAACTGATGTTGTTTCAGCGATTTTTGTTTCGGCTTGTTTGGTTTGCCGATTGAAAGGTAAGGCAAAGCGTCAAAGCACGGCAAGCTGCTTGTTCTTGAGGTCGGTGACAAGCATCAATCCCGGCGCATGCGTGATGGCGAACGGCACCTTCGCAGCCGCGATCACCGCTTGCGGCGTCACCCCGCAGGCCCAGAACACCGGAATTTCATCGGAGCGGATCGACACCGCATCGCCGTAATCGGGCTTGGCGATGTCGGCGATACCGATCGACTGCGGCAGCCCGAGATGCACGGGCGCGCCATGCACCGACGGATAACGCGAGGTGATCTGCACCGCGCGGATCGCATCGGCGGGCTTCAGCGGCCGCATCGACACCACCATCGGCCCGGCGAAAGGCCCTGCCGATTTGCAAGCGATGTTGGTCCGGTACATCGGAACCCGGACGTTCTGCTCGATATGGCGGATGGGAATGTCGTCCGCAAGCAGTGCCTCCTCGAACGAGAACGAACAGCCGATCACAAAGGCCACGAGATCGTCGCGCCAGTGCGCCTTGATGTCGAGTGGCTCCTCCACTGCCTCGCCGTCGCGCCAGACACGATAACGCGGCACATCGGTGCGGATATCGAGATCGAGGCCGAGCGATGGAATGCGCGGATCGCCCACCTCGGACATGCCGATGATCGGACACGGCTTGGGATTGAGCTGGCAGAAGCGATGGAACGCAGCGGCGTCTTTCTCCGGCAAGATCGCGAGATTGCCCTGCACATAACCGGGCGCGACGCCGGCGGTCTGTTCGGCGTTGCCGTTGCGACAGGCGAGACGCGCCGCAACGCTCGGTGAGACACCGCCATCGGCATCGATGCCCTCAGGCTTTCGCGCTGCGTTAGTCACCTGGCGTCCCCCGTTCTTCTCGACAGCAAATGGGACACAGGTCTAACATAATGTCTAATCGTTGTTTTTAATCAAGATCGATAAATCGAATTTATCCGACATGAGCGGGGCGCATGGTCGATTTCAAAGCCATCGAGACTTTCCTCTGGGTCGTGACGCTCGGCAGTTTTCGCGGCGCGGCGCAGAAACTCAACACCACGCAGCCGGCGATTTCGCAGCGCATCGCGCAACTCGAAGGCGACATGGGCGTGCAGTTATTGAAGCGCGACCGTCGCGCGGCGACGCCGACGCCGGCAGGCCGGCGCCTGATGCTCTACGCCGAAAAACTGATCGGCCTGCGTTCCGAGATGATGGCGTCAGTCAGCGATCGCACCGAGATGCGCGGCGTGCTGCGGCTCGGCGTCGCCGAAACCATCGTTCACACCTGGCTGTCGCAACTGATCAAGAGCGTCAACCAGACCTACCCCAACCTGTCGCTGGAAATCGAGGTCGATATCACCTCGAACCTGCGTGCGCGCCTGCTCGCGCAGGAGATCGAACTCGCGTTCCTGATGGGGCCGCTGTCGATTTCCAACATCCGTAATCGCGTGCTTGGCGATTATCCGATTGGCTTCGTCGCGAGCCCCTCGCTCGGCCTCGGCAAAGGGCCGCTGACGACGGACGATTTGGCGAAGTTTCCGATCATCACCTTTCCACGCCGCACCCAGCCCTATGAGTGGGTGAGATCGCTGTTCAATCGCCCCGACCTGCCGGCGATGCGGTTGCACGCCAGCGCATCGCTGGCCACCGTGATCCACATGACGCTGGAAGGGCTCGGCATCGCCGTCATTCCCCGCGCTATCGTCGAGAACGAGATCGCAGACGGCAGCCTGCAACTGCTCTCGACCGACGTGCTTCTGCCGCCGCTCACCTTCTCGGCAAGCTGGCTCGCCTCGCCCGATACGGTGGCAATCGAACTGGTCGCCGATCTTGCCGTCCAACTCGCGCAGAAAGCGCGGTTCGTCACCTGACGTCACGACATCGCCACACCCGGTTGACGCTTCCGTCACGGCGCGGCAATGAATCAGACCATATGTCGTCCCTCGCACGATCCGGAGCCGTCCCATGAGCGCCAAGCCATCCAACCTGCAGATCGATTCCGGCCGCTTGTGGGGGGCCATCCATGACACAGCGAAGTTCGGCGCGACCGCCAAGGGTGGTGTGCGGCGATTGACGCTCGGCTCCGAGGACAAGCAGGTGCGCGACTGGTTCCGCGATGCCTGCAACGCAGCCGGCCTCGAAGTGCATGTCGATGCGCTCGGCTCGATGTTCGGCCTGCGCAAGGGACGCGACATGTCGAAGCCGCCTCTGGGCATCGGCTCCCACCTCGATACCCAACCGACCGGCGGCAAATATGACGGCATCCTCGGCACCCTCGCTGCGCTGGAAGTGGTGCGGACGCTGAACGATGCCGGCATCGAAACCGAAACGCCGCTGTGCATCATCAACTGGACCAACGAGGAAGGTTCGCGCTTCGCCCCGGCGATGATGGCCTCGGCGACTTACGCCGGCGACTACACCACCGACGACATCTGGAGCCGCAAGGACGCCACCGGCGTCTCCGTCAAGGAGGCGCTCGACGGCATCGGCTATCGCGGCAGCGAACCGGTCGGCCAACGCAAGCTCGGCGCGTTCCTCGAACTGCACATCGAACAGGGACCGTTGCTGGAAGCCGAAGGCAAGACGGTCGGCGTGGTCGATCGCGGTCAGGGCATCATCTGGTACGACGGCCACGTCACCGGGTTTGAGAGCCACGCCGGCACCACGCCGATGCCGCTGCGACGCGATGCACTGTCAGCCATGGCGGAACTGACGCTGGCGATCGAAAAGATCGCGCTTGCTCACGCCCCGAATGCCGTCGCCACCATCGGCGAGGTCAACATCGCCAATCCGTCGCGCAACGTCATTCCCGGCGAGATCGCCTTTACCCTCGATGTCCGCAGCCCGGATACGGCCATCATGGATGCTCTGGATCGCGATATTCGCGCGGCCCTCAGTGAGATCGCAACGCGCCGCCGCGTCGAGATCACGCTGGAGCAGATCTGGCGCAAGCCGCCGACCATTTTCGACGGCAAGCTGGTCGATGCCGTTCAAGCCGCCGCCACCGAGCTCGGCTACAGCTATCGCCGCATCACCTCCGGCGCCGGACATGATGCCTGCAATGTCGCGTCCGTCATCCCCGCCGCGATGATTTTCGTTCCGTGCAAGGACGGCATCAGCCACAACGAACTCGAGGACGCGACGCAAGCCGATTGCAGCGCCGGCGCCAACGTGTTGTTGCATGCGGTTCTCGCGGTCGCGGGCGTCGCGAACAAGTAGGCCCCCCGTCAACTCCAGTCACAGGACGGTCCTTGTGAAGGCAGTCTTTATCGACGCGAACGAGTCGCTGGCGGCGATTTTCGAGCGGTTGATCCGGCCCGGCGATCCGCCGCACCGTATCAATTGCGATCCGGATATCGCTCCGACCGACGTGCCTTCCATTCTCGATGGCGCCGATACCGTCATCATCGACCACACCGCGCTGCCGACCGACGTTGCCCGCAGTTGCAGCGGCCTCAAGCACGTGATCTTTCTCGGCACCGGCGCGCGCAGCTATATGAATCCGGAGGAACTGGCCACCCTCGACATCGATGTGCGTATCATCAAAGGCTACGGCGATACGGCTGTCGCCGAATGCGCGATCGCCCTGATGTGGGAGGCGGCGCGCGGCCTCTCCCAGATGGACCGCGGCATCCGCGGCGGCAACTGGCTCCGCGACGAAGCCATGCAACTCACCGGCAAGACGCTGGGTCTGATCGGGTTCGGCGGCATCGCCGCCGAGGTCGCCCGCATCGCATCCGGCAGCGGCATGCGGGTACTGGCCTGGAATCGAACCGCCAGACAGAATGACCTTGTTTCATTTGTCGGGCTCGACGAATTGCTGGCGCAAAGCGATGTGATCTCGCTGCACTTGCTCCTGACCGACGAGACACGCGGGTTCTTGTCCCGCGAACGCATCGCGGCGATGAAGCGCGGCGCGATCCTCGTCAATACCGCACGCGGCGCGCTGGTCGACGAGGCGGCCATGATCGATGCATTGCGTTCAGGACACCTGCGCCATGCCGGGCTCGATGTGTTCATCACCGAACCGCTGCCGCCCGACCATGAACTGACCCAACTGCCCAACGTCACGCTGTCGGCGCATTCGGCCTTCCGCACGCCGGAGGCCAGCGAGAACTTGATCGCGGCCGCCATCGCGCATTGCCGGGACATCGCGGCAGGAAAGTAGTCACCGAGGGCCGCAATCTTCCGACCGCGAGCCCACGCGGCCTTTGCCTCTACTCCACCATCTCCGCCACGGCCTTGCCGCACGCGGTCGTATCCGCATTGCCGCCGAGATCGCGCGTGCGCAGCGTACGCTCCGCCAACGTCCCCTCAATGGCATCGACGATGGCCTTCGCCGCGGCCGCCTCACCGAGGTGCTCCAGCATCATCGCACCCGACCAGATCATGCCGATAGGGTTGGCGATGCCCTGCCCCGCGATGTCCGGCGCCGAGCCATGCACCGGTTCGAACACCGACGGAAAATCGCCGGTCGGATTGATGTTGCCAGACGGCGCGATGCCGATGGTACCGGTACAGGCCGGACCGAGATCGGACAGGATATCGCCGAACAGGTTGGAGCCGACCACGACGTCGAACCAGTCCGGATGCAGCACGAAATGCGCGGTCAGGATATCGATGTGATACTTGTCCCACTTCACCTTGGGATAGTTCTTCGCCATCGCTTCGACGCGCTCGTCCCAATACGGCATGGTGATCGAGATGCCGTTGGATTTGGTCGCCGAGGTCAGATGCTTCTTCGGCCGCGACTGTGCCAGATCGAAGGCGAACTTGAGAATGCGGTCGACGCCGGTGCGCGTCATCACGGTCTGCTGGGTGACGAATTCGCGGTCCGTGTCTCCGAACATGCGACCACCCACCGATGAATACTCGCCTTCGGTGTTCTCGCGGACCACCCAGAAATCGATATCGCCCGGCTTGCGGCCGGCAAGCGGCGACGGCACGCCGGGCATCAGCCGCACCGGGCGCAGATTGACGTACTGGTCGAACTCGCGCCGGAACTTGAGCAGCGATCCCCACAGCGAAACGTGATCCGGAATCTTTTCCGGCCAGCCGACCGCGCCGAAGTAGATCGCATCATGCGATCCGATCTTCTCTTTCCAGTCGTCCGGCATCATCTGCTGATGCTTGGCGTAGTAATCCCACGACGCGAAATCGAAATGATCGAAATGAAGCTGAACGCCATGCTTTTTGGCGGCCGCCTCCATCACCCGCAAGCCTTCGGGAACGACCTCCTTGCCGATGCCGTCGCCGGGAATGACGGCAATCCGATAGGTCTTTTTGGACTTGCTCACGGGAGAGTTCCTTCTGGTTCAGGCAAGACGGCTGATCAAAATGCGCGCGGACTCGCGAAGTCGTGAGCATAGCGTAGCGAGTGCATGCATCGAAAGTCTATGATCATGCAACGCTGCACTGCAATGTTGACCTCTTCAGCCAGACGGGCATATTTCGCATCCTACTCTCGAGCCCCTCGCGCATCCCAGCGCCCGGCGCTCGCTGAACAGATCGAAAACTTAAACAATAAAAATTCAATCAGCTCGAAGAGGAAACACCATGACATCCACCACACCCCGCCGCACAGCGTGGTCGCTCGTCTTGCTCGGCGCCACCGCGCTTGGACTGAGTTTGAGCAGCCCAGCCAATGCGGCAGATCCGATCAAGATCGGCGTCATCGCCGAAGCTCAGGCCATCGCCGGGGCATCGATTCCGCAGGCGGCACAGATGGCGGCCGAGGAGATCAACGCCAAGGGCGGCGTCGACGGCCGTAAGATCGAGATCGTCGCCTACGACAATCACTCCTCGTCCGCCGACTCGGTTCGCGCCTTCCAGCGCGCCGTCAACGAGGACAAGGTCAACGCGGTCATCACCAGCTATATCAGCGAAGTCGTTCTGGCGCTCGAGCCGTGGGCTTCGCGCCTGAAAACGCCGATGATCACCCCCGGCGCGGCATCGAACGAGATCACGAAGGCGGTTCACGACAACTACGAGAAGAACAAATACACCTTCCACGGCTATCTGACCTCGGCCGCGCTGGCGCTCTCGGTCTGCGACGCCGCGAAGGAATTGCTCGTCGACGGCAAGAAGATGAAAACCGCCGTGATCATGAGCGAGGATGCCGCCTGGACCAAGCCGCTCGACATCGGCTATCAGGAGTGCCTGCCGAAAATCGGCCTCAAGGTGCTCGACCATATTCGCTTCTCGCCGGACACCACCGACTTCACGCCGATCTTCAACAAGATCGAGTCGTCCAAGCCGGACGTGATCATCACCGGCATCTCGCATGTCGGCGTGCAGCCGACGGTGCAGTGGAAGAACCAGCAGGTGCCGATCCCGATGTTCGGTATTTCCTCGCAAGCCACCAACTCGACCTTCGGTAAGGACACCAACAACGCCGCCGACGGCGTGCTCTATCAGGGCGTGTCGGGACCGGGCGTCGCGGTGACGCCGAAGTCGGTGCCGTTCGCCGAGAATTTCAAGAAGAAGTTCGGCAACTATCCGTCCTATGCCGGATACACCTCCTATGACGAGGTCTACATGATCGCCGACGCCATCAAGCGCGCCGGCTCCACCGATGCCGACAAGATGGTGGCCGCGCTGGAGAAGACCGATTGGGAAGGCACCATCGGCAAGGTCCAGTTCTACGGCAAGCAAGACAAGTTCACGCATGGCATCAAGTACGGCAAGGGCCTGATCACCGGTCTGATCCTGCAATGGCAGAACGGCCAGCAGGTTGCAGTCTGGCCCAAGGAAGTTGCCAAGAGCGACTTGAAGTTCCCGAGCTTTATCAAGTTCTCCTCGGCAAAGTGATCTTGCCCTCGCCTCCCGGACATCGCTGTCCGGGAGGCTCCTTCCCCGTCCTGCAATCCCTCGATTGGCGCGGCGAAAGCTGCCACGGCTGGTGTAGATGCTTGCCTTACAAATCCTGATCGACGGTTTCGCCATCAGCGCGCTCTATGCGCTGGGTGCGACCGGTTTCACCCTCATTTTTGGCGTTTCCGGCGTCCTGAACCTGTCGCACGGCGCAATCATGGTGGCCGCTGCGGTGGCTGCCTGGGCCGCCGCCAGCGTCTTCCATCTGGACAGTTATTCCGGCGCGCTGGTTGGCGTCGCCATCGCCGCGCTGCTGTCGCTCCTCACCTATTTTACAGTGGTGCAGCCGATCCAGCGCTCCAATAAAATTCCAAACGAGGAAAAGGAAATCTTTGTCCTCACCGCGACGCTGCTCTGGGGCATCATGATCCAGGAGGCGATCGCCTACTTCTTCACCAACAATGCGAAGACCGTGCTGCCGATCATCGAGGGTGTGGTCAGAATCGCCGGCATCCGCACGCCGGCCAACACGCTGTTCACCGCGGCGGTGTGCTGTCTGGTGATCGCGCTGCTCTGGGTGCTGGTAAATCGCACCCGCACCGGCAAGGTGGTGCTGGCGGCGTCGATGAACCCGCGCGGCGTCACTATTCTCGGCTTCGAGTTGACGAACGTCTACATCGTGGTCTGGATCATCTATGGCGTGCTCGCCGGCATCGCCGGCGTACTGCTCGGCATGTTCCTCGGCGTCAGCTCCTACAGCGTGGGACCGCTGACCGCGAGTGCGTTTTCCATCGTCGTGCTCGGCGGCCTCGGCAGCGTCTCCGGATCGCTGATCGCGGCCTTCGTGGTCGGCTATCTCGAAACCTTCACCGCCTACATGATCTCGCCCGCCTACCGCTCGATCCCAGCGCTGCTGCTGCTGGTGATCGTGATGTATATCCGGCCGCAAGGCCTGCTCGGGAGGCGCTGAGATGCTCGGATTCTTCAAGACGCCCCTGTTCGGAATTTCGCTGATCCTCGTCATCCTCGCGGCAACGCTGCCGTGGTATGTCTCCGGTTACATCCTCGGCCTGCTGACCGTCGCCTATTACTTCGGCGTGTTCGCAATGTCGTGGGACCTGCTGTTCGGGTTCGCCGGCGAAGTGAACTTCGGTCCCACTTTTCTGATCGGCACCGGGGCTTACACCGCCGGCATCCTCAACAATCACTACGGCCTGCCGATGTATCCGTGCATCGCGCTCGGCGCGCTGGCGGCGGTGATTGCCGGCTTCGTGCTGGCGCTGCCGGCACTGCGGGTGCGCGGTCCTTACTTCGGCCTCACCACGCTGGTCGCGGTGCTGATGCTGCAAAGCTTCATCGTGGTCTTCGCAGACCTCACCGGCGGCGAGATCGGCCTCACGATTCCTGATGTGTTGTCGATCAATGCCGGCGTCAATTACTGGATCGCGCTCGGCTTCATGGTGATCAGCGCCGCGATCCTGTTCGGGCTGTCGCAATCGCCGGTCGGTCTGGTGCTGCAGGCGAGCGGTCAGGACCCGGTGCAGGCCGGCGCGCTCGGCTTCAACATCGTCAAGCACAAGCTGGCGGCATTCATCGTCAGTGCGTTCTTCTCCGGCCTGTCCGGCGCGCTGCTGGTGTTCTACTTCGGCACCGCCTCGGTCGGCACCGTGGTCGATATCGCGGTCGGCGTGCAGGTGATCGTCGCCGCCGTGCTCGGCGGACGGCGCACCGTGCTCGGCGCAGCGCTCGGCGCCATCTTCCTGATCGTCGCCGGCGAGTTCCTGCGGCCGACCGGCGAACTGGCGACGTTCATCGTCTCCGCGGTCGCGCTTGTCGTCATCCTGTTCTTCCCCGGCGGCTTCCTTGGATCGGTGCTGTCACGCGAGGCACGTTCATGAGCAGCACCCAAAGCACCGCCCCCGTCCTCGAGGTCCGGGGACTGACGAAAAAGTTCGGCGGCCTCACCGCCGTCAAGAACCTCAACTTCGACGTTCACGGCGGCGAAATTTTCGGTCTGATCGGCCCCAACGGCTCGGGCAAGTCGACCGCGATGAAAGCCATCATGGGTATCGAGCGGCCGACCGAGGGCACCGTGCGCTTTCAGGGGCACGACGTCGCCGGGATGCCGGCGCACCGCATTGCCCGGCAAGGCTTCGGCATGGTGTTCCAGCACTCGCGGCCACTGAACCGCCAGACCGTGCTGGAAAACATCATGGTGGCGCTGTTGCCGGACAGCCTGCTGATGCTGTTTCCCGACAAGGCGCTGACCGAGCGCGCCAAGTGGATCGCCGAGCGCGTCGGCCTGGGCGAGGTCATGCATCGGCGGCCGCCGACGTTACCCTTCGCCGACCTGCGCCGCCTCGAACTCGCCAAGGCGATCGCGCGCGATCCCAAGGTGGTGCTGGTGGACGAGCCATTCGCGGGTCTGACGCTGGCGGAGGTCGGGACGTTCTCCGACCTGATCCGCTCGTTCCGCGACGAAGGCCGCGCGGTGATGCTGGTCGACCACAACGTCAAGAGCGTGGCTGCGTTGGTCGACCGCGTGCTGGCGATGTATCTCGGCGAAGAGATCGCCACCGGCCGCGCCGACGAGGTGATGCGCAACGAAACCGTGCGCCGCGTCTATCTCGGCGGCGCCATCGAAACCTCGGCGCGCCCCGAATCCAACTTCACCGACAAGGTGCCGCTGCTGCAGGTCGAGAACGTCAGCGTTCATTACGGCAAGGCACAAGCGCTCGAGAACGTCTCGATCCATGTGCACCAGGGCGAGTTCGTTTCCATCGTCGGCCTCAACGGGGCCGGCAAGACGACGCTGTTCAACACCATCTCGGGCTTCCTGCCCTATAGCGGCGAGATCATCCGCGACGGCGAGAAGCTGCGCGGCACCAGCGCCGCGAAGATCGCCCGCAGCGGTCTCGTGCAGTGCCCGGAAACGCGCGAACTGTTCGGCGAAATGACGGTGCGGGAAAATCTCGATCTTGGCGGCCAGCATCTCGATCCGGCGGAGCAGGAGAAACAGCTCGAATGGCTGTTCGATCTGTTCCCGATCCTCAAGCAGCGGCAGGGCCAGATGGCGCAGACGCTGTCCGGCGGCGAACAGCAGATGCTGGCGATCGGCCGCGCGCTGATGATGAAACCGAAGATCCTCATCCTCGACGAGCCGACGCTGGGCCTCGCCCCGGTGATCCTCGAACTGCTGTCCAAGGCACTCGAGAAACTGCGGCAGACCACGCCGATCACCGTGCTGCTGGGCGAGCAGAACGTCACCTTCGCCCTGCCCCATGCCGACCGCGTCTACGTGCTCGAACATGCGCGCGTCGTCTGGGAAGGCGATCCCGGCCGCTTTGCCGCCGAGGCCGGTGAGGGGTATCTGTAGGAAGTTTCCGTCACCCTGAGGTGTGCGCCGTTTGGCGCACCTCGAAGGGTAACCGGAGACAACGCCGCCTTCCTTCGAGGCTTCGCCACCGGACAAAGATGTCAGGCAGCTTGCACCTCGGGATGACGACGTACTCAGCCATTCTCGACCAGGAGCATTCCATGGACCTTCACCTGCGCGGCAAGCGTGTCCTCATCACCGGCGCATCAAAAGGCATCGGGGCTGCGGCGGCCGAAGCCTTCGCCGAGGAAGGCTGCCACCTGCATCTTGCTGCCCGAAGCGTGGAATTGCTGAGCGCGCTGGCCGAGCGGCTTCGCAAAAGCCACCAGATCAACGTCACGACTCACATCGTCGATCTGCGCAAGAGCGATGACATCGCGCGCCTGGTCACGGAGGCCGGGGACATCGATGTGCTCGTCAACAACGCCGGCGACATTCCCGGTGGATCGATCGACAAGATCGACGAGGCGACCTGGCGTCATGCCTGGGACCTGAAGGTGTTCGGCTTCATCAACCTCACCCGCCTCGTCTACGCGCGCATGAAGGCGCAGGGCCACGGCGTCATCGTCAACGACATCGGCGCCGCCGGCGAGAAGTTCGACGCCAACTACATCACCGGCAGCGCCGGCAACGCCGCGCTGATGGCCTTCACCCGCGCGCTCGGCGGCAAGAGCCTCGCCGACAACATCCGCGTCGTCGGCATCAATCCCGGCCCGGTCGGCACCGACCGTCACGTCACGCTGATGAAGACCCGCGCCCGCGATCAGTTGGGCGACGAAAACCGCTATAGGGAATTGCAGGCCGGTCTGCCGTTGAAACGTCCGGCGCATCCGCGCGAGATCGCCGACCTGATGGCCTATCTCGCCTCCGACCGCTCCGGCTACACCACCGGCGTGATCTTCACCGTCGATGGCGGCCTCGCCGCAGGATGGGGTTAGTGCCGCCGCTCTGACGTCCTGCAGAGTTCGCCGCAATCGCCTCACGAACGATATCGGGTGCGAACCAGACTCCGGATCACCATGCGATCCAGTATGCATTTCGCGAGAGCGCGATATATTGGCCGTCGCAACAACGATACGAAAACACAACGGAGGCCCCCGTGGCGGACCAATCCTTGATCCATGAAACTGCAACCGCCGTCGTGGCCAAGCTCAATTCCGGCGAAGTGACGCCGCTCGAACTGCTGGACGTGCTCGAAACGCGGATCAAGGCGGTGGACGGCAAGGTCAACGCGCTGCCCACATTGTGTTTCGATCGCGCCCGCGAGCACGCCAAAAAACTGATGCAACGCCCTGCCGCCGAGCGCGGCCTTCTCGCCGGAATGCCGCTGCCGATCAAGGATCTCAGCGAGGTCGCGGGCGTCCGGACCACCCACGGATCGCCGATCTTCAAGGATAAAATCCCCGCGCAATCCGACGTGCTGGTCGAGCGGCTCGAGCATAATGGCGGCATCGTTTACGCCAAATCCAACACACCGGAATTCGGCGCCGGCGCCAACACCTTCAACGAGGTCTTCGGACGCACCCTCAATCCGTGGGATACGACACGCTCGGCGGCCGGCTCCTCCGGCGGCGCCGCGGCGGCGCTCGCCAGCGGGACTGCATGGCTCGCCCACGGCTCCGACATGGGCGGTTCGCTGCGCAACCCCGCGAGCTTCTGCGGCATCGTCGGGATGCGCCCGAGCATCGGCCGCGTCGCCCATACCCCAACCGCCAAGATCGACGGCACCCTCGGCGTCCAGGGACCGATGGCGCGCAACGTCGAGGATCTCGCGTTGCTGCTCGATGCCATGAGCGGTGAGCATCCCGCCGATCCCACATCGCTGCCGGTGCTGCCGACCTCATTCCTCGCCGCCGCGCGTTCGGGGCGAAAGCCTGTGCGCGTCGCCTACTCGCGTGATCTTGGCATCACGCCTGTCGATCCCGAAGTGGCCGCCGTCACCCGCAAGGCGGCGGAACGCTTCGCGGAAGCCGGCGTCATCGTCGAGGAAGCTCATCCCGACCTGAGCGAGACGCATGAATGCTTCCATGTGCTGCGCGCCTTCGAGTTTGCAATGGGCATGTCGCCGCTGCTGCGCGACAAGCGCGACCTGCTGAAACCGGAAGTGGTCTGGAATATCGAACAGGGTCTCAAACTGAGCGTCGAGGATATCGCTCGCGCCGAAGCGCAGCGCGTTGCGCTAACTCAGCGGACGCTCGCCTTCTTCGAGACTTACGACCTCTTGCTGTGTCCCGCGACCATCGTTGCGCCGTTCCCGGTCGAGCAACGCTACGTCGCCGAGTGCGATGGCAAGAAATTCGACAACTACGTCGAGTGGCTCGGCATCGCCTACGCGATCACGCTGGCGTGCTGCCCCGCGCTGTCGCTGCCATGCGGCTTCACCGCGAGCGGACTGCCGATCGGATTGCAGATGGTGGCCCCCGCGCGCAACGAAGCCGGCCTGCTGGCCGGCGCGCGCGTGCTGGAAGACATTCTCGGCCTGCGTGGTTCGACCCCGATCGATCCGCGCTAAGGACCGTCATCGGTCCATAACGAAGCCTCCCGCGCCGCCTGCTGCATTGAAACAGGCGGCGCTTTCGAATGCCGCTGGCATCCTTGGAATCGACGGGCTAGAGTTTTGTAACGATTCAAAACAGCCGTCAGCAGATGCGGCGACTAAAGGGAGCACACGTTGCATGGCCGGCAAGCTCAAAATTCACGTCGATCCGGACAAATGCCAGGGCCATAGCCGCTGCAAATCGCTGGCGCCGGAACTATTCGAACTCGACGAATACGGCAACGCTCATGAAATCGGCGACGGCACCGTCCCCGACGGCCTCGAAGACAAGGCCTGGCTTGCCAAATCCAATTGTCCTGAATTGGCCATCGACATCACCGAGGATTGAAGCCGACCATCGCACCCCGGATCGCCACGACGCTATATCCGTTTCACACGAGAACTGATTGAGCCAGGACGATATCCATGAACAAGCCCGTTCCCGTCACCGACTGGATCTCCGACTTCGATCACACCGACCCGCGCTGGACCGAAAACCCCTACCCGATCTGGGACGTGCTGCGCGCCGCAAGCCCGGTGGTGCACACCGACCGCTTTCTCGGCGTCTATATGCCGACAACCTATGACGCGGTGAAAGCGATCGCCTACGACACCGAGCACTTCTCCTCGCGTCGCATCATCGTCCGCAATTCGCGGCCGCCGATCACGCAGACCGCGCCACCGATCACCTCCGATCCACCCGAGCACAAGCCGGCCAAGCAATTGCTGCTGCCGCCGTTCACGCCCGATGCGATGAAGAAGCTCGAGCCCCGCGTGCGCGCGATCTGCAACGAGTTGATCGACCAGTTCATCGACGAGCCGAGCGTCGATGCCGCCGCGCGCTACACCAAGCATATCCCGGTGCGTGCCATCGCCCATATGTTGGGAATACCTGAGCAGGACGGTGACCTGTTCATCAAGTGGATTCATGAAATCCTCGAACTCGGCATCACCGACGAAGAGACTCTGATGCGTGCCATCGAGGAGATGTCGCACTACTTCATGGGCCATATTCAGGCCCGCAAATCGAAGCCGACCGACGACCTGATCTCGACGTTGATGAAGGCGTGCGGGCCCGACGGCCAACCGCTGTCGGACATGCATGTGCTGGGCTCGCTGCGGCTATTGCTGATCGCTGGCATCGATACCACCTGGAGCGGGATCGGCGCATCGCTCTGGCATCTCGCCAAGACCCCGGCGGATCGCGATCGGCTGATCGCCGAACCGGAATTGATGCCGACCGCCATCGAGGAATTCCTGCGCGCCTATTCGCCGGTCACCATGGCGCGCGAGGTAATCAAGGAAACCACCATCAGCGGCTGCCCGATCAAGCCGGAAAACATGGTGCTGCTGTCCTTCCCCGCGGCGAACCGCGATCCGGCGATGTTCCACGACGCCGACAAGGTGCTGATCGACCGCAAGGAAAATCGCCACGCCGCCTTCGGCCTCGGCATTCACCGCTGCGTCGGCTCCAATCTGGCGCGCATGGAAATGACGGTCGCCATCGAGGAATGGCTGAAGCGCATTCCGGATTTCCGGCTCGATCCCGCCGGTCAGGTAACCTGGTCGGAAGGAACCGTTCGCGGGCCACGGCAGTTGCCGTTGTTGCTGGGAGCAGCGCCTTAGACCAGCCGCTGCCCAAACGAGGACCCCGATGTGACAGAGCAAAGCGCAAATCCCACATCGGCCCCATCCTTCGATCTGATCGACGTCGAGCAGCGGCTGAAATCGATCTTCATCGGCTCGATCGGCAATCTGGTCGAGTGGTACGACTTTTACGCCTATACCGCCTTTGCGCTGTATTTTGCGCCGGCGTTTTTTCCGCATAGCGATCCCGTCGTCCAGCAGCTCAACGCCGCGGTGCTGTTTGCCGCGACCTTCCTGATGCGGCCGCTCGGCGGTTGGTTGTTCGGCTTTCTCGCCGACCGTTACGGCCGACGACTGTCGCTGACATTGTCCGTGGTCTGCATGTGTTTTGGCTCGCTGGTGATCGCGGCGACACCGACCTATGCCACCATCGGCATCTTCGCCCCGATCATGCTGGCGATCGCGCGCATTATCGAAGGACTCAGTCTCGGCGGCGAATACGGCGCCAGCGCCACATACCTCAGCGAAATCGCCGATCCGAACCATCGCGGCTTCTATTCCAGCTTCCAGTATGTGACGCTGATCGGCGGCCAACTCACCGCCATCGTCGTGCTGTTGCTGTTGCAGAAAGTGTTTCTCACCCAGGAGGAGCTTTATGCCTGGGGCTGGCGCATTCCCTTTATCATCGGCGCGATGCTGGCGATCTTCGCCGCCGTGATGCGACGGGACATGCACGAAACCGAAGCCTTCGAGTCGGCGAAGAAGGCCGCCAAGCCCGCCGGCTCGCTTCGCGCACTGTTCAAATACCCGAAGGAAGTGCTGCTGGTGGTCGGCCTCACCGCGGGCGGCACCGCCGCGTTCTACACCTTCACCACCTATATGCAGACCTTCGTGAAGCTATCCGTGGGATTATCCGCCGATCAGACCACTTATGTGATCTTCGGATCGCTGCTGTTCGCAACATTGCTACAGCCGATCTATGGCGCGCTCTCGGACCGGATCGGCCGTAAACCGTTGCTGATCTTCTTCGGCCTGGGAGGCACGATCGCGACCGTTCCGATCCTGATGACACTCCACGCGACAAAATCGCCGTTCGTCGCATTCCTCCTGATCTGCGCGGCATGGCTGTTCGTCGCCGGCTACACCTCGATCAACGCCGTAGTGAAGGCCGAACTGTTTCCCACCAACATCCGTGCACTCGGCGTCGGCCTGCCCTATGCGGTGACGGTGTCGCTATTCGGCGGCACCGCGCCCGCCATCGCGCTGTGGTTCAAGACGCTCGGACACGAGACCTGGTTTTATTATTATCTTTCAGGGATCATCTGCATTTCGCTAATCATCTATTCGATGATGCGCGACACCAAGCACCAATCCGCTATGCATCGTCACGAGTGATGCCCGCGCAAGACGCGGGCAAGCGGCCTCCTCCACCCCTCGTCGCGCCTGAGGATATCTGGTAAAATCGCCGCAACGACGATTTGCGGAGAGAGATTTTGCGCACCGAGCGTTTCCAGTTTTCCGGCATCGACGGCCAGCAATTGGCCGCGACGCTGGATTTGCCTGATGGCCCGCCTGTCGCCTACGCGCTGTTCGCGCATTGCTTCACCTGCGGCATGAACGTGCTGGCGGCGAAGCGCATCGCGACCGCGCTCGCCGCCCACAGCATTGCGGTACTCCGGTTCGACTTCACCGGCATCGGAGCCAGCGAGGGCGAGTTCGCCAACAGCACGTTCTCCTCCAACGTCGCCGATCTGGTCCGCGCCGCCGATCACCTGCGCGAAACAAGGATGGCGCCGGCGGTCCTGATCGGCCATTCGCTCGGCGGCGCCGCCGTACTTGCCGCTGCCGGGCACGTGCCTGAAGCGAAAGCCGTCGTCACCATCGCTGCCCCATCCGATCCGGTGCATGTGACGCACATGTTCAAAGATCGCATCGAAGACATTCGCCGCGATGGCGACGTCGAGGTGCAGCTCGCCGGCCGCCCCTTTCGCATCAAACGCGAATTTCTCGACGACGTCGCGGAACAAAATCTGACGGCCCAGATCGGAAAACTGCGCAAGGCGCTGCTGATCCTGCATTCGCCGACCGACAACACCGTCGGCATCGACAATGCGACGCACATCTTCGTTGCCGCCAAACATCCCAAGAGCTTCATTTCCTTGACCGGCGCCGATCACCTGTTGAACCAGAAGCGCGATGCCGAATATGTTGCCCATGTCGTCGCGGCCTGGGTCGAACGCTATCTCGATCCCGCCGTCGCGGAGATGCCCACCGACGACCAGCCGCGCCGGGTGGTGGTGCAGGAAACCCGCGACGGCAAACTGCAGCAGCGGATCACCGTCGGACCGCATCGCATGCTGGCGGACGAACCCGCCTCGGTCGGCGGCGCTGACACCGGCCCCAACCCATATGAGTTCTTGCTGAGCGGGCTCGGTGCCTGCACCTCGATGACGATGCGAATGTATGCCGACCGCAAGGCGCTGCCGCTGGAGCGCGTCACCGTCACGCTCGCACATCGCAAGATTCACGCAAAGGATTGCGAAGACTGCGAAACCAAGGTCGGGATGCTGGACGAGATCGAGCGCGTCATCGCCATCGAGGGCGATCTCGACGCCGGGCAACGTCAAAGGCTGATGGAGATCGCCGACAAGTGCCCGGTGCATCGGACGCTGACGTCGGAAATTCGTATTGTCACGCGAACGGCTGACGGAACGGAATAGCTCAATGGCCCAGGTTGCTCGCATCGATCCGAAAACATTGTTCACCCCCGACGAGTGGCGGCAACTGACCAGCCGAAGTTCGTGGCGCGGCGGCTGGCTGGTGGCGCATGCCTGGGGCACCATCGCCGCAGCGATTGCGCTGGTGACGATCTGGCCCAATCCACTGACGTGGCTGATCGCGGTGATGATCGTCGGCACGCGGCAACTCGGCCTCGCCATCCTGATGCATGAGGCGGCGCATGGCGGCCTGCATTCCAACAAGGCGATCAACGAATGGATCGGGCAATGGCTCTGCGCGGTGCCGGTCGGCGCCGATCTTGCCAGCTACCGTTCCTATCACTTGCAGCATCACCGCTTCACGCAGCAGCCCGAAGACCCGGACCTGTCGCTGTCCGCGCCGTTTCCGATCACCAAGGAGAGTTTTAGCCGCAAGGCGATCCGCGATCTCACCGGCCAGACTTTTGTGAAGCAGCGGTTGCCGTTATTTCTGTCGCTGTTCAAACGCGGCGACACCGGCAACGTGGACTCGCATGAGAGTTTTCTCTCCAGCGGCGCGGACAAGATGCTGCGCTTCCTCGTCGCCAACGCGATCCTGCTCGTGCTGTTCTGGCTCTGCGGCGCGGGCGTCTGGTTCTTCGGCGTCTGGCTGTTCGCGATGGCAACGTGGCTGCCGCTAGTGACGCGTATCCGCAACATCGCCGAACACGCCTGCACCAGCACCGGTCCCGATCCGTTCAGCCATGCGCGCACCACGCGCGCCAACATCATCGAGCGCACGTTGGTCGCGCCCTACTGGGTGAACTATCACGCCGAGCATCACCTGTTCATGTACCTGCCGTGCTACCGGCTGCCGCTGGCGCATCGGCTGCTACAGGAGAAAGGATTGATCGGCCGGGTGACGGTGAGCGACGGCTATCTCGACGTGCTGCGGCTCGCGACCTCGAAATAGCGTTTTTCGAGCGAAGTGGGCTCCGGTTCGCGTTAAGAAAACGCGTTCAACCAAAGATTCCGAGGCTGCGAATCTCATTGCATCGAACGATGCTTACGCCTTCGCCAGCGCTCGCACCTGCAGCGGACCGCGCAGACCGAACGCGGTACCGACCACGATGCCGGTCACGGCGACGAACGAGGCCAACGCCAGCGTCGATACGCCGGTCAATCCCTGCCCTACCGTGCAGCCGAGCGCCATCGCACCGCCCGATCCCATCAGGATCGCGCCGCTGATCGAGCGGATCATGTGGGTCGGCGATGTATAGCCTTCCCACTTGAAGCGGTTGGTCAGGAGCGCGGTGATGAAGCTGCCCGCCAGTACACCGCCGACCAGCGCGATGCCGAAGTTGAGCGTCAGGCCGGTCGAGAGCATGACGTACTGCACCGATTCCGCGATCGGCGAGACATAGGTGATCGACGTCAGCGGCGCCGGATTGAAATCATCCGCGCCGAGGAAACCGGTCGCGAACCAGCCGCCTGCGACCAGCAGACCGACCACCACGCCGGCAGCGATCTGACCACCTGACTTGCGGAACGCTGCGTGCGAGAACGCGAATGCGGCAAGGCCGCCGCTCACCACCAACATCGCCAGAATCCGTGCGGCGGAGGCATCCAGGCCGAGCGTCGCCAGCAAAGCCGGCAGCGAGACGACATCCGGCGCGCTTTGCGTCGCCTGCAACGCGGCCAGCCGTGCCGGTGCGATCAAACCCTTCAACGTCATCTGCGCGGCGATGCCGAGCGTCACGACGACGACGAAGGAGCGCAGATTGCCGCGCCCGAGCAGCACCAGCGCGCGCGAGGCGCAGCCGTTCGACAGCACCATGCCGTAACCGAACAACAGGCCGCCGAGGAACATCAATGGCGCCGAGAAGCTCGCTTGCAGATAGATCGACTTGTCGAGATCGACGTAGTGGCCGAGCACCAGAAGTTGCGATGCCAGCACCGCGATGCTGATCGCCAGCGCGTAGGTGCGCACCAGCCGGCCATCGCCGTCGCCCCACCAGCCGCGCAGGCTGCTCAACAGGCAGAAGCCGCTGAGCAGACCCACCGCGCCGAAGACGAGGCCGATCAGGAGGCCGGAATAAACAGCAATATCGGGACCGAATGACACGGGCTATTCCTCGAGCCAGCGGAGAACAAAATGCCCCGGCGCGACACGCGCAGCGGGAAAACCTGCCACGCTATATATCCCGCGCGGGATCACCGTCCACTGCTCGAAAAAGATAAGAAAGAAGCCATCGTCCGCTTCCGGCGGGAAAGAATAACGATCTCCCCTGCGCCAAATTCAGGCAATTTCCTGCCCCGGCCCAAAACAGAAAATCCTGCTATCGGGGGCGCAAAGGTATTCATGCGGCGCGGCCCTGCCTGCCCGCATCCTCGCAATGGCGATCCGCCTCGTGGCGGCGATCGGGGCCCGCGCGAGGACGGCGATCGACCGTTGACAGCGTGGCTCGTTGGGCTAATAATTAACTGACCGATCGTTCAATTCAAAGGGCCATGGTGACCTCGCGTCATGGCCTTGCGAACGGCGAAGCCGCGTTTCAACATCGCAGGCAGCCGGCCGGTCGAGGGGAGAAACGCCGTGATGCACGTCCTGACCGATTGCGGGAGAAGGCTGTCCGCGCCGCGCCATATCGGGAGGACAGTGTGAGCACTGCGACAACGCTTTCACCAGACCAGCTTGCCCGCGCCTGTGCGGACGCGATGTGGGCGGAGGACAACGCCTCCCGCGGCCTCGGCATGGAGATCGTCGAGATCGGCGCCGGCCACGCCGTGCTGGCGATGACCGTGAAGCCCGAGATGGTCAACGGCCACGGCATCGCCCATGGCGGCTTCATCTTCACGCTGGCGGATTCAGCTTTCGCCTTCGCCTGCAATTCCTACAACGAGCGCACCGTGGCGGCGCACGGCAACATCTCGTTCATTCGCCCCGGCAAGCTCGGCGACCGGCTGGTGGCGGATGCCCGCGAGATTTCAAAGTCCGGCCGCTCCGGCATCTACGACATCCGCGTCACCGCCAACGGCGACACCGTGATTGCCGAACTGCGCGGCTATTCGCGCACCATCGGCGGCACGATGGTCGATGCCGCGCCGCCGGATAAAACTGCTTCTCACGACTAGATCAGGATCAGGACGAAAGCCTTTCAGGACGACAATTATGGCCACCACCGACACGCTCACGAAATCCACCGACGGCCTTGTGCTTGACGCCGCCGAGCGCGCCTCCCGCGACGAGATCATGGCGTTGCAGACCAAGCGCCTCGCCTGGTCGCTGAAACATGCTTACGACAACGTCGCGCATTACAGAAAGGCGTTCGACGCCAAAGGCGTGCATCCGTCCGACTTCAAACAGTTGTCCGATCTCGCCAAGTTTCCGTTCACGGTGAAGACGGATCTGCGCGACAACTACCCCTTCAACATGTTTGCCGTGCCCCGCGAGCAACTGGTGCGCGTTCACGCCTCCTCCGGCACCACCGGCAAGCCGATCGTGGTCGGCTACACCGCCGCCGACATCGACGTGTGGTCCGACGTGATGGCGCGCTCGATCCGCGCCGCCGGCGGCCGCAAGGGCATGATCCTGCATAATGCCTATGGCTACGGCCTGTTCACCGGCGGCCTCGGCGCTCATTACGG
This sequence comes from Pseudomonadota bacterium, assembly GCA_023386885.1. Classification (GTDB taxonomy): domain Bacteria; phylum Pseudomonadota; class Alphaproteobacteria; order Rhizobiales; family Xanthobacteraceae; genus 62-47. The sequence goes on from JAEWIX010000058.1 coordinate 61,576, forward strand.
GGCGGAGCGGCTGGGCTGCACCGTCATCCCGATGTCGGGCGGCCAGACCGAGAAGCAGGTCCAGCTGATCCAGGAGTTCAAGCCGACCATCATCATGGTCACGCCGTCCTACATGCTGAACATCGCCGACGAGATGCGCCGCCAGGGCATCGACCCGCGCGGCACCAGCCTGCGCGTCGGCATCTTCGGCGCCGAGCCCTGGACCGGCGCGCTCCGCGAGGAGATCGAGCGCACCTTCAACATCCACGCCGTCGACATCTACGGCCTGTCGGAAGTGATGGGGCCGGGCGTGGCGTCGGAATGCGTCGAGACCAAGGACGGCCCGGTGATCTGGGAGGACCATTTCTTTCCCGAGATCATCGACCCCGACTCAGGCGAGGTGCTGCCCGACGGTTCATACGGCGAGCTGGTCTTCACCACCCTGACCAAGCAGGGCATGCCGGTCATCCGCTACCGCACCCGCGACCTGACCCGGCTGCTGCCGCCCACCGCCCGCGGCATGCGGCGGATGGACAAGATCACCGGCCGCTCCGACGACATGCTCATCATCCGCGGCGTGAACGTCTTCCCGACCCAGGTCGAGGAGCTGATCTGCAAGATCCCCGCCCTCGCCCCCCATTACGAGCTGGTGGTGAGCCGCGACGGGCACATGGACAACCTCGCCGTCCGGGTGGAGATGCACGAGGACATCCACCCGTCGGAATGGGAGGGCCACGCCAAGCACCTGCAGCATTCGATCAAGTCGCTGATCGGCATCAGCACCCGCGTCGAGGCCGTCGAACCCGGCGGCATCGCCCGGTCCATCGGCAAGGCCAAGCGCGTGCAGGATCTGCGTCCGAAGGGCTGATACCGCCGAGCCTAACGCTCGGCGGTAAGGGCCGCGACCGAGGCCCCGCAGGCCCATGCCTGCGAAGGCAAGCGGCCGGACGGCCGCGGCCGCCGTTCGAGGGCGGGCGTAAAGCCCGACATGTCAGGCTTTATGCCCGATAAGAAGACTCAGCC
>JAEWIX010000068.1 GCA_023386885.1 Pseudomonadota bacterium
GTACCGCGCGCTGGCTCGGATCGCTCGGCTTTTCCTGCATCAGCGAATTGCCGCTGCCGTCGGGACGTCGCGCCGATCTGGTGGCGCTCAACGCGCGGGGCGATCTGTGGATCGTCGAGATCAAGTCATCGGTGGAGGATTTGCGGGCGGATCAGAAATGGCACGAATATCGCGCGCATTGCGACCGGCTGTTCTTCGCCTTTCCGCAGGATCTGCCGTGCGAGATTTTTCCGGACGAAACCGGCTTGATCGTCGCCGACGCCTATGGCGCGCATCTGCATTGCGAGGCGCCGGAACACCGCTTGCCCGCGCCGACGCGCAAACTGATGACGGTGCGGTTCGGAATGGCGGCGGCGCAGCGGATCAATCGGCTGATCGATCCGCAGGGATACGCTTTCGACGATCTGGCGTAACTGAAGCTAAGTAACGTGGATGGCCGAAATAAATCCGGCCATCCGGACGACACTCAACGCGGCGCGCGCTTGGCGAGGATGCGCTGCAAGGTGCGGCGATGCATGTTGAGCCGCCGCGCGGTTTCCGAGACGTTGCGGTTGCAAAGCTCATAGATGCGCTGGATGTGTTCCCAACGCACGCGATCCGCCGACATCGGGTTGCTCGGCAGTTCCGACTTCTCGGTGCCGCTCGCAAGCAGCGCCGCGACCACGTCGTCGGCGTCCGCCGGCTTCGACAGGTAATCGACGGCGCCCATCTTCACGGCGGTGACGGCGGTGGCGATGTTGCCGTAGCCGGTCAACACGATGGCGCGTGCGTCCGGCCGCTGCCGTTTCAGGGCGGCGACGACATCAAGGCCGTTACCGTCGCCGAGCCGCAAATCCACCACGGCAAAAGCCGGCGCGGACTTGCCGATATGGCTGAGCCCATCCGACACGCTCTCGCAGGAGGTCACGGTGAACCCGCGGGTTTCCATGGCGCGCGACAGCCGTTCGAGAAACGGTTTGTCGTCTTCCACGATCATCAGCGAGCGGTCGGTTTCGGTGGCAAGTTCGGCAATGGCGGTCACGGGGGTTTTCCTGATTGTCGATCTTCAGAATATGGGGTTCTGCCATGCAATTCCAAGGGCACATATCGTCGCGAGTAGAATGTTGTGAGTTCCCTCGATGGTAATAGACCCGGCTCTCGCGGCCGGGAAACACAGGCTGCCCAAACACCACGCGGAAACAACGGGATAGTTTCGCTAGACGTCACTTGCCGCCTGCGAGGTTTCGAAACTGGCGCGCGGCCAGGCGATCCGGACCACCGCGCCGTGCTCCGGAAAGGTGCGGTTGGAAAAAGTCACTTCGGCGTCGGACCGTTCCAGGAAGGTGCGCGCGATGAAGATGCCGAGACCGAGGCCGCGACGTTCGCGATGGGTCTGGTCGAGGCCACGGCGGCGCGTGAGATAAGGTTCGCCGATTCGTTTCAGGAGATCGGGGGCGATGCCCGGACCATCGTCGGAAATGATGATCTCGACGAGATCGTCGTTCCAGCGGGCGTCCACCTCGACCGTGGTGCGGGCGAAGTCCACCGCGTTTTCGAGAATGTTGCCGACGCCGTAAAGGATCGCCGGGTTGCGCATGCTGGCCGGTTCCGCGCCATCGGAGGCGGCGATGTGAATCTTGATGGCGATGCCGAAATCGCGATGCGGCGCGACGGACTCTTCAATCAGCGTCGAGAGCGGCATCCGGTCGAACGGCGCGCCGGACGATGACAGTTGCGCGATCTTGGCGAGAATGTCGCGACAACGCTGCGCCTGTTCGCGCAGGGTTTTGACCTCGCTCGCCAGCGGACTGTCCGGCGGCGTGGTCTGTTCGAGTTCGCGCGAGATCAGGAAGATGGTGGAGAGCGGGGTGCCGAGTTCATGAGCCGCCGCGGCGGCGAGGCCATCGAGTTGCGTGAGATGTTGCTCGCGGGTCAGCACCAGTTCCGTCGCCGCCAGAGCGTCGGCCAGCTTGCGCGCTTCTTCCGTCACTTGAAACGTGTAGAGGCTGGTGACGCCGATCGCCAACAGGATCGAGAGCCAGATGCCGGCCATGTAGACCGGCGGCAGCACCAGCGGTCCTTCCCTGTGCCACGGCAACGGCAGGTGAAAGAAGCCGAGCGCGGTGGCGCAGACCGCCGCGAAGATGCCGAGCGCGATCGTAATCCGGGTCGGCAATGCGGTCGCGGAAATCAGCACCGGGCCGAGGAACAGGAACGAGAACGGATTTTCGAGTCCGCCGGTGAGATAGAGCAGCCCGGCGAGTTCGGCGATGTTCAGCCCGAGCAGCGCCGCGGCGTAACGTGGCGCCAGCCGTTGCATCGGGTTGACCGCGATCTGCAACGCCAGAGTGATAACTGCCGAGATCGCGATGATGGCGACGCAAGGAATGATCGGAACATCGAAATCGAGACTCTGAACCACGAAGAAGATGGCCGCGAGTTGCCCGAGGGCTGCGAGCCAGCGCAACCTCAGGATGGTGTCCAGACGGATGTACCGTCGGGGGTGATCGAAAGCGGTAAACGCGACGTCTGTCATGATCTGATTCTAGTGCATTGCCGGTCGGCGTGGGTATGGACCATCCGTCGCGGGCGTCTTTTTCACAGCCAGAAAGTGTGATGACAGAACCACAGGTGGCGAGAATCGGACCTACGCCTTTCGGGTTCCATAGGGTGGATTGCCGCTCTGGAGGCGGAATCTTTCCGTTAACCGGCCTCCGGCAGGATGAAATTGCCGATCCGCCGGGTCTAGCAAAATGGATGGATTGACGCTCCGCAGTGCACCCGTCACACTATTGCAACGCAAAATAGAATCGGGGATTAGCTGATGGCGATTGGGGAATTTGGCGGTGCGCCGACCTTGCCGGTGCAGGGTGGCTCCGCGATGATGACGCCGCTCTACTGGATGTATGAGATGGGGCAGGCCTCGCTCAATCCGGCGCGCGCAGTCACGGACGCCACCAAGATCCTGTTCAAAAATCCGGTCAATCCCTGGTCGCACACCACTTTCGGCAAGTCGGTTGCCGCGGGTTGCGAATTGTTCGAGCGCATCACGCGCCGCTACGGCAAGCCGGAATGGGGCCTCGATTTCACCGAGGTCGAAGGCCGCCGCGTTCCGGTCACGATTCGCTCTGTGTGGGAAAAGCCGTTCTGCCGTCTGTTGCATTTCGAGCGCGGGATCGCGACGCCGCTGAGCAAGCCGCAGCCGCGGGTTCTCATCGTCGCGCCGATGTCCGGCCATTACGCCACGCTGCTGCGCGGCACGGTCGAAGCGTTCCTGCCGGCGCATGACGTCTACATCACCGACTGGGCTGACGCGCGCATGGTTCCGCTGTCGGCCGGCCGTTTTGATCTGAACGACTATGTCGATCATCTCGTCGAGATTCTGCATGTGTTGGGCGGCGATGTTCATATCGTCGCCGTCTGTCAGCCGGCGGTGCCGGTGCTGATGGCGGTGTCGGTGATGGAAGCGGAGAACGATCCCTGCGTTCCGTCGTCGATGACCTTGATGGGCGGCCCGATCGATACACGGCGTAATCCGACCGCGGTCAACAATCTGGCGCAGGAGCGCGGCATCGACTGGTTCCGCAGCAACGTCATCACCAAGGTGCCGTTTCCGCATCCCGGCTTCATGCGCGATGTCTATCCGGGCTTCCTGCAACTGACCGGCTTCGTCAGCATGAATCTCGATCGCCACGTCGATGCGCATCGGCGGCTGTTCGACAATCTGGTCAAGGGCGACGGCGACAAGGTCGAGAAGCATCGCGACTTCTACGACGAATATCTCGCGGTGATGGACCTGACCGCCGAATACTATCTGCAGACCGTCGATCAGGTGTTCGTCAAGCAACTGCTGCCGAAGGGCGAGATGACCCATCGCGGCAAGCCGGTCGATCCGTCGAAGATCACGCGCGTCGCGCTGATGACGGTGGAAGGCGAGAACGACGATATCTCCGGCTTGGGGCAAACCGAAGCAACCCACGGACTGTGCAGTGCGATTCCGGCGAACCGGCGCGTTCATTACGTGCAGAAGGACGTCGGGCATTACGGCGTGTTCAACGGCTCGCGCTTCCGCAAGGAAATCGTGCCGCGCATCTCCGCCTTCATGCAGGCATCGTCGTCGCAGTCATCGTCGCAAGTCGAACTGGCGATGGCCGCCGCCGAATAGCCGTTTTGGCGCATAGGCGAACGCGAAATCGGGCGCGGCGGCGTAATTGCTGGCGCGCCCGGTCGGCGCCGAGTCTTGGATTGAATTTAAATTCAGTAAGGCGGGAAATAATGAATGTGGCATCGCTCTTTCGCGACGACGATCGAGCGTATTTTAGCTGAAAATTGGCCCTTCGGCCCACAGGATATAGGGCGATTTACGCCCGCTGCCCCTGTATATTGGGCAAATGATTTGTTTTTGCGCGGACCGCTTTCCTTGGCGGCGGATGTGGCAGAATCCCGGCGACTTCCTGAATGCCGGATCAGCAGACATGGCCTTTCGCGCCCTTCTTTATCGCCGTCCCTATGAACCATCGACCATCGCCATCAAATTCGGATCGCAGATTTTCGCGATCCGGCTGAGGCGACATCGTCGGGCGCGCCGTTACACCTTGCGGATTCATCCGAGCGATCGCGAAGCCATCCTCACCATGCCGCCGCGCGGCACCATTGCCGACGCGAAGGACTTCGCGCAGCGGCATGGCGGTTGGATCGCCGCGCGTCTTGGGCGTCTGCCGAAGGCCGCACCGTTCCAGTCCGGGGTTGTCGTGCCATTGCGCGGCGTCGCGCATCGCATCGTGCATCGCGCCGGCAGTCGCGGCACGGTGTGGACGGAAACGCGCGACAGCGGCGAGCGGATTCTGTGCGTGGCCGGCGGCGTCGAATACATCGACCGGCGCGTTCATGATTTCCTCAAGCGCGAGGCGCGACGCGATCTGCAGAAGGCCTGCGATCACTATGTCGCCGAACTGGGCGTCAAGGTGAAGCGGTTGTCGATCCGCGACCAGTCGAGCCGCTGGGGCTCCTGCACGTCGGCGGGATCGCTGTCGTTTTCGTGGCGGCTGATCCTCGCGCCATCCTTCGTGCTCGATTATCTCGCCGCGCACGAGGTTGCGCATCTGGTCGAGATGAATCACTCGCCGCGCTTCTGGAAGGTGGTGGCGCGGATCTGCCCCAAGGTCGAGCAGGCCAAGACCTGGCTCGATGTTCACGGCAATGACCTGCATCGCTACGGCATCACGGACTGAGCGCTGTCGATCGAGGTGCGCCGTCACCCTGAGGTGGCCTTGCGTCAGCAAGGCCCTCGAAGGGCGACGGCCGCCATCCTTCGAGGCTCCACGCTACGCGTGTCGCGCCTCAGGATGACGGAGCTTCAATCCGAAGACGATGAATATGGTGGTGTTAGCGCCTCTACCGCCGTCCGCCGAACAACCGTTCCGTCAGCCAGCCATCCAGTCCGCTCGCGGCCTCCGGGCGCACCGAGGTCTGTGCCGGGCGCGGCGCGCTGGCGGAATTGACTGGAAGCGGCGGGGGCGGGGCCGGATAAGGCTGCGCCGGCGCGCGCTGCGGCACGGCCGCGCCATTGGTCATCGCACCGCCGCTGACCGTGTTGCCGTTCGATGTGCCGGCCGGAATCATGCTGGCCTGCTGGGCTGGCGCGAAACTCGGAAACAGTCCGTTCGCCTGCGCGCCGGGCAGCGCCGCGACCGGCACGCCCTGATGGGCGACGCGCATGAAACGGGTCCAGACCTCGACCGGCAGGCCGCCGCCGGTCGCCTTCCGGGTGGGCGAATTGTCGTCGTTGCCGAGCCAGACGCCGGTGACCAGCTTGGCGGTGTAGCCGATGAACCAGGCGTCGCGGAAATCCTGGCTGGTGCCGGTCTTGCCGGCGGCGGTCCAGCCGGGAATCTCGGCCTTGCGTGCGGTGCCGCTGACCAAAGTTTCGCGCATCATGGTATTCATCATCGCCACATTGCGTGGCTCGATCACCTGATCGCGCGGATCGGGCGGGCGGCGATACAGCACCTTGCCGTTTTCGGCGCGGATGCGGTTGACGACGTGTGGAGAGATGCCGCGTCCGCCGTTGGCGAACGGTGCGTAGGCGCCAGTCAGTTCCAGCAGCGACACGCCGGAGGTGCCGAGCGCGATCGAGGCATTGGCGTCGAGTTTCGAGGTGATGCCGAGCCGATGCGCGGTGCGCACCACGTTCTTGGCACCGACCTCGAGGCCGAGCCGCACCGCCACGGTGTTGAGCGACATCGCCAGCGCCTGCGTCAGCGTCACCGCGCCGAAATATTCGTGGGTGTAGTTCTCCGGCCGCCAGCCCTTGACGTCGATCGGCGCATCCTGCCGGATCGTCTCCGGCGTCAGGCCGGATTCAATCGCGGTGAGATAGACGAACGGCTTGAACGCCGAGCCGGGCTGTCGCTTGGCGGTAACGGCGCGGTTGAACTGACTGTCGGCATAATTGCGGCCGCCGACCATGGCGCGCACCTCGCCGGTCGGCGTCATCGCCACCAGCGCGCCTTGCGTGACGTTGAACTTGACGCTCTTGGCGGCGAGTTCGTCGATCACCGCGGCTTCCGCCACGCTTTGCAGCTTCGGATCGATCGAGGTTTCGACCACGATGTTCTGGTCGATCTGGCCGATCAGGTCGTCGAGCACCTCGCCGATCCAGTCGGCGACGTAGTTGATGGTGCCGGCGCCCGGTGGCTTCACCGCGTAGGACGGGTGGGCGATGGCAGCCTTGGCCTGCTGTTCGGTGATGAAGCCGGCGTCGGCCATCGCGCCGAGTACGATCTGCGCGCGCTTCTCCGCACCTTCGGGATTGCGGTTCGGCGCCAGCCGCGACGGCGACTTGACGAGGCCCGCCAGCATCGCCGCTTCCGCCAGCGTCACCTTGCGCGCCGACTTGCCGAAATACTTCTGCGCGGCGGCGTCGACGCCATAAGCGCCGGAGCCGAAATAGACGCGGTTGAGATAGAGCTCGAGAATTTCCGCCTTGGTGTGATTGTGCTCCAGCCACAGCGCCAGTTCGGCCTCCTGCAGCTTGCGTTGCAGGGTGCGTTCCTGCGTGAGGAACAGGTTCTTCGCGAGTTGTTGCGTCAGCGTCGAGCCGCCCTGCGACACACCGCGATGCATGAGATTGGCGACCGCTGCACGGGCAATGCCGAGCGGATCGATGCCGTAGTGGCTGTAGAAGCGCCGGTCCTCGATGGCGATAAATGCCTTCGGCAGATAGGCAGGCAGTTCCTTCAGTGCGACGCTGGCGCCGCCCATTTCGCCGCGCGTCGCCAGCACGCTGCCGTCGAGCCCGACGATCTGGATCGTCGGTGGACGCTTGGGAATCTCCAGCGATTGGATCGGCGGCAAATGCGCGCCAACCCAGATCACCACGCCAACGGCGGCGATGACGCTCCAAAGGCCGAGCACCGCGGTCCAATAGGTCGCGCGATAGAACTTGCGACGCAGGCTGCCGCGCGCGCCGCGCTTGCGCGGCTTGCGTGCGCGGTTGCCGCCACCGCCGCCGCCGCTCGACTCGCGTTTGGTCGTTTTTTTCGATTTCGGTTTGTCGTCGCTGGCGATGCTGATGCGGTCGGCGATGTTCAGACGCAGGCTCGCCAGCGAGGCGCCCAGCCCGAACTGCGGCTCCTTCCGCTGACTGCTTTTCTTCCGTCGCAACGCCATACGCAAACGCACCCGCCCCATGCTTGCCGGAACGTAGCCTGCGGGATTTAAAAGCGCGTTAAATGAAGGTTAATGCTGTTGCGCCGATGCGATTGGAAGTGCCTGTAAAACAAGGCTTTCAGCAAGCCTTAACCCTACCGGGCAGGCGTTGGGCGCGATCGGAAAGGCCTCGAAAGAAGAGGCCGGCGCAACGTCGATGCGTTGCGCCGGCCCTTTTGTCGTGGATCGTGGTTGGCGCGCGATCAGTGCTGGGCGTCGTCGACGATGATCGGGCCGAATAACTGCCAGCGCTCGCCGTCGAACTTCATCATCTGCAACTGCTTGTTGACGCGGTAGTCGGTCGGCGAGGTCGAGCCGACGATGCCCGGCAGCGACAGGTCGAGCGCGACGTTCTTCAGGCTGGTGGCCTGCTTCATCACGTTGTCGCGGGTCAGGTTGTCGCCGCATTCCTTCAGCACGTGCACCAGAAGCTGCGCGGTGGAGTAGCCGTAGGTGTTGAAGCTCGAATCCTTGTCGCCTTCCGGATAGTACTTCGCCATGAATTCGAAATACTTCTTCATTCCGGGGTCGTCCTTCCAGGCCGGATCGAGCGGATCCTTGCCGTAGTTGGTGCTGATGACGCCCTTGGAATTTTCCAGCCCCGCCGGCTTCATCACCGCACCGACCGAGGTGGCGTTGATGTCGAGAATGTGCACCGGCTTCCAGCCAAGATCGGCGACCTTCTTGATCGCCTGCGCGGCGAACTTCGGCGTCGATGCATCGTAGAGCAGGTCGGCACCTGCCGACTTGATCTTGACGATCTGGGAATCGATCGTGGGATCGGTCAGTTCGTAGGACGTCTCGGCGACGATCATGGTCTTGGCCTTGTCGCCGAGTGCAGCCTTGAGGCCGGTCACATAGTCGCGGCCGAGGTCATCATTCTGAAACAGGATGCCGATCTTGGCGTTGGGATAGTTGGTCAGGATGTACTTGCCGTAGATGCGGCCTTCGGACTGGTAGTTCGGGTTGAAGCCCATCGTCCACGGATAGTTCTTCGGATCGGTGAAGCGCGAAGCGCCGGTCGCCGCGAACAGTTGCGGGACCTTTTTCTGATTGAGGTATTTCTGCACGGCCGCATTCGGCGGAGTGCCGACCAGCTGGAAGGTCAGCAGCACTTCATCGCTTTCCACCAGCTTGCGCACCTGTTCGACCGTCTTCGGCGGGCTGTAGGCGTCGTCATACTGGATCAGGTTGAGCTTGCGGCCGTTGATGCCGCCCTGATCGTTGATCATCTTGAAATAGGCGGCCTGCGTCTTGCCGATCGTCGCGTAGGCCGAAGCGGGACCGCTGAACGGCACGGTCTGGCCGATCTTGATCTCGGTATCGCTCGCGCCGGGGTCGTATTTTTTTTGCGCGTAGGTCGGAGAGGCCGACAGCGCGATGGCAATTGCGGACGCGGCAGTCAGACTGAGAACTCGATCCCTCATCGTCATTTCTTCCCTTTATGTGACACGGTCTTGCGTCGATCGACGGTCAATTCGGCCAAGCCTCAAGCCGTCGTTCCGGCGATACTGGATGAAGCAATTAGCCAATGCAAAGGGAAACGTGCGGGCCGCCCGGATAAGTTATCGGCCGTGATCTCAGGCGAGGCAGAGCAGGATCAGCGCCAACGCCGCCGGCGCGGCCTGGACAAAGAGGATGCGGCGGCTGACGCTGATGGCGCCATAAATACCGGCGGCGATCACGCACAGCAGGAAGAACACCTTGATCTGGAATCCGAAGGCGGAAACCGGGTGGACCAACCCCCATAAAAGGCCGATAGCGAGGAAGCCGTTGTAGAGGCCCTGATTGGCGGCAAGGACTGCCGACTCCCGAGCCTTCTCCAGCGAATTGCCGAAGGTCTTCAGGCCGGTCGGCCTGGTCCAGAGAAACATTTCGAGGATCAGAAAATAGATGTGCAGCAAGGCGACAAGCGCCACCAGACCATTCGCGAGGATCGTCATGCCATTTCCCCAAGCCCAGATCAAAGCCGAGACCAAAGTCTCTCCGACCTTAGCACGCATTGTTCCGGATACGCAGATGCCCGCAAAATCGACCGAACGTTTTCTCCTGGATCGCTTCAAGACGCCGATCGGCATCGCGCTGCTCGTCACCGACGACGACGGTCGATTGTGCGCACTCGACTGGGCGGACTACGAGCATCGCATGGCCGAACTGATGCGCCAGCAGTATGGCCGGTCCGAACTCGTTGAAGGGAAGGCGCCGACGACGATCAGGACGGCCCTCAAGGACTACTTCGCCGGACATCTTGGCGGCCTGCGCGCCATTCGCTGCCGGTTCGGCGGTACGCCGTTCCAGCGCGAGGTGTGGGCGGCGCTGCGCAAGATCGCGCCGGGCACGACCACCAGCTATGGCGCGCTCGCCGTTCGCATCGATCGGCCGAAGGCGGTGCGTGCGGTGGGCCATGCCAACGGCGCCAATCCGATCAGCGTCGTGGTGCCGTGTCATCGCGTCATCGGCTCGACCGGTGCGTTGACCGGTTACGGCGGCGGTCTGGAACGCAAGCGCTGGCTGCTCGCGCATGAGGGTGTCGACGTCCGCGCGTAGTCCATGCCGTGTTTCACGCCGCGGGCGGCGCCACGACGGTGTCATTGGTCAACAGATGCACCAGCGCGCGTTTGATCGCGGCCTGCCGTGTCGGCGCAGTGATCTGCGCACCCAGCAGGTCGGTGACATAGAATACATCGCGGGCGCGCTCGCCGAAGGTCGAGACGTGAGCCGAGGCGATGTTCAGGTTGAGTTTCGAGATCGCCGTCGTCAGTTGATACAACAGACCCGGCCGGTCGAGGCCGGACACCTCGATCACGGTATGGCGGTCCGACCACTGGTTGTTGATGGTCACTTCGGGTTCGACCACGAAGGGGCGCGGCTTGGTGCGGCTGGCGACGCGATGCGCGACAACCTCGGGCAACCGCAATTTGCCTTCCAGCACCTGTTCGATCATGTCGCCGATGCGCGTTGCGCGCCGCCCTTCGTCCTCGTCGCGATCGTATTCGCGGGAGATAGCGATGGTGTCGAGTGCGAGCCCGTCGGTGGTGGTGTAAATCTGCGCGTCGACGATGTTGGCGCCGGCCGAGGCGCAGGCGCCCGCGATGATCGACAGCAGCCACGGATGGTCCGGCGCGAGGATGGTCAGTTCGGTAACGCCGCGCGCCTCGTCGAAGCCGACATTGATCGCCAGCTTGTGGCCGCCTTGCTCGGCGGAGTGCAGGAAGCGGGCGTGACGAATCTTGCGCGGCAGATCGACCTTGAGCCAGTAGGCCGGATAGTGCCGGGCGATGTAGGAATTCAATTCCGCTTCCGGCCATTCCCTGAACGCCGCGCGGAATTCGGCCTGCGCCGCTTCGATGCGCTGGCTGCGATTGACCTCGGAGAAGCCGCCGGTCAGCACCGGTTCGGTTTCGTAATACAGCGTGCGCAACAGTTGCGCCTTCCAGCCGTTCCACACGCCCGGACCGACGCCGCGGATATCGGCGGTGGTGAGGATGGTGAGCAGCTTCATGTGCTCGACCGACTGTACCACGGCGGCGAAATTCTCGATGGTCTTGCGGTCCGACAGGTCGCGCGATTGCGCCACGCCCGACATCGTCAGGTGTTCCTCGATCAGCCACGCCACCAGCGCGGTGTCGGCGGCATTGAGGCCGAGCCGCGGGCACAAGCGGCGCGCCACCTTGGCGCCGGCGATCGAGTGATCCTCCGGGCGGCCCTTGGCGATGTCGTGCAGCAGCACCGTGACGTAGATGACGGTGCGATGCTCGGGACGGATCTTGCGCATCAGGTCGGACGCGAGCGCGAACTCCTCGTTGCCGCCGCGTTCGATGTCCTGAAGGAAACCGACGCAGCGCAGCAGGTGCTCGTCGACGGTGTAGTGATGATACATATTGAATTGCATCATCGCGACGATCTTGCCGAAGGCACGGATGAAATGGCCGAGCACGCCGGTCTCGTTCATCCGCCGCAGCACGACCTCGGCATCGTCCGAGGTGAGGATTTCGATGAACAGCCGGTTGGCTTCGGGATCTTCGCGCACCTGCGTGTTGATCAGCCGCAGCGATCGTGTCGCCGCGCGCATCGCATCGGGATGGAAGGCGAGGTTGTTCTTCTGCGCGAGGCGGAAGATGCGGATCAGGTTGACCGGATCGCGACGGAACACGTCCGGCGTCGCCAGGCTGATCCGGTTGTTGTCGATGATGAAGTCGTCGCTTTCCGGCACGCGCCGGCGCTTGGTGCTGGGGCGCAGCCGCGCCATCACCCGGCTCAGCACCGGGGCCGGTTTGGCCTGCTGGTCTTCGAGCTTGGCGCACAGGATCGCGGTGAGGTCGCCGACGTCCTTGGCCACCAGGAAGTAGTGCTTCATGAAGCGCTCGACGTCCTGCATGCCAGGATGCGAGGTGTAGCCGAGCCGCTGCGCGATCTCGCGTTGCAATTCGAACGACAGCCGCTCCTCGGGGCGGCCGGTGATGAAGTGGATGTTGCAGCGAACCGACCAGAGGAAATCGGCGCAGCGGCGAAACACACGATATTCGTGTGCGTCGAACACGCCACGCTCCAGCAGTTCGTCGGTTTGGCGCACGCGGTAGACGTATTTGGCGATCCAGAACAGCGTATGCAGGTCGCGCAGGCCACCCTTGCCGTCCTTGACGTTGGGCTCCACCAGATAGCGTGACTGTCCGGCGCGGCGGTGGCGTTCCTCGCGCTCCGCGAGCTTGGCAGTGACGAACTCCGATGCCGTGCCTTGCACCACGTCCTTGTCGAAGCGCTCGATCAGTTCGTCGTACAGCCCGCGGTCGCCGGTGAGATATCGTGTTTCGAGGATCGCGGTGCGGATGGTCATGTCGCCGCGCGCCTGACGGATCGACTCGTCGACCGAGCGCGTCGCGTGACCGACCTTGAGGCCCATGTCCCACAGGCAATAGAGGATCGCCTCCGCGACCTGCTCGCCCCACGCAGTTTGTTTGTAGGGCAGGATGAACAACAGATCGATGTCGGATTCCGGCGCCATCAACCCGCGGCCGTAGCCGCCGGTGGCGACCACCGCCATGCGTTCGGCGCCCGACGGAATCGGCGAGCGATAGAGATGCTGCGTGGCGGCGTTGAACAGGATGCGGATGATTTCGTCCTGCACGAAGCACAACCGCTCGGCGCAATGGCGGCCGTGGCGGTCTTTCAACAACGCGGCCTGCACAGCCTCGCGCGCCTTGACCAGTTCGGCCTTGAGCAGATGCGACAGCGCCGAGCGGAAAGCATCGTTGTTCCCGGCCTGCCGGTCGGCCAGCGCATCGACCTCGGCGGTGATCCGCGCGGTATCGAAGACGGTATCGGGAACGGGCGGCTGCGTCGCGGCGTGATCCATCATGTCCGGATATCGAAGGGTGCGGGGACTGTCATCGATTCATTAGACCACGGTTAGCCGACGAAACATTCTCATTTTCGGGAGCTTCGCAGGAGCTTCATTCTCGCACCCAACTGCTCTTTGGGCGGATTTTCTCGATCATCTTACCGTACAAGTGGCTGGAATACATGGACTTTATATAGGCAGGGGGACGGGCGCGCGCTCACCAGGACATTACCTGATTTGCCGCCCGGCAATGGAGAAAGAGGATCATGTTCAAGATTTCACGACGCGGCCTGACCGCGGTTCTGGCGGTTGCCCTTCTCGCTCCCGGCGCCGCGCTGGCGGCCGATCCGGTGAAGGAAATCCGCGTCGACTGGGCGACCTACAATCCCGTCTCGATGGTGATGAAGGACAAGGGCCTGCTCGAGAAGGAATTCGAGAAGGACGGCATCAGGATTCGCTGGGTGCAGTCGGCCGGCTCCAACAAGGCGCTCGAGTTCCTCAATGCCGGGTCAATCGATTTCGGCTCGACTGCGGGTTCCGCGGCGCTGGTCGCCAAGATCAACGGCAACCCGATCAAGTCGATCTACGTCTATTCGCAGCCGGAGTGGACGGCGCTGGTCACCGCGAAGGACTCCAAGATCAGCAAGATCGAAGACCTCAAGGGGCAGCGCGTCGCGGTGACGCGCGGCACCGATCCGCACATCTTCCTGGTGCGCGCGCTGCAAAGCGTGGGGCTGTCGGAGAAGGACATCAAGCCGGTGCTGCTGCAGCATCCGGACGGCGCCACCGCGCTGAAGCGCGGCGACGTGCAGGCCTGGGCCGGACTCGATCCAATGATGGCGGCGGCGGAAGTCGAGGACGGCGCGCGGCTGTTCTATCGCAACAAGGACGCCAACACCTGGGGCATCCTCAACGTCCGTGAGCAGTTTTTGAAGGATCATCCCGATCTGGTGCAGCGGGTGCTGAAAGTCTACGAGAATGCGCGCAAGTTCTCGCTCGCCAACTATGACGAGATGAAGAAGACCTTCATTTCGGTCACCAAGCTGCCGGACGTCGTGGTCGACAAGCAACTCAAGGAACGCACCGACATCACGCATTCGAAGATCGGCGAGCCGCAGCGCGCGTCGATCCTTGCGGCTGGCCTTGCGTTGCAGCAGGCGGGCGTGATCGCCGCCAATGTCGACGTCAAGGCGACGCTGGATGCGCTGATCGACGACAGCGTGCCGCTGACGAACTGATCCCGCGCCACCGCGCGGAGCCATCATGAAAGATCGACGGACGCGCGCGGGTTTGCCGGGCGCGTCCGGCTCCTTTTCACCATCGGGCATGCCATGACTGCTGCTGAAATGACTGCCGTTGAAATGACCCCGGTTCAAGCTTCCACAACAGATCTGCCGTCGCAGCAGCGCCGCCGCTCGCGTCATTTGCGATCCCTTCTGCTCGGCCTCGTGCTGCCGGTCGGGCTCGGGGCTATGTGGGAACTGGCGGTCCATCTCGGCTGGTCGGATGGGCGATTGGTGCCGCCGCCGTCGGTGATCTTCGCGACCTTGTGGGAGTTGGCGCGTACCGGCGAACTGTGGATTCACACGCAGGCGACGGTGCTGCGCGTCGCCGCCGGTTTCGCGGTCGGCGTGGTGAGCGGCACGCTGGTCGGCGCCGTCGCCGGTTATTCCAATCTGTCGCGCAGCGTGCTCGATCCTGCCTTGCAGGCGTTGCGCGCGATTCCGTCGATTGCCTGGGTGCCGCTGTTCATTCTGTGGTTCGGCATCTTCGAGGCGTCGAAGGTGGCGCTGATCGCGGTCGGCGTGTTCTTCCCGGTCTATCTCGGCGTGATGGGTGCGATCCTCAGCGTCGATCGCAAGATCGTCGAGGTCGGCCGCGCATTTCGTCTGTCCGGGCCGGCGCTGGTGCGGCGCATTCTGCTGCCTGCCGTGCTGCCGAGCTACATCGTGTCGCTGCGCTCCGGCCTCGGGCTCGGCTGGATGTTCGTGGTGGCGGCCGAATTGCTCGGCGCTTCCGAAGGGCTCGGCTATCTCTTGATGGATGGCCAACAGCTCGGCAAGCCGGCGCAGATCGTCGCCGCTATCGTCGCCTTCGCGGTGATCGGCAAGACCACCGACTGGCTGATCGAGATCGCATCCGCGCCGTTGCTGCGCTGGCAGGATGCCTACGGCCAGAACGCGGGAGAGGTGTGATGCTGCGGCTCGATCAGGTCGGCAAGACCTATCCCAACGGCGTCAACGCGCTCGAGCGGTTCTCGGCCACGATCAAGCCCGGCGAGATCGTCGCGGTGATCGGCGGTTCGGGATGCGGCAAATCCACTTTGCTGCGCGCCATCGCCGGGCTCGACCGTGCCAGCCGCGGCACCATCACGCTCGACGGCGACACCATCACCGCGCCGCATTCGAAGATCGGCATCATCTTTCAGGAGCCGCGCCTGCTGCCGTGGCTGAGCGTCGCCGATAACGTCGCGTTCGGGATCGAAGGCCTGTCGAAACAGGAACGCACCGCCCGCGTGACGCAGGCGTTGAGCCGCGTGGGTCTCACTGAGAAGGCCGGCGTCTGGCCGCGCGAACTCTCCGGCGGTCAGGCGCAGCGCGTTGCGATCGCCCGCGCGCTGGTGCCGCGACCCGAAGTGCTGCTGCTCGACGAGCCGTTCTCCGCGCTCGACGCCTTCACCCGTCGCGACCTGCAGGATCATCTGCTCGATCTCTGGGCGGATTCGCGTCCGACGCTGATCCTCGTCACCCACGACGTCGACGAGGCAGTGGTGCTGGCGGATCGTATTGTCGTCATGCGGCCACGCCCGGGGCGGCTGTTCGAGGAGATTCCGGTGTTCCTGTCGCGTCCGCGCGACCGGGCGTCGGCGCTGTTCGAGGACCTGAAGCGGCGGGTGCTGACCTCGCTCGATCGCGCCGTTCCGGACCGTCAGGAACCATCCCTCACGGGAGAAGCGATGTGGTGGTGATGCCTTCGCCGGGTAACGCGGCACGGTATTCAGCGGGCACCAATTCGTTATAGGATCGCGGCAACGGATCGACATTTTCAGGAGGACACCAATCATGGACGCGGCTCAACTTCGCGCGATGCAGGCGCCGATCAAGGAGCGACTGAAGAACGATCCGAAGACCGGAATGATCACGCTGAAGGCCAAGGGAGCGGTCGGCAGCGAGGGCCTCACCTGCAAGGTCGAGACCGGCCGTGCGCTCGCGGTGGCCGGTTTGCATCCGGCGACCGGCGGTTCGGGCCTCGAACTCTGCTCGGGCGATATGCTGCTGGAAGCGCTGGTGGCCTGCGCCGGTGTCACCTTGAAGTCGGTCGCGACAGCGCTTGAGGTGCCGTTGAAGGAAGGACGCGTCTCCGCCGAGGGTGATCTCGATTTTCGTGGCACGCTCGGCGTCGACAAGGAAGCGCCGGTCGGCTTTGCTGAAATCCGGCTGCGCTTCGACGTCGAGACCGACGCGCCGCAGGACAAGCTTGATCTGCTGTTGAAGATCACCGAGCGCTATTGCGTGGTCTATCAGACCATCAAGAACGGGCCGAAAATGTCGGTCGAGATGCACCGCGTCTGATCGGCGCGGCCGTCCGCCGGCTTCGCGCATTCCATCGATGCAATTTAGGATGTAGCTGCCCGGCGCAAAGCCGGGCATGACGCGTCCATGTCGATCTCCCCCGATCTTGTGTTTGTGCTGACGCTGTTGCTGCGCATGGCGGTGACCGCCGCGTTCGTGGTGACGGCATCGATCGTCACCGAGCGTTCGGGGCCGGTGATCGGCGCACTGGTGGCGACGCTCCCGGTCTCGACCGGGCCGGCCTATATCTTTCTTGCCCTCGACCACGACAGCGCTTTCATCGCCGAAAGCGCGCTGGCCGCGCTTCCGGTTAATGCGGTGACCATCGTGTTCGGCATGACCTATGCCGCGCTGGCGCAACGGCAGCGGATGATCGTGAGTTTCGCCGTGGGCATGCTGCTGTGGTTGACGCTTGTGCTCGTCGTCAACGGCATTGCCTGGTCGCTGATCGGCGGGCTCGCGGTAAATGCGCTGGTCTGCGCGGTCTGCCTGCCGCTGGCGCAGCGTTATCGCAAGGCGGTGATGCCGCCGATCCGGCGTCGCTGGTATGACATTCCGTTACGGGCGCTGCTGGTGGCGATCCTGGTTGCCGCAGTCATCACCCTGTCGGGGCGTGTGGGACCGGTGGTGACCGGCGCGCTGGCGATCTTCCCCATCGTGTTCTCGAGCCTGATGCTGATCCTGCATCCGCGCATCGGCGGCCGCGCCACCGCCGCGGTGGTCGCCAATGCATTGTGGGGCCTGGTCGGCTTCGGCCTCGGGCTTGCCGCGCTTCATCTCGGCGCGTTGTATTTCGGATCGGCCGTGGGGCTGGTTCTCGGATTGGCCGTTTGCGTCTGCTGGAATCTCGGCCTGTGGGCCTTCAGTCGCCGGAGTGCTGCGCGTTAGAGCGTTTTCGAGCGAAGTGGAAGCCGGTTCGCGTGAAGAAAACGGCGCCAAAAAACTTAGCGTCACTCTTTCGGCAGCTTCGCCTTCAACGCGTAGAGCGCATCGAGCGCCTCGCGCGGCGACATCTCGTCGGGATGCAGCGCGGTGAGCGCGGCGATCAATTGTTCGGCCTCGCTCGGCGGCTGTGGTTCGGCCGCCGCGCGCGACGGCACCGCGAACAGCGGCAGGTCGTCGGTGAGTGCGCGCGTGGTTTGTCCACGGTCGTTGGCCTCGAGTTTGGCCAGCACCGCCTTCGCCCGCGTGATGACGCCCGGCGGCAGGCCGGCGAGTTTCGCCACCTGAATGCCGTAGGAGCGGTCCGCCGAGCCCGGCAGCACCTCGTGCAGGAACACTACGTCGCCGTGCCATTCCTTGACGCGCACGGTGGCGTTGAACAGCCGCGGCAGCCGCGCCGACAGTGCCGTGAGTTCGTGATAATGCGTCGCGAACAGCGTCCGGCACTTGTTGCTTTCGTGCAGGTGCTCGATGGCGGCCCACGCAATCGACAGGCCGTCGAAGGTCGCGGTGCCGCGCCCGATCTCGTCGAGGATCACCAGCGCGCGCTCGCCGGCCTGATTGAGAATGGCGGCGGTTTCCACCATCTCCACCATAAAGGTGGAGCGGCCGCGCGCCAGATCGTCGGCGGCACCGACGCGCGAGAACAGCCGGTCGACGACGCCGATGCGCGCACGCGACGCGGGCACGTAACTGCCGGTCTGCGCCAGCAGCGCGATCAGCGCGTTCTGGCGCAGGAAGGTGGATTTACCGGCCATGTTGGGGCCGGTGATCAGCCAGATCTGCCCGGAGGTTTGCGCCGGTCCCGGCGACAGGTCGCAGGCATTGGCGATGAACGGTTGGCCGTCGCGCTTCAACGCCTGTTCGACCACGGGGTGGCGGCCGCCCTCGATGGCGAAGCCGAGCGAAGCATCCACTTCAGGCCGCACATAATTTTCATCGACGGCGAGTTTCGAAAGCGCGGTCGCGACGTCGAGCACCGCGAAAGCATGGGCGGCGGCGCGCAGGTCGTCGCCGGCGTCGATCGCCATCGCGCAGAGTTGCTCAAAAATTTCGAGTTCGAGGCCGAGCGCGCGGTCGCCGGCGTTGGCGATCTTGGCTTCGATTTCGCCAAGCTCCGACGTGGTGAAACGCACCTGTCCCGCCAAAGTCTGGCGGTGGATGAAAGTGGCGTTGAGCGGCGCGGTCATCAGCTTGTCGCCGTGTTGCGCGGTCACTTCGACGAAATAGCCGAGCACATTGTTGTGCCGGATTTTTAGCGCCTTGATGCCGGTGTCGTCGGCGTAGCGCGCCTGCATCTCCGCGACCACGCGGCGTGAGTCGTCGCGGAGCTTGCGGGTTTCGTCGAGCGCGGCGGCGTAGCCTGCGCGGACGAAGCCGCCGTCGCGTTTCAACAGCGGCAACTGCTCGTCGAGCGCGCGGGCGAACTCCTGCGCGAGGTTGCGCGACGGAAGTTGCAATGCCGCCGCGACGGTTTGCAGGTCGCGCGGCAGATCGTTGAACTGTTGCAACCGTTGCAATACCTGATCGGCGGCGAAAATGCCGTCGCGCAGGCCGGCCAGATCGCGCGGTCCGCCACGACCGACCGACAGCCGCGCCAGCGCGCGCGACATGTCCGGCGCGGCGCGCAGGATGGCGCGCAGGTCGTCGCGCGCCGCGATGTCGTCGACGAATACGCCGACGGCATCGAGGCGGTGGGCGATGGCGGCGGTGTCGGTCAATGGTGCCGCGAGGCGCTGCGCCAGCAGCCGCGAGCCGGCGGCCGTAACGGTGAGGTCGATGGCATCCAGCAGCGATCCGCGCCGTTCGCCCCCTAACGTGCGCGTCAGTTCGAGGTTGGCGCGGGTGGCGGGATCGATCGCCATGGTGGCGCCGGTGATCTCGCGCGCCGGCGGCGACAGCGGCACCCGTTTGCCGACCTGTGTGCGGTCGACATAAGTGACGGCGGCGGCCGCGGCGGTGGCTTCCAGCCGCGACATCGCGCTGAGCCCGTCCATCGTCGCCACGGCGAAGTAATCGCACAGCCGCCGCTCGGCAGTGGCCGAGTCGAACACGTCGCGCGTCAGCGGCGTGACGGCGGGCAGTTCGCGCAGCAGCGGGCCGAGCACCGCGTCGCCATAAAGCGCGTCGGTGACGATCACCTCGTTCGGATTGATCCGCGCCAGGGTCGCGCCGAGTTCGCCGGCACCGATTTCGGTGACCATGAATTCCGATGTCGAGATATCGATCCAGGCGAGGCCGATGCGGTCCTCGCCCGAGGACGAGGCGCGGGTGCGTGCCAGCGCCAGCAGGTAGTTGTTGGCGTTGGCGTCGAGCAGGTTGTCTTCGGTCAAGGTGCCGGGCGTCACCAGCCGCACCACGTCGCGCTTGACCACGCTCTTGTTGCCGCGCTTGCGGGCGGCGGCCGGGTCTTCGGTCTGCTCGCACACCGCGACGCGATGGCCCTTTTCGATCAGCCGGTGCAGGTAGTCGTCGGCGCGCTCCACCGGCACGCCGCACATCGGGATATCCTCGCCCTGATGCTTGCCGCGCTTGGTCAGCGTGATGCCGAGCGCGCGCGAGGCGACCTCCGCATCCTCGAAGAACAGTTCGTAGAAATCGCCCATGCGGTAGAACAGCAGCAGCCCCGGATTGGCGGCTTTGATCTCGAGGTACTGTTCCATCATCGGCGTGACGCGCGCGGCCGGCTCTGGCGGCGTGGCGGGGTCAGCGGTGCGGGGGGCGGCGGACTGGAGCATGGCGCGCAAACTACAGAGTTTCGCCGGGCGATCCTATGGGCCGCCCCCGTTCATGCACGATTTCCACGGCTTCGGGTATTTATCGCGGCCGGCCGTCGCGGGCGCATATCCCCCGTTGCGGAACGCGGGGCCGCTCGCGCCGCCGTCAATTGACCTCGTTTGGATAGCTTCTTAAAACCTGACATCGTTTGACTTTCGTGCAATCCGGCACCCCTCGACGGGTCGCCACAATCGGGGAGTTTTCACCATGGGCGACGTTTTTCTCTGCGATGCTGTCCGGACCCCGATCGGCCGCTTCG
This sequence comes from Pseudomonadota bacterium, assembly GCA_023386885.1. GTDB lineage: Bacteria > Pseudomonadota > Alphaproteobacteria > Rhizobiales > Xanthobacteraceae > 62-47. Next base: position 20,579 of record JAEWIX010000068.1, read on the forward strand.
GCGGGTCGCTTGCCAAGGTGCGCGCCGACGATCTGGCGGCGGCACCGATCAAGGCGCTGAAGGAGCGCAATCCCGGCGTCGACTGGACCGCCGTGGATGAAGTCTATTTCGGCTCGGCCAACCAGGCCGGCGAGGACAACCGCAACGTGGCGCGCATGGCGCTGCTGCTGGCGGGCCTGCCGGATTCGGTGCCGGGTCAGACACTGAACAGGCTCTGCGCGTCGGGCCTCGACGCGGTCGGCGCGGCGGGTCGCGCCATTCGCGCCGGCGAGATCGATCTGGCGATTGCCGGCGGCGTCGAATCGATGACCCGCGCGCCGTTCGTGATGGGTAAGGCGACGTCGGCCTTCTCGCGCAGCGCCGAGGTGTTCGACACCACCATCGGCTGGCGCTTCATCAATCCGCTGCTGAAGGCGCAGTACGGCGTCGATCCGATGCCGACCACCGGCGAGAACGTCGCCGAGGAATTCCAGGTGTCGCGCGCCGATCAGGACGCGTTCGCGATCCGCTCGCAGCAGCGCGCCGGCAAGGCGATCGCGTCGGGTTACTTCGCCGAGGAGATCACCCCGATCACGATTCCCGGCGGCAAGGCCGGGCCGACCATCGTGGACGCGGACGAGCATCCACGCCCCGAGACGACCATCGAGGCGCTCGCCAAGCTGAAGCCGATCGTGCGCGATCCCGGCACCGTGACGGCGGGCAACGCGTCGGGCGTCAACGACGGCGCGGCGGCGATGATCCTCGCGTCCGAGGCTGCGGTGAAGAAGCACGGCCTGACGCCGCGTGCGCGCATCCTCGGCCTCGCGTCGGCCGGCGTGCCGCCGCGCATCATGGGCATCGGCCCGGTGCCGGCCACGCGCAAGCTGATGGAGCGGCTGGGCCTGAAGATTTCCGACTTCGATTTGATCGAGCTCAACGAAGCCTTCGCCTCGCAGGGGATAGCCTGTCTCCGTCAACTGGGGGTCAAGGACGACGCCGATTTCGTCAACCCGCATGGCGGCGCCATCGCGCTCGGCCATCCGCTCGGCATGAGCGGCGCACGGCTGGCGATGACGGCTGTGCATGGCATGGAGAAGCGCGGCGGCAAACTGGCGCTGGCGACGATGTGCGTCGGCGTTGGCCAAGGCGTGGCGATGGCGCTCGAAAAACTGAACTGATCGCCGGCACCCTGCCGGTGGATCAACAATAAAAGGCCGTCGCCGAATGGGCGGCGGCGGGAGGACTATGGATATGGCCCTGATCTATCCGCAAGAGAGCAACGCGGCGCATCCGCCACGATTGTTCCCCGGCTACAAGAGCACGCCGAAGCGCTCGCCGCAGAAGCCGCTGATCCTGATGCGGCAGACGCTCTCGGAATTGACCGGCCCGGTCTACGGCCACGAGACGGTGCGGCCGAACGATCATGACCTGACCACCCAGCATAAAGGCGAGCCGCTCGGCGAACGCATCATCGTGCACGGCCACGTGCGCGACGAGGACGGCCGCGGCGTGCCGAACACGCTCTTGGAAATCTGGCAGGCCAACGCGTGCGGCCGCTACATTCACGTCGTCGACCAGCATCCCGCGCCGCTCGATCCGAACTTCACCGGAGCCGGACGCGCCCAGACCGACGCCGACGGCTATTATCGCTTCGTCACCATCAAGCCCGGCGCCTATCCGTGGGGCAATCACCCCAATGCGTGGCGGCCGGCGCACATCCATTTCTCGGTGTTCGGCCATGCCTTCATTTCGCGGCTGGTGACGCAGATGTATTTCCCCGGCGATCCGCTGTTCGAGTTCGATCCGATCTTCAATTCGGTACCGGACGAGAAAGCACGGATGCGCATGGTGTCGAACTTCGACCTCGAGAACACCAAGCCCGATTGGGCGCTGTGCTATCGCTTCGACATTGTCCTGCGCGGCCGTGACGCCACCCCGATGGAGACCAAGTAATGGCCGGCCTGACACCGTCGCAAACCGTCGGTCCGTATTTCGCTTACGGACTGACGCCGGGCGGCAAATACGAATGGAACGATGCGTTCAGCAACGATCTGGTGACGCCGGACGTGTCCGGCGACCGGATCCGCATCGCCGGTCAGGTGTTCGACGGCGACGGCGCGGTGATCCCCGATGCCATGCTGGAAATCTGGCAGGCCGATGGGCAGGGTCGCTACGCCAATCCGCGCGACACGCGCGCGTTGCCGAATGCCGCCTTCAAGGGATTCGGCCGCTGCGGTGCCGGTGCCAAGGGCGAGTTCTCGTTCGACACCATCAAGCCGGGAATTGTGCCCGATCCCGATGGCAAGCCGCAGGCGCCGCATATCCTGCTCGCGGTGTTCGCGCGCGGCATGTTGCTGCATCTCTATACGCGCATTTATTTCGATGACGAGGCGGAGAAGAATGCGGCCGATCCGGTGCTTGCGCTGGTGCCGGCGGAGCGCCGCGCGACCCTGATCGCCAAACGCGACGCGGGCAGCGCGACCTATCGTCTCGACATTCACCTCCAGGGTGACAATGAGACGGTGTTCTTCGACGTTTAGTCCGTTGCAGCGATCACGCCGTCGTCACTCCATGACGGCGGCGTGGTCGGACGCGCCGGGGTTGCGCATCGAAGCCTTGGTCGAGCCCATGATGAAGGCCAGCGGGATGGCACAGAGCGTCACCAGCGTCACCAGCTCGAAATCCTGCGAGAACGAAATGATCTGCGCCTGCGCGTAGAGGATCGCGTCCATCATCGCTCGGCCGGCATCGGTCTGCAGGTTGATGATGCCGGTGACGTTGGGCATTTGCAACGCATCGTTGAACGGGGTGACGTGTTCGGCCAGCACGGCGTGAGCGTGGATCGTGCCGCGCGTCAGTTGCGCGATGACGATGGAAATACCGATCGAGCTGGCGACGTTGCGGATCAGCGTCAGCATCGACGTGCCGTCGGTACGCAAATGGTTCGGCAACGTCATGAACGCTGCGGTGGTCAGCGGTACGAACACCAGCCCGAGGCCGAAACCCTGAATGATGCTGTTGATGACGATGGTTTTCACCTGCGTATCGGCGGTCCATCCCGTCATGTCGTAGAGTGTAACGGCAATCAGAGTGAGCCCCGTCGCAATCAGGTATTTCGCCTCGAGATACTTCATCAACCGGCTGACGATCATCATGGCGACGAAGGTGCCGCTGCCGCGGGTCGCCAGCAGCAGGCCGGCGGTCAGGATCGGATAGCCAAACGCGTTCTGGAATAGCGGGGACGCCAACGCCATAGTGGAGAACAGCACCACGCCGATCACCACCATGAAGATGCATCCGGTGGCAAAATTCTTGTCCTTGAAGATCGCGAATTGAATGAAGGGACGGTCGGTCGTGAACGAGTGAGCGAAGAAATAGTAGAAGCCGACGCCGGAGATGATGAACTCGAGCACGATCTCCCACGAGTTGAACCAGTCGAGCTGTTCGCCGCGATCGAGCGCCAGTTGCAACGCGCCGATGCCGACCGCGAGCGCGGCGAAGCCGAGCCAGTCGAATTGCAGTTTGGTGTCGAGCTTCGTCTCGTCCATGAAGATCAGCAGGCCGATGACGGTAATGATGCCGAACGGCAGGTTGACGAAGAACACCCAGTGCCACGAATAGGTCTCGGTCAGCCACGCGCCGAGCGAGGGGCCCATGATCGGCCCCATCATCACGCCCATGCCCCAGATCGCCATGGCCTTGGCGCGTTCATGCAGCGCGTAGCTGTCCAGCATCACCGCTTGCGACAGCGGCACCAGCGCCGCGCCGAACACGCCTTGCAGCAGTCGGAACACCACCATCTGGGTAATGTCCTGCGCCAGCCCGCACATCACCGACGCGATGGTGAAGCCGGCCGAGCAGATGATGAAGATGCGCTTGCGGCCGAAACGGTTGGCGATCCAGCCGACCGGCGCGGTCATGATCGCGGCGGCGACGATGTAGGAGGTCAGCACCCAGTTGATCTGGTCCTGCGACGCCGACAGGCTGCCTTGCATATAAGGCAGCGCCACGTTGGCGATGGTGGTGTCGAGCGCCTGCATGATAGTTGCGGTCATGGCGCAGATCGTCACCATGTTCCGGCGCAGGCCCGGCACCGCAACAGGATGTGCGGCGGCGGTTGTCATGGTTACGGCTTCGCCTGGTTCGCAGGCTTCTTCGCGGAGCCGAGGCCGAACAGGCCGGCGAGGGTCCGCTTGTGGCCCGTGTCGATCGTAACGTAGGAACTCATGCCTGCCTTCAGGCGCTGCACGTCGGCATCGTTCTTGTCGAAGTAGATGCGCACCGGAACGCGCTGCACGATCTTGACGAAGTTGCCGGTGGCGTTCTGCGGCGGCAGGATCGCGAAGGTCGCGCCGGTGCCGGGGCTGAGCGAGCCGACCGTTCCCTTGAACTGGTGATCGGGGAAAGCGTCGACGTCGATGGTGACGGGCTGGCCGACCGCGACATAGGTGAAATCGGATTCCTTCGGATTGGCATCGACCCATGGCGCCGAGGTATCAATGACGCTGAACACCGGGGTGCCCGCGGTCACGAAGCGGCCAAGCTGGATGTTGTCGACTTGCGTTGCGATGCCGTTGATCGGCGCGCGCAGTTCGGTGTGGTCGAGATTGCGCTGCGCATCGTCAAGCGCGGCCTTGGCCTGCATGTAGGCCGGGAATTGTTCGAGCGGCAGATCTGGATTGCCAAGCAACTGGTTCTTCGCGCCGGCGATCCGCTGTTGCAGCAACTGGTTGAGCGACTGTGCCTGCACCAGTCCGGCGACGCTCTTTTCGAGATCGAGTTGCGAGCCGGAATTGCTCTTGACCAGCGCCGACTTGCGCTCGACGTCGCGCTGCTTGAGGTCGATACCCTGTTCCGACAGTTCGGACGAGCGCGCATAGAGCGTGAGATTGGAGCGCAGATCGTTATAGGTGACCGTTGCTTCATTCAGCTTCGCCTTGGCCTGTTGAACGGCGAGGCGGAACGGCATCGGGTCGATCTCGAACAACAGGTCGCCCTTGTGCACCTGCTGGCCTTCCTTCACCGTCACCTTGTCGATCTTGCCGGAGATGTCCGGTGTGATCAGCACTTTCTGCGCGCCGACATAGGCGTCGTCGGTGGTCACATAGCGGCCGCCGCTGAGATAGAAGGCGATGCCGGCGATCAATGCGATGGCCGGCAGCACGATCAGAAGCAACGGGCGGCGATAGCGCCGGATGCTTGCTCCAAGGCCGCGCTTCTGGGCCACGGGCGCTTCGGCTTGCGGCGGCGCTGGCGGATTGGCTTTCTGCTCGGGCGCGAGTTTGAGGGCGGGCTCAGCCATAACGGCGTTCCTTCAGCTTCGTCGCGCCGGGTGCGGTTTGCAGCGCGTCGCGGACGTTGTCTTTGATTGTTTCCAGTTGCTCGACCAGCCGGTGAACTTCGGCATGGCTGAAGCCGGTGCAGGCGGTGGCGACGACTTCGGATCGCAAGGTCGCGAGTTTCGCCATCAACGGGCGGGCGGCTTTGGTCAGGTACAAGCGATTGATGCGACGGTCGGCGGCATCGTTGCGACGCTCGAGCAATCCGCTCTTGCAAAGTTTGTCGATCAGTCGCGTCAAGGTGATCGGCTGGATTTCGAGCATTTCGGCGATTTCCGCCTGCTTCAATCCTTCCGTGCGGTTGACCTTTGCGAGCACCGCCCACTGGGTTCGGGTCAACCCGTATTGCGATGCCTGTTTGTCGGCATAGAGCCGCAACAACCGTTGCACCTCGAACAAGGCGAACAGGAAGTCGGCATCAATGGGTCCGGATCGGGGCATCGCTCAGTTCCGAGAGCATGGGCCCGAAAAGTGGAAATCGGTTTTCGGACCAGATCATGCTCAAACAAAAAGATAACGACGGGTTTTGATTCAACGCAGTTGGGTCAAACCCTAAGTGAGCGATATAATAAGCAATGCTTACGATTTTTCCATTCGTGCTTTGCGAGGGCTGACCTGCGACAAATTCATGGCTACCGGATCTTTAAAATTGATGAGGCGCCACTCGCGACATCGTGAATGGGGATGCTTCAGCCCCATTCGATGCCGGATTCCGCGGCGAGGTCGAGCGTGCTGCGCTGGCCGATATCGTCGAAGTGCCGTTCGAGGAAGCCGCGCGCGGCACGCTGGCCGGCACGATGCAGCAGCTTGAAAAAATCGAAGTCGGTTTTCAGTTTGCTGGACGCCGACAGCCGCTCGCCGAGGCCGCCGAGATCGATGCGATGGACATGCAGCTTGCGGTAGGGATTCGGTCCCGTGCTGCGCGGTAGCCGGCCATTGTCGATCAGCTGGTTGGCGAACTCCATGCTGCGCAGTTCGGCGATCAGTGCTGAGTTGAACGTAATCTCGTTCAGCCGGTTGACGATCTCGGCGGAGGTTCGCGGCGTGGTGGAGCGCTGGACCGGATTGATCTGCACCAGCAGCACGTCGTCGGCGTCGGTTTCCTGCAGGAACGGAAAGATCGCCGGATTGCCCATGTAGCCGCCGTCCCAGTAGGGCACGCCGTCGATCTCGACCGCGCGGAACATGAACGGCAAGGCGGCGGATGCCATCACCGCGTCGGCGGACAATGCATCGCCGGAAAAGATCCGCAGGCGGCCCGTGTGCACATTGGTCGCCGCGATGAAGACCGGCAAGCCGCCGGCGCGCACCGCGTCGAAATCGACGAAGCGGGTGATCAGGTCCTTCAACGGGTTGATGTTCAGCGGATTGAGTTCATATGGCGAAAAGTAGTGCGTCATCGCCTCCATCCAGTTCTGCACTGGCGTGGCGGCGAACGGCATCATCGAGAACAGCCGGTCTGCCACGGCGCGCTGAACGCCCGGCAGGTCGCCGCCGGCGCTGGTTGCACGCCAGAATTCGCCGAGCCGCTTGCGCGCCTCCTCTCGGCCGCCGCGCGCCAGACCATCGGCCACCATGACGGCATTCAATGCGCCCGCCGACGCACCGGACAGACCCGCGATCTCCAGCCGGTTGTCGGCGAGAAGATGATCGAGCACGCCCCAGGTAAAGGCGCCGTGCGCGCCGCCGCCTTGCAGCGCCAGATTGATCTTCTTGATCGCGCCGGTTTCAGACTTCGGAGGGCTGACCCGGTTCCATCTGGTAAGATCGTCGAGATAGGATTTCCAAGAGCCGGTCACGGGAGTTCCATTCTGTTGGTGGTCGATGAGGGCGGTATTCGGTTCCAGACCCTTTCGGAGATGGGAAAGCCCATTTGGGGCTTTTATGTTGCGACGCAATATAAAATACTGCATCGCGTTAATTTCATTGTGATGAAAATCGGCCGGTGCCGGCCTTGAAAATTCCGGCAGGCCCCCGATTCAACGGGTCAAACCGCGTGTCTCAGGGTAGATTGCACGCCATGACGATGACGAAACCGGCTTTCCCGACCCCCGATCACGATCACGGCCGCTGCGCTGCGGATGCCATCGCGCATGCCGAGCGTGTTTGCCGGAACCGGGCGCAAAAATTCACGCCGATCCGCCGTCAGGTGCTGGAGGCGTTGCTGTCGAGCCACCGCCCGCTCGGGGCCTATGAGGTGATCGACCAACTGGCGACCGAGCGCGCCCGCCCGGCACCGATCACCATCTATCGCGCACTCGAATTTCTGATGGCGAACGGCCTTGTGCATCGCATCGAGAGCCGCAACGCCTATCTCGCCTGCGCCCACGACCACGATGCCGCGTCGATGGTGGCGTTCCTGATTTGCGAGCATTGCGGCTCGGTCGGGGAAATCGTCGCGGGGCCGGCGACGCAGAGCCTCAACGACGCGGCGCGTCAGAGCGGCTTCGTGCCGAAACTTTCGGTGGTCGAAATCACCGGAACATGCGCACATTGTCAGGCGAGGCAGTGAAGCATCGCTATCCTTGATTGAACGGCAACCGGCACGATCACGCCGGACAACAGACGCAGGAAAGCCCGTCGCGGGGATGAACTGACGCCATGACCGAAGCCCCGCCGTCCTCCACGGAACGCCCGCTCGATACCTCGGCGATTGCCGTGGTGTTGTTGCTTTGTCTGACCTGGGGTTTCAATCAGGTCGTAGTCAAACTGCTGCTGCCGGAAATTCCGCCTTTGATGCAGGCGTTGCTGCGGTCGCTGGGCGGACTGATGGTCATCCTGCTCGTGGCTCTGGTGCGTGGCGTGAAATTGACGACGCGGGACGGCACCCTGCGGGCCGGCCTGTGGGCGGGAAGCCTGTTCGGCATCGAATTCATCTTCCTGTATAGCGGACTGCTATGGACCACGGCGTCCCGCGCCTCGGTCTTTCTTTATACCGCGCCATTTTTCGTCGCCTTCGGGTCGTACCGCTATCTGGGCGAGCGTTTGAACCGCCTGCAATGGGCCGGGCTTGGACTGTCCTTCATTGGGGTGGCGGTCGCGATCGGCGTGCCGCAGCCGAACGTCGACGCCAAGGTGATGCTGGGCGATGCCTTCATGATCGCGGCGGGGAGCCTGTGGGCCGCCACGACGCTGATCGTCAAGGTTAGCCGGCTGCGCTATGCCCCGGCCGAGAAAGGGTTGGCCTATCAACTCGTGGTCTCGGTGCCGATTTTGGGGTTGGCGGCGCTGGCCAGCGGCGAATCCATGAGCCGGTTCCCGGGAACATCGGCGACCCTCTTGATGCTTTATCAGGCGGTCTGGGTTGTCGGAGCCACATTCCTGCTCTGGTTCGGGATGATTAAGGCGTACTCGGCGAGCAAATTGTCGGCATTTACCTTCGTAACCCCTTTATTTGGCGTCGCGGCGGGCTATTTCATTCTCGACGAGCCGCTCACGGCTGCCTTTGGCGCCGCGGCGGTTCTGGTCACCGCGGGGCTGTATCTGGTGAACCGGCCCGCGCCTCAGACGACTGATCCATTGCTGAAACCGCCAAAAACCTGATATTCGAGACATCATGAACAAGCCCGAAAAGCCGTCCCAGATCGACGTCGCTGGCCCTCAGCCGCGGCATAAAACCACCCAGGTCAAGGTCGGCCAGGTTGCCGTCGGTGGTGGTGCGCCGATCGTCGTGCAGTCGATGACCAATACCGACACCGCCGATGTGGCGGGCACCGTCGAGCAGGTGGCGGCGCTGGCGCGGGCGGGGTCCGAACTCGTGCGCATCACCGTCGATCGCGACGAAGCGGCGGCGGCCGTTCCCCATATCCGCGACGGCTTGCGCAAGCGCGGCGTGAACGTGCCGCTGGTCGGCGACTTCCATTACATCGGCCACAAGCTTTTGGCCGACCATCCGGCCTGCGCCGAGGCGCTCGACAAGTACCGCATCAATCCGGGCAATGTCGGCTTCAAGGACAAGCGCGACAAGCAGTTCTCGGACATCGTCGAATTCGCCATCAAGTATGGCAAGCCGGTGCGCATCGGCGCCAACTGGGGCTCGCTCGATCAGGAACTGCTGACGCACCTGATGGAGGAGAACGCCAAGCAGCCGAATCCGCGCGATGCCCGCGCGGTGATGCGCGAGGCGATGGTGCAGTCGGCGCTGTCGTCGGCCGAACGCGCTATTGAAATCGGCTTGCCGAAGAACCGCATCATCCTGTCGGCCAAGGTGTCGACGGTGCAGGATCTGATCGCGGTCTATCAGGATCTCGCGTCGCGTTCCGATTACGCCATCCACCTTGGCCTCACCGAGGCCGGCATGGGCTCGAAGGGCATCGTCGCCTCGTCGGCCGCGCTCGGCATTCTGTTGCAGCAGGGCATTGGCGACACCATTCGCATTTCGCTGACGCCGGAGCCCGGCGGCGACCGTACCCGCGAGGTGCAAGTCGCGCAGGAGTTGCTGCAGACCATGGGCTTCCGCACTTTCGTGCCGCTGGTCGCGGCGTGTCCCGGCTGCGGCCGCACCACCTCGCCCACGTTCCAGGAACTGGCGCGCAGCATTCAGGATTTCATCCGCGACGAAATGCCGACGTGGAAGACACAGTATCCCGGCGTCGAGGCGCTCAACGTCGCGGTGATGGGCTGCATCGTCAACGGTCCCGGCGAATCCAAGCATGCCGATATCGGCATCTCTCTGCCGGGCACGGGTGAGGCGCCATCGGCACCGGTGTTCGTCGACGGCAAGAAATTCCGCACGCTGCGCGGCCCGACCATCGCCGCCGATTTCAAGGCTCTGGTGATCGATTACATCGATCAGCGCTATGGCAACGGCGCGAAGACGCCCGAGGTCACCGCGGCGGAATAACGACGTTGTCATGCCGGGCATAGCCGTTCGAAGAACGACGTCGCTTACGTTCGCCTATGACCCGCGCATCCATCTCCTTTCAGAAGGATGGATTGCCGGATCAAGTCCGGCAATGACGCATGGTTGACTGCAACTCAGCCAACTCTATTCAGAGCGGCGAGTTCTTTTCCCGATTGTCGACCGCGGCTTCCTCGAGATCGAGGTCGCGCTCGATGCGTCGCCGCGTTTCGTCGGTGATTTTGCCGTCGCGCAGCAACTTGTGCAGCAGGGTGCGTTCGATGGTGATGATCTCGCGCACGAGGCCCGCGCCGCGGGTGGCCGGCGTCGGTTGACCGACTTCCGAGGGCGGGTCCGGCAGCGCGCGCATTCGCGTCTCGTGCCGCGCTTCGAGAAAGCGGGCGAGACTTTCCGGCAGGTTACGGTCCTTGATGATCCGGTCGAGTTCGCCGCGCGCCGACCCGATGATCTCGCGCCGTGCCGCGATCTCGGCCTCGCGCTCGGCGACGGCTTCGGCAAGACCATGGCGCGACAGGCCGAGCCCCTTCACCACCAGCGGCAAGGTCAATCCGATTCCCACCAGCGTCACGAAGATCACACCGAAGGCGACGAACAGGATCAGGTCGCGATAGGGAAATGCATCGCCGTTGGGCAGCGTCAACGGCAGCGCCAGGGCCACCGCGAGCGACACCACGCCGCGTATTCCGGTGAAGCCGATCACCACGATTTCGCGCCACGGTGGTCGCGGCGTTGCAGGCTGCCGCCGTCGCATCAACATCGTTTGCAAATAGGTGCCCGGAAATACCCAGAGAAACCGCGCGACGATCACGATGACGGACGTGATCGCGATGGCCACGACGATCTCGCTCATCGGCAGGGCGTGAGCTTTCTCCAACAGTAGCCGCAACTGGAAGCCGATGGTGAGAAACAGCACGCCCTCGATCAGCCAGATCACGAAGTCCCAGAAGAAGATGCCTTGCAGGCGGGTCGCGGACGGAATCAGCAACGGACCGTTCCAGCTGACATAAAGTCCGGCGGCGACGGTGGCGAGCACCCCCGAGCCACCGAGATGCTCCGGCACCCAGAATGCGAGGTAGGGCGTCAGCAACGCCAGCGCGATCTCGACGCGCGGATCGTGGGCCCATTTGCGCAGCCGCAGACTGAGCCAGCCGACGACCACGCCGAATACGATCTCACCGAACAGGATCGCGAAGAAAGTTTCGGTGGCGATCGGGAGCGAGAAGGTCCCGGTGCTGACCGCCAGCAGCGCGAAGCGATAGAGGATCAGTGCCGTGGCGTCGTTCGCCAAACCTTCGCCTTCGAGAATGACGAGGATGCGGTGCGGCAGCTTCAAGCGTTTGGCGATAGCAAGCGGCGCCACCACGTCCGGCGGCGAGACGATGGCGCCGAGCACGAAGCCGACGCCCCACGGCATTCCCAGCACCCAGTGTGCGGCAGCGGCCACCAGCACGGTGGTGAAGATGACGCAGCCGAAGGCGAGCAGCGCGATCGGGCGCAGGTTGTGCTTGAATTCGCGCCAACTCATCGAAACGCCGGCGGAATAGATCAGCGGCGGCAACACCAGCAGCAGCACGCCCTCCGGCTTCATTTCGATGCGTGGAAAGCCGGGCAGGAAGGCGATGATGATACCGACCATCAGGAACACGATGGCCGGCGCAATGGTGAGCTTGCGCGCCAGCGTCGCGGACGCCGTCAGAACGGTCAGGATCAGCACGAAGGTGAGAAAGGTGGCGATCATGCGGGATGCACGTCGATGTCAGGTGGATCAACGTAAACGAAATAAATTATTATTGTGCCCGGACGTGATCCGGGCACTCACTTTTGAAGACGAGCAAAGTCGCGTTCGACCTGGTAGCCAGGAATTTGGCAGTCAGGAGAGGTCTACTCGACGAGATCGTAACGATAGGACTTCGAGACGATGCGCCAGCCGTCGGCGAGCTTCATCGCCACCAGGTAATCCGTGAAGTAGCGCGGCGGCAACTGGCATTTGACCTTGATGAAAGCGGTCTTGTCGTCGGAGCGGTCGATGGTGACGATGAAATCCTCGCGCGGCTTGCCCTCGGCCTTGGCGGAAGGCCGCTTGCGGACCCATCCAAGCCAGTCCGGCACGGTCAGGATTTTCAGATCGCCCTTCTCGACCCAGCGCAGGTCAGCGGTGGGATGGAAAATTGCGTCGAGAGTATCGGCATTACCTTCGTAGAGCCCATCGAAATAGTGCTGAACCACGGCTTCGACGGTGGAGCGGTCGTAGGTCAAGTTCGCCTCCCTATGGTGTTTCCGAGCGAAGTCGAGACGGCTTGCGTGAGGAAACACGTTCGATTCAAGTCCCGCAACCCGGGTTCGGCTTTCGTCCGGACCGGCATTTCGGGAACCAAAGTGCGAAATCGCAGCTTATTGGGTTTTGATGGTTCGAGCCAATGGGCAAAAATCATGCGCCTGATACTGACCATATTGATCGTCGCGGCTGTCTTCTACGGTATCGACGCCTCCATGTATGACGGACATTATTTTACGCAGTTGCTGCGAATGCTGCGGGATATGGGGCTGCCGTTGTAACGGTGTAGGGCGCCGGTGGAGCAAATGTTTCGCTCAGAGGGCGCTCGCGGCGATATTGATCATCAGCGCCAGCAGCGCGGTATTGAAGATGAACGAGATGATGCCGTGAACGGTGGCGGTGCGGCGGATGATCTTGTCGGTGATGCCGACATCGGAGACCTGTGACGTCATGCCGATCACGAACGCGAAGTAGACGAAATCCCAGTAGTCGGGATCGGAGCTGTCCGTATCGCCGCCCGGAAAGGCCAATCCGCCGGGCCTCGCATTACGATAGTATTCGTGGGCGTAGTGCAGCGCGAAGGTGGTGTGGACCGTAGCCCAGGTGAGCGCGATGGTGGTGGTTACCAGCGTCAGTTCGAACGCGCCGCGATGCGCGGCGCTGAGTTCGGAAATAATACCGGCGAGGCTGGCGAAGGCACCGAGCGCGGTGACCATCAGGATCAGGAAGCGGCCGTCGTCCTGCATGATGGCGTAGCGCCGGACGTGCTTCACGCCCTCGCGCAGGATCATTGCGTAAGTCAGCAGCAGATAGCATGCGACAAAGATATCCCAGCCGATCAGCAGCCGGCTGACCAGTCGCAACGATCCGGGCAGCAGGAAAAATGCCAGAACGCCGAGCGCAATGGAGACGAAGGTGCGTGGCCGCGCATAGAAAATGCGAAGCACGCGCGGCAGGCGATTGAAGCGGATGAGGCGCGGGTCCTGTTCGGAAGCTCCGCGCATCGCGTAACCCGTTAGTTCTTGCGCTCTGCAACGAACCGCGCGGTGGCGCGGAGCACGTCGCCACGCGCGCCGAACGGCGCCAGCGCATCGTCGGCTCTGGCAATGAGATCGCGCACGCGTTGCTTGGCGCCGTCGACGCCGAGCTGGGTTACGAAGGTGGTCTTGCCAAGGGCCGCGTCCTGTCCGGTCTGCTTGCCGAGCGCCGCGGCATCGCCTTCGACATCGAGCAGGTCGTCGGCGATCTGGAAGGCCTCGCCGAGCGCGCGGCCATAGTCGTCGAGCGCCTGATAATCCTCTCGCGAGGCTTGCCCGAGAATGGCACCGGCGATGCAGCCGTAGCGAAGCAGCGCGCCGGTCTTCATCTGCTGCAACCGCGCGACGTCGACCGGTTCGCGGTCGCCAAAGCGGCCTTCGCCGGCAAGGTCGAGCATCTGGCCGCCGACCATCCCGCCGATGCCTGACGCGCGCGCCAGAGCCCGCGTCAGCAACAGGCGGACCATCGGATCGCTGTGCAATTCGTCGCGGCTGATGATGTCGAACGCCAGCGTCAGGAGCGCGTCGCCGGCGAGAATGGCGGTGGCGTCGTCATATTGCTTGTGCAGCGTCGGACGGCCACGGCGCAATTCGCTGTTGTCCATCGCCGGCAAGTCGTCGTGGATCAGCGAGTAGCAGTGGATGCATTCCAGCGCAGCGCCGGCCAGGAGAGCGGAGGCGCGCGGCACGCCGAACACGGCGGAACTTTCCACCACCAGAAACGGTCGCAGGCGCTTGCCGCCGCCGAGCGTCGAATAACGCATCGCTTCCATCACCCGGCGCGGCCGCGCGATCTCGTCCGGCAGCAAGGTGTCGGACAGCAACTGGCCGAGCAGCGCCTCGGTGTCGGCCGCGGTGGCGTCGAGCCGCTTGGCGAAATCCTGCGGGGAAGTAGCGGTGGTCATTCAGAATGGCTCCAGATAATCTATTGTGGCGGTTCAGAAGTTCGCTTCATCGTTTCCGTGAGTCCTTCAAGCGAACTTTTGAACGAAAAGCCACATAGAACCATAACCTTGCTGGTGTCCTGTCGATTCCGAAGTTTGCACGGAGGCACCGCGAGAGAAAGCGAACTTCGGAATCGGGACGCTAGCTGCGGACATTGATAGCAACGCTCTCGCTTCGTCAATTCCGTCCGTGGTGGTGCAGCCGGCCGCGCGCCATCGCAGTTAACCCTCGGGAGAGACAGGTTTTGTCCGCCGCCGCCCACCTCGATTCCGCGGATGAACGGGTCTGATGCGGAAATTCGTCCGTTTCGCGCTTATCCTGGTGCTGTTGCTGCTGGTGACGCCTTACGTGCTGACGGTGCTGTATGCCGGCGGCCACCCGGTTTCGACCCTGATGCTGTGGCGCTGGATGACAGGTGCGCCGGTGACGCGGCAGTGGATCGACTTCAAGAACATCGCTCCAGTCCTGCCCCGGACCGTGATCGCGTCCGAGGACGCCCGGTTTTGCAGCCATCGCGGCGTCGATTGGGACGCCGTGCGTGACGTGCTGGCGGATGCCGAGGACGGCGATATCGGCCGCGGCGGGTCCACCATCACCCAGCAGGTCGCGAAGAACCTGTTCCTGTGGTCCGGCCGCAGCTACGTGCGCAAGGGGCTCGAGTTCCCGCTGGCGTTGTGGATCGACCTGATCCTGCCCAAGGAGCGCGTGCTGGAACTTTACCTGAACATCGCCGAATGGGGCCCCAGCGGACAGTTCGGCGTCGATGCCGGCGCGAATTATGCGTTCGGCCGATCCGCCGCCAAGCTGTCGCCGCGCGAGGCCGCATTGCTGGCGGCGATGTTGCCCAATCCGCACCGGCGCAGCGCGCGCAAGCCGGGGCCTGGGATGCGCCGACTGTCCGGAACCTATATGGTGCGGGCGCGGAGCGTGGATATGGAGAGCTGCCGGAGCCGGAAGTCGGTCAACTAGGCCGCGTTTCCACCCCGGTCTGGACATCGAAAACCGGCACTAGCCTTGAGCCCGGCCTTCCGCTATAAGCGCGGCCTTAATCGCCCTTTTCGCATCCGCGAAGCGCCGGGCCGCCTCGATCGGGCGACGCCTCCGGCTGCAGTTTGCAAGGACTTTCGTTATGGCCGTTCCGAGAAGAAAAACATCGCCATCGCGGCGCGGCATGCGCCGCTCGGCCGATGCGCTCAAGACCCCGACCTATGTCGAAGACAAGGACTCGGGTGAACTGCGCCGCCCCCATCACGTCGATCTCAAGACGGGGATGTACAAGGGCCGGCAGATTCTGAAGGTCAAGAAGGACTCCTGAGCGGGGATTCCTTTCGCATGCTCGCGGCATGTGCGCCATCGGCGCCAGCTTCACGCCAGTGTGCGGTCAGGTAGAATTCGGGGACTTGCGGTCGCCCGAATTCGCGCCAACTCAAGGACTAGGGGAGTGAATTTGACATTCGCTCCCCGCTTGCAGTTGGTCCGGCGGGCGAATGTCAAATTCAAAACTCCACTAGAAATTTATAATTGCTAGTGGTCCTTTGATTCTAACATTTGCAAATGTGCCTGCTGCAACGGGATGCAAATGTTAGAATCAAAGGACCACTAGCGTAAAGAATTGGCGTACAGGACGGCGCATCGATGCGCCGTGCTGATTCCGAGAGTCCTGCGCGAAGAGAAAGTCTTGCCGATGTCCAGGATCGGTTTTCCGCTGCTGTTGATCCCGCTTGCGGTCTTCAACATCATGGTCTTCCTGATGACCGGCGTGTCGTTCGACGCTCCGGTGCTGGCCGTGCCGTTGCTGTCCGAGGCGACGTGGACAATCACCGTCAGCGATGTCCTGCTGACCGTCGGCGTGCTGCTGTTGATGTTCGAGATCATCAAGGGCGCGCGGGGCAAATATCTCACCGACCATCTGCTGTCGTTGTTGTTGCTCGGTGGTGCCGCGGCGGAATTCCTGCTGCTGCCGCAGTTCGCCAATTCGACGTTCTTCTTTCTGGTGCTGCTGACCCTGGTGGATTTCTTTGCCGGCATCGCCTTGCGCGCCCGACGGTCCGCGCGCGTCGCTGCGCCGGTGGTTGGCACGCCGGCATCCAGTCCGGAGCCGCGTCCCGCGCCGCGCATCGAGCCTGTGCCGGAGCCTGCCCCCGCCGCTTCGGAGGTGCCTGCCACGCCTTCGGTGACCACGCCTTCAGTTGCGCCGGCATCGCGGACCGAGCCCGTGATCGTGCCGCCGGTCGTCGCCGCCAACGATTCGGGTGCGCCTTCGCCTGACCCGCATCCCGCACCGGACGCGCCGCCGACCCCGGACTCGCCGACGCGCGGCTCTTAAGCGATCGTAATCATACCGAGCGGGCCACTCGGCCGCCGGGCGATGCGGACTGCGCGGGGCGATGAACGGCGCCATAGGCGGACACCGCGCCGGCGCTGGCGGCGTGACTCATCGGGCCGTCGGTTTGACTGCGCGGGGCGACCATTGTCGCCGTCGCAATCAATTGCATGACGAAGCCGGCATCGGGTGTTCCGTAACGCGTGAGATAGGCAGGTGGCGGCGCCGAGGGGGCGACCGCATGCGGTGTCGGCGGAGTGGCGGCCGCGATCGTCTCCGGCGCGATCTTAGGGTGCCGGATCGTCAGGGCAGTCGGGGTACTCGCGGCGATACGCATGATCGATCCAACGTGAAGCCTTGTGTCCCGTTTTGGAACATCAAGTCGACCCTCCTTGCTCATCTCGCAAACGGCATGCCGCATACGCAAACGGCGCGCCGCATACGGGAGAATCGCGCGGGTGGCGCCCGCCAGCCATTTGTCGATTTATTTAGGAACTTTGCCTAGCCTTGGATACCGCAGAAGCCGTAACCTTCCACCGGGAATCAGGTGCGCGTCCCAGAATGAGGCGAGTGTGAAATTCGTCACTCTCACGAACAGTGACTCCATATCGCCACCGGCGCGGCCGTTCGGCGTGGCGGAGCGCGTCGTGCCGGCAGCGGCAGGTGATGGAGTGACGGCATTCGTGACGCGGGCGGATCATGCTGCGCGCGATATGGGAGCGAACCCGTCTTCGACAGCCATTCTCGCAGCCCTTGGCCAGGCCACATTCACCTGGGACATCGCCAGCGACGCCCTGCATTGGCTGGATGGGACGGCAGCGGTCTTCGGTTCGCTTGCGATGACGGCGTCCACCACGGGCGCTGAATTCGCTAGGTTGATCGAGCCGGTACAGTCAGTTCGACTGGATGCAGTGCTCAAGTCGGCGGAGCGCGACCAGGGTTACGGTGTCGATTACCGCATCGAATACGGCCTTCGTGCCGATACCACCGCAAGCCCGCTCTGGATTGAGGAATGCGGTCGCTGGTTTGCCGGTCCGGATGGCAGCCCTGAGCGCGTTCACGGCGTGGTGCGCATCGACAACGAGCGTCATGCGCGCGACGAAGAGCTTCTGAAGCTGTCGCGACACGATGCGCTGACCGGTGAATTCAACCGGGCTCATCTCGTGACGCTGCTGGCGGCAACGCTGGACGATACGATCCGCTTTCGCACCCAGGCCGCGTTCATGGTGATCGGTATCGATCATCTGGCGCGTATCAACGATGCGTTCGGTTTCGACGTGGCGGATCAGGTGATCTGCGAGGTGTCGGCGCGCATTCGCGCGCGGCTGCGCGGCGGCGACGTGATGGGGCGCTTCTCCGGCAACAAGTTCGGCCTGATCCTGAAGAATTGCGGGATCGACGATATGCAGATTGCGGCCGAACGTTTTCTCGCTGGCGTGCGCGAGCCGGTGGTGCCGACCAAACTCGGTCCGGTCGCGGTGACCGCATCGATCGGCGCGGTCGGCATGCCGCGCCATGCGCGCGGCGTCGACGACGCCATGAACCGCGCCCAGGAAGCCTTCGAAATCGCGAAATCCCGCCGTCAGGGATCGTATTCGATGTGGCAGCCGAACGTCGAACGCGAGGCGCAGCGTCGGCTCAACATTCGTGTCACCGACGAGATCGTCACCGCGCTTAACCAGCGCCGCATCGGCCTCGGCTTCGAGCCGGTGGTGGAGGCGAAGGCGCGCGACCAGGTAGTGTTCTACGAATCGCTGGTTCGCATGCAGCAGGACAACGGCGAGTTTCTGTTGGGGCCGGATATCGTTCCGATCGCCGAAAAGCTGGGCCTGATCCGGCTGGTCGATCATCGCGTGCTCGAACTGGTGATCGCCGAACTGGCTGAAGCGGCCAACGTCCAGCTCAGCTTGAACATCTCGCCGGGCACGACGATGGATCCGGACTGGTGGGCGATCATGGAATCGCTGCTCAAGGCGCATCCGGACGTTGCCGCGCGGCTGATCGTCGAGATTACCGAGACGGTGGCGATTCAGGATATCGACGACGTGCGCGGTTTCGTCAGCCGTTTGAAGAATTTCGGTTGTCGCATCGCCATCGACGATTTCGGCGCCGGGTACACCTCGTTCCGCAATCTGCGCAAGCTCGGCGTCGATATCGTCAAGATCGACGGCGCCTTCGTGCGCAACATCACGCAGTCGAGCGACGATCGCGCTTTCGTCCAGACCCTGATCGATCTGGCGCGCCGCCTCGGCATCAAGACAGTCGCCGAATGGGTACAGGATGCGGAAGCGGCGCAGATGCTGTCGGAATGGGGTTGCGACTATATTCAGGGCCATCTGATCGGCCTCGCATCGCTGCGGCGGCCGTGGATTCCCGCGACGGCATCACAGTCGATCATTCCCGGCTGAACCGATCGCCCACGCTCAAAATAAAAGGCGACCCGAGAGGTCGCCTTTTTGCTGCTCGCGAGAAATCCGGCCTTCAGCCTTCCTTCTTCACATCCTTCGACATGCGTTCGAGCTGTTCCTGCATGTCCTTCATCTGACGGCGAAGGTCGTCGATATTGGTGGCGGCTTCGGGAGACGGCTCGGGTGCCTTCTCCGGCGCCGGCTGCGAGGTGCTGTTCGTACGCGTTGGCACGAACGGCTTGAACATCGAGAATGTCCGCTCGAACAACTCCATATTGCGGCGGACGTGTTCTTCGAGCGGAGCGAACGGGCCACCGCTGAAGGTGTCGCTCAACTGCTTGCGGAATTTTTCCTGCTCGCGCGTCAGCGAATCAATCGATTGCTCAAGATAGCGCGGCACCACCATTTGCATGCTGTCGCCGTAGAAGCGGATCAATTGACGCAGGAACGTGGTCGGGAGCAGGTTCTGGCCGGCTTTGTTTTCTTGTTCGAAAATGATTTGCGCGAGTACCGAGCGCGTAATGTCTTCGCCCGTCTTGGCATCGTAGACCAGGAAATCCTCGCCGTTCTTGACCATCGCCGCGAGGTCTTCCAGCGTCACGTAAGTGCTGGTTCCGGTATTATACAGCCGCCGATTGGCGTATTTCTTGATCGTCGTAGGTTGCTCTGTTTTCGCCATATGCTCTCACATACACACCGGGGACAGGGACGCCATGGGGCGGGCGGGTAACGCGATGCAACAAAGTAAGCACTTTCGCGGTGGCTCGGCTACCGTTTTGTGCAACAAAAAGCAGGGTTCGATTGGGACAGTTCCGTAGCCTACCGGCACGCCACGTTCGGACAAAGAATTTGCATTAACAAGCCGATAGGGGAGATCGGGACGATCTTTCAGAAAATTCGGGCCGCCATGCTGCGGAGCATGCTGCAACATCCTGCAGCATTGGATGCGGCGCAGAAATCACTTTCTCACGCAAGGCGATTGACACGTCTCGACTAGGTTAACAGGATGGTGCCGACAGAGCCCCGCCAGGCTGGCGGTCGCCGCGCCATAACTTAGCTGTTGCAAACACTTAAGCCCTTCAGACCCAAGCCCTCAGACCTCAAGCCCAGGAGATGTCCATGTCAGACGATGTCGTCATCGTCAGTGCCGCCCGTACCCCGGTCGGAAGCTTCAACGGTGCGTTCGCCAGTATGCCGGCGCACGATCTCGGCGCGATTGCCATCAAGGCCGCGCTGGAACGCGCCGGCGTCGAGCCGGGCCGCGTTTCGGAAGTCATCATGGGCCAGATCCTGACGGCGGCGCAGGGACAGAACCCGGCGCGGCAGGCCTCGATCGCCGCCGGCATTCCGGTGGAAAGCCCGGCCTGGGGCGTCAACCAACTGTGCGGCTCCGGCCTGCGCACCGTGGCGCTCGGCTATCAGGCCATTCTCAATGGCGATTCCGATATCGTCGTGGCCGGCGGTCAGGAATCCATGAGCATGGCGCCGCACGCCCAGTATCTGCGGGCGGGCGTCAAGATGGGTGCGATCGATTTCGTCGATACCATGATCAAGGACGGTCTGTGGGATGCCTTCAATGGCTACCACATGGGCAACACCGCCGAGAACGTCGCTAAGCAGTATCAAATCACCCGTCAGCAGCAGGACGAGTTCGCGACCGGTTCGCAGAACAAGGCCGAGGCGGCGCAGAAGGCCGGAAAGTTCAAGGACGAGATCGCGCCGGTGACCGTGAAGTCGCGCAAGGGCGAGGTCGTCGTCGACACCGACGAATATCCGAAGTCGGGTGTGACCGTCGAATCGATCGCCAAGCTGCGCCCCGCCTTCGAGAAAGACGGCACGGTGACTGCCGCCAACGCGTCGGGCATCAATGACGGCGCTGCCGCCGTGGTGCTGATGAGCGCGAAGCAGGCCGCCAAGGAAGGCCGCACGCCGATCGCGCGGATCGTGTCGTGGGCGCATGCCGGCGTCGATCCGAAGATCATGGGCACCGGTCCGATCCCGTCCTCCCGCGCCGCGCTGAAGAAGGCCGGCTGGAATATCGCCGATCTCGATCTGATCGAAGCCAACGAGGCGTTCGCGGCGCAGGCCTGCGCGGTCAACAAGGACCTCGGCTGGGATACGTCGAAGGTCAACGTCAACGGCGGTGCGATTGCAATCGGTCATCCGGTGGGTGCATCGGGGGCACGCGTGCTTGTGACGTTGTTGCACGAAATGCAGAAGCGCGATTCCAAGAAGGGTCTCGCCACGCTGTGTATCGGCGGCGGCATGGGCATCGCGATGTGCGTCGAGCGCAACTGATATCGCGGCGGCGCGTCATGACGACAGGATGATGCCGCCTCCTGATACCTTCTGACACACGATCAATGCCCGGCCTTGCGCCGGGCATTTTTTGTCGTGAAGATGGCGAAACCGCCGGCAATATATCGGCGGCGTAAAAGGATCTTGAGGAGGACATAATGGCGCGTGTTGCATTGGTGACCGGAGGGACGAGGGGTATTGGCGCAGCGATCAGCAAGGCGCTGAAGGCGGCCGGATACAAGGTTGCCGCGAGCTATGCCGGTAACGATGCGGCGGCGGAAAAATTCAAGGCGGAGACCGGGATCCCGGTCTACAAGTGGGACGTCAGCTCGTTCGAGGCCTGCGGCGACGGCATCAAAAAGGTCGAGGCCGACCTCGGGCCGATTGAAATTCTCGTCAACAATGCGGGCATCACCAAGGACGGTGCCTTCCACAAGATGACCGTCGAGCAGTGGAATGCCGTGATCAACACCAACCTCGGCTCGCTGTTCAACATGACGCGGCCGGTGATCGAAGGCATGCGGGCGCGCAAGTTCGGCCGCATCGTTAACATCTCGTCGATCAACGGCCAGAAGGGACAGTTCGGCCAGGTCAATTATTCCGCCGCAAAGGCCGGCGATATCGGCTTCACCAAGGCGCTCGCGCTGGAAAACGCCAAGGGCGGCATCACCGTCAACGTGATCTGTCCGGGCTACATCAACACCGAGATGGTGCAGGCCGTGCCGAAGGACGTGGTCGAGAAAAACATCCTGCCGCAGATTCCGGTCAACCGCCTCGGCGAACCGGAAGAAATCGCACGCGCCGTGGTGTTCCTTGCCGCCGACGATGCCGGCTTCATCACCGGCTCGACTCTCACGGTCAACGGCGGCCAGTATCACGCCTGACAGTCGCGGGGTCCAAGGCCGGTCCAAGGCTTGTCATTCCGGGCGGCGCGTTCTACAGGCGCAGGCCCGGAATGACGCAGCCACGACTTCGCCCCATGACCTCACGCACTGCGACCCTGATCGGACTCACTGCGATCGTGATGTGGTCGCTGTTGGCGGTGCTGACCGTGGCGACCGGCCACATTCCGGCGTTTCAGCTTGCCGCCATGACATTCGCGATCGGCGGCGTTGTCGGCAGCGCAACCGTGCTGTTGCGCGGTGGCGCGGTGCGCGCGCTGCGCCAGCCGCTGGTCGCATGGATCGTCGGCATCGGCGGACTGTTCGGCTATCACGCGCTGTATTTTCTGTCGCTGCGGCTCGCGCCGCCGGCGGAAGCGGGTCTGTTGAATTATCTCTGGCCGTTGCTGATTGTGCTGTTCTCCGCGCTGCTGCCGGGCGAGCGGTTGGCGCGGCACCACATCGTCGGCGCGCTGCTGGGACTGGCCGGAACGGTTCTGCTGTTCGCCGGTAACACCGGCGCGCAATACACCACGGCGCAAATCCCGGGCTTCGTCGCGGCATTCATCGCCGCATTCGTCTGGGCGGGTTACTCGGTGTTGTCACGAAAACTGAAAGCGGTGCCGACCGATGCCGTCGCGGGCTTTTGCCTCGCGACCGCGCTGCTCGCCGCCGCGATGCATCTTTCCATCGAGACTACGGTGTGGCCTGAAACAGGGATGCAATGGCTGGCGATCCTATTGCTTGGTCTCGGTCCGGTCGGGGCTGCGTTCTATGCGTGGGACATCGGCATGAAGCACGGCGAGATTCGCGTGCTGGGCGCGGCGTCCTACGCTACGCCGTTGCTCTCGACTGCATTTCTGATCGTGGCAGACTATGCGCAGGCGACCGCCGCGATCGCGCTCGCCGCATTGTTGATCGCGGGCGGCGGATTGATTGCGGCGAAGGATATGTTTCGCAAGCGCCCCTAGTCCCTAACGCGCGGGCGACCAGCCCGGCGGCGCCAGTTCGAATTGCGCGAATTCGAATCCGGGCGCGACGGTGCAGCCCACCAGCGTCCAGTCGCCCATGCTTTCGGACGCCTGCCAGGCATGTGCCGGCACGATGGTCTGCGGTTGTTCGCCCGCCATGATATCCGGCCCCAGTTGCACGGTGCGGATGCCAGCGCCGTCGCCGATCTCCAGCCCCAATGGATCCCCCGCTTACAAATCCCACGACTCCACGGCATCGATGCGATGAGTGCGAACGCTCGCCGCGCGCCAGCAGGAAATAGATCGCGGTCGACGCCGCGCGCCCCTGCGCGTCGCAACGGGAATCGCGAAACGTCTCGCGGAAATGCCCGCCCTCGGGATGCGGCTTCAGATCGAGCCGTGTGACGATCTCCGCGGCGGTCAGGCCCGGCGTGCGCGCCATCAGGATTTGTTCTTGCGTTCGCGCAATTCGCCGAACACGTCGGCAGCAGCCTTGCCGGCGAGGCCGACGGCAGCGGCGACTTCGGGCGCATCGGCGCGCAGGAACACGTTGGCTTTCTTTTCCTCGCCGAGCAGCACTGGAATGGTCGGCTTGCCGGCGGCGCGCAGCGCGTCCACTTGCTTGGCGCGGGCTTGCAGCGCCGGATTGTTGGGCTCGATTCCCAGCGCGAACTTGACGTTGGAGGCCGTGTATTCGTGGCCGCAATAGAGCCGCATGTCGTCCGGTAGCGCGCGCAGCTTCAGGAGCGACTCCCACATCATCGGATAAGTGCCCTCGAACACGCGGCCGCATCCGATCGAGAACAGTGTGTCGGCGGCGAACAGTGCGCGTTCGTCATCGAAAACGTAGCTGATGTGATCGAGCGTATGGCCCGGCGTGTCCAGCACGCGTGCCGTCAGGGTGCCGATCATGACAGTGTCACCCTGCTTGACGCGCTCGTCGACCTCGGGAATGGCGGCAGTCTTGTCATGCGGCGCGACGACGCGGCAATCGTATTTTTGCTTCAGTTCGGCAATGCCGCCGACGTGGTCGGCGTGATGATGGGTGACAAGAATGTCCGTCAGGTGCCAGCCCTCGCGTTGCAACGCCTTTATCACTGGCGCGGCTTCCGGCGCGTCGATCGACGCGGTCGCGCCGCTCGCCGGATCGTGAATCAGATAGCCGAAATTATCCGACAGGCAGGGGAACAGGCGAATCTCGGCAGCCATGACGTCTCCGTTCGTTGAGTTGTCGTCAGGCTAGCACAGCCGCTGCTGCGGTGAAACGCCCGCACAATGCCGCGCGTGACAGGATGCGTCGTGCGCAAGGCTCGTGCTAGAGTTTGGGCATGGCCATCGATGTGATCGACCTGCGCGACTTCTATTCACGACGTCTCGGGATCGTGGCCCGGCGTCTGATTAATCGCGGCATTCACACATGCTGGCCCGAGGCGCAGGGCCAGCGCGTGCTTGGTCTCGGTTATCCGACACCGTATCTCGGTCTGTTCCGCGACGATGCCGAGCGCTGCATCGCGATGATGCCGGCCGCGCAAGGCGTGCTGAAATGGCCGACCGGACGCCCGGTGCTGGCGTCGTTGGTGGACGAGCTGTCGCTGCCGTTGCCCGACGCGGCGGTGGATCGCATCCTGTTGGTGCACGCGCTGGAGATGTCCGACGATCCTGAGGCGTTGTTGCGCGAAGCCTGGCGCGTGCTGGCGCCGTCCGGGCGCATGTTGATGGTGGTTCCGAACCGGCGTGGCGTGTGGACGCGCACCGATATGACGCCGTTCGGCCATGGCCGTCCGTACTCGCGCAAGCAGATCACCGACTTGCTGCGGCAGACATGGTTCACGCCGACCGCATGGGGTGAGGCGCTGTTCATGCCGCCGATCGGACGCGGCTGGTTTCTGCGCTCGGCGCTGGCATGGGAACGGATGGGCGCGGCGCTGTCGCTGCCGGTCGCCGGCGTGCATATCGTCGAGGCAACCAAGCAGGTCTATCGCGCGATTCCTGCGCACCGCGAACGCACGCGGCTGATTCCCTCGCTCGGCCCGGTGCTGGTGCCGACGTCATCGACGTTTCAACGCTGAAGGTCTCGCAATAGCAAAACGCCGCCGGATCTGATCCGACGGCGTTTGCATGTGATGACAATATCGGAACACGACGATGCCGCGGATGGCATCGCGATCTTCCGGTCTACTCGTTGCCGGGATTGAGTTCTTCCGCGGCCGCGGCAGGCGCGGCGTTGGCATCGGGGCGCGGCCCGTGCGGGCGACGGCGGCGGCGCGGCGGGAAGCGTTCGCCGCTCGGCTGACCGTTCGATTCGAACCCGTTGCTCGGCTGCGGTTGACCGCCGGTGATGAACGACGGCAGCCGGTCAACGCCGCTGTCGAGCGGTTGCGCTGTAGGTTGCGATTGGTACTCCGGCTGCGGTTGCGCGCGCTGCTCGCGATAGGCGCGCTCGTTCGGCTGCTGCTCACGCGGCTGTTCGTTGTCGCGCGGCTGAAAGCGCTGGTCGCGTTGACGGTCGCGCTGGTTATCACGCTGATTGTCGCGTGGCGCAAAAGGCTGTTGCTGCACCGGCACGAAGCCCGGTTCGGCGCCGAAGCTGGAATAGCCATCGCCACCGTCCTCGCCCTCTTCGGCGACGTCGAGATCATTGCGCGGCTGTTGCTGCTGTTGCGGTTGGTTCTGGCGAAACTGTTCCTGAGCGGCGGCGATCAGGCGAAAGTAGTGCTCGGCGTGCTGGTAATAATTCTCCGAGGCGACCGGGTCGCCGGAACCACGCGCGTCTCTGGCAAGCTGGACGTATTTCTCAGCGATGTGAGAAGCGGTGCCGCGAATCTTGATGTCCGGACCGTTGGATTCGAAAACCCGCGTCATCGGATTCTGGCCGCGCCGATTATTGTTATTATTGTTGTTGTTATTATTTCGGCCGCGCATCCGCTTGTTGTTCTGACCGTTTCTCATGTGTCGCCTTCTACCAATCCTTAAGTTTGCCGCCTTGAGCCGTGAAACCTGAGTGTCGTGAACCTGAGTGGTGATCGGATGTGGTCGCGCGACAAGCTCCGCGTCACGTCGACCGGACTGCTTTGGATATCTCGATATGCCTACATCGCGTTCAACAAAGACGCGTTCCCCAACCGCCAGCGGGCAAACGCCCAACCGGCTGGATCAAATCAAGCAGCCCGCTTCCGCAAGCTCATTAGCCCGCAAGCCCGACTTGTTACGCCAGCTCGCGTTACCTCGAATGAGTATGTCTCGTATGGGTTCTCAAGCGTATGAGATCGCGCTTTCGTTGGCTTTGCGGTCGATCGGCAGCGCAGCTCTTGGCTATCGCGCGCAATGAAAACCGGCTTTTGGAACCTTTTGTTAGGGTCGCTCTCTTTGAGCTTCGACCTCAATCCCGACAACCGAGAGGGCCGATCACCCTGAACCGATATTATGAGCGGAACGTAGTCGTTCCCAACCGATATTCCAAGAGGTTTTTTTGCGTTCCAATCAGACTTTATCGAGGCAAATGGCGAAAGGCGAGGGCGCGCGGCACGCCGCCTAGATCGGCGCGCGGGGGGCCGTGTGGGGTCAGGTCGGCCGCCCGTGCCAGACGGGTGACGTCGTCGCTCTGGTGCTGGCCGATTTCCAGGATCAGCGTCCCGCGGGGCGCCAGCAGGCCGGCGGTCTGGCGAACGATCAGCCGGTAAGCGTCGAGCCCATCGTCGCCGCCATCGAGTGCGCGGTGTGGATCGTGTTCGCGGACCTCGGTCGACAAGGTGTAGATGTCGTGGCTCGGGATGTAGGGCGGATTGGAAACAATCAAATCGTAAGGGCCGGCCAGCGCCGCGGCGAAGTTGCTGGCCGCGAACGTCGCGCGCGAGGCAAGGCCCAGTCGCGTCGCATTGGCGCGCGCAGTCTGCAACGCGGCAAGATTGATATCGGTGCCGATGCCGGTCGCGTTCGGCAGTTCGTGCAATAACGCTAGCAGGATTGCGCCGGAGCCGGTGCCGAGATCGGCGATCCGCAAGGTGCGAATGGTATCGCCGTCGGCGCGCAGGATATCGAGCGCGGCTTGGACCACCGTTTCGGTGTCGGGGCGCGGCACCAGCGTCGCCGGCGAGAGTTGGAAGTCCAGTCCCCAGAATTCCTTGTGGCCGAGCAGGCGCGCAACCGGCTCGCCGCCGATGCGTCGCCGCGCGAGATCCTTCAGCCGTGCCGCGTCGAATGCGGTCAGTCGCTGTTCGGCCCTGGTGATGAGACCGGTGAGATCGAGCCGCGTCACCGCGCCGATCATCAATCGTGCATCGAGTTCGGGTGTTTCGATCGCGGCAGCCTCCAGATGCGCCGTCAGATTCCGGCGCGCCGTCTCGATGGTCTGTCCTGCGAGCGAAATGTCCACGGCCAATGTCCCAAACCAATGTCCGATCCAACTACGTTGTATCAGATCGTGGCGTTTTTCTTTTTGAGCATGATCTTGTCCGAAAACCGGCTTCCACTTTTCGGGATCATGCTCTACGTCGCGGCGCCCTGCGCTGCCAATTGCGCGGCCTGATGCTCGGTGGTCAGCGCGTCGATCAGTTCGCCCAACGCTTCGCCGGCGATCACCTGCGGCAGCTTGTAGAGCGTCAGGTTGATGCGATGGTCGGTGACGCGACCTTGCGGAAAATTGTAGGTACGGATGCGCTCGGAACGGTCGCCGGAGCCGACCTGACCGCGCCGGTCGGCGGAGCGTTCGGAATCGAGGCGTTGGCGTTCGGCATCGTACAGCCGTGAGCGCAGGATGTTCATGGCGCTGGCGCGGTTCTTATGCTGCGAGCGGCTGTCCTGCATCATCACCACGATGCCGGTCGGCAGATGCGTGATGCGGATCGCGGACTCGGTCTTGTTGACGTGCTGGCCGCCGGCGCCCTGCGCGCGCATGGTCTCGATGCGGAGGTCTTCGTTCCTGATGTTCACGTCAACATCCTCGGCTTCCGGCAGCACCGCGACGGTTGCTGCCGAGGTGTGGATGCGGCCCTGGGTTTCGGTGTCCGGCACGCGCTGCACGCGATGCGCGCCGGATTCGAATTTCAGTTTGGCGAAGACGCCGCGGCCCTGCACCTCGGCGATGATTTCCTTGTAGCCGCCGACGGTGCCTTCGCTGGCGGAGATCACCTCGACCCTCCAGCCCTGCAAGCCGGCGAAGCGCTCGTACATCCGGAACAGATCGCCAGCGAACAGCGAAGCCTCGTCGCCGCCGGTGCCGGCGCGGATTTCGAGGATGACGTTGCGTTCGTCCATCGCGTCCTTTGGCAGCAGCGCGATGCGGATCTGTTGCATCAATTCGTCGCGACGCGTCTCCAGGTCGGGGCGCTCGGCTTCGGCCAACTCGCGCATCTCGGTATCGGTCGCGGGATCGCCCACCATAGCGTCGATGCCGGCGAGTTCGGCGACCGCCGCGCGATAGGCTTTGACCGCGTCGATCACCGGATTGAGTTCGGCCAGTTCGCGCGTCATGCGCACGTAGTTCTCGGCGCCGACCTCGCCCAGCAATTGGGCTTCGAGTTCGGCGTGACGCGCCAGCAGAATGTCGAGTTTGGCTTCAGGCAGCATGGGATGTCTCGGTGAAGTAAAGGCGAGGGCGGAGCGGGCGAATGAGCCTCGCTACAACGACAACCCCTCGGCGTCGGCAAACCGCTTCAATTCCTCCCGGATCGAGACGCTGCCGGCGGGCGCATCGAGCAGCGCCGTCATCAATGTCTCGGCTTTTCCGGCGTTGAGATCGAGGATCAGCGCCTTGACCGGGCCGTGTGCGGTCGCGGACAGCGACAGCGTGCGGTAGCCCAGCGCGATCAGCGCCAGCGCGCCGATCGGCGTCGAAGCCATCTCGCCGCACAGCGACGCGTCGCGTTTTGCCGCGTTGGCCTTGCGGATGATGTCGCGCAAGGCGCGCAGGATCGGCGCCGACAAGGTGTCGAAGCGATCCGAGACTTTCGAGTTGCCGCGATCCACCGCGAACATGAACTGGAACAGGTCGTTGGAGCCGATCGATACGAAATCGACCTTCTCGA
Source organism: Pseudomonadota bacterium (assembly GCA_023386885.1). Taxonomy (GTDB): domain Bacteria; phylum Pseudomonadota; class Alphaproteobacteria; order Rhizobiales; family Xanthobacteraceae; genus 62-47. Next base: position 49,919 of record JAEWIX010000068.1, read on the forward strand.
ACAATTCGTCGAGCTGATAGAGCAGCGCCGGCACCTCGATCATAGTGCCGATGTCGATGCGTTCGGGCAGCGCATGGCCGTGCTGGCGCAGATAAGTGAGTTCGCGCTCGACGATCAGCTTGGCCTGATCGAATTCGGCGATCTCCGAAATCATCGGGAACATGATCTTCAACGCGCGGCCGCCGCCGGCGCGTAGCAATGCGCGAATCTGGCCGCGCAACAGGCCGGGCCGGTCGAGGCCGAGACGAATCGCGCGCCAGCCCAGCGCCGGATTCTCCTCGATGACGGTTTCCATGTAAGGCAGTGCCTTGTCGCCGCCGATGTCGAGGGTGCGGAACGTGACCGGCTTCTTGCCTGCCGCATCCAGCACGGCGCGATACAGCGACAACTGCTCGACCGACCGCGGCAGGCTTTGCCCGACCATGAATTGCAATTCGGTGCGGAACAGACCGATGCCGCCGCAGCCGGTGTCCTCGATATGCGGCAGGTCGATGACGAGGCCGGCGTTGAGCAGCAGTTCGACCGGCTGGCCGTCCTTGGTCACGGTCGGGCGGTCGCGTAACGCCGAATACTGCGCCTGACGCCGGGCGCGGAAGCGCACTCGTTCGGCATAGGCGGATTCCACTTCCGCGGACGGACGGACATAGATCGAGCCCGAGGTACCATCGACGATGATGGCGTCGCCCTGATCGGCCAGGCCGGCGGCGTTTGGCACTTCGCCGACCGCCGGAATGCCGAGCGCGCGCGCGACGATGGAGACGTGCGAGTTGGCGGTGCCTTCTTCCAGCACCAGACCGCGCAACCGTTTGCGGTCGTAGTCGAGCAGCGCCGCCGGTCCCATCGACCGTGCGATCAGGATGGCGTTGTCGGGAAGCTGCTCGCGCGACGGCGCGTGATCCTGACCGACGAGCTGACGCATCAGGCGATGGCCGAGGTCTTCAAGATCGTGCAGGCGGTCGCGCAGATAAGGATCGGTCGAGCGCAGCATGCGCGCGCGCGTATCGGACTGCACGCGTTCGACGGCGGCTTCGGCGGTAAGGCCGGTGGCGACCGCCTCGTGCAGCTTGTGCGACCAGCCGTGGTCGTTGGCGAACATGCGATAGGCTTCGAGCACGTCGCGATGCTCGCCGCCATCGGCAACGTCGCCGCGCTCCAGCATGCGATCGAGGTCGGCGCGCAGCTTGGTGAGCGCGTCGTCGAGCCGCTTGATTTCCTGCGGCAGATTTTCCGCGATGTAGTTGGTGATGACGACGCGCGGTTCGTGCAGCACCACATGGCCGAGTGCGATGCCGTCGGACAGGATCGAGCCGGCCTTGTGCTGCGGATGGCGTGCGGCGGGCTCTGCGCCGGGCCGCGCCAGTGCCGACAGCTCGCCCGAGGCGATCATTTCGGCGACCACCATGGCGGTGGTCTGCAAGGCCTCGACTTCCTCCTCGACATAGGTGCGCTTGGCGCGGTTCTGCACCACCAGCACGCCGAGGGTGTTGCCGGCGCGCAGGATCGGCACGCCGAGGAACGAGTTGTAGATTTCTTCGCCGGTTTCCGGGCGGAACGAGAAGGCCGGGTGGCTGTGGGCGTCGGAGAGATTGAGCGGCGTGGCTTCGCTCGCGACCAGACCGACCAGACCCTCATGGGCGTTGAGAACGGTCTGGTGGACGGCGTCGCGGTTCAGGCCTTCGGTGGCGTAGAGTTCCAGGGTGTTGTCGATGCGCAGCACGTAGGTCGAGCAGACTTCCGCCACCATGTTGGCGGCGATCAGCACCACGATCTTGTCGAGGCGTTCCTGAGCGCTGACCTGCTCCGCCATGACCTCGCGGAGCCGTCTCAGCAAGACGCGGGGGCCACCCGACGCGCTCCGCATATGCCGATGTCCTTCCCTGCGGGCGCCCGGCGGCTTCCATGCCGCAGGTCCCAAATCGTCGAAAAATATGAACTTTGGCTATTTTACACGTCGCGAGGGCGCGCAAAAACCCGCTTTTGTCTCAGTCCGGCCTGCTGCGCTGGCGTAGGCGGCCTGTTCAGGGCCGTATAGCGAATTGCAGCTTATTTTGCCAAGCAAATCCCCTGCCAAATCTGCGGGCATTCCAGTGTCGAACGGTAATCCCGTGCCGTGCGATCAACCCGCATGGGCAGTCAGTGCGACATACCCATTCCAGATGATCTGGATGCCGATGCAGAGCAGGATAAAGGCGGACAGCCGCATCACGACGCTGGTGCCGCGCCGGCCCAGCGCCGCCACCAGATCGCCAGCGAAGCGGTAGCAGACATAGATCGATACCGCGACTACCGCGAGCCCGGCCACCGCGGCCGCCGCCACCAATGCGAAGTCGCCAAGACCAGCGCTGACGGCGGGCCGCTGGCTGCCCAGCGTGATCGCGACCGAGATCGAGCCGGGGCCCACCGTCAGCGGCATGGTTAGCGGGTAGAAGGCATCGACGCGGGCGCCGGGTGCGTGGTCGGTGACGCTGCGCTGATCTTCGAGTTCCTCGCTGGAGTGCAACAATTTCCAGGCGAATGCCGCCACGACGCTGCCGCCGGCAATGCGGACGATCGGCAGCGTGATGCCGAAAAATTCCAGCACATGCGAGCCGATGATCAGCGACCCCAGCAGCAGCAGGAAGCTGTTGATGGCGACGCCGCGCGCCAGTGTCGGGCGATCCGCGGGGCAGGGATAGGTGAGGCGCAGGAAGATCGGTGCGCCGCCGATCGGATTGACGATCGGGAACAATCCCGCGAACACCAGCAGGAATGCGTTGGCGGCGCTTGCGATATCGTTCACGGCCGCCTCCGCATGTTTGTTTGCTTCAGCCCTTGTCGAGACCGTACAGCGAATGCAGCGTGCGGACGGCGAGTTCGGTATAGGCGGCGTCGATCAGCACAGAGAACTTGATTTCCGAGGTGGTGATGGCGCGGATGTTGATGTTGCGCTCCGCCAGCGCGGCAAACGCCTTGGCGGCGATGCCGGCATGGCTGCGCATGCCCGAGCCGATCACCGAGACCTTGGCGACGTCGGTGGCGCTGTCGAGGCGGGCATAACCGATCTGCGCCTTGGCAGCGGAGATCGTTTCCTTGGCGCGAACGAAGTCGGAGGCCGGAACGGTGAAGGTCAGGTCGGTGGCCTTGCCGTCCTCCGAGACGTTCTGGACGATCATGTCGACATTGATATTGGCGGCGGCCAGCGGCACGAAAATCGCCGCGGCGACGCCGGGCTTGTCCTCGATCTGGCGGACCGAAATCTGCGCCTCGTCCTTCGAGAAGGCTATACCGGTGACAACGTGGCTTTCCATCATTTCTTCCTCGCTGCAAATCAGCGTTCCGGGCGGTGTGGCGTGAGGATCGATCGCGTCGGGCTCATCAAAACTGGAGCGCACGAAGATCGGCATGTTGTGCACCATGCCGAGTTCGACGGAGCGCACCTGCAACACCTTGGCACCCTGCGAGGCCAGTTCCAGCATGTCCTCGAACGCGATCTTGTCGAGGCGCCGGGCCTTCGGCACGATCCGGGGATCGGTGGTGTAGACGCCATCGACGTCAGTATAGATATCGCAGCGGTCGGCCTTGATCGCGGCGGCGATCGCCACCGCGGACGTATCCGAGCCGCCACGGCCCAAGGTGGTGATGCGGCCGGTCTGCGGGTTGATGCCCTGGAAGCCGGCGACCACCGCGACTTCCTTGCGGTCGGCGAAACGCTTGACGATTTCGCTGCCGTCGATGTCGAGGATGCGGGCCGAGGCGTGGGCGTCCGAGGTCTTGATCGGAATCTGCCAGCCCTGCCAGGAACGAGCCTGCACGCCGAGCGCCTGCAACGCGATGGCCAGCAATCCCGAAGTCACCTGCTCGCCGGAGGCGACCACGGCGTCATATTCGCGCGCGTCGTGCATCGGCGAGGCGTCGCGGCACCACGCCACCAATTCGTTGGTTTTCCCGGACATCGCCGACACCACCACGGCAACGTCATGGCCGGCATCGACCTCGCGTTTGACGTGCCGCGCGACGTTGCGGATGCGTTCGATGTTGGCGACGGACGTACCGCCGAATTTCATGACAAGCCGGCCCATGGCGGATGGTATGTTCCTTGAAGACAACGAGGTATGGTGCGGCCGGGACGTGCCGCGGTGCCGAAAGGCGCGTATACATACCGGCGAGCCGACAGGCAGGCAACCGGTTTGCGCCGGTCATCACTTGCCAAAGGGCGATTGCGAGAGGCCGATGGGGCGCTATATCGACGACATCCTGCAGCCGGGCGAAAAACTGCTGTATTCGACCAATCTGCACTGGGTGTTCTACCTGCCGGGGCTGGTCGGCTGGATCGTCGCCATTGCCCTGCTGATGGGGTCGCAGATGGTCCTGCAAGGCACCCTGGTGTTGCTCTGTCTGGCAGGCTCGGGGGTCGCCGCGCTGGTCGCGTTCTACCTGTCGTTCCGGGCCTGGTTCAAACGCTGGACCACCGAAACCGACGTCACCAGCCTGCGGGTGGTGCACAAGGAAGGGTTTATCAAGCGGCGGACCTTCGAGATGAGCCTCGACAAGGTCGAAAGCGTCGACGTCAACCAGAGCATTCTGGGGCGGATTCTGAACTATGGTGACGTGACGATTCGCGGCGTCGGCGAGGGCGTCGAAAAGATCAAGACGATTGCGTCGCCGCTGGCGTTCCGCAACTTCATTACCGCGCGATAATCAGGAGGCGCGCGCCGATCATGACCATGCAAACAGATAGTCTTGGCGCGTCCAGCGCCAGCGTCGATCCCGCCGAGATCGCAAAGTTCTCGAAGCTGTCGGCCGAGTGGTGGGATCCGCGCGGCAAGATGGCGCCGCTGCACAAGATCAATCCGCTGCGGCTCGCGTTCATTCGCGACGCCGCCTGCCGCAAGTTCGACCGCAACGCGCGCAGCCTGACCTGCCTCGAAGGCCTGCGCGTCCTCGATATCGGTTGCGGCGCCGGCTTGTTGTGCGAGCCTTTGGCGAGACTCGGCGCGCAGGTGATCGGCGTCGATCCGTCGGAGAGCAACATTGCGGCGGCGAAGCTGCACGCCGACAAATCGCACGTCTCGATCGACTATCGCTGCACGACGTTGGAAGAGATGGATCAGCGCGAGCGCTTCGACATCGTGCTGGCGATGGAAGTGGTCGAGCACGTCGTCGATGTCGGCGCGTTTCTCGGCCGTTGCGCCAGCGTGCTCAAACCCGGCGGCCTGATGGTGGTGTCGACGCTCAATCGCACATGGAAGAGTTTCGCGCTGGCGATCGTCGGCGCGGAATATGTGCTGCGCTGGCTGCCGCGCGGCACCCATCAGTGGGAAAAATTCGTCACGCCGGACGAACTCGCCGGTTATCTCGAGAGCAGCCGACTTGGCATCACCGAGCAGGCCGGCGTGGTCTACAGTCCGTTCGCCGACCGCTGGAGTACGTCGTCGGACATGGACGTCAACTACATGGTGGTGGCGGAAAGCGTCGATTAGAGCCGGCTTTCGCCACGAGACAAGTGTGCAGACGGATACTGTGCGCAATCCAGTCATGAGGCGGAACTGGTTGACCGCATCGCCCGGAGCGGTCAGGTTGCCCCGCCGCAAAGGCGCGACCTTTCGACGCCGGCCCTCTCACCGCCGGCCGATCATTTTCTGATTGCAGTCCTCCATGTTCACCATCGCATCGCTCTGGATTCCGTTCACCGTCATTGCCGCGCTCGGGCAGGTGGCGCGCAACGCCATGCAGCGCTCGCTGACCGGGCCGCTCGGGACCTGGGGCGCGACCAACATCCGCTTCCTGTTCGGCTTCCCGTTCTCGGTGCTGTTTCTGGCGATCGTGCTGGTCTTCACCGGCGATTCGCTGCCGTCGCCGGGGACAGCGTTCTGGCCGTGGCTGTTGCTCGGGGCGCTGGCGCAAATCGCGGCGACCGGCCTGATGCTGGCGGCGATGAACGATCAATCCTTCGTCGTCACTACGGCCTACCTCAAGACCGAAGCGATCCAGACTGCGATCTTCGGCTTCGTATTTCTCAGCGATCACCTCACCGGGCTGAAGGTGCTGGCGATCCTGATCGCGACCGCCGGCGTCGTCATCACCGCGCTGCGGCCCGGCGCGAAGGGTTTCGTCAAGAGCTTCGGCAGCCTCAAGCCGACCGTGCAGGGACTGGTGGCTGCGGCGTGCTTCGCGCTGTCGGCGGTCGGCTTTCGCGGCGCCATCATCGCGGTACCGGACGTGTCGTTCGTAACGGCGGCGAGCTACACGCTGGTGTTCGGACTGTTCGTGCAGACGGTGGTGCTGACGATCTATCTGCTGACGCGCGCGCCAAAGGTGTTGGCCGATATCCTGCGAATGTGGCGGCCGTCGATGGCGGCCGGGTTCACCGGCGCATTCGCCTCGCAGTTCTGGTTTCTCGCCTTCGCGCTCACCGCCGCCGCCAACGTTCGCACGCTGGCGCTGGTCGAAGTGCTATTCGCGCAAGCGGTGTCGTACTATTCGTTCAAGCAGCCGCTGTCGCTGCGCGAGTTGAGCGGCATCGTGCTGATCGTGATCGGTGTCGCACTGCTGATTGCGGTTTGACGTCACGCGTGTAGCGTGATCCTGAGGTGCGAGGGCGCTAGCCCGAGCCTCGAAGGGTGACGGCGTCCCACACAACCCTTCGTCGTTTCGTTCAGTTGCGATCTTCCGGCAACGTCGGCAACGGCATCACCTCGATGCCTTCGTCGATCAGCGATTTGGCTTCATCCGCCGATGCCTCGCCGTAGATCGGGCGATGCTCGATATCGCCGTAGTGCATCTTGCGCGCTTCATTGGGGAAGCGTTCGCCGACATTGTCGGCGTTCTTCACCACATGGTCGCGTAGTTCCTTGAGCTTGGCGCGCAATTCAAGCTCCTGCGTCATCACCAGCGACGGAGTCGATGCTTCCGCCGGCACGGCTTCGCTCGGCGCTTCAACACGGCCACGCTTCCTGGTGCCGGCGAGGCGCGGCGCCATGATCGCCTTTTCGATCTTCGATGAGCCACAGGACGGGCAGGCGATCAGCTTGCGCTTGCGTTGGGAATCGTAGGCCGACGAACTTTGAAACCAGCTTTCGAAAGCGTGGTCCTGCTCGCAGCGCAGATCGTATTTGATCATGCCGAGCCTCGCACCACTTGCAGTCGATCCGGTGCGCCCTGGGTATCGAGAACGCTGAAGCGGCGGCCGTGTTGCAGTGAGGGAATGCTCTTGCGCGCGGTCTCGACCTTGGCGGGATCGATGGTCGCCAGTACCACGCCGATCTCGGTACCTCCGTCGGCCAGCACCACGCCCCACGGATCGACGATCAGCGAATGGCCGAAGGTCTCGCGCTTGTTTTCATGCTGCCCGGTCTGCGCGGCGGCGACTACGAAGCAGCCGTTCTCGATGGCGCGGGCGCGCAGCAGCGTATGCCAATGCGCTTCGCCGGTCTTCTTCGTGAAGGCCGAGGGCACCGCGAGGAACGTCGCGCCGGCCTCTGCCAACGCGCGATAGAGCGAGGGGAAGCGCACGTCGTAACAGATCGTCATGCCGAGGCGGCCCCACGGTAGATCGGTGAGTACCGCGGTATCGCCGGGCTGATAGTTGGCGGACTCGCGATAGCTCTCGCCGTTGCCGAGATCGATATCGAACATATGGATCTTGTCGTAGCTGGCGAGGATGTCGCCGTTCGGCCCGAGCAGGAACGAGCGGTTGACCGCGCGCTCCGGCGTCGCGCGCAGCGCCAGCGAGCCGATATGCAGATGGATTTTCAGCTCGCGCGCCAGATCGCGATAGCCCTTGAGTGAAACGTCGTCGTTCTGATCGGCGAGATGCTCGAACAGCGCGGGGCGGTTCACCTGCATCATGTTGCTGACTTCGGGCGTCTGCACGTAGTCGGCGCCTTGCAGCGCGGCCTCACGGATCAGTTCCGCAGCCTGCTCGAAGCTCGGCCCCGGCAGCAGGCCGGTGCGCATCTGCACCATGGCAGCGACGAACGGCGATCCTGTGCTCATGAGGCCACTCCTTCGCCTTCGCCGGCCAGCATCGCGTCGAGCTTGCGTGCGCGATCGAGCGCGTAAAGGTCGTCGCAGCCGCCGATATGCGTGCCGTCGATGAAAATCTGAGGGAACGTCGCGCCCATGCCGACGCGATCGTACATCTGTTCGCGCACCGAGGGGTCCGTTGCCGCATCGTAATGCGTGAAGGCGACGTTCTTGCGCGTCAGCAGCGCCAGCGCGGCGCTGCAATAGCCGCAGCCGGGGCGCGTGTAGATTTCAACCGCAGCGGTCATCAGACATGCTTTCGTGAATGAAGTTACGGATTATAAGGGGCTTTGCAGGGTGTCCACAACCCGGGCAAACACCAGCACGTCGACCTGTCTGGCCTTGGCGCGCAACAACGCGCGGGCGCAGGCGTCGGCGGTCGCGCCGGAGGTGAGCACGTCGTCGATCAGGACGATGTGGCGGCCGTGTACGTCGGCGGTCTTGTCGGGGGCGACGGCGAAGGCGCCTTGCACGTTGGCGGCGCGCTCGGCTTTCGACAGGCCGATCTGCTGCTGCGTCGGCCGCACCCGGCGCAGCACGTCGCCTGCGACCTTGGCATGGCCGTGCGTCGCGATGATTTTCGCCAGCGCGCCGGACTGATTGTAGCGCCGGCTCCAGGCGCGCCGCCAATGCAGCGGCACCGGAATCAGAAGATCGGTGTCGGTAAGCAGTTCGCTGCCGGCGCGCGCCATCCAGCGGCCCATGGTCGGCGCCAGATCGGTGCGGTCCTGATATTTCAGCGCGTGCACCAGCGTCTTGGCAATGTCGTCGTAGCGAACCGCGGCGCGGGCGCGGTGGAACGCCGGCGGATCGGCGATGGCCTGCATGGAGAGAATGTCCGGGCCGGGATCGTAGACGAAGGGAATGCCGAGGCGCGGGCAATAGGGCGGCTCGATGAACGACAGTTGCCCCCAACAGGTGGCGCAGAGGCCGTCGCCGGCGACCGGCTCGCGGCAGGCGGCGCACAAGGTCGGCAGCGCGACGTCGAGAACCGCGCGTGGGAGTCTTGCGGCGAAACAGTGGCAGGCGCGCCAGGCGCTGCGGAGCCGGCCGTTCGGTCGCGTCGAGGGGATATCCGCCGCCGTCATGGGGCGAGCCTAGCCTTGCCGGTCCCGCGTCTCAAGGCGGATTGCCACGTGCGGGCGAGGGGCGTAACACGCCGCCATGTCGTCTGAGAAAGTGTCGCCCGAGAAATCCAAAGCGCCGGTTCTGTTCGATCGCGTCCTGTTGAAGGCGCGGCAGGAACGAGCTGTGCGGTTGGGCGCGGCGGCGTTCCTCCTCGACCATGTCGCGAACGATGCGGCGGAACGGTTGGCGGCGATCAATCGCAGCTTCACCTCGGGGATTGATCTGGCGACGCCGGGCGATGCGTTGCGTGTGGCTTTAGAGAAGCAGGGCGTGTCGCTCAGGCCGGTGGAGATTACGACAGACGACAGCGCCGCGCTGTCGCTGGCACCGGGATCGATCGATCTCGCGGTGTCGCTGCTGGCGCTGCAATTCGTCAATGATCTGCCGGGTGTGCTGGCGCAGGTGCGGCGCGCGCTGAAGCCGGACGGTTTGCTGCTGGCGGCGATGGTCGGCGGCGATACGCTCACCGAGTTGCGGCAAGCGTTCGCGGCGGCGGAAGCCGAGGTGGAGGGCGGCGCGTCGCCGCACGTCTCGCCGTTCGCTGATCTGCGCGATGCAGGAGGCCTATTGCAACGTGCCGGTTTCGCATTGCCGGTGACCGATTTCGAGCGGCTGACGGTGCGTTATGACAACGCCTTCGCGCTGATGCAGGATTTGCGGCGGATGGGCGCGACCAATGTGCTGGTGGAGCGGCGCAAGACTCCGTCGCGGCGCGCGACGTTGCTACGCATGGCGCAGATCTACAGCGAGCGGTTCGCCGATCCCGACGGTCGCATCCGCGCGACGTTCGACATCGTCTGGCTGCTCGGCTGGGCGCCGGATGCGAGCCAGCCGAAACCGTTGCGGCCGGGCTCGGCGAAGTTCAGCCTTGAGGATGCGGTGAAGAAGGCGGGCGAGAAGAAATAGCCTGCGCCTCACATCAACAAATCGATCAGCGGCGGGATCAGGGGAATGTCGGCGGGCGGCATCGGATAGTCGCGCAGCTTGTTGGCGCGGACCCAGGCGAGCGCCTGTCCTTCCTTTGACGCGACCGTACCGTCCCAGCGCCGGCAGATGTAGAGCGGCATCAGCAGGTGGAACGTCTCGTAGGCGTGGCTGGCGAAAGTCAGCGGCGCGAGGCAGGCTTCCTTGACCTCGATGCCGAGTTCTTCGTGCAGTTCGCGGATTAAAGCTGGTTCGGGACGTTCGCCCGGCTCCAGCTTGCCGCCGGGAAATTCCCACAGGCCCGCGAGCTGCTTGCCCTCCGGGCGCTGCGCGATCAGCACGCGGTTGTCAGCATCGATCAGCGCGCAGGCGACGACGAGGGTGAGTTTCATCACGCTTCACCCTCCCCTGGAGGGGAAGGGTCGACCGCGTAGCGGGCGGGGTGGGGTGACGTTCGTGGCTTTCTCACGCGCTGATGCTTGAGATGATCGGCCCCCGAGTTGCGATATTTCTCGACCTCCGTGGCGATTGTCTGAAGAACGCCGGCCATGTTGGTTGCAACGTCCGAATTCCAGAATCTCAACACGCGATAACCCTCAGCTTCCAGCCACTCTTGCCGTATCTGATCATGACGTGCGGTGTTGTTTTCCGCATGATGACCTCCATCGATTTCGATCACGAGATGCAGCGCCGGGCAAAGGAAATCGACGATATAGGGTCCGATGGGAGCCTGCCGCCGAAAATGCGTGCCGACGATCGGAAAAGCCTTGAGCGCGCGCCACATCATGCGCTCGTGCGGTGTCGAATCTTGCCGGAGTTTTCGCGCTCTCGCGCGGCGTATGGTCTGCGTGATCATCACCCCCCCC